>NZ_JBIALB010000006.1:73768-393373 GCF_042872965.1 Micromonospora sp. NPDC005087 | reverse complement strand
AGCCGGCGCCTCACCCACGAAGCGACGCCATCCTGGCGTGACGATCAACCCGAAGCGGACACACCGACGCCGACCTGATCAAGATGCCCTCTTAGAGGTCGCGCGGAATGGTGGGGCTGGCTGGCGTGTCTGAACGAGTGCAGGCACAGAACTGGCGATCATGAAGTTGCTGACGCTTCGTGTTCACGGGAGGTTCTGTGCCTGCCACCCCAGCGTGGCTGATCGAGCCGTTGTGGGTCCAGTTCGCCGCGCTGCTACCCGAGCGGCCCATGTACCAGCCGGCGCATCCGTTGGGCTGTCACCGTAGGCGGGTCGATGACCTGTTGGGTTCGTAAATTCGGTTCGGTGGCTGTGACGTGTGGCTTTGTGCGAGGTCGGCCTAATCAGGGCGGCGACGATCCAAGGTATGGCCGCCTCGCTGGTGTACCTGCTCCTGCGTCAGATCCTGCAGATGCTGACCCAGCTCGCCCGGGACGGCGGCGCGAAGGACGTCGTCGAACTTCTGGTCTTACGGCATTAGGTGGCGGTGCTGCGCCGGTAGGTGCACCGACCCGATCTCCAGCCCGCGGACCGGGTGGTGCTGGCGGCGTTGTCGCGGCTGCTGCCTCGGCAACACTGGGCGGCGTTCTTCGTCACCCCGGCGACCCTGCTGCGCTGGCATCGACAGCTGATCGCACGACATTGGACCTACCCACACGCGCGACCCGGCCGGCCACCCGTAGACCGCGAGATCCGGGAACTGGTCCTGCGTCTGGCCGTGGAGAACCCGACTTGGGGGCATCGCCGGGTGCAGGGTGAGCTCGCTCGTCTGGGCCACCGGCTCGCGGCCAGCACGGTATGGAAGATCCTGCACCAGGCCGGCGTCGACCCGGCGCCCCGCCGGACGGGACCGACCTGGACGCAGTTCCTGACCGCTCAGGCGCGCACCATCTTGGCCTGCGACTTCTTCACCGTCGACACCGTGTTCCTGAAACGGATCTACGTACTGTTCTTCATCGAGCTCGCCACGCGCCACGTCCACGTCGTCGGTGTCACCGCACACCCGACCGGCACCTGGGTCACTCAGCAAGCACGGAACCTGCTCGTGAGCCTCGACCAGCGCGCCGACGGGCTCCGGTTCCTGCTCCGCGATCGCGACACGAAGTTCACCGCCGCCTTCGACACGGTCTTCACCGCGGCGGGCATCGACGTGATTCGAATACCGCTCTCTGGCTATGGCTTGAGGACACCGACGTGGCTATGACCTGCGTGCGGGTCGTGCTGGAGCAGACCTGCCGTGCGAGAGCTTGGCGTATCAAGCCGGCACGGGCTACGCGCGTTGAAGCCGGCGGTGGCGTAGCTTCACCTGCCAGGTGGGTCGAAGCGGCCGGCTGGAAAAGGCTCGGTGTCCTTTCCCGCGCTCTAGGCGAGTTTGCACACATCAACGTTCGATCGAGATGGACTGGCGCGCGAGGTGCCCTAAACGCAATCCAGGATCCGAATGAGAGGTGGCCTGAGAACACGGCCCGAGGTAACGCTCTAGACTCTGCTGCCTACCTTTTAGCTCACGAGGTTGCGGTGCGGCTAGATGCAGTGACACCCACCTTTGGTGAGAAGTTTCGTGAGTCCGTTACTCTGTTTGATAGAGAGGCCCATGAGGAGCACGTGGAGCGCCTATTGGAACGCGGTCAAGCTTTGAAGGGCTTCGACTTTGGTGAGCCGGAATTTGTTCCTGCGGAGGTCCTGCACCTGCCTTGACCGACGAGAACTCCGACTTGGAAGCAACGGCAAGGTGGATCTAAGTCCGTAGCGGATTCGTGTCGGCGAGTTACGAACCACGGCGCTGCGCCATGGCCGAACCTCCGCCTCGAATCATGGTGGTTGATGCCGCTGACGATGCCAACAACCCGGGAGCGCATGATGATCGGATGGCGGCAGTGGAGGCGTGGTTCCTGGGTGGTCCGGTCGACGGGCGACTGATGCCAGTGGAGGTCACGGCCGATGGGAGCCCGCCGGCGGTGGTCAAGCTGCCCCAGACAGGCATCTACGTCGGGCCGAGTGATTTTCCGACGCCCACGGTTGAGCAAGTCTACGTCCTCGCCGACAGGTTCGATGACGTCGAGGTCTACCAGTACCGGCAGCCCGCTTCGGAGGCGACGGACTGACAGCTGCAGCCGTCCGAGGGCGCAGTGCCCGCCACGCCTCGTTCTGCCACTGCTGGTTGGGCGGGCCGGCAGGGATGGTGAGGCCACTGCGTGATCGTCCACATGTTGCTGGTTATGCAGGAAACGAAAGCGATCATCACAGTGGGCTGCCTGGGGTCGGCCGGGCTGGGCAGGTCAGGATCGTCGCCGACCAAGCGAGCGTCGCACAGGCAGAATCTGAACAGAAGAACTTGACAGGGAAGACCACGGCGGCCCGGACCCGGTCGCGGGCCTCGTGCAGGGCGGTGTCCGGTAGCCCGGAGATCACCACCGCCGGCAGGCCGGCGGCGAGGTCGGCCTCCACCTCGACCAGGTGACCGGTGACGCCGACCAGCCCCACCGAGAGCACCTTCGCGTAACTCATGTCGCCCCCCGACCTCCCGGAGCGCGCATCTCAGAACGCGCCCTGAGGTGGTCGACCCGGGCCGGACCGGCATCGGGCAACCGCACCGAGAGCACGTCGAACCGCACCTCCTCGGCGGTCGTCCCGGTCTCGGCCAGCCAGCGCGCGGCGAGCCCGCGCAGCCGCCGTGCCTTGGCGGGAACCACCGCCTCGGCCGGGGTGCCGAAGCTGTCGCCCCGGCGGGTCTTCACCTCGCAGAAGGCGAGCACGGGCCCGTCCCAGGCGATGATGTCGATCTCTCCGGCCGGGCAGCGCCAGTTTCGGGCGACCGGGCGCAGCCCCGCCCCGATCAGGTGCCGGGTCGCACAGCGCTCGCCGTACGCGCCGACCGCCTGGTTCCGCTTCGTCATGGACGGCACCGTGCCCGCCGAGGCCCGAACGCCGCGACCCCGACGCCGGCCACCTGTGGACAACGGCCGTCCTGTGGACGACCAACCGATCAACCCTGCCCTGTCCTATGGGGGAACACCGCCCTGGCAGGCCCTCGCGGAGGGTATGTGCCGTGAACCCGATATACCGCAGAGGCATAGTTATGACTCTGAGGTATACCGCTCACAGTGGTGGATGCCGTCGATCCTGCACCGTGCGTCCTGATGAGGCGGGCGCCGGGCTGAAATGGCGCGGCGGCAGTCCGTCGCATACGGTGCCGGACGTGGACGAACGACGGAGCTTTCCGGAAGATCAGGAGTCGCGCTGGTATCCCGACGAGCGGGGTCGCGGCTACGGCGAGTCGGAGTGGCGTGGCGCGGGCGAACCGCGGTACCGGGACGACGAGGTCCGGGTTCCCGATCAGCGCGGCGCCGACGAGGGCCGCTACGGCGACGACACCGGCGCCGGTCGCTTCGGTGCTCCGGAACCGGACTCCGGGCGTTTCGGTGCTGTCAGCGCCCAGCCGGGCCGCTCCGGTGCGCCCGAACCGGACTCCGGGCGGTTCGGGACGGTCGACCCGCTGGGTGACGCCCGGCCGGAGGCCGACGGTTACCGTGCTGCCCGCTCGTGGCGGGCGGACCGCGACCCCTCGGAGGTCTCCGGTGAGCTGCCCGGTCGCCGGGCCCGGGATGCGGCTTCGACGGGCTCGCCGCCGACGGCCGCGCGGGAGCCGATGTCGTTGACCGGCGCCCGCGAGGCGACGTCCGCCGGCGATCCGACTGCCGGTGCGCTCGCTGACCAGACTCGTCCCGCCCCGCTCAGCGGGTACCCGATCGTCGACCCGGCCCGCGGTGGCGACCAGCCGCACCCGCTGGAGATGCCGACCGGCCCGATGCCGCCGGTCGGTCCCCGGGGCGGTGAACTGCCCGCGGCGGAGCCGCCGGTGTACCCGCCAGCCGCCGACGGCGTCTACCGCACCCGCCGCCCGGCGCTGGCGGTGCTCTTCGCCCTGCTGGTGCTGATCTTCGAGATCCCGGCGCTGCGGGTGCTGCTCGACGGGGTGACCAGCGACCCGCTGTCCGCCGGGAACGTGGTGGTGGGCATGTTCCTGGTCGCCGGGCTGCCGATCTTCGCAACCGGGCTGTACGGGCTACGAACCGGCGGTCTGGCGCTCTCCGACAACGGTCGGGGCTGGCTGCGCCCACCGACGGCGTACCTGACCGTCGGCCTGGTGCTCTTCGTCGCCGCCGCGCTCGCCGCCGGCTGACCCGGCAGCCCGGCGGGCGGGCAGGGGCGTACACTGGCCAACTGGCGACCGCCTCGTGCGGTCGACCTCGCGCGCCCTCTCCACGAATCGTCGTGGGGCGACGGCCTCCCTGGTCCCGATCTTGGTCGGGAACACCATGGCCGGCGACCAGGCGCCAGGACGCCCGGCCACCGGCCGGGCGTGACAACCAGGGATCTTGAGGAGTACCCACCATGGCCGTCGTGACCATGCGCCAGCTGCTGGAGAGCGGTGTCCACTTCGGGCACCAGACCCGGCGCTGGAACCCGAAGATGAAGCGCTTCATCATGACCGAGCGCAACGGCATCTACATCATCGACCTGCGCCAGACCCTCGAGTACATCGAGAAGGCGTACGAGTTCGTGCGTGGGACCGTCGCCGAGGGTGGCAGCATCCTCTTCGTCGGCACCAAGAAGCAGGCTCAGGAGGCGATCTCCGAGCAGGCGACCCGCGTCGGCCAGCCGTACGTCAACCACCGCTGGCTCGGTGGCATGCTGACCAACTTCCAGACGGTGTACAAGCGCCTTCAGCGGATGAAGGAGCTGGAGGCCCTGGGTGACCTGAGCGGCACCGCCGCCGGGTACACCAAGAAGGAGACCCTGCAGCTCTCCCGCGAGAAGATCAAGCTGACCCGCACGCTGGGTGGTCTGCGGGACATGCAGAAGCTGCCGGCTGCGGTCTGGATCGTCGACACCAAGAAGGAGCACATCGCCGTCGACGAGGCCCGCAAGCTGGGCATCCCGGTGATCGCTGTGCTGGACACCAACTGCGACCCGGACGAGGTCGACTTTCCGATCCCGGGCAACGACGACGCGATCCGCTCGGCCGAGCTGCTGACCAGGGTCGTCGCCGCCGCCGTCGCGGACGGTCTCATCGCGCGTTCCGGCCGCCGCCGGGGCACCGACGAGAAGCCCGAGCCGGGTGTCGCCACCGACGAGCCGCTGGCCGAGTGGGAGCGCGAGCTGCTTGAGCAGCCGAAGAAGGCCGACGAGTCGGCCGCCCCGGCCGAGCAGCCGGCGCAGGCCGCCGCTGAGCAGCCGGCGCAGGCCGCCACCGAGCAGCCGGCACCGGCCGCCACCGAGCAGCCGGCGACCGCCGCCGCGGAGTGACCGCACCGTCGCTGCCCCGTCGTCCGTTTTTCCGGACGGGCGGCGGGCGGCGACGGTACGCCGGGCACGATCGGCCCGGTTCCGGGTAACCGGCACCTCTGACCATCCACACGCCGTCTCAACACCGAAGAGAGAGCCATGTCCCAATTCACCGCCGCGGACGTCAAGAAGCTCCGCGACCTCACCGGCGCCGGCATGATGGACAGCAAGAAGGCGCTGACCGAGGCCGAGGGCGACTTCGACAAGGCCATTGAGATCCTGCGCGTCAAGGGCGCCAAGGACGTCGGCAAGCGGGCCGGCCGTACGGCCGCCAACGGCCTGGTCGCCCACTCCGGCAAGGCGCTGCTCGAGCTCAACTGCGAGACCGACTTCGTGGCCAAGACCGAGTCGTTCATCGCCCTGGCCCAGCAGCTGGTCGAGCACGGCGAGCGCTCCGGCGTGAACAACGCCGAGGAGCTGCTCGCCAGCGAGCTGAACGGCAAGGTCGTTGCCGACCTGATCCAGGAGCAGTCCGTCAAGATCGGCGAGAAGCTGGTGCTCAACCGGTTCGCCAAGGTCGAGGGCACCACCGCGGTCTACCTGCACCGCAAGGCCCAGGACCTGCCGCCGGCCGTCGGTGTGCTGGTGTCGTACAGCGGCAAGAGCGACGAAGCGGGCGACGCTGACGCCCGTGGTGTCGCCATGCAGATCGCCGCGATGCGGCCGAAGTACCTCACCCGGGACGAGGTTCCGGCCGAGGTCGTCGAGTCCGAGCGGCGCATCGCCGAGCAGACCGCCCGCGAGGAGAACAAGCCCGCGGCGGCCCTGCCGAAGATCGTCGAGGGTCGCGTGAACGCCTTCTTCAAGGACTACGTCCTGGTCGAGCAGGCGTCCGTGGCCGACAACAAGAAGTCGGTGAAGCAGATGCTGGCCGAGGCCGGCATCGAGGTCACCAGCTTCGTGCGGTTCGAGGTCGGCCAGGCCTGAGCCGCCGCCGGGCGCCGTGGGCGCCCGTGGGCAGGAGACGTCGAGGAGGAGGCCGCCGGTGTACGTGACAGGCACCGCGGCCTCCTCGTCACATAGGGTCGGCAGCGGCAGGTTCGCGGTACGCGCCGCACGGGGCGTGCGCGTGGGGAAGGGCGGGGCGGATGACGCAGGTTGTGAGTGACCGGACGCTGGCGGTGGAGGATCCGACGGCGCCGCCGCCCGGACGCGCCCGTCGGGTGGTGCTGAAGCTCTCCGGTGAGGTGTTCGGTGGCGGCGCGATCGGCGTCGACCCGGACGTCGTCCAGGCCATCGCCCGGCAGATCGCCACCGTGGTCCGCCGCGGCGTGCAGGTCTCCGTGGTGGTCGGTGGCGGCAACTTCTTCCGCGGCGCGGAGCTGCAGAAGCGTGGGATGGACCGGGCCCGCGCCGACTACATGGGCATGCTGGGCACCGTGATGAACTGCCTCGCCCTGCAGGACTTCCTGGAGAAGGAAGGCATCGAGACCCGGGTGCAGAGCGCCATCACCATGGCGCAGGTCGCCGAGCCGTACATCCCGTTGCGGGCGATCCGGCACCTGGAGAAGGGCCGCGTGGTCATCTTCGGCGCTGGCGCGGGGATGCCGTACTTCTCCACCGACACGGTGGCCGCCCAGCGGGCGCTGGAGATCCGGGCCGACGTGGTGCTGATGAGCAAGAACGGCGTGGACGGGGTCTACACCGCCGACCCCCGGGTCGACCCCACCGCGAGCAAGCTCGACTCGATCACCTTCTCCGAGGCGCTGCGCCGCAACCTGCGGGTGGCCGACGCGGCGGCGTTCAGCCTCTGCATGGAGAACGGCCTGCCGATGCTGGTCTTCGGCGCGCAGGGTGACGACACCATCATCCGCGCGGTGGGTGGCGACAAGATCGGCACCCTGATCACCGCCTGAGCCCCGCCCCGCCCGCGGCGACGGCAGCAGCGGTCCCGGCTACTTTCAGCAGAGCCCACGACGAGCACAGAAGGAGGCGAGGAGACCGGTGATCGACGACACCCTCCTCGAGGCCGAGGAAAAGATGGAGCGTGCGGTCGAGCACGCCAAGGAGGAGTTCGGCGCCATCCGCACCGGTCGCGCGAACCCCGCCATGTTTTCCAAGATCATTATCGACTACTACGGTACCCCCACGCCGCTGACCCAGATGGCGTCCGTCGCGATCCCCGAGCCGCGGATGGCGATCATCAAGCCGTACGACAACTCGCAGATCAATGCGATGGAGAAGGCGATCCGCGACTCGGACCTCGGGGTGAACCCGAACAACGAGGGCAACCAGCTGCGCATCCTGCTCCCGCAGATGACCGAGGAGCGCCGCCGCGACATGATCAAGGTGGCCCGGCACAAGGGCGAGGAGGCCAAGGTGGCGATCCGGAACGTCCGCCGCCGTGGCAAGGAGGAGCTGGACCGGATCGTCAAGGACGGCGAGGCCGGCGAGGACGACGGTCGCCGCGCCGAGAAGGAGCTGGACGACCTGACCCAGCGCTACGCGGCCAACATCGACGACCTGGTCAAGCACAAGGAGACCGAGCTGCTGGAGGTGTGATCCTCTGGCCGCTCGACGGCTGAGCTGCCGCGAGGCCCGCCCCCGACGCCGGGGACGGGCCTCGCGTCGTACGTCAGCAGGGGATCCAGATGGTCCTGGTGCTCTCGGCCAGCTGCTCCCCGGTGTACCAGTCGCGCAGCGTGAAGCGAACAGTGGCCCTGCCCGGGTGCAGTACCGGATCTCTCCGGGCGAAGGCCATCCCGAGCTCGACTGTGCCGTCGTCGCACTGGATCTCGCCGGCACCCCGTCCCGAGGTGGCCCAGAGGGTCGGCAGGCCGTCCTGCACCAGCGAGGCCGACATGAGGTGAGGGCCGGCCGGGCAGTTGCGGGCGATGGCCTCTACTCCGGCGACCAGGGCGATGCCCGTCGCCGTGCCTCGTCCGCCGTGCCGGTCCGGCGGGTGCAGTAGGCTCGGCAGGATTCCCGGCCACCGGGCGGTGAACACCGGGAATCGACCGACCGTCGGGGCGGTCGACCAGAGGAAAAAGTCGCGCCGGTAGGGGATGCTTGTGGTCTTGCGTCATGTGGTGGTTCTCGTGCCGCGTCGCGGTGCGTGATGACCCACCCCGACCCCTACAGTGGCGAGCCCCGCGGCTGGGACCGGCCGGAGCGGCCGGTGGCCCTGCCCTGGCCCGAGCAGGAGCTCGAACCGGGCCAGTGGAGCGGTCGTCCGGCCGGCGGCCCTGACCTGTACGCCGAGCCCCGCACCCGCCCGTTCGCCGACCCGTACCCCCCGGACGCGTACGACGAGCATGGCCGGACGGTCCGCCCGGATGGTCAGGACCGTTTCGACGACCGGGACCGGCGCGACCGCTTCGACGAGCGGGACCGGTACGAGGACGACCGGAACCAGCCCCACCGGTACGACGACCGGGGCCGTGCCGGCCGGTACGCCGACCGTCCGCCCGTCGGCGGCGACGCCCCGACCCGGCACGACGGTCCGGAGCGCTTCGGCGACGCCGGTGGTCCGGTCAACTACGACGACGATTCCGGGTATCCGACCGCGCAGCTCGCGCCCATCCGGGCCGACCTCGCTCCGGACCAGGACGCGGTGAGCGGGTCGGAGCCTCCGTCCGGCCGGCGGTCGAAGGGCCGACGCCGGGCCAGTGCCGACCGACCGGCCACCCAGCAGGTGGGCAACGGGCGGGCCGGCCGGAACCTGCCGGCGGCGATCGGGGTCGGGCTCGGCCTCGGCGCGCTGATCGTGGTGCCGCTGGTCTTCTACCCGTTGGCGTTCCTGCCGGTGATCGCCGCCGCCATCGCCGTCGGCATCTGGGAGATGGCCCGGGCGGTCCGGCGCAGCGGGGCTCATCCGCCGCTGGTGCCGCTGATCGCCGGTGGCGTGCTGACCGTGGGCCTGGCCTGGTTCGCCGGCCCGGACGCGCTGAGCCTGGGTCTGCTGGTCACCGTCCTGGGCACCATGATCTGGCGGTTGGGCGACGGCCCGGGCGGTTTCCAGCGGGACCTGACCGCGGCCACCCTGATCGCCGTGTACGTGCCGTTCCTCGGCGGGTTCGCGGCGCTGCTGGCGGCGGCCCCGGACGACGGTCCGCTGCGCATTCTGGCGACGTTGGTCGCGGTGGTCCTCTCCGACACCGGCGGGTACGCGGCCGGCGTCTCCTTCGGTCGCCACCCGATGGCGCCGTCGGTGAGCCCGAAGAAGTCCTGGGAGGGCTTCGCCGGCTCGGTCACCGCGGCGGCGCTGGGCAGCGCCCTGCTGCTCTGGCTGATGTTCGACCTTGCCCCCTGGTGGGGTGCGGTGTTCGGGCTGGCGATCTCGTGCGCGGCGGTCCTCGGTGACCTGGCCGAGTCGATGATCAAGCGGGATCTCGGGGTCAAGGACATGAGCAACCTGCTGCCGGGCCACGGCGGCCTGATGGACCGGCTGGACTCGATCCTGTTCGCGGTGCCGACGGCGTACCTACTGTTGGCGATCTTCGTGCCGGTGGTGAGCTGAGGCATGGATCACGGCGCCCCGGTCATCCCGACCCGGCGGTCGGGGCCGGTTCGACACCTCCGGACAGGTACGTGCCGCCGACGGCGTGACACACTGGACCAGCCATGACGAGCCTGCCGCTGATCCCCGCCATCTCGGACGCCCCCGCCGCACGCCGGGCCTCCATGCCACCGCAGCACCTCGCTGACCTCGACCTGGCCGGCCGCCAGGCGCTGGTCACCGGGTTGGGCGAGCCGGCCTTTCGCGCCAAGCAGGTCTCCAACCACTACTTCGGGCGGCTGGTCCGCGACCCGCAGGAGATGACCGACCTGCCCGCGGCGACCCGGGAGCGGCTGGCCGACCAACTGCTGCCCCGGCTGCTCACCCCGGTCCGCGAGTTGGCCTGCGACGACGGCGCGACCCGCAAGGCGCTGTGGAAGCTGCACGACGGCGCGCTGGTGGAAAGCGTGCTGATGGGTTACCCGGACCGGGTGACCGTCTGCATCTCCAGCCAGGCGGGCTGCGGCATGGCCTGCCCGTTCTGCGCGACCGGCCAGGCCGGGCTGACCCGCAACCTGTCCACCGCCGAGATCGTCGACCAGGCGGTGTACCTGGCCGGGGTGGCTGCCTCCGGTGCGGTCGCCGGGTCTCCACCGCGGCTGTCGCACGTCGTCTTCATGGGCATGGGCGAGCCACTGGCCAACTACTCTCGGGTGATCGCGGCGATCCGCCGCCTGGTCAGCCCGGCTCCCGAGGGGCTCGGCCTGTCGCAGCGGCACATCACCGTTTCCACGGTCGGGCTGGTTCCGGCCATCCGCCGACTGGCCAGCGAAGACCTCTCAGTGACCCTTGCGTTGTCGTTGCACGCCCCCGATGATGATCTGCGCGACGAACTCGTGCCGGTAAACCAGCGCTGGAAGGTAGCCGAGGTGCTGGACGCAGCGTGGGACTACGCCGCCCGGACGGGCCGTCGTGTGTCGATCGAGTACGCGATGATCAAGGACGTGAACGACCAGCCGTGGCGAGCTGACCTGCTCGGGCGGCTGCTGGCCGGCAAGTTGGCCCACGTGAACCTCATCCCGCTCAATCCGACGCCGGGCAGCCGCTGGGACGCGAGCCCGAAGCCGGTTGAGCGGGAGTTCGTCCGGCGGTTGCGCGACGCCGGGGTGTCCACCACCGTTCGGGACACCCGAGGTCGCGAAATCGACGGCGCGTGTGGCCAGCTCGCCGCCGCCGAGGACAACGACACCAACACCGACCGCGCCGGAGAGGCACCGGCGTGACCGGGCGTGGCGAACGAGACCAGGAGACATAGTGGCGAGTCAGGGTCAGCGTTTCCGGCGCAAGGCGCTCCGCCGGGGATACAAGGTCGACGAGGTGGATGCCTTCCTCGACCGGGTCGAGGCGACGCTCGACGGCCGGCAGGTCGGTGCGCCGGTGGCCTCCCAGGAGGTCCACGACGTCGTCTTCCGGGTCCGGTTCAACGGCTACGACGAGTGGCAGGTCGACCTGCACCTGGACCGGGTCGAGCGGCAGCTGGCCGAGCTTGAGGAGCGCGGTGCCGCCGGGCGTGGCGGCGACCCCCGGATGGGTCCACCGGACCGGCTGGGCCCGCCGATGCGCGACGACCGGGGCATGGTCCCGCAGCCGATGCCGCCTCGGCCGATGCCGGCGCAGGCCGGCCCGCCCGACCGCTACGGCCGGTACGACGAGCCGACCGGCGCCTTCGCTGGTGGGTACGACGCCCCCCGCGGCGGTTACGACGCGCCGCGTGGCCCGGGCGGCCCGGCCGGTCCCGGCCCGATGGGTCCGGGTGGCCCGATGGGCGGGCACGGTCTCCCGCCGCGCGGCCTACCCGCCGGTCCGGGTGGCTACGGCCAGGACGATCAGCGGATGCCCGGTGGCTACGGCCCCGACGACCAGCGGATGCCCGGCGGGTACGGCCCCGACGACCAGCGTTCGCCCGGCGGGTACGACGACCAACGTGCGCCCGGTGGCTACCCGCCCGAGGAGCCGCGCTTCGACGGCTTCGAGGCCGGTCGGCACGGCCGTGCGGACATGACCGCCGAGATCCGGATGCCCGAGCGGGACCTGCGCGACATGCGCCGTGGCCCGGCCGGCCCGCCCCCGATGCCGCAGCAGGGCATCGGTGGCCCGCCGATGGCCGGTCCGCCCGCCGTGCCCGGCCCGCCGATGGGCGGTCCGCCGATGGCCGGCCCGCCCGGCAGCGACCTGTACCGCGTCGACCAGATCCGGCGTCGCTTCCAGGTGCGCCGGTTCGGCAGCGGATACGACCCGGACCAGGTCGACCGGTTCTTCGACACCCTGCTCGGCGGCATGCAGGGCCGCAACCCGATGCCGGTCAACCCGAAGGACCTGGACACGCTCCGGTTCGGTCTGGTGCCCGGCGGCTACTTCGAGGCCGAGGTCGACGCCGCGCTCAAGGACGTGCAGGACATCCTCTTCGGGCGCTGACCCGACGCGTACGGACGAGGGCCCGTCCCCGGGTGGGGGCGGGCCCTCGACGTACGTCGGCCGGTCGTCCGGCAGGCGGTCGGTCAGGAGCGCAGACCGTTGCGCCGCAGCACGGCGTCGCCGATCACGATGACCAGCAGCAGCACGGCCAGGCCGACCAGCCAGATGTCCTCGACCTTGCCTTCGTGGTTGCCGCAGATCATCGCCAGCAGCGCCAGCGCGGTGAGGACCGCGCCGATCCGCCCGGCCTTCCGGTGCCCGGGCTTGTGCTGGTCTGGCGACGTTACCGGCTCGCTTCCTGCCACTGTCGGTCCTTCCCTCGCGATCGGATCTCCGGTTAGTCTGGCACGCCTCCTGCCCGGGGCGGCGCGGTGGGGGTTTCCCGGTCATCGGGCCCCCTCCCCGTCCGGGCCGGACGGCACTACCGGCGTCGCGAGGCGGCGGTCAGACTCCCTCCGGTAGCGTTTGGCGTACACCTGATTGTCTGTTTGAGGGGGACTGTGCGGTGCGAGTGACCGGAACCGGGCACGCCAGCATGCGGATCGACACGGCCGCGGGCAGCATCCTGTGCGACCCGTGGGTCAACCCGGCCTACTTCGCGTCCTGGTTTCCATTTCCGGACAATTCCCTGCTCGACTGGGAGACCCTGGGCCAGGTCGACTACCTGTACGTCTCCCACCTGCACCGGGACCACTTCGACGCGGCGCACCTGAAGCGGTACGTGTCGAAGCAGGCGACCGTGCTGCTGCCCGAGTTCCCCACCTCCGAGATGGAGGACGAGCTGCGGGCGCTGGGCTTCACGAAGTTCCTCAAGGCGCCGAACGAGCAGGTCGTCGAGCTGGACGGCGGGCTGAAGATCATGATTCAGGCGTTGACCAGCCCCACCGACGGCCCGATTGGCGACTCCTCGCTCTGGGTGGAGTACGACGGGGTGCGGTTGCTCAACCAGAACGACGCCCGCCCCACCGACCTGAGCATTTTCGCCGAGCTGGGGCACGTGCACGCGCACCTGCTCCAGTTCTCCGGCGCGATCTGGTACCCGATGGTCTACGAGTTGCCGCAGGCGGCGAAGACCGCGTTCGGCAAGCAGAAGCGCGACCGGCAGTTCGACCGTACGTGGCGCTACATCGATGATCTGAAGGCGTCGCACGTCTTCCCGATCGCCGGCCCGCCGTGCTTCCTCGACGACGCGCTGTGGCAGTTCAACGACATCCACGGCGACGAGGGCAACATCTTCCCCGACCAGTCCGTCTTCATGGCGGAGTACGCCAAGGTCGGCGGCACCAACGGGATCGTGCTGCTGCCGGGCAGCGTCGCCGAGGTCACCACCGAGGGCGCCACGACCACCCACCCGGTGCCGGTCGACGAGTTCTTCGCGAACAAGGTCGCCCACCTGGAGGAGATGCGGGAGCGCAAGCGGCCCGTCATCGAGGCGGAGAAGGCGTCCTGGCGGCACCCCGAGGTGGACGTGCTGGCGGGGATGAAGAGCCGCATCGAGCCGCTGCTCGACGAGTCGATCTACCTGGCCAAGGGCGTCGGCGGGCCGGTCCGCTTCGACCTGGTGGGCTACGACGGTGAGAGCGTCGAGTCGATCGTCGTGGACTTCCCGGGCAAGGAGGTCCGGCCGTACGCCGACGAGAAGGTCCGCTACCGGTTCCGTACCGAGCGGGCGCTGATCGAGCACCTGCTCTTCATCGACGAGGTGGACTGGGTCAACTCGCTCTTCCTCTCCTGCCGGTTCTCGGCGGCCCGGATCGGCCAGTACAACGAGTTCGTATACGCGTTCTTCAAGTGCCTCTCCGAGGAGCGGCTCCAGTACGCCGAGGGCTGGTACGACGAGCACGAGCGGACCACCGACGCGGAGGACATCACCCTGGGCGACTGGGTGGTGCAGCGGCGCTGCCCGCACCTGAAGGCCGACCTGACCCGGTTCGGCATCGTCGAGGGCGACCAGCTCACCTGCCAGCTGCACGGCTGGCGGTTCGACCTGCCCAGCGGCCGTTGCCTGACGAGCGTCGGCCACAAGGTCCGCGCCCACCGCGTCGACGCGGAGACCCCGGCCCCGGCGGGCGAGGCGCTGAGCTGACGAGCCGGCCGGGCACCCGAGGTGGGTGCCCGGCCGCACGCCCGATCCGCGTCCGCGCGGCCCCTCGATGCGCCACGATGCAGTGGAGAGCGGCGAAAGCCGCGGTCCGGAACCAACCGGACCCATCGAGAGCGGGGCGGGGCGTGGCGGGGGCGGACGCGCAGAAGGGTGCGTACCGGTACGGGCGCGGCCGGGAGATGGCCCGGGACGCGGCGCGGGTGGAGACGTTCAGCGACGGGGTCTTCGGGGTCGTGCTGACGGTGATGGCCGTCGAGCTGCTCCAGAACGGCCCCGCCCGGGAGAGCGGGCGGGAGCTTCCGGACGCGCTCGCCCACGCCTGGCCGTCCTACCTGGCCTACGTGATCACCTTCGGGATCGCCGGCCAGATCTGGCTCGGCCATCACAACATGTGGCGGTACGTGGTCCGGGTCGACCAGCCGCTGGTGGTGTTCAACCTGCTCGTGCTGCTCTTCGTGGCCGCGATCCCGTTCACCGCCGACCTGCTGTCGGACAACCTGCGCGGGAGCGCGACCGAGCAGCGACTGACCGGCGCTCTCTACCTCGGCACCGTGCTCGGCGAGTCGCTCTTCTTCAACCTGAGCTGGTGGTGGGCCCGCCGGCGCGAACTGCTGCACCCCGACCTGGACCCCGAGCTGGCCCGGGCGGTTTCCCGGCGACTGCTGGTGCGTCCGCTGCTCTACCTGACCGCCTTCGCCTTCGTCTTCGTCGACCCGATCCTCAGCCTGGTCCTCTACCTGCTGCTCGTCGGCCTCTCCCTCATTCGCCGCCCCGGCGACCTGCCCCGCTTCGCCGCCGAGGTCGGCGACGGGGTCAGCGGCCGAGGTCGCTGAGGATCCGCTGGGCGGCGTTGTGACCGGCGGCGCCGATCACGCTGCCGGCCGGGTGGCAGCCGGCGCTGCCGGCGTACACGCCGTCGACACCGGTGGCGTAGGGCATCCGGTCGGCGAACGAGACGGTGTTGTCGACATGGTGGATGTGCCCGCCGGTGATGCCGAAGTGGGCCTCGATGCCCGGCGGGGGTAGCGGCACCGCGTCGGCGATCAGGTCGGCGGTGCCGGGGGCGTACCGCTCGACGATCCCGATCAGCCGGTCGACGTAGCCGGGCAGCTCCGCGTCCCAGGTGGTGCCGCTCAGCTCGTAGGGGACCGACTGGACGAAGAGCGCCGAGGAGTGGTGCCCTGCGGCGTCGGAGAGCGACGGGTCGACGGTGGTGTGCAGGTACCACTCGATGGTCGGCTCCGTCGGCAGCCGCCCGGCCTGCACGTCCGCCCACATCGCGCGCAGCGCGGCCATCGGCGAGGTGGCGTCGCCACCGACCAGCGACGCCGAGCCGGGCAGCAGGTGGATGGTCGAGCCGAACGGGCTCGGCGTGCCGGTCGGCAGGCAGGAGAAGTGCGGCAGCCCGGTGAGCGCCAGGTTGAGCTTGAGGGTGGTGCCGGGGCGGCGGACCGCCGCCATCCGCTCGCCGAGCGGCGCCGGCAGCGCGCCGTCGGGCAGCAGGTCCATCAGCCGGTACGGGTCACACGCGCCGAGCACCACCCGGGCGGCGACTTGCCGGCCGTCGGCGAGCATGACGCCACTCGCCGCGCCGCCGTCCAGGGTCACCGCGGTCACCGGCGTACCCGCCAGGATGGTCGCGCCGGCGGCGCGGGCGGCGTCGGCGAAGGTGCGCGACACGGTGCCCATCCCGCCCTCCGCGATCATCCAGGTGCCGCCGGAGCCGGGAAGTCTGCACATGTTGTGAACGAGGAAGTTGTGGCCCGTCCCCGGGTCGTCCGGGCCGGCGTTGAGCCCGGAGAGCCCGTCGGTGACCGCGTACATGCTGACCAGCAGCTCGGAGCGGAACTCGAACCGGGCGAGGTAGTCCGCGACCGAGCCCCGGACCAGGTCGACGAACGTCTGTCGCAGCGCCGGGCGGACGTGCCGGTCGGCGGTCTCCTCGGCGGTCAGCGGCTCGGCGAGCCAGGCCGGGGCGAGATCCTCGCGCAGCGCGGCCAGCTCGGCCTGCATGGCGTCGTCGGCGGCCACGTCGGCGGGGGAGAAGAACTCGGCGAGCTGTGCCCGGGTGGCCGCGGTGTCACTGCCGAAGAGCAGGTACGGCGAGCCGAGACCGCCCGGCGTGGGCAGGAAGTAGTGCGGGTCACGGCGCAGCACCGGGATCCGCACGTCGAGCGTGGCGAGCAGCTCCGGCGGCATCAGCCCGAGCAGGTACGAACCGGTGGAGTGGCGCAGCCCCGGCACCTTCGGGAACGGGTTCTCGGTGCGGGTCGCGCCGCCTATCACGTCGGCGGCCTCCAGCACCAGGACGTCCAGGCCGGCGCGGGCCAGCAGGATGGCGGAGACCAGACCGTTGTGCCCCGCGCCGACGATCACGACGTCGGTGCGGCCGGGAAGTTCGCTGCTCATGCCGCGGCAGCCTAGCCCTCACCCCCATCCCCCTCCACCCCTTCCGAGGGTTGATCAAGAGGTTTGCGTCATCGGGACGGCGTCTGGTGACGCAAACCTCTTGGTCAACCCGGGGTGGTCGGGTCGGTGGGGGCGCGCTGGGCACGCCGGTGGGAGAGGGCCAGCGTGGCCGAGTAGCCGGCCAGGACGATCACGTGGAACAGGTAGAGCCAGAGGAGGACGGCGACGCCCGCGCCGATCTCGTCGAAGCCGCCGAACGGCACGCCCAGGTCCAGCGGCAGCGAGGCGAAGAGCACGAAGCCGTGCATGAAGCCGGAGAGGTTCGCCGCGGTGAACGATCCCATTCCGAGCGTGGAGAGCCAGTCCGGCGACGCCGGCCCGACCACCCGGAACACCCATATCAGCACCGGGGTGAGCACCAGCCAGACCGCCAGGAACGACAGCACCACGCCCAGCGCCCCGATCCAGCCGCCCCGCCGGACCAGCCCGGTGGTGAGCGGCAGCGCCAGCAGGATCGACAGCAGCAGCGCGGGGGCCGGCGCGAGCAGTGGCAGCAGCAGCAGCCGGCCGCGCCAGCCGACCAGGTGCTCGTCGGTGCGGGGCGCGGCCACCGACACGAACGCCCGGCGCAGGCCCTCGCCGTACAGCGACGCGGGCAGCAGCGAGGCCAGTGCGAGCACCGGGGTCAACTCCGCCCCGGCGTTGACCAGCGCGGCCACCGCCCGGGGCGCCCCGATCGCGGTGGGAAGCGCCTCCACGGCGTACGAGGTGAGCCGGCGTACACGGTCGGCCCCGGCGACGAGCGTGGTGAGCCAGATCGCCAGCAGCGCCACCGGCACCACGGCGATCGCGCCGTAGAACGTGATCGCGGCGGCGTGCAGTGACAGGTCCCGTCCGCGCACAGGGCGGAACGCGGCGTTGACGATCCGCTTCGTCCGCTGCCATCCGCTGCCCACCGCGATCTCTTTCCCCGTCGTCGGCCCGGCCACTCATTAAGATCGCCCGCCATGACCGTTCTCACCACCGAACGCCTGATCCTGCGTGACTGGACCGCGGACCCGGCCGACCTGGCCCGCATCTACGACATCTACTCCCGCTCCGAGATCACTCGTTGGCTGGCGGTGTCTCCGGGGTTGCCGATGACCGACCCGGGGCAGGCCGCTGAACGGCTGCAGATCTGGCGGGATCGGCACGCGGACGACCACGGCCGGTACGGCACCTGGGCGATCGAGGTGCGGGACACCGGGCTGGTGGCGGGGACGGTGGTGCTAAAGCCCCTGCCAGGACAGGACGAGGAAATGCTTACCGGGGACATCGAGGTGGGCTGGCATCTGCACCCGGACTCGGTGGGCCACGGCTACGCCACGGAGGCGGCCCGTGCGGTCATGTCGCGGGAGTTCGCGGCCGGGACGCCGAAGATCCACGCGGTGGTCTCGCCGGGCAACGATCCGTCGATGGCGGTCTGCCGGCGACTCGGGATGGCCCACGTGGGCCGGAGCACCGACTGGTACGGCGGTGAGGAGCTGGAGACGTTCGTCCTGACCGCCCCGACCGGCTGAGGGTGAAAGGAAGGGCCCCTTATTAACGCCTGGCGTTAATAAGGGGCCCTTCCTTTCATGGACGCGACGCGCTCGGGGGCCGCGGCTTCGTCCGAGCGAGGGAACCGACGGTCGTCGATAGTCACCGTGGTCGAAGTGTTGACGCCCTCGTAGCACGTCAGTAACATCTGGTCAACGTCATGCAAAATCTCGACAAAGACGTGCCTGATTCTTTGCATGAGGTCGAAAAATCTGGCGGGCCGTCTAGGCGGCTATTTCTCCCCCGAACCCGCCGCCACCTCCCCACACCAGCCGACGCGCCCCCGCGCGCCCGGCCGATGACGCGCCGAGTCACGCCCCACGCCGCGGTCAGCCCGCCGCGGCGCCGTCCCCCAACGACAGGACAGTGATGAGACGAACGAATCTGTTCAGGATGGTGGCGGCGACAGCCGCGGCCACGGTGATCGCCACCGTCGGGTCGGCGGCCGTCGCGCACCCGGCTGGCGCCGCCCGCCCAGCCGACACGACAGCCGCGACGGGCACCGCCTTCGCCCCGGCGGCCACCAACCTCGCCCAGGGGCGACCGACCCAGGAGAGTGGCCACGCCGACGTCTACGACTCGTCCAGGGTCGTCGACGGCAACGCGGGCAGCTACTGGGAGAGCGTCAACAACTCGTTCCCCGAGTGGGTGCAGGTCGATCTGGGCTCGTCGCAGGCCGTCAACCAGGTCGTGCTGAAGCTGCCGACCTCCGGGTGGGCGACCCGTACGCAGACTCTGAGCGTGCAGGGCAGTGCCAACGGTTCGGCGTTCACCGACCTGGTCGCGTCGCAGACCTACACCTTCAACCCGGCGAGCGGCAGCACCGTCACGATCAACTTCAGCCAGACCGCCACCCGCTACGTGCGGATCACCATCACCGGCAACAGCGGCTGGCCGGCCGGGCAGCTGTCAGAGCTGGAGGTGTACGGCAGCGGCGGCGGCGGTTCGGACACGACCGCGCCGAGCGTCCCCGGGACGCTGTCGCACAGCACGTCGGGCAGCACGATCACCCTCAACTGGGGTGCCTCCACCGACTCCGGTGGCAGCGGTCTGGCCGGCTACAACGTCTACCGCGGCGGCAGCCTGATCGCGACGCTGGGCACCGTCCTCACGTACCAGGACACCCAGCCGTCGACGGCGACGGTGTCCTACTACGTGCGTGCCCGCGACGGCGCGGGCAACCTGTCCGGCAACAGCAACACCACCACCCGGACCGGCACGCAGCCTCCCGCCTGCACGAACGTGGCGCAGGGCAAGACCATGACCGCGAGTGGCTCCACCTTCACCTTCACCCCGGAGAAGGCGAACGACGGGCAGCTCGCGACGTACTGGGAGGGCGCGGCGAGCTACCCGCAGAACCTCACCGTGGCGCTGGGCGCCATCCACTCCATCTCGGCCGTCACCGTCAAGCTGAACCCGGACCCGGCCTGGGGCACCCGTACGCAGACCATCCAGGTCCTCGGCCGCGACCAGGCCTCGTCCACGTACACCAACCTGGTGTCGGCGGCGAGCTACCAGTTCGTCCAGGGCAACAACGTGGTGCGCATCCCGGTCACCGCGACCACCGCCGACGTGCAGCTGCGGTTCACGGCCAACAGCAGGGCACCCTCGGGTCAGGTGGCCGAGCTTGAGGTGTGCGGTACGCCGGCACCCAACCCCGACCTGGTCATCAGCTCGACCACCTGGTCGCCGGCGTCGCCGAGCGAGGCCACCGCGGTCACCCTCTCGGCCGTGGTCCAGAACGTGGGGTCGGCGGCGGCCGGAGCCACCACGGTCAACTTCAGCCTGGCCGGCGCGGTCGTCGGTAGCGCCGCGGTGGGCGCGCTCAGCGCCGGCGGCTCGACCACGGTCTCGTTCAACGCCGGCACCCGGCCGATGGGCAGCTACAGCGTCTCGGCGGTGGTCGACCCGACGAACACGATCGTCGAGCAGAACAACGGCAACAACAGCTACACCGCGCCCTCGCCGCTGGTGGTCGTGCAGGCTCCGGGGCCCGACCTGCAGGTCCTCAGCATCGCCTCCAACCCACCGAACCCGGCCGTGGGCGCGTCCGTCACGTTCACCGTGTCGGTACGCAACCGCGGCACCACCGCGACCGGCGCGACCACGGTCACCCGGCTGACGGTGGGCGGCACCACGCTCAACACCAACACCGCCTCGGTCGCCGCCGGCGCGACGGTCAACGTGGCTGTCGCCGGAAGCTGGACCGCCACCAGTGGCGGCGCCACCATCACCGCCACCGCCGACGCGACCAACACGGTCGCCGAGACCAACGAGACCAACAACGCGTTCACCCAGTCGATCGTGGTCGGGCGCGGGGCGGCGGTCCCGTACGTCTCCTACGAGGCCGAGTCCGCCCAGTACCAGGGCACGCTGCTGGAGGCCGACCCGCTGCGCACCTTCGGGCACACCAACTTCGCGACCGAGTCCTCCGGCCGCAAGTCGGTACGGCTGAACAGCACGGGCCAGTTCGTCCAGTTCACCTCGACCAACCCCGCCAACGCGATCGTGGTGCGCAACTCGATCCCGGACGCGCCCGGTGGTGGCGGCATCGAGGCGACGATCAGCCTCTACATCAACGACGTCTTCTCCCGGAAGCTGACGCTCTCGTCGCGGCACAGCTGGCTCTACGGCAACACCGACGGGCCGGAGGCGCTGACCAACACACCGCAGGCCGACGCGCGGCGCCTGTTCGACGAGTCGAACGCCCTGCTGTCGCAGTCCTACCCGGCGGGCACCCGGTTCAAGTTGCAACGCGATTCCGGCGACTCGGCCTCGTTCTACATCATCGACATGATCGACCTGGAGCAGGTGGCGCCACCGGCGGACCAACCGGCCGGCTGCACCTCCATCACGTCGTACGGCGCGGTCCCGAACGACGGGCTCGACGACACCGCCGCCATCCAGCGGGCGG
This sequence comes from Micromonospora sp. NPDC005087, assembly GCF_042872965.1. Lineage (NCBI taxonomy): Bacteria > Bacillati > Actinomycetota > Actinomycetes > Micromonosporales > Micromonosporaceae > Micromonospora > Micromonospora sp. NPDC005087. The sequence continues at coordinate 372,067 of NZ_JBIALB010000006.1, read as the reverse complement.
TGACCGACGACCAGAACGGGGTCATCGGCTGCGTCTGGATCCCGGCCGGGCAGTGGCGGCAGGAGCAGAAGATCCTGACCGACGACCCGCTGAACCGGGGTACGCACAACCAGGTCGGCATCAGCAACGTCACGATCCGGGGCGCCGGCATGTGGCACTCGCAGCTCTACACGCTGACCGAGCCGCAGAACGCGGGCGGCATCAACCACCCGCACGAGGGCAACTTCGGGTTCGACATCGACAAGAACACCCAGATCTCCGACATCGCCATCTTCGGCTCCGGCCGGATCCGTGGTGGTGACGGCAACGCCGAGGGTGGCGTGGGTCTGAACGGCCGGTTCGGGACGGGCACCAGGATCAGCAACGTCTGGATCGAGCACGCCAACGTGGGTGTCTGGGTGGGTCGCGACTACGACAACATCCCCGACCTCTGGGGGCCGGCCGACGGGCTGCAGTTCAGCGGCATGCGGATCCGCAACACCTACGCCGACGGCATCAACTTCAGCAACGGCACCCGAAACTCGCGGGTGTTCAACTCGTCCTTCCGCACCACCGGCGACGACGCACTGGCGGTCTGGGCCAACCCGTACGTCAAGGACCGGAACGTGGACATCGCCCACGACAACCACTTCGTCAACAACACCATCCAGTTGCCCTGGCGGGCGAACGGCATCGCCATCTACGGCGGCTACGACAACTCGATCGAGAACAACCTGATCTACGACACCATGAACTACCCGGGCATCATGCTGGCGACCGACCACGACCCGCTGCCCTTCTCCGGGACGACGCTGATCGCCAACAACGGGCTCTACCGGGCCGGTGGCGTCTTCTGGAACGAGGACCAGGAGTTCGGCGCCATCACCCTCTTCCCCGCCACGAGAGACATCACGGGGGTCACGATCCGGGACACCGACATCTACGACTCCACGTACGACGGCATCCAGTTCAAGAACGGCGGCGGCAACATGCCGAACGTCGCGATCACCAACGTGCGGATCGACAAGTCCAACAACGGCGCCGGCATCCTCGCGATGAGCGGTGCCCGCGGCAACGCCAACCTGACCAACGTGACCATCACCAACTCGGCCGACGGCAACATCGTCATCCAGCCGGGCTCACAGTTCGTCATCAACGGCGGCTAGTCCCGACCGGGGGCCGTTCCGGCGGCCCCCGGTCGTTCCGCCGGCTCCTTGATCAACACGGTTTCGGCGATGTCGGGGTGTCCGGGTGTCTGGGATACCCCGACTTCCGTGATCCAGAGTCGATCATCGCTCACGTGTGTGTTGCAGCAAGCGGTCGGACATCAGACACCGGCCGCCCGTCGGCGTCGGTGAGGCTAGACGGGTCACGACCGCCGCGCGTGGTTACTGACCAGCGTCAACAGGGCGGGGCCGGGGTCCGTGCGTGCGCCCCACCCCTCAACGGCGTGCAGAACCGCCACCGAACCCGTGCCATCGTGGACATCGAATCGGCGCCGGACCGGCTCGGGTTGGAACGGGCAGCGACAGGTCGGAGGTAAGCATGGATGACGAAACCGGTTCCACCTCAGGCCGGCTGCGTGCCGTGCTGCGTTGGCTTGGGGCGGCCGCCGCACTCGCAGGCATCGTGGGCGTGGTGTTCCAGGTGATCGAGTGGGTCGGTTCCCGTGACACGCCGTCGGCAGAGGCCAGCGTCGAGGCCAGCCCGACCTCGGCGGCTCCGCCCACCGCCAGGGCCAATGGCGATGAGCAGTTCGTGCAGGTTGGGCAGTGTGTGCACAACGTCGGTGACGCAGCCAGCGTGGTGTACGAGATCACCCCGTGCGGTTCCGGGACGTGGCGGGTCCTGGCCCGCATCGAGCAGGCCGTCGCCAACGAGGCGCAGGCCGACGCGCTGTGCGAGGCCCAGGCACCCGGCTTCGCCGACTACCACTACTCGAACTGGGCGAAGCGCTCCGGCTACCTCGACGTCGTCTTCTGCGTCAGCCCTGCCTGATCGCCGCCGGAACACCCGTAGGTGGGCGGCGAGGCTGAGGCTCCCAGCGGGCGTACAGCGGCGGTGGGGAAGAATGGCCCCGTGACTTCCCCCCGCGACCTCGTCCTGCTCGGGTCCACCGGCTCGATCGGCACACAGGCCATCGACATCGTCCGGCGCAACCCGGACCGGTTCCGGGTGGTCGCCCTGGGCGCGGGCGGTGGCAACGTCCAGTTGCTCGCCGCACAGGCTCTCGAACTGGGCGTCGACGCGGTCGGGGTGGCCAAGGCCTCCGCCGCGCAGGACCTCCAGCTGGCGTTCTACGCCGAGGCGAGCCGGCGCGGCTGGGCCACCGGCGACTTCAGGCTTCCCAAGATCGTGGCCGGCCCGGACGCGATGACCGAGCTGGCCCAGTGGCCGTGCGACATCGTGCTCAACGGGGTGGTCGGCTCGCTCGGGCTCGCGCCTACGCTGGCCGCGCTGCGCGGTGGTCGTACTCTCGCCCTGGCCAACAAGGAGTCGCTCGTGGCCGGCGGCCCGCTGGTCAAGGCCGCGGTGACGCGGCCGGGGCAGATCGTCCCGGTCGACTCGGAGCACTCGGCGTTGGCCCAGTGCCTGCGCTCCGGGTCGCGCGGTGAGGTACGCCGGCTGATCGTCACCGCCAGCGGCGGCCCGTTCCGGGGTCGGCGGCGCGACGAGTTGACCGAGGTCACACCCGATCAGGCGCTCGCCCACCCGACCTGGAACATGGGGCCGGTCGTCACGATCAACTCGGCCACGATGGTCAACAAGGCACTCGAGGTGATCGAGGCGCACGAACTGTTCGACGTGCCCTACGCCGACATCACGGTGATGGTGCACCCGCAGTCGGTGATCCACTCCATGGTCGAGTTCACCGACGGCTCGACCATCGCGCAGGCCAGCCCACCGGACATGCGGCTTCCGATCGCGCTGGGCATCGGCTGGCCGGACCGGGTCCCGGGGGCCGCCACGGCGGTCGACTGGACCGCCTCGCACACCTGGGAGTTCGCGCCGCTGGACGACGCCGCGTTCCCGGCCGTCGCGCTGGCCAAGGCCGCCGGGGAGGCCGGCCGGTGCCGCCCGGCGATCTACAACGCGGCGAACGAGGAGTGCGTGGAGGCGTTCGTGGCCGGTCGGCTGCCGTTCCTGGGCATCGTCGACACGCTCGAACGGGTGTTGGACGAGGCTCCGGACTTCACCGAACCAGGTACCGTCGAGGACGTGCTCGCGGCGGAGTCGTGGGCGCGCGCTCACGCGCAGGAGATCATCGCGGGTTCGGTGGAAGGAGCTTGATGGCAAACCTGCTCGGGGTGGCGCTCTTCGCCCTGGCCATCCTCGTCTCGGTCAGCCTGCACGAGGCCGGTCACATGCTGACCGCCAAGGCGTTCGGGATGAAGGTCACCAAGTACTTCGTCGGTTTCGGCCCCACCCTCTGGTCGTTCAGGCGGGGTGAGACGGAGTACGGCGTCAAGGGCATTCCGCTCGGCGGCTTCTGCAAGATCGTCGGGATGACCGCGCAGGACGACGACGTCGACCCGGCCGACGAGCCGCGGGCGATGTGGCGCTACCCGGTCTGGAAGCGGACGATCGTCATGTCCGCGGGCTCGATCACCCACTTCGCGCTGGCACTGATCGCGATCTGGATCGCCGCCGTCTCGCTGGGCCTGCCCAACCGCGACTTCCCCACCACCGAGGCGCAGATCCGCCAGGAACCGGCGGTCATCGCGCTGTCCGACTGCGTGGTCCCGGAGAACGCCCCCCGGGCCTGCGCCCCCGGCGACGTCGCCAGCCCCGCCGCCCAGGCCCAACTGCGCGACGGCGACCGGATCACCTCGATCAACGGCACGCCGATCAACAACTACGGCGAACTGCTGGTCGCCCTGCGTGGGCTGAAGCCCGGCGACCCCGCCCAGATCGACTACGTGCGCGACGGGCAGCCGGCGAAGACCAGCACCGTGCTCGCGCAGACCCAGCGCCCGCCGCTCGACGACCCGAAGGGCACCGTCGCCCCGGTCGCCGCACTCGGCGTCGGCCTCGTACCCACCACGCCGACCCGGGTGACGTACGGGCCGGTCGCGGCGTTCGGCGCCACCGGCGACTTCACCCGCGAGTTGGCCGTCGGCACCGTCCAGGCGTTGCAGCGGCTGCCGCAGAAGGTCCCCGCCCTGTGGACCGCCATCACCGGCGGCGAACGTGACGTGGACACCCCGATCAGCGTGGTCGGCGCCAGCCGGCTCGGCGGCGAGGCGTTCGCCAACAAGGCCTGGCTGCTGTTCGTGACGCTGTTCATCTCGTTGAACTTCTTCATCGGCGTGTTCAACCTGCTGCCGCTGCTCCCGCTGGACGGCGGCCACATCGCGATCGCCTGGTTCGAACGGGCCAGGTCCTGGCTGTACGCGAAGATCGGCCGTGCCGACCCCGGACGGGTCGACTACCTCAAGCTGATGCCCTTCACGTACGTGGTGATCCTGATCGGTGGCGTGTTCACGCTGCTGACCATCACCGCGGACGTCGTCAACCCGATCACGCTCTTCCCAAGGTGAGTGCTGAAGTGACCGCTGTCCGTCTCGGTATGCCCGCCGTACCGCCCCCGTCGCTCGCTCCCCGCCGGGCCAGCCGCCAGATCATGGTCGGCTCGGTGCCGGTCGGCGGCGGCGCGCCGGTGTCCGTGCAGTCGATGACCACCACCCTCACCTCCGACGTCAACGCCACCCTCCAGCAGATCGCCGAGCTGACCGCGTCGGGTTGCCAGATCGTCCGGGTGGCCGTGCCGTCCCAGGACGACGTCGAGGCGCTGCCGGCGATCGCCAAGAAGTCGCAGATCCCGGTGATCGCCGACATCCACTTCCAGCCCAGGTACGTCTTCGCCGCGATCGACGCGGGCTGCGCGGCGGTCCGGGTCAACCCGGGCAACATCCGCCAGTTCGACGACAAGGTCAAGGAGATCGCCGCGGCGGCCTCCGCCGCCGGCACGCCGATCCGGATCGGCGTCAACGCCGGCTCGCTGGACAAGCGGCTGCTCGCCAAGTACGGCAAGGCCACCGCCGAGGCGCTGGTCGAGTCGGCGCTCTGGGAGTGCTCGCTGTTCGAGGAGCACGGCTTCCGGGACATCAAGATCTCGGTCAAGCACAACGACCCGGTGGTGATGATCCGGGCGTACCGGCAGCTGGCCGAGCAGTGCGACTACCCGCTGCACCTGGGCGTCACCGAGGCCGGCCCGGCCTTCCAGGGCACGATCAAGTCGGCGGTCGCCTTCGGCGCCCTGCTCGCCGAGGGGATCGGTGACACCATCCGGGTGTCGCTGTCCGCCCCGCCGGTCGAGGAGATCAAGGTCGGCAACCAGATCCTGGAGTCGCTGGGGCTGCGCGAGCGCGGCCTGGAGATCGTCTCCTGCCCGTCCTGCGGCCGGGCCCAGGTGGACGTCTACAAGCTCGCCGAGGAGGTCACCGCCGGCCTGGAAGGGCTGCCGGTGCCGCTGCGGGTGGCCGTCATGGGCTGCGTCGTCAACGGCCCGGGCGAGGCTCGCGAGGCCGACCTCGGCGTCGCCTCCGGCAACGGCAAGGGCCAGATCTTCGTCAAGGGCAAGGTCGTCAAGACGGTGCCCGAGGCGCAGATCGTGGAGACGCTGATCGAGGAGGCGCTGCGGATCGCCGACGAGATGGGCGCCGAGCTTCCCGAGGAGCTGCGCGGGCTGGTCACCGGCCCGACCGTCACCGTGCACTGATCCGTTCGTCGGCGCGCCGGCGACCTGTTCACACAGAGCGGCCGTTCCCTCCGGGGAACGGCCGCTCTGTGTGTGTGGCGGGTGCCGGATCCGCCCGTGCGGGGCGGGTGGCACTGCTCTTGTGTCACTCCGATTCGGCGAGGATGGCGTACAGCTTGCGCCGGGTCTCGTCGAGCACCTGGGCGGCCCGCTCCCGCTGGTCGTCGGTGCCGTTCATCATCACCTGGCGCAGTGCGTTCATCGCCTGGGCGCCGGAGTCGCGGATGTCGTGCCAACTGCTCACCGTGCCCTGGGCGACGTCCGCCCACGGTGGCGTCTGCGCGGCCTGGGTGGCCTCGGCCTGACCGGCCTCGGTGACCGTGAAACGCTTCCGCCCGCCGCTGGACTCCTCCGTGCTGGCGACGATCACACCCTCGTCCTCCAGCAGTTGGAGGGTGGGGTAGATCGAGCCCGGGCTCGGACGCCAGGCACCGCCGGTGCGGGAGTCGATCTCCTGGATCATCTCGTAGCCGTGCATCGGCCGTTCGGTGAGCAGGGCCAGCACGGCGCCCCGGACGTTGGGGCGTCGGCCCCGGCCCCGACCGCGACCACGGCCGCCCCAGGGACCGCCGTGCTCGTGTCCGTGTCCGTGCGGACCGGGCGGGATCGGCGGGAAGCCGAAGCCCCGCATCCTCGCCTCGTGCAGGTGGTGCTGCTGTCGATGGAACCTCATGGGTTCTCCCTCTCTGCGTACTGTCGCTGATGCATCAACGATATATCGGCAATGCATCGCCGACAAGGCCAGTTAAATAAACCGTACGTACGTCTTGCTAGGCTGTCCGGCATGCGCCTGCTTCCCCCGCCCGGTCCCGCCCGGGTCCTCACCCTCGGCACCCTGGTCAAGACCGTCGGTCGGGGCCTGTGGCTGGTGTCCAGCGCGCTCTTCCTCACCCGATCGGTCGGCCTGTCGGCGACCCAGGTGGGCGTCGGGCTGACCATCTCGGCGCTGGTCGGCGTCCTGGCCAGCGCGCCGAGCGGATACCTGGCCGACCGCCTCGGCCCGCGCGGCGCACAGGTCGGCGGGCTGATCGCCGCCGGCACCCTGACCGCGGGCCTGATCGCGGTCCGGTCGTTCCCCGCCTTCCTGGTGGTGGGCGCCGCCACGGCGCTCGCCGACGCGGTCGAGCGCGGTGCCCGGGGCGCGCTGATCGCCGGCGCGATCCCGGCCGACCAGCGGGTGCACACCCGCGCCTACCTGCGGGCCACCACCAACGTCGGGATCTCCGTCGGCGCAGTCCTCGGCGGCTTCGCCATCGCCGCCGACACCCGCGCCGGGTATGTGGCGCTGATCCTCACCGCGGCGGTGGCGTCGCTGGCCGCCGCGGCGGTCTTCGTCCGCCTGCCCACCGTCGCGCCGGTCGCCGCCCCGACGCACGGCCCCCGGCTCATCGCCCTGCGGGACCGCCCGTTCCTCGCCTTCACACTGCTCGACGGGCTGATGTCCATGCACTTCAGCCTGCTCACCATCGCCCTGCCGCTGTGGATCGCCGGGCACACCGCAGCACCCGCCTGGATGATCTCCGCGTTGACGCTGGTCAACACCGTGCTGGTGGTGCTCCTTCAGGTACGCGCCGCGCGCAGCGCCGTCACCCTGCCGGGAGCCGCCCGCGCCGCCCGCCGGGCGGGGGTGGCCATCGCGCTGGCCTGCGTACTCTTCGCCGCGAGCGGCGCGCTCCCCACCGCCGGCGCCGTCGGCCTGCTCGGCTGCGGGGCGTTGGTGCACGTGATCGGGGAACTGTGGCACTCCGCCGCCGGGTGGGGGATCTCCTTCGGGCTGGCGCCGCCCGACGCGCAGGGGCAGTACCAGGGGGCGTACGGCATGGGTTACGAGCTGGGCAAGATGCTCGCACCGGTGGTGGTGACCACCCTCGCGCTCGGCTGGGGTGTGCCCGGCTGGCTGGTGCTCGGCGGGCTGTTCCTCCTGCTCGGTGCCCTGGTGCCCCCGGTCGTCCGGTGGGCCGGCCGGACCAGGTCGACCAGCCCCGCGGACGAGCCGGTGACCGTCTGAAACCGGCCTCGCCACTCGGCCGGCGGGGTGGGGGTGGGATCTGGCAGGCTGGACACGTGCTGACGGTGCCGGTACGGCAACTGGGGGAATCGGAGCGCCGCGCGGTCGAGCGACTGCTCGACCTCGACCCGTTCGCGGGCGCGCAGGTCGCCGAACGCATCGCCGCGCGCGGGCTCTCTTGGTGGCGGGCCGAGGGCAGGATCCTGGGGTACGGCGCACGGCGCAACCTGGAATCGCTCTGCTGGCTCGGCGGCAACCTCACACCGGTGCTCGCCACCGACGCCGCGGTGGCCGCCTTCGCCGACCTGCTCGCGGGCGAGGAGCGGCTCTGCTCCTCCATCGTCGGCCGCGCTGACGCCGTCCTCGGGCTGTGGGACCGTCTCTCCGACACCTGGGGTCCGGCCCGGGACGTCCGCCCCAACCAGCCGCTGCTGGCCACCGACGCGCTACCGGCCGTACCGGTCGACCCGGAGGTACGCCAGGTCCGCTCCGGTGAGGTCGACCGACTCTTTCCAGCGTCGGTGGCCATGTACACCGAGGAGGTCGGCGTCTCCCCACTCGCCGAGGACGCCGGGCGCAGTTACCGCCGGCGGGTCAACGACCTGGTGCGCGCCGGCCGGGCGTACGCCCGCTTCGTCGATGGCAAGGTCGTGTTCAAGGCCGAGTTGGCCGTGGTGACCAAGCGGACCGCGCAGGTCCAGGGCGTCTGGGTGGCGCCGGAGTGGCGAGGCCGCGGGATCGCCACCGCCGCGATGGCGACCGTGGTGCGCGACGCGCTGCTGCGGGTCGCCCCGACGGTCAGCCTGTACGTCAACGACTTCAACCTGCCGGCTCGCCGGGTCTACGAGCGCTGCGGTTTCCAGCCGGTCGGCACCCTCGCCACGGTCCTCTTCTGACCGCCCGCCGGCGGTCCTTCGGATATGCCGCTGGCCGGCACCCCGGGTGGGGTGCCGGCCAGCGGTCGATGTCGTGCGGTGGTGCGGTGGGGTCAGCTGTTCCAGTGCTTGGCGACCAGGTCGGTGGCCTGCTGCTCCCACTGGGCGTAGGCGTCGGGGTAGGCCGAGACCTGCACGGTCTGCGCGGCGTCGGTCAGGGCCATGTCCTGCCACCCGTCGACCTGCTTCAAACCCTTGAGGAACGCGGTGGTGGAGTACTCGGGGTTGGTGATCTGCTCCGGGGTGCCCCAACCGGAGGTCGGGCGCTGCTGGAACAGGCCCAGCGAGTCATGGTCGTTGGCGTCGCCGAGGTGGCCCAGGTTCTCCAGCTTCGACTCCTGCAGGCTCGTGGCGATCGAGATGACCGCGGCCCGCTCAGGCAGACCGGCCTTCTTCGTCGCGGCGATGATCGCCTTCACGTTGCCGGTCTGCTCGTCGTTGAGGTCGATGTGCGACTGCGCGCCCTGCGCCTTGGCCGTCTGCACCGCGACCGCGACCGGCTTGCCCTCGGCGGGGGTGGCGGCGTGCGCGGCGATCGGACCGGCGAACACACCACCGGCGAACGCGAGACCAGCAACAGACAGCATGCTCTTACGAATGATCGTGTTCATGAGGGGGTCAGCTCCTTCAGGGGGGTAGACACCCACACGCCCCGAGGGGGACGGCGCAAGGGTGCGAGCACCTCGTCCGGCGCTTTCAACTGCATGGGGGAAAGTCATCGGTCGGCGGCCTACGGGCGGGGGGCTCGTGGCGCCGGGTCTGTGTGTAACGACCGCCGGGCCGCGGGCATTCCGGGGTTGGCCCATCCATCGGCACCCCGGTGAGCGGGGGCTCCGTTCCAGCGGCCCCGGGTGAGGGGTGCTGGTGCGGTCGGTCAGGTGTCTGCAACGACCGGCTACCTGCGGGCATTCCAATCCGGGCCTGGCTGCCATCCCAACCCTGCGGGGGCGGGGTGCCGGGCCGGTGGTGCTGCGATCGTCAGGGTGTGTAACGACCCCCGGCCCGCCACGATTCCACCCCACGAGTGCACCCGGTCACAGCCCAGAGTCACCCGATACCGGACATTCGACGCGGAGATTGCCGGCTGTCGCGGGCTCAGCTCGATCGGCTGGGGTTGATCGACTCGGTATCACCGATATCGGGCCATCCGGCCGCCCGGGACACCGGGACATCCCCGAAATCGCCGACATTCTCGAAATCGCCGGCACCACCGACATCGCTGACATCGAGACGATCACCGCGAACGAGGATGAAGCGAACCCTTGGGCGAGGTGGTCAACGAGCGGTATACCTCAGAGGCATATTTATGCCTCACAGGTATATCGCTCACAACACCGACCGCCCCCGAGAAGGGCGCACCCGGCCGCGTCCACCCACAGGGACCAAACGGGAGCAGCGAGCGATCCGGGCTCCGCCGCACCCTGGCGCGGGAATCGGGGCGAACGGCGATCAATGGCGATCTGCCGGCCGAGCGGGATGCGCCCGTCGCCCTTTTTAGGCGCTGTTCGGCGTGGGGCGGGTGGTTGCCGTGGACTGGCTGGTCCGTCAACCCGACCGGCCGTCGTGGGCGTGCGGGCGGCGCTGCCCGAGCATCGCGGGTCAGGTGCCCAGACCTGATCGGAAGCCCTGCTCAGAGCGGGTAAATCGGTTGAGTGGACAGGGTCGTAACAGGCACGCTGAGTTCTCCGCCACCCACGTCCGGAGGACACCGATGCGCCTGCTCCGTGATCTGTGGGGCACCTCGCCACGTCGCCTGACGATCGTGGCCGTCCTGATCGTGCTCGGCGCCGCCGGTCAGGCCGGCGCGTCGGCGCTCGCCGGAGCGGTGCTGGTGCATCGCTCGGCCGGCTTCTTCACGGTACTGGCGGCGGCGCTGGTCGCCGTGGTGCTCACCGATCTGGCGGTCAGCCTGCTGATGGCCGGTCTGAGCGCCGACTGGTCCGCCGACGTGCGGCGGCGGCTCTGCCGGGTCGCGCTCGGGCAGGACCTGCCCACCCTGGAGACCACCCCGGTGGGCGAGCTGCTCGACCGCATCGACGGGGACGTCTACCAGGTGGCGTCGGCGGTCCGCAACCAGGGCACCCGGCTCGCCCAGGGACTCTGCGTCGGCCTGCTGTCGATGGTCGTCGCGCTGGCCGTGTGGTGGCCGGCAGGGATCGCGATGCTCCTGCTCACGGTGGCGCTCGCCGTCGGCCTGCGCCGGCCCACGGCGCGGATCGGTCCGGCCCGGATGGCGGAGGAGGAGGCCTGGTCGGACCTGGCCGCGGTGATGGAGGAGGCGGTGCACGGCCAGGACGACGTCCGCACCAGTCTGGCCCGGCCGTACGTGCTGCGGCTGTACGCCCGACGGGCCGCCGCCGTGCTGTCCCGGGGCCGCCTGGTCTGGGTGTTGTCCGCCCGGGTGGCCACGGCCGCCACCGCGACGATCCGGGGCGGCATCGGGGTGGTGGTGCTCGGCGGGGCCTGGGCGTTGGCCACCGACCGGATCGACGCCGCCCGCCTTACCGCGATCTGGCTGCTCGCCCTCGCCTTCGGAGCCACCGCGGAGCACGTCAGCCGCATGGTGCCGGAGCTCCAGGAGGCTCTCGGCGCGTGGGCGCGGGTGCAGCTGCTCCAGAAGGCCCGGCAGGAGCCCCTCGGCGGGGCCAGCCCGACCGACGGTGACCTGCGCATCCGCGACCTGACGTTCGGGTACCAGGTGAGCGGGCCGGAGAGTGGCCGGGGGACCGCGTTGCGCGGGGTCAGCCTCACCTTCGCGCGTGGCCGCTCGTACGCGCTGATCGGGCGGACCGGCTCGGGCAAGTCGACACTGGCGAAGGTGCTCACCAGGGCCGTCGACGTGCCGCCGGGAACGGTCTTCCTCGGCGGCACCGACCTGTGCGACCTCGACGTCGAGCAGCTGCGCCGCTGGGTGGCGCTGGTGCCGCAGCGCACCGAGATCCTGGCCGGCACGCTCGCCGAGAACGTCGCGCTCTTCGACCCGGACCTGCTCGACGCCGCGGCCCGAGCGCTGGACGAGCTGGGCCTCGCCGGCTGGATCGCCGAACTGCCGGACGGGCTGGCGACCCGGCTGGGGGAGGGCGGGCACGTGCTCTCCGCCGGTCAGGAGCAGCTGGTGGCGTTCGCCCGGATCCTGGTCCGCGACCCGCACGTGGTGATCCTCGACGAGGCCACCGCGCGGCTGGACCCGGTCACCGAGGCACGGGTGCAGCGGGCCACTGAACGGCTGCTGCGCGACCGGATCGGCATCGTCATCGCGCACCGGCTCTCCTCCGTGCGCCGCTGCGACGAGGTGGTGGTGCTGGCCGACGGCGCGGTGGTCGAGGCCGGCCCGCTGGAAACGTCGACGCGCTTCGCCGAGCTGCTCGCGACCAGCCACGCCGCCGCGTACGCCGCGGTGGTGCCGGCCGGTCGCACCGGCGCCGGCACCGACCTGCTGGTCGGCCCCGGCCCGGCCGGCGCCTGGCCGAGCGGCCCGACGATCGAACCGATCGAGCCGGCCACGCGGGTCGAGCCGGTCGAGCCGAAACGCGCCGACCCGCCGCCACTGCCGCCCGTCCCGCCGGCCCGGACCCTGCGGGAGATCGTCCGACTCTGCACCAACGACCCCCGGTACGGGCTGGCCGCGATCGGGCTGTTCCTCGGGCTCTCCCTGCTCGGGCTGGACGGCCCGGTGCTGCCCTGGCTCTGGGCCGACCTGGTCGACGGGACCGGCAACCCGTACCTGCCGGCACTGGGGATCGTGGCCGGGCTGCTGGTCACCCTGCCGCTGCCGTTCTACACCCACGTCTGGTTCCCGCAGTGGTGGGTACGGCAGATGTTGCGGATCGGCCTGCGCCTCGTGCACGGCCAGACCGGGCCGCGCCGGGTCAGCTCGCACACCCCGGCGGAGGTGGTGGCGCAGGGCGGTGACACCGAGCGGGTGGTCCAGCTCGCCGACAACGTGCTGGACCAGGCCGTCGCGCTGATCCTCGTGGTCGCCATGACGGCGGTGACCGGCAGCGTCGTACCGGCGCTGTTCTTCCTCGGCACGATGGTCGTCTCCGGGTTGGCCGCGACGCTGTTCGGGCCGAAGCTCGAGCGCGCGGCCCGGGCCACCGTGGCGGCGCGGGCCGCCTTCGCCACCGCGTTGGTCTCCGCGCTCTCCGCGGCGCGGACGGTGAAGCTCGCCGGTGCGACCGCGGCGGTGCTGCGCCACCTGGCCGATCTCGACGTGCTGCGCAGTGACCGGCAGCGGCGGGAGATCTCGGTGCAGGTGTGGTCGCGTTCCACGCCGTCGGTGGCCAGTGGCCTGCTGCCGATCGGCGCGTGGGCGCTCTACCTGACCGGTGGGCTCTCCGCCGGAGCGGTGCTGGTGGCCGTCTCCACCCTCGGCGCGGCCCGCTGGTTCGCCTGGACCACCGCGTCGTTGATCTCCCAGCTGCCCTCCGCGCGGGTCTGGACCCGGCGCACGGTGGCGATGACCGGGGTGGGCGCGTACTCAGCCGGGGTGTCCGCCGTCGACCTGGCCGCCGGAACGGCGCCCGCGCCGACGCCGCCGCCACGGCACCCGCTGCGCCGGCTGGAGCTGCGCGGTTTCGGGGTGGTGCACACCGACGGTACGGCCGCCGTGCGGGACGTCGACCTGACCGTGCAGCGCGGGCAGCTGGTTCTGGTCGTCGGGCCGGTCGGCTCGGGCAAGTCCTCGCTGCTGCGGGCGTTGGCCGGGATCGTGCACCACACCGGCGAGCTGTCCTGGAACGGCGACCCGGTCACCGAGCCGGAGCTGTTCCTGCGCCCCAACCAGGTCGGCTACGTCGGCCAGCTACCCCGGGTGCTCTCCGGCACGGTGGCCGACAACATCGCGCTCGGCCACCAGGTGGACGCGGCCGGGGCGGTCAGCACCGCCCAGCTCGACCACGACCTCGCCGCCGCGGGTGGCGGGCTGGGTCTGCTCATCGGGCACAAGGGCACCCGGCTCTCCGGTGGCCAGTTGCAGCGGCTGGCGCTGGCCCGAGCGCTGGCGCCGCGTACCGAGCTGCTGGTCGCCGACGACGTGTCGTCGGCACTGGACGTCACCACCGAGCTGGCGCTGTGGCAGGCGCTGCGCGCGCACGGGGTGACCGTGGTCGGCTCGACCGCCAAGCGCGCCGCGCTGGTCCGCGCCGACCACGTGGTGGTGCTGCTCGGCGGCACGGTGGCCGCCCAGGGTTCCTGGCGGGACCTGGAGGGCGACTGGTCGCACCTGGCCGGCTGACGGCGGGCGGCTGCCCGGCACGGCAGCCGCCCGGCCGGCGGGGGATCAGGCGGCGCGGGCGTACTGGGCGGGCCCGGTGTACGCCACGCCGAGCTTCGCGGCGGCCCGGCGCGGCCAGTACGGGTCGCGCAGCAACTCCCGGCCGAGCAGCACCAGGTCGGCCTCGCCGCCGGCGACGATCTGCTCGGCGTGCTCCGGCTCGACGATCAGACCGACCGCGCCGGTCGGCACGCCGGCCTCGCGGCGGATCCGGGCGGCCAGCGGCACCTGGTAGCCGGGACCGAGGGGGATGCGCTGGTCCACGCTCACACCGGCGGAGGAGGTGTCGACCAGGTCCACGCCGACACCTGCCAGCTCGCCGGCGAGCACCACGCTGTCCTCGATCGTCCAGCCACCCTCGACCCAGTCGGTGGCGGAGATCCGGGTGAGGACCGGGACGTTCTCGCCGACCGCGGCGCGCACCGCGCGGGCCACCTCCAGGGTGAGCCGCATCCGGGCGGCCCGGCCACCGCCGTAGGAGTCGGTGCGGTGGTTGGTCAGCGGCGAGAGGAACTCGTGCAGCAGGTAGCCGTGCGCGGCGTGGATCTCCACGGCCGCGAAGCCGGCTGCCAGGGCGCGTTCGGCGGCGGTGGCGAACGCCTCGACCACGCCCGCGATCCCGGCCACGTCGAGGGCGGTCGGCACCCGGTAGTCGGCGACGAACGGCTCGGACCCGGGGCCGACCGGCGTCCAGCCGCCCTCGGTGTCCGGCACGCCGCCGCGGCTCGGGGCCCACGGCCGGTGCGTGGAGGCTTTGAAGCCGGCGTGCGCGAGCTGGACCGCGGGCACCGCGCCGTGATCGGTGACGAACGCGGTCACCGGCCGCCAGGCGTCCACGTGCGCGCCGGACCACAGCCCGGTGTCCTGCGGGCTGATCCGGCCCTCCGGCAGTACGGCGGTCGCCTCGGTCAGCACGAGCCCGACCCCGCCGACCGCCCGGCTGCCGAGGTGGATGAGGTGCCAGTCGGTGGGCAGACCGTCCGGGCCGGCGGTGTACTGGCACATCGGCGCCATGGCGATCCGGTTGGGCAGGGTTACCGCGCGCAGGGCCAGTGGGGTGAACAGGGAGCTCATCTCGTCATCCTCTCGGAAACGACGACGGGCCCCCGGGGAGGGGCCCGTCGTCGTCGATGCGAACCGGTCAGGCGGGGACGGGGGTGAGCTCGTCCCGCCGGTCGGGCCGGCTGTCCGCGACCGGCTCCGGATCGGTCAGGTCCCGCCGACCGGCGGATTCGTACGCGGCCCGGTCGAGGGTGCCCTCGCGGGCGGCGACCACGGTCGGCACCAGCGCCTGCCCGGCCACGTTGGTGGCGGTGCGGACCATGTCCAGGATCGGGTCGATGGCCAGCAGCAGGCCGGCGCCGGCCAACGGCAGGCCCAGCGTGCTCAGGGTGAGGGTGAGCATCACGATCGCGCCGGTCAGGCCGGCGGTGGCCGCCGAGCCGACCACCGAGACGAAGGCGATCAGCAGGTAGTCGGTGATGCCGAGGTGCACGCCGAACACCTGCGCCACGAAGATCGCGGCCAGTGCCGGGTAGATCGCGGCGCAGCCGTCCATCTTCGTGGTGGCGCCGAAGGGCACCGCGAACGAGGCGTACTCGCGGGGCACGCCGAGCCGTTCGACGGAGCGCTGGGTCACCGGCATGGTGCCCACCGAGGAGCGGGACACGAAGGCCAGCTCGATCGCCGGCCACGCGCCGGCGAAGAAGCGCAGCGGGTTGAGCCGGCCGGCGAAGATCAGCACCAGTGGGTAGACCACGAACAGCACGATGGCGCAGCCGACGTAGACGGCGGTGGTGAACTTCGCGAGGGGGGCCAGCAGGTCCCAGCCGTACGAGGCGACGGCGTTGCCGATCAGGCCGAGGGTGCCGATCGGGGCGAGCCGGATGACCCACCAGAGCGCCTTCTGGACGATCTCCAGCAGCGAGCGGTTCAGCGCCACGAACGGCTCGGCGGCGTCGCCCACCAGCAGCGCCGCGGCCCCGACCACGAGGGCGAGGAAGACGATCTGGAGCACGTTGCCCTCGACGAACGCCCCGACCGGGTTGGTGGGCACGATGCCGGTGAGGAAGTCCGTCCACGAGCCGGTGTTCTTCGGCGGCGCCGCGCCGCCCAGGTCGAGGGTGACGCCCCTGCCCGGGTTGGTCACCAGGCCGAGGCCGATGCCGATGGCGACCGAGATCAGTGCGGTGATGCCGAACCACATCAGGGTCTTCAGCGCGAGCCGGGCGGCGTTGGCGACGCCGCGCAGGCTGACCACGCTGACCACGATGGCGGTGAAGACCAGGGGCGGCACGGCCAGCTTGAGCAGCTGGATGAAGAGGCTGCCGACGGTGTGCAGGGTGCTGGTCAGCCAGCTCAGGTCGTTGGTGCGGGCCAGGAAGCCGAGCGCCACGCCGAGCACGAGGCCGAGCAGGATCTGCACGGAGAAGGGAATTTTGCGCAGGCCGAAGGGCATGAGGATTGATCCAATTGTCTGGGCTGAACGGGGTAGGCGTGGGAGCGCAGCTACGCCGGACAGCTGCCGCTGGCCTGCAGTCGAAGATCGACGTACAGGCGAACGGTGAGGTCCCAGAGATTGGTCATCGCCAGCCGACGATACGCCGGTGAGTGGCCATCGCAAGGCGCGAATCGGGGTGACGCTCCTTACACGCCCTACCGGCGGGTCAGGGCGAGGGTGGTGGCGGTGGCGAGGCCCCACAGGATCGCCAGCGCGAGGATCAGCCGCTCCAGCACGCCCACCACGGTGCCCCGACCGATGACGAGCAGGCCCAGCCCCACCGTGGCGCACAGCGGGAGGCTCAGCGCGGCGGCCGTGCCGGACAGTCGGCGTACCGCCCGGTCGACCGGGCCGGCCACGGCGAGCGCGATCATGGCGAACACCACCGACGCGGTCGCCGCGATGCTCGCGCCGCCGTGCGCCAGGTCCGCCACCGTGGCGCGCTCGAACGGCGGCAGCGGGCAGCCGGCCGAGCAGGTGACCGCCCCGGACAGCGCGGTGCACACGGCACCGGCGGCGAGCAGCGCCGGCGCCGCCCGCACCCCGGGGGGCAGGGCCGCGGCGAGCAGCAGCAGCGAGCCGGCCAGTGCGAGGATCCCGATCCGGTACGTCGCCGCGTGGCCGCCGCCGGCGATGCCCGCCTCGCTGACGTACCCGGTGAACCCCGGCCCGGGACCGGCGACCACCGCGACCGTCACCGCGACCGCACCGATCAGCCCGCAGCCGGCGGCGGCCCACCCGGCGACGCGGCGCGCGACGTCCGCCCGGGCCGCCGGCGCGGTCGAGGTGCCGCGCCGACCCGGCTCAGCCACGCCCGTGCGGCGTGGTCCAGCCGGACTCGTCGGGCCCGAGCGGCACGATGCCGCTCGGATTGATCTGCCGGTGGGTGCCGTAGTAGTGCCGCTTGATGTGGTCGAAGTCCACCGTCTCGCCGAAGCCCGGGGTCTGGAACAGGTCCCGGGCGTACGCCCAGAGCACCGGCATCTCGGTCAGCTTGTGCCGGTTGCACTTGAAGTGCCCGTGGTACGCGGCGTCGAAGCGGACCAGCGTGGTGAACAGCCGTACGTCGGCCTCGGTGATCGCGTCGCCCATCAGGTAGCGCTGCCCGGCCAGCCGCTCGGAGAGCGCGTCCAGCCGGGCGAAGAGTGCCCGGAACGCCTCGTCGTACGCCTCCTGCGAGGTGGCGAAGCCGCACCGGTAGACGCCGTTGTTGACGTCGGTGTGGATCTCGGCCATCAGCGCGTCCATCTCGGGGCGCAGCTCGACCGGGTACAGATCCGGCGCGCCGGGGGCGTGCAGCCGCCGCCACTCGGTGGAGAGGTCGAGGGTGAGCTGCGGGTAGTCGTTGGTGACCACCCGACCGGTCAGCGTGTCGACCAGCGCCGGCACGGTCACCCGGCCGGTGTAGTCGGGGTCGGTGGCCAGGTACGCCCCGGAGAGGAAGCCGACGCCGAGGACCGGGTCGAAGCCGTCCGGGTCGAGGGCGAACGCCCAGCCCCGCTCGTCCCGGATCGGGTCGACGGTGCCCAGCGAGATCGCGTCGTCCAGCCCGAGCAGGCCGCGCACGATCCGGGCCCGGTGCGCCCACGGGCAGGCGCGGCACCAGATCAGCCGGTAGCGGCCGGCCTCCAGCGGCCAGCGGTCCTGCTCGTCCGGGCCGCCGCCGGGCGGGGAGGTCGAGTCCGGGGTGACCCGGCCGGTGAACCGGTTGGGCTGGCGGACGAACGCGCCGCCGCCGCTGGTCTCTGCGCTGAACTGGGCCCGAGCCATGCCGTCAACCTATCGGCTGGGGGGCGCGGATATCCTGGCGGCTGGCAGCCCGCACGACCCCGGTGGGCGCCCCCACCCCCGCCGTCTCCACCCCGAAGGACTCGCGATGACCGTGGCATACCTGGTGGCCGGTGTCCGCACCCCGATCGGCCGGTACGCCGGCGCGCTGGCCGGTGTGCGTCCCGACGACCTGGCCGCGCACGTGATCCGTGAGCTGGTCGCCCGGCACCCTTCGGTGGACTGGGCCCGGGTGGACGACGTCGTGCTCGGCTGCGCCAACCAGGCCGGCGAGGACAACCGCAACGTGGCCCGGATGGCGGCGCTGCTGGCCGGCCTGCCCGAAGAGGTGCCGGGCAGTACGGTCAACCGGCTCTGCGGCTCCGGGCTGGACGCCCTCGCCACCGCCGCCCGTTCCATCGTGGCCGGGGACGCGGAGCTGGTGGTCGCCGGCGGGGTCGAGAGCATGAGCCGGGCGCCGTTCGTCATGCCGAAGGCGACGTCGGCGTACTCCCGCTCGGCCGAGGTGTACGACACCACCCTGGGCTGGCGGCTGGTCAACCCGCTGATGCGGGACGGCTGGGGCGTCGACTCGATGCCGGAGACGGCGGAGAACGTGGCCGCCGAGTACGGCGTCAGCCGGGCCGAACAGGACGCGTTCGCGTACCGCTCGCAGCAGCGCGCGGCCAAGGCGCAGGCCGACGGCCGGTTCGCCGAGGAGATCGTGCCGGTCTCGGTGCCGGCCGGCCGCCGGGAGACCCGGCTGGTCGAGGTCGACGAGCACCCCCGGGAGACCTCGCTGGAGAAGCTTGCCGCGCTGCCCACCCCGTTCCGGGAGGGCGGCACGGTGACCGCCGGCAACTCGTCCGGCGTCAACGACGGTGCGGTCGCGCTGCTGGTGGCCAGTGAGGCCGCGGTGGCCCGGTACGGACTCACCCCACTGGCCCGCATCGGCAGCGCGGCGGCGGCCGGCGTGCCACCCCGGATCATGGGGATCGGCCCGGTGCCGGCCACCCGCAAGCTGCTCGACCGTGCCGGCGTCGAGTTGAGCGCGGTGGACGTGGTGGAGCTGAACGAGGCGTTCGCCGCGCAGTCCGTGGCGGTGCTGCGCGAGCTGGGGCTGCCCGTGGACGCCGAGCACGTCAATCCGAATGGCGGCGCCATCGCGTTGGGGCACCCGTTGGGCGCGAGCGGCGCTCGGCTGGCGTTGACCGCCGCCCTGGAGCTGCGCCGTCGCGGCGGCCGCCGCGCCCTGGCCACCATGTGCATCGGCGTCGGGCAGGGCATCTCGCTGCTGCTCGAGTCGGCCGACTGAGCACGGAAAGAGCGCGAAGGGATCTCCCGGACGCGGGAGTCGGCGGCCTAGAGTGGTCCACACCACACGACCCGCGGGTCGACCGGTGGTCGCGCGTGCCAGCCGACGCCGGTGCCGTCCCGCGCCGCGGCGATGAACTGGGGAGCACGCTGATGCCGGACGGGATTCCGACCGAGATCGATCTGACCAGGCCGAGCGCGGCCCGGGTGTACGACTACTTCCTGGGCGGGGCGCACAACTTCGAGATCGACCGTCGGCTGGCCGAGCAGATCGCCAGCATGACGCCGAATCTCGCCGCCACCATGCGTTCGGGTCGGGAGTTCCTGCGCCGGGCCGTCCGGGCTCTGCTCGACGCCGGCATCGACCAGTTCCTCGACATCGGCTCCGGAATTCCCACCGTGGGCAACGTGCACGAGGTGGCCCAGGGGGCGAACCCCAAGGCCCGGGTGGTCTACGTCGACATCGACCCGGTGGCCGTCGCGCACAGCCGGGAACTGCTCGCCGGCAACGACCTGACCGGGGTGATCCACGCCGATCTGCGCGACCCGGAGCGGATCCTCGCCGAGACCCGCCAGCTGGGGCTGATCGACTTCAGCCGGCCGATGGGCATCCTGCTGGCCGGGGTCGTGCACTTCGTCCCGGACGCCGACCGGCCCGAGGCCATTCTGGCCACCCTGCGGGCGGCCGCCGCACCCGGCAGCTTCCTGGTCATCTCGCACTCCACCTTCGAGGATCAGCCGCAGGAGATGCTGGACGCCCAGCGGCTCTCCGCGCGGACGGACACCGAGATCACGCTGCGTTCCCGCGCTCAGGTCACCGGCTTCTTCGGCGACTGGACCGTCCTCGACCCGGGCGTCGTGCACATGCCGCTCTGGCGTCCCGACTCGCCCTCCGATGTGGACGAGCACCCGGAGCGGTTCGGCGCCTTCGGGGGCGTCGCCCGGTACGACCAGCCCGCCGGCTGATCCCGTGGCCGCCGTCCCGGACCCGACCGGGGTCGACGCCGGCCGGGGCGACGCCCAGGGCTACGCCGCCAACTGGGCCCGCGCGGTACGCCGTCTCGGTTTCGTGCCGCTCAGCGCGGCCGAGACCGAGCGGCTGCTGCTGGTGCACACCGTCCGGCTGGCTCAGGCGGTACGGGCCGAGCCGTTCTCGGCCCGCCCCGCCGAGGAGGTGGGGCGGGCGCTGGTGGAGGCGCACCTCACCGAGCCCCGGGCGCTCGAGTGGTCACTGCGCGCCCTCGGTCAGGACTTCCCCCGCCAGGTGCTGGGCGCGGACGACCAGCCGGCGGACCTGACCGAGCGGATCGCGGCGGTGCAGGGCGGCCTGGCCGCCGGGTTCGCCCGTGCGCTGCGCGACCGCACCTTCATCCAGCAGGAGCGGATCGCCCGGTCGGCCTGGCAGGCGCGGGACGAGGTCGAGCAGGCCCTGCGCGACAGCGAGGCACGCTTTCGGGCGGTCTTCACCGGCGCCGCGATCGGGATCGGCATCGCCAGGGTGGACGGCCAGATCATCGACGTCAACCAGGCGTTCGCCGACATGCTCGGCTACTCGATCAGCGAGCTGTGTGCGACCAACGTGTCCGCCCTGTTCCACGCCGACGACGCCGCCGGGATGTGGGAGCTGTACCAGGAGATGATCGAGGGCAAGCAGGACTCGGCCCGGTTGGAGAAGCGCTACCACCGCAAGGACGGCAGCGTGGTCTGGACCGATCTGGCCGTCTCGCTGATCCGGCACGACGACGGCCGGCCCCGGTTCACCGTCGCGATGATCGAGGACATCACCGAGCGGTACGAACTCCAGCGGCGGCTTCGCTTCCAGGCGCTGCACGACCCGCTGACCGGGCTACCCAACCGGACGCTGTTCTTCGAGACGCTGGGCCGGGTCCTCGACACCGCCGGAACCGGGCGGCGGGTCGGGGTGTGCTTCCTCGACCTGGACGGCTTCAAGGCGATCAACGACAGCCTGGGTCACGACCTCGGTGACCGGCTGTTGGTGATGATCGCCCGGCGGCTGGCCGCGTGCGTGGCGGACCACGGCCACCTGGTCGCCCGGATGGGTGGCGACGAGTTCGTCATCCTGGTCGACGGCGGGAACGACCTCGACGACGCGGTGGCCGTGGCGGAGGCCGCGTTGGCCGCCGTCGCAGCCCCGGTGCACGTCGGTGACCAGCAACTGGCCGTCTCGGCCAGCGTGGGCATCGTGGAGTGCCCCGCCGCCGAGACCACCGCCTCGGAGCTGATGAAGGCCGCGGACACCACGCTCTACTGGGCCAAGGCCGCCGGCCGGGGCCGGTGGGCGGTCTACGACCCGGAGCGCAGCGCCCGGGACATCGCCCGGTCGGCGCTGGTCGCCGGGCTGCCGGCGGCGCTGGACCGGGGCGAGTTCGTGCTGCACTACCAGCCGATCGTGTCGCTGCTGGAGGGCACCATGCTCGCGGTGGAGGCGCTGGTCCGGTGGGAGCACCCGGAGCTGGGCCTGATCGGGCCGGACCGGTTCATCGCCCTGGCCGAGGAGACCGGCCTGATCGTCCGGCTCGGCGAGTGGGTGCTGCGGCGGGCCTGCCGCGACGCCGAGCGGTGGTGGCGGGAGTTCCCCGACGCCCGGTTGGTGGTCAGCGTGAACCTGGCCGCCCGGCAGGCCGACGACCCGGCGATCGTGGAGACGGTGGCCGACGCGTTGGCCACCAGCGGGCTGCCGGCGGAGCTGCTGCAGCTGGAGCTGACCGAGAGCGCCGTGATGGGTAGCGCGGGCGAGCCGCTGCGCAGCCTGCACCGGCTCGCCGGGCTGGGCGTCCGGCTGGCGGTGGACGACTTCGGCACCGGGTATTCCAATTTGGCGTACCTGCGGCGGCTGCCGATCCACTGCCTGAAGCTGGCCGGCCCGTTCGTCGAGGGCATCCGCGCCGACGGAACGGACGCCGTGGCCGACCACCGCGACGAGCGGATCGTCGACGCGCTGGTCCGGCTGGCGCACGCGCTGGAGCTGTGGGTCACCGCCGAGGCGTTGGAGACCGGTGTGCAGGCCGAGCGGCTGCGGGCGCTGCGCTGCGACACCGGGCAGGGCCGGTACTTCGGGGCTCCGGCGCCAGCCGAGGCGATCACTCTCCGGCTGCGCGGCGGGGCGGTGGGGTGAGCGGGGGATCCGTCCGGACCGGCCGGTTCCGGGTGTGGCGACGGAGGGCGACGGCGTGAGCCTGAACGACTCGCAGACGGTGGTGACGGTGGTGGCCGCGCTGGCCATCCTGGCC
Organism: Micromonospora sp. NPDC005087; assembly: GCF_042872965.1. Lineage (NCBI taxonomy): Bacteria > Bacillati > Actinomycetota > Actinomycetes > Micromonosporales > Micromonosporaceae > Micromonospora > Micromonospora sp. NPDC005087. The sequence goes on along the minus strand of NZ_JBIALB010000006.1, from coordinate 349,277 downwards.
GGGCTGGCGGGCGTGGTGGTGCCCGGCCTGCCGGCGCTGCCGCTGTGCTGGGGCGGGGTGCTGGTCTGGGCGATCTTCGGCGGCGCGGGCCCGGGTGGTTGGGCGGTGTTCGCCGCCGCGACGCTGGTTGCCGCCGGGGGCACCGTGATCAAGTACGCGTGGCCTGGTCGCAACCTGAAGCGCACCGGCGTGCCGACCTCCACGCTGCTCGCCGGCGCGGTGCTGGGCATCGTCGGCTTCTTCGTGGTGCCGGTGGTGGGGCTGGTGCTGGGCTTCGTCGCTGGGGTGTGGGCGGCGGAACGGCTGAGGCTGGGCAGCAACCAGTTGGCCTGGCCGTCCACGGTGCAGGCGCTCAAGGCCGCCGGCCTGTCCATGCTGGTGGAGTTCACCGCCGGTCTGCTGATCGCCGCCACCTGGCTGATCGGACTCCTCCTGACCTGACCGACGCCCGGGGGCGCGGGGCACTGTCGGGTACGGCGGAACGCCGCACGTGAGAGAGAGTGTGCCCCGCGCCGCCGCGGTCCGGGCGGTCCGAGTGCCCGGGGAGGGTGGGTCAGTGGGCCCGATCGGGCCTGGTCACGGGGTCAAGGATGGCGTCCGGGGTGGGGTCACGGCAACGCAATTAGCCCGACGGCGGTGAGATTCCCACGGTCATCGTATTGACCACCTTGATCAGCGGGACGACACTTTGCGCACTCGTACGCGGAATCACCTCAGGGAGGTGTGCAGTGGCCACGACGCCTGTGCCGACCGCCGAGCATCCGATGGACGACGACGCCCGACGGCTCGCCGAACTCGGCTACAAACAGGAGCTGCGCCGCAAGTGGAGCGGCTTCTCCAACTTCGCCATCTCGTTCTCCATCATCTCGATCCTGGCCGGCTGTTTCACCACCTTCGGCCAGGCCTGGAACAACGGCGGGCCGGTCGCCATCTCCTGGGGCTGGCCGCTGATCTCGCTGTTCATCCTGATCATCGGCTTCTGCATGGCGGAGCTGGTGTCGGCGTACCCGACCGCCGGCGGGATCTACTGGTGGGCCGCGACGATGGGCCGCCCGGTGCACGGCTGGTTCACCGGCTGGTTGAACCTGATCGGCCTGGTCGCGGTCACCGCCTCGGTCGACTACGGCTGCGCGACCTTCCTCAACCTGACCCTGTCGGCGCTCTTCGACGGCTGGGCCGGCACGCTGCGCCAGGCGTTCGTCCTCTTCGTGATCATCCTGGTGCTGCACGGGCTGATCAACATCTTCGGGCACCGGATCATCGACGTGCTGCAGAACGTCTCCGTCTGGTGGCACGTGGCAGGGGCGGCAGCCGTGGTGGCCATCCTGGTCCTCGTTCCGGACAACCACCAGAGCTTCCAGTTCGTGTTCACCGAGCGGTTCAACAACTCCGGCTTCGGTGACGGGGACACCGGCGGGCTGACCTTCTGGTTCTACGTGCTGCCGCTGGGCTTCCTGCTCACCCAGTACACGATCACCGGCTTCGACGCCTGCGCGCACGTGTCCGAGGAGACCCGGGGCGCCTCGCAGGCCGCCGCCCGCGGGCTCTGGCAGTCCATCTTCTACTCGGCGGTCGGCGGCTGGATCCTGCTGCTGGCGTTCCTCTTCGCGGCCACCGACGTCGAGGCGGTCAACGCAGCCGGCGGCTTCTCCGGCGCCATCTTCGAGTCCGCGCTCACCCCGGTCTTCTTCAAGATCGTCATCATCATCTCCACCATCGGGCAGTTCTTCTGCGGGATGAGCTGCGTGACCTCGATGAGCCGGATGGCGTACGCGTTCAGCCGCGACCGCGCCGTGCCGGGCTGGCGGCTCTGGTCCCGGGTGGACCGCAACGGCACCCCGGTCAACGCGATCATCGGTGCCACCCTGGCCGGCCTGGTGCTCACCCTGCCGGCGCTCTACGAGAGCTCCGCCGGCATCCCGATCGCCTTCTACGCCGTGGTCTCCGTCGCGGTGCTCGGGCTCTACCTGTCCTTCCTCATCCCGATCGCGCTGCGCCTGCGGATGGGCGACCGGTTCGTCCCCGGCCCGTGGACGCTCGGACGGAAGTACAAGCTGCTCGGCTGGATCGCGGTGATCGAGATCGCGGTCATCGCCGTCTACTTCGTGCTGCCGATCGTGCCCGCCGGGGTGCCCGGCAACGACGGGTTCACCTGGTCGGCGGTGAACTACGCGCCGCTGGCCGTGGGCGGGGTGCTGCTGGTGGTCGCCGTCTGGTGGTACGTCTCGGCCCGGAAATGGTTCGCGGGCCCGGTTCGTACCGTCGAGGAGCCTGCTCCGGCGGCCGACCCGGCGCCGGTCGACGGCCCGGCCTGACCCGCGCCCGGCGGGACGGGCGCCACTGCCGTCCCGCCGGGTTTGCCACCCTCGCCGCCGGGGGCATTGACGGTGATCCGGTTTGCCAGTAGACCTTGGTGATGGAGGCCCGTGAATGAGGAGAGCTCCGCTCACGCTGGAACAACTGCGGGTCGCTGTCGCCGAGGGTGAGATCGACACCGTCGTGCTGGCCCTGGTCGACATGCAGGGTCGCCTGCAGGGAAAACGGTTCCACGCGCCCTTCTTCCTCGATCAGGTCGTCGAGCACGGCAGCGAGGGGTGCAACTACCTGCTCGCCGTCGACGTGGACATGAACACCGTCGACGGGTACGCGATGTCGAGCTGGGAACGCGGCTACGGCGACTTCGCGATGGTGCCGGATCTCGGCACGTTGCGCCGGATGCCGTGGCAGCCGGGCTCCGCGCTGCTGCTGGCCGACCTGACCTGGCTGGATGGCTCCGGTGACGTGGTCGCCTCGCCCCGGCAGATCCTGCGCCGGCAGCTGGGCCGGCTGGCCGAGCACGGGCTGACCGCGTACGCCGGCACCGAGCTGGAGTTCGTGCTGTACCGCGACTCGTACGAGGACGCCTGGCGGCGCGGCTACCGTGACCTCACCCCGGCCAACCAGTACAACGTGGACTACTCGCTGCTCGGCACCGCCCGGGTGGAGCCGCTGCTGCGCCGGATCCGCAGCGAGATGGCCGGCGCCGGGCTGACCCCGGAGAGCGCCAAGGGTGAGTGCAACCTCGGCCAGCACGAGATCGCCTTCCGGTACAACGAGGCGGTCGCCTGCGCCGACCACCACGTGATCTACAAGAACGGGGCCAAGGAGATCGCCGCCCAGGAGGGCATGGCGATCACCTTCATGGCCAAGCCGAACGCACGGGAGGGCAACTCCTGCCACATCCACTTCTCGCTGCGCGACACCACCGGCGCCTCGGCGATGCTCGGCGACGGGCCCGCGCACCTGTCGGAGACCGGGCAGCGGGTGCTCGCCGGGCTGCTGGCCACGATGCGGGAGTTCAGCCTGCTCTTCGCCCCGAACATCAACTCCTACAAGCGCTACCAGCCGGGGTCGTTCGCCCCGACGGCGCTGCGCTGGGGGGTGGACAACCGCACCTGTGCGCTGCGGGTGGTCGGGCACGGGCAGGGCATGCGGGTGGAGAACCGGGTGCCGGGCGCCGACGTCAACCCGTACCTGGCGATCGCCGGGCTGGTCGCCGGCGCGCTGCACGGCATCGAACGGGAGCTGGAGCTGGGCCCGGAGTGCACCGGCAACGCGTACGACGACCCGGAGGCCGAGCGCGTGCCCGGCACCCTGCGCGACGCCCTGACCCTCTGGGAGCAGTCGACGGCCGCCCAGGACGCCTTCGGTCCCGAGGTGGTCGCTCACTACGCCAATCAGGCCCGGGTGGAGCTGGCAGCCTTCGACGCGGCGGTAACCGACTGGGAGCTGACCCGTGGCTTCGAACGCCTCTGACGACGCAGGAATGGGGGTGCCGGCGTGACGCAGGTGGTGGATCCGGCGTCCGGGGAGAGTTTCCGGGACGTACCCGGGGCTTCGGTTGGGGAGGTCGACGCCGCGATCTCTCGGGCGGACCGGGCGTTCGACGGGTGGCGGGGGGTGGCGCCGGGGGACCGGGCCCGGATGTTGCGGCGGTTCGCCGCTGTTGTCGACGCGCATCTGGACGAGCTGGCCACGCTGGAGGTTCGCAACTCCGGGCACACCATCGGCAACGCCCGCTGGGAGGCCGGCAACGTCCGCGACGTGCTGGACTACTACGCGGGCGCGCCGGAGCGGCTGACCGGGCGGCAGATCCCGGTGCCCGGCGGGCTGGACGTCACCTTCCACGAGCCGCTCGGCGTGGTCGGCGTGATCGTGCCGTGGAACTTCCCGATGCCGATCGCCGCCTGGGGGTTCGTCCCGGCCCTCGCCGCCGGCAACACCGTGGTGCTCAAGCCCGCCGAACTGACCCCGCTCACCGCGCTGCGCCTGGCCGAGCTGGCCCGCGAGGCCGGCCTGCCCGACGACGTGTTCACGGTTGTCCCCGGCGAGGGCGCCGTGGTGGGGGAGCGGTTCGTCAGCCACCCGGCGGTCCGCAAGATCTGCTTCACCGGCTCCACCGAGGTCGGCACGCGGATCATGGCCGGCTGTGCCACGCAGGTGAAGCGGCTGACCCTGGAGCTGGGCGGCAAGAGCGCCAACATCATCTTCGCCGACGCCGACCTGGAACGCGCCGCCGCGACCGCTCCTGGCGCGGTGTTCGACAACGCCGGCCAGGACTGCTGCGCCCGGTCCCGGATCCTGGTCCAGCGCCCGGTGTACGACCGCTTCCTGGAACTGCTCGAACCGGCGGTCCGCGCCGTGCGGGTCGAGGACCCGGCCCGGGACACCGCCGAGATGGGCCCGCTGATCTCCGCCGGCCAGCGCGACCGGGCCGCCGGCTACCTGGCCGGGTCCCGGGTGGCGTTCACCGGCTCCTGCCCCGACGGTCCCGGCTTCTGGCACGCCCCGACGGTGCTGCTGGCCGACTCGCCAGCCGACCGGCACTGGCGGGAGGAGATCTTCGGCCCGGTGGTCTCGGTGCTCCCGTTCGACGACGAGGCCGACGCGGTCCGGCTCGCCAACGACACCGAGTACGGCCTCTCCGGCTCGATCTGGACCCGGGACGTGGGCCGCGCGCTCCGGCTCGCCCGCGCCGTCGACGCGGGGAACCTCAGCGTCAACTCGCACTCCTCGGTGCGCTACTGGACCCCGTTCGGCGGGATGAAGCGCTCCGGCCTGGGCCGGGAGCTCGGTCCGGATGCGCTGCACGCCTTCACCGATGTCAAGAACGTGTTCATCGCGACAGAGGGGTGACGCCAGTGCAGGGTCGGTTGCAGGACCGGGTGGCCGTGATCACCGGTGCGGGCAGTGGGATCGGGTTGGCCACCGTCCGTCGGTTCGCCGCGGAGGGGGCCCGGGTGGTCTGCGTGGACATCGACGCGGCGGCCGGGAAGCGGGCCGCCGAGGAGTGTGGCGGCGAGTTCGTGGCCACCGACGTCGCCGACGAGTCAGCGGTGCGTGACCTCTTCGACGGGGTGGTCGACCGGCACGGGCGGGTCGACATCGCGTTCAACAACGCCGGCATCTCGCCGCCGGACGACGACTCCATCCTGACCACCGGCCTGGACGCCTGGGAACGGGTGCTGCGGGTCAACACCACGAGCGTCTACCTCTGCTGCAAGTACGCCATCGGGCACATGCGCCGCCAGGGCAGGGGCTCGATCATCAACACGGCCTCGTTCGTGGCGCTGATGGGCGCGGCGACGTCGCAGATCGCGTACACCGCGAGCAAGGGCGGGGTGCTGGCGATGACCCGGGAGCTGGGTGTGCAGTTCGCCCGCGAGGGCATCCGCGTCAACGCGCTGTGCCCCGGCCCGGTGGCCACCCCGCTGCTGCTGGAACTCTTCGCCGCCGACCCGGAGCGGGCCGCCCGCCGGCTGGTGCACGTGCCGATGGGCCGGTTCGGGCAACCGGAGGAGATCGCCGCCGCCGTGGCGTTCCTGGCCAGCGACGACGCCTCGTTCATGACCGCCGCGCAGTTCGTGGTGGACGGGGGCATCACCGGCGCGTATGTCACTCCACTATGACCAGGCCACTGATCGGGATCAGCGCGTACGTCGAGCCCGCCGACTGGGCCATATGGCGGGGCGTGCGCGCCGTGCTGGTGCCCGAGGCGTACGTGCGGGCGGTGACCGTCGCCGGCGGCCGGGCGGTGGTGCTGCCGCCGGACGACGGGGACGGCGACGTGCTGGCGGTCCTGGACGGATTGCTGCTGGCCGGTGGTGCCGATGTCGGCCCGGGGCGGTACGGCCAGCTGCCCGACCCCAGGACCGAGGACCGGCCGGACCGGGACGACGGCGAGCTGACCCTGCTGTCCGCGGCGCTCGCCGCGGAGCTGCCGGTGCTGGGCGTCTGCCGGGGGATGCAGCTGCTCGCCGTCGCGTACGGCGGCACCCTGCACCAGCACCTGCCGGACGTGGTCGGTCACCAGGCGCACCGCCCGGCGCCCGGCGTCTACGGTGAGCATCCGGTGCGGTTCGCGCCGGGCAGCCTGGCCGCGACGGTGTTGGCCGGGGTGGACCGGGTCAACTCGTACCACCACCAGGCGGTTGCCGACCCTGGGCGGCTCGCGGTCAGCGGCTGGGCGGCGGACGGTGTGATCGAGGCGGTCGAGGATCCGGGCCGGCCGTTCGTGCTCGGGGTGCAGTGGCATCCGGAGAACGAGCCGGATCCCCGTCCGATCACCGCGCTGGTCCGGGCCGCCCGCCAGCGACCGCCCGGCACCGCGCCCGACGACGCCGGGCGGTCGGTGCGACCCCGGGGTACGTGACGCACGTCGCACCCGCCGGCCGTGGTGGCCGGTGGGAGGATCAGCGCATGGGCAAGGTCTATCCGGAGATCGACGGTCGGCTGCGCGACTTCATCGCGGCCCAGCCGGTCTTCTTCGTGGCCACCGCGCCGTCGGGCGCCGACGGGCACGTCAACGTCTCGCCGAAGGGCATGCGGGGCACCTTCGTGATCCTCGGCCCACACCGGGTGTCCTACCTGGACTATCACGGCAGCGGCGCGGAGACCATCGCCCACCTGCGGGACAACGGCCGGATCACGCTGATGTTCTGCGCCTTCGACGGGCCACCGAAGATCGTCCGGTTGCACGGTCGGGGCAGCAGCGTCGCGGTGACCGAGGAGGCGTTCGCCGACCGGCTCGCCGAGTTCCCCGAGCCACCGGACGTGCACGCCGTGCGGGCCGTGATCACCGTCGAGGTGGACCGGGTCAGCGACTCCTGCGGGTACGCGGTGCCGCTCATGGACTACCGCGCCGAACGCGACCTGTTGCTCACCGCGCACTCGCGCCGTACCGCCGACGACCTGGTGGTCTACCGGGCCACCAGGAACGCGGCGAGCATCGACGGGCTGCCCGTCTTCTGAGCCGTCGAGGGCGCTCCACCAGGGGTTGCCCGGACGCCGCGTCCGCCCCGGTGTCGGATGGCCGACGGGCCCGGCGCACGTAACCAGCGTCCGAGGGGCGTCACGCGTTACGTTGCTGGTCCGCCGGGGTACAGGTCGGGACACGGCAGGCGGAGATCAACGGCTGGGGGCACAGCCGGAGCGGGAGGCTGTATGAGCTCGGCCCAGGGGGGCGCGGACGCGGAGGGTTCCTCGGCGGTCGGCGCGGAGCTCCCCCCGATGCTGGCGGCCGCGTTCGCGGCCGGTGGCGAGTTGGGCGAACGGCTGCGTCGCTTCGACTGGTCCTCGACACCGGTGGGCGCCCCGGCCTGCTGGCCGTCGGCGCTCTCCAACGCGGTCGGCATGATGCTCGCCTCCAGCGCGCAGATCGTCATGTTCTGGGGCGACAACCAGCTCGCCTTCTACAACGACGCCTACCGCCCGACCATCGGCGGCAAGCACCCCGGCGTGCTCGGTCAACCGGCAGCGCAGCACTGGGCGGAGACCTGGGAGGTGCTCGGCCCCCTGCTGGAGGGCGTACGGCGCACCGGGCGCTCGTACCGCGGCGAGGACCATCCCTTCCTGCTGGACCGGCACGGCTTTCTCGAACAGACCTACTTCGACGTCTCGTACGACCCGATCCGAGGGGCCGACGGCTCGGTCAGCGGCGTCTACTGCATCGTCAACGAGACCACCGGCCGTGTTCTCGGCGAGCGCCGGCTTCGGGCGCTGGCCGAGTTGGGCGCCGAGTTGGCCGAGGTGGGCAGCGCCGCCGAGCTCGGCCGGACCGCCGCCGAGGTGCTGGGTCGGCACCGGGCCGACGTACCGTTCGCGCTGATCAACCTGGCCGACGACACCGGCCGGTTCGTCCTGGCCGGCTCCGACGGCACCGGCCAGGCCGCCGTCGACGTCGACCCCGGGGTGCTCGCCCGGGTGACCGCCGACGGCGTGCCCGCCACGATCGACGTGGCCGGGCTGCTCGACGCGCCGCCGGCCGACGCGGCCGATGAGGCGCTCGTGCTGCCCGTCACGGCGACCCACGAGAGGGTCGGCGCGCTCGTCGTCGGCGTGGCCCGCCGGCTGCCGCTCAACGATGAGTACCGAAATTTCCTCGACCTGGTCGCCGCCCAGATCTCCCGGGCGGTGGGCAGGCAGCGGGCGTACGAGCAGGAGCAGGCCCGCGCCGCGGAGCTGGCCGCGCTGGACCGGGCGAAGACCAACTTCTTCGCCAACGTCAGCCATGAGTTCCGGACCCCACTGACCCTGGTGCTCGGCCCGCTGGAGGACCTGCTGGCCGACCGGGCGCTGCCTTCCGACTACACCGACCGGCTCACCATGATGCACCGCAACGCGCTGCGCCTGCTCAAGCTGGTCAACACCGTGCTGGACTTCTCCCGGCTGGAATCTGGTCGGCTGGCCGCCCGCTACCAGCCCACCGACCTGGCCGGCTACACGGCCCGGCTGGCCAGCACCTTCCGCTCGGCCACCGACCGGGCCGGGTTGGAGCTGGTGGTGGACTGCCCGCCGCTGCCCGCGCCGGTCATCGTCGACCGGGACATGTGGGAAAAGATCGTCCTCAACCTGGTGTCGAACGCGGTCAAGTTCACCTTCGGCGGCGAGATCCGGGTCCGGGTCCGGGCCGTGGACGGCGCCGCCCGGCTGGAGGTCAGCGACACCGGCGTGGGGATCGCGCCGGCCGAGCTGCCGCACGTCTTCGAACGGTTCCACCGGGTGCCAGGGGTGCGCGCCCGCACCCACGAGGGCACCGGGATCGGCCTGGCGCTGGTCCGGGAGCTGGTCGAGATGCACGGTGGCGAGGTCGGGCTGACCAGCCGGGTCGACGAGGGCAGCACGTTCACGGTGACGGTCCCGTTCGGGTCGGCGCACCTGCCCGGCGACCGGGTGGTGGCGTTCGCCCCCCTTCCGACGGGCGAGCCCGAGCAGGCCCGGCTCTACGTGGCGGAGACCGCGCTGTGGACCGGCACCGAGCCGACGCCCGATTTCGGCGGCCAGCCCGCGGAGATCGCCCCGGCCGGCCGGATCCTGGTCGTCGACGACAACGTGGACCTGCGCGAGCACGTCACCCGGTTGCTCTCCCCGACCTGGGAGGTGGTCACCGCGAGCGATGGCCTGGCGGCCCTGCCGCTGACCCGCGACGGTGGGTTCGACCTCGTGCTCGCCGACGTGATGATGCCCCGGCTGGACGGGTTCGGCCTGGTCGGCGCGCTGCGCGCGGACCCGCGTACCCGGCACGTGCCGATCGTGCTGCTCTCCGCCCGGGCGGGCTCCGCGGAGGCGGTGGCCGGCCTCTCCGCCGGCGCCGACGACTACCTCACCAAGCCGTTCTCCGGGCAGGAGCTGATCGCCCGCGTCCGGGCGAACGTCGAACTGGGCCAGCTGCGCGGGCAGATCATCCGCCGGCTCCGGGCGCTGGCCGACGCCGCCGTGGCGGTGAACACCGCCCGGTCCACCGCCGAGGTGCTCCAGGTCGCCGCCCGGCACGCGCTCACCCTCGCCGAGGCCGCCCGGGTGGTGGTCACCGCGAGCGGAGCCCGTTCCGAGGCGGACGCCGGGGGTGTCACCGCCACCGACCCGTCCTTCGTGAGCGAGCTGACCGGCACCACCGGCGAGCAGCTCGGCGAGTTGCGGGTCTGGCGGCCGCCCGGTGACGACGCCCGGGCCGACGAGGCCGCTCTCACCCAGCTGGCCCGGTTGGTCGGGGTGCGGCTGGAGAACGCCCAGCTGTACGAGGCCGATCACCGCATCGCCACCACGTTGCAGCACAGCCTGCTGCCCCGGTCGTTGCCACAGCTGCCCGGCGCGGTGGTGGCCAGCCGCTACCTGCCCGGCACCGCCGACGTCGAGGTCGGCGGCGACTGGTACGACGTGATTCCGCTGGAGAGCGACGAGCTGGTGCTGGTCATCGGCGACGTCGTCGGCAAGGGCGTCCAGGCCGCCGCGGCGATGGGGCAACTGCGCAACGCGCTGCGGGCGTACGTCCTGGAGGGCTTCGACCCGGGTGAGTCGCTGACCCGGCTCAACCGGCTGGTCGGCTCCACCGAGGGCCGCTCCTTCGCGACCGTGGTCTGCCTGCTGTTCAGCTCGCGGGCCGGCCGGCTGCGGTACGCCAGCGCCGGCCACCCGTCGCCACTGCTGATCCGGGGAGGCGACGCGGCGTTCCTGCACGACCGTGCGCTCGGCCCACCGGTCGGCGCCATCCCCGACACGACGTACCGGACGGTCGAGGGGGAGCTGCCCGTCGGCAGCCGGCTGCTGCTCTACACCGACGGGTTGATCGAGGACCGTCAGATCGGCATCGACGAGGCGCTGGCCCAACTGCGCGTCGACGCGGCCATCCCCGGCGAGCACGTGGACGACCTGATCGACGCGGTGGTCGAGCGGGTCGCCGGGCGGCCGCGCCGCGACGACGTGGCGGTGCTGGCCCTGGAGGCGGCCGAGCTGAACCGCTTCGTGCTGCGACTGCCGGCGGACCCGACCCGGCTGAGCGTGCTGCGCAAGCGCCTGGAGGATTTCCTGGTCGCGCACGGGGTCGGCGAGACGGACCTGTTCGACCTGACGGTGGCGGTCTCCGAGGCCGCCGCGAACGCCATCGAGCACCCGGTGCACCCCGCCGAGCCGATGATCACCGTGGAGGTGGCCATCGAGGACGGCACGGTGACCGCCACCGTGCGCGACAGCGGGCAGTGGCGGGAGTCGACCGGCTCCGGGTTCCGGGGGCGCGGGCTGACTCTGATCAAGGCGTTGGGTGACCTGTCGGTGCGGCGTACCGCCGAGGGCACCGAGGTGACGCTGCGCCGGCAGTTGCAGGCCTGACCACGCGCTCCGGTCGCCGCGTACCGCATGCGCTGCCCAGGGGTGCGGAGCGTGAGCCGCTCAGGCCGGGCTCAGCCAGCTCTGCTCGCCCAGGCCGGAGATGTCCAGCACCCGACGGACCTGCCGGGACGGCAGCACGGTGAGCGTGCCGGGAAACTGCTGGGCGAGCCGGACCAGGGCGTGGATGGCGGCCGAGTCGAAGAAGGTGACCGCGTTCAGGTCGAGGGTGATCCGCTCGGCGGGCTCGCGGAGCGCCGTCTGGAGCATCGTGTCGGCGGTCGCCATGTCGACCTCGCCGGCCACCACCACGTGGAGGTGGCCACCGTCGATCTCCGCGCTGGCAGAGAAGACGGGTGGTGCTCCCCCTTGATCCACGCAGACACCATGGCACAGCCGACCTGACTGGGCAACAACCGGTCCGGAGCGGCCGTGGCACGAGTCACCGGCGGCTCCGGCGATAGGCTTGCGGCATGACCGTCCGTCCGCCGCTGACCCCAGGCACGCTCTCCCCGATGCGACCGGTGCCCGCCCACATTCCCCGACCGGAGTACGTGGGCAAGAAGCGCCCCCAGGAGTGGCGTGGCTCGCACGTGCAGACGCCGGAGACCATCGAGAAGATGCGGATCGCCAGCCGGCTGGCCGCCCAGGCGACCCAGCTCGCCGGTGAGCACTGCAAGCCGGGCGTGACCACCGACGAGATCGACCGCGTGGTGCACGAGTTCCTCTGCGACCATGACGCGTACCCGTCGACGCTCGGCTACAGGGGCTTCCCCAAGTCCTGCTGCACCAGCCTCAACGAGGTCATCTGCCACGGCATCCCGGACTCCACCGTCCTCAAGGACGGCGACATCATCAACGTCGACGTGACCGCGTACATCAACGGGGTGCACGGCGACACCGACGCCACCTTCTGCGTCGGCGAGGTCAGCGAGGAGGCCCGGCTGCTGGTCGAGCGGACCCACGAGGCGATGATGCGCGGCATCCGCGCGGTCGCCCCGGGCCGGCAGATCAACGTGGTGGGCCGGGTCATCGAGTCGTACGCCAAGCGGTTCGGCTACGGCGTGGTCCGTGACTTCACCGGCCACGGCATCGGCGAATCCTTCCACAGCGGGCTCTACGTGCCGCACTACGACAGCCCACGGCCCACCGACATCATGGAGCCGGGGATGACGTTCACCATCGAGCCGATGATCACGCTGGGCACCTACCAGTACGACATGTGGGACGACGGGTGGACCGTGGTCACCAAGGACCGGAAGTGGACGGCGCAGTTCGAGCACACCATCGTGGTGACCGACAACGGCCACGAGATCCTGACCCTGCCGTGACCGACACCCCAGCGGCGTTGCGCGAAGCGCACCACGCGGACGTCTCCGGCGGCTGGCTGCGCCCAGCCGTCTTCGGCGCGATGGACGGGCTGGTCACCAACATCGCCCTGATCGCCGGAGTCGGCGGCGGCGGGGTCTCGCCGCGCAGCATCGTGCTGACCGGCTCCGCCGGCCTGGTGGCCGGCGCGATCTCGATGGGGCTCGGCGAGTACACCAGCGTGCGCTCGGCCAACGAGCAGGTCGCCGCCGAGGTGGCCAAGGAGCGGCGGGAGCTGGAGCGGCACCCCGAGGCGGAGGCCCGCGAGCTGGCCGACGCGTGGGTGGCCCGCGGCCTGCCGCGGGACCTGGCCACCCAGGTCGCCGAAGCGGTGCGGCGCGATCCCGAGGAGGCGCTGCGGGTGCACGTCCGCGAGGAGCTGGGTGTCGATCCCGACGACCAGCCCAGCCCGTGGGCGGCTGCCATCTCCTCGTTCCTGTTCTTCTCGCTGGGTGCGCTCGTGCCGCTGCTGACGTACCTGTTCGGCGCCACCGAGCTCTGGCTGGCACTCGCCGTCGGCGGGCTCGGGCTGTTCGCCGCCGGAGCGGTGGTGGCCCGGTTCACCAACCGGCCCTGGTGGACCGGCGGCCTGCGCCAACTCCTGCTGGGTGCCGCGGCCGCCGGCGCCACCTACCTGATCGGCTCGCTGATCGGCGTACAGGGCGGGCTGTGACGCCGGTCAGCCGCTGAGCAGCTCGTCGACCGTGCCGTCGACCGGGCGGCCACGGGCGGTGAGTTCCTCGGCCTGCCGGGCCAGCACCACCCCCACCTCGGTCATGTCCGCGCCGGCCAGCCCGGTGCGGCGCACCGCGTCCCCCGGGTCCCGGAAGTAGGTGCGGCTCAGCAGCCCCGTCACCGTGGCCGCGGCCAGCCGTGCCTCGCCGAGCATCAGCAGCGCCTGGTCCGTCTCGTACCACTCGGCCAGCCGGGCAGCCCGGGCATGCGCCGCGCTGCCCCGGTACCAGGCCTGCCGGGCCGCCGTGCTGAACTCCGCCGGCCGGGCCCGGGCCAGCCGACCGAGGTGCTCGTCGCGCAGCGTCGGCAGCCAACCGGTCGGGTCGTGCAGAGCCCGGGTGGTGACGTACCGGTCGGCGGTCAGCGGCCACAGGGGGGAGAGCACCCGGGCCTGCCCGAGGTAGTCGTCGGCGGCGGCCACGGTCAGGTCGACCAGCACCCCGTCCACCCGCCGGGTCGCCGGTGGTGGGCCGGTGCCGGGTCGGTAGGTGACCACCAGCATCCCCACCTCGCGGTCCCCGCCGCCGTCGTCGTCGCCGTGCGCCAGCGGCCCGTGCACCGCGACCGCGAGCACGTCGGCCGGGAAACGCCGCCGGGCCGCCTCGGCGACCTGCTCCGCCACCGTCCACCGCCGATCGTCGCGGCCCCGGTCGGTTACGGTCTTTTCGCTGCTCGCGCTCACCGGGCCGCCTTTGTTCGCGACTGCGGGGCTCGCAACAGCGGCTCACTCCTCGCGCTCACCGGGCCACCTCTCGTTCCCGACTGCGGACCAACCCCGCCTGGCGACTGAGTGTCAGCCTAGCCAGCCGGTGGCGGCCCGGCCGGCGCGCCGCGCCCGGCCGGCACCAGCCGGAAGATGCGGATCTCCCGCCCGCCGGCCCGCTGCACGTACGTGCGATACGCCGGCCACTCGGTCACCAGGAGCTGCCACAGCCGGTCCCGTTCCGCGCCGGTGGCCGGCTCGGCCCGGACCGGCACCCGACGGCCCTTCACGTCCACCTCGGCGGCCGGCTCGGCGAGCAGGTTCATCGCCCAGCCGGGCTGGTGGGTCTGACCCCAGTTGGAGCCGATCACCACGTACGCGTCGCCGTCGGGCACATAGAGCAGCGGATTGCTGCGCGGCCTGCCGGAGCGGCGGCCGGTGGTGGTGATCACCAGGGACGGGATCAGGCCGAGCGCGACCACCCGGCCCCGGGTGAGCCGGCCGACGATCCGGTCGGCGGGCACCAGCAGGCGGGCGGCGGCGCCGAACCAGCGGTGGTGCCCGACTCGGCGGGTGAGGGTTCCCAGCACTGACACGCCGACAGTCTGCCGGCTGCCAGGCCCCGGCGGCACCCCCCGAATGCCCGCCGGAGCGCCCCGGTCAGTCCAGTCGCCGCTCGATCGGCAGCCGGGCGCGGGTGAACAGGCCCGCGCCGAGCATCGCCACCACCGGCACCAGCACCAGGACGCCGAGCGCCGGCCACGGCACCAGGAACGGGTACGGCTCGCGTACCGGCCAGGCGGTGGCGTACTGCCGGTTGACCGAGAGCAGCACGATCGCGGCGGTGCCCAGCCCGGCCACGATGCCGAGCACCGAGCCGAGGCCGGCGATGATCCCGGCCTGGCAGATCGCGAGCAGCCGGCGTACCGCCGGGGCTGCGCCGACCGCCGCGAGGGTGGACAGCTCGGCGCGGCCCTCGGCGGCGGCGAGCGCGGTCGCTATCCCCGCCGCGCCCACCGTGATCAGCCCGGCCGCCGCCGCGAGCAACAGGAGCAGCGGTGAGTTGTCGCGTGGCGCGGCCCCCTGCTCCACGCTCAACGAGAACGTCCCGAAGGATTGCAGGGCGGCGGTGAAGCGCTTCTGCCGGTGCACGTCCGGCGGTTTCGGCGTGCCGATCACCCAGCCGCTCGGGGACCCGATCAGGCCGAGGCGTCGGGCCGCGGGTGGGGACAGCAGCAGGCTGGGCTGGCCGACCGCCGCGCTCAGCGCGTACGCGGGCAGTTCGCCGGTGGTGACGGCCGGCCTGTCGGCCTCCATTTCCACCCGGTTGACCCGCACGGTCACCCGGCCATCGTGCAGATAGCGTGGGTCGGTCACCACGGCACCCCCGGCGCGCAGCACCGCGGTGGCGGCGGCGGTCTCCGCCGGATCCGCGCCGGTGAGGAGCGGCAGCGCGCTGCCGTCGTCCACCAGTGGCTGCACGTAGCTGCCGTAGTGGTCCCCGGGCGGGGCCACGCAGCGCGGGTCCGCCCGGGCCTGCCGGCGCTCCGCCTCTGAGAGGGCGTCCCCGGGTCGCCAGGGGCAGGCCCGCTCCGGTGGTAGCTCCGGCTCGACGTAGCAGTAGCCGCCGGGGGTCGCCGCCGGTTGGCAGGCCGCCATCTGCACCGGAGCCACCGCCGCGGCGTCCAACTGCGCCCGGGCGGCCGTGGTGACCTGGGCCAGCGTGGGCCCGGATTCGCGGGTCGGCTCGGCCGGGCTGACCAGCACGTGACCGGTCGGCAGCATCGGCTGGTAGGCGCGCGCCTCGCGGGCCCCGTCGCTGGCCAGGTACCCGCCGAGCGCGACGCTGCTGGCCACCGCCGCCATCACGGCGCAGATGGCCGGCGCGGCGGCCGCCCGGTTGCGGCTGGCGTCGCGCAGCGCGATCCGGGGCGCCAGCGGCAGCACCCGGCCGAGGCGGGCGAGCGCGCCGATCAGGGTGGGCGTGCAGCAGACCAGGCCCAGTTCGCCGAGGATCAGGCCGGTCAGGATCACCGCCGGCGAGGTCTGGGTGGCCCCGAACGCCGCGAGCGCCGCCCCGCCGACCACCAGCGTGAGACCGAGGACCAGCCACCGTGCCCGGGTCGCGGGCGGGGTGCGTCGCCCGGCGAGCCCGGCGATGACGTCCTGCCGGGCGGCGGTCCAGGCCGGTGCGAGCGCGGCGAGCACCCCGGCCAGCACCGCGACCCCACCGAGCACGACCAGCGCCGACGGCCAGCACCGGTACCCGCCGAAGCGGGCACCGAAGACGTACTGCTCGACCAGCGGGCGGCCGGCGAACGCGGCGCCGACGCCGAGCAGCAGGCCGGCGGCAGCGCCCAGCACGCCCAGCACCACGCCGTCGGCGAGCACGACCCGGCGAAGCTGGGCCGCGTCCCCTCCGGCCACCGCGACCAGTGCGAGGTCACGTCGTCGGCGGCGGACGCCGACCGCGAAGGCCGGCCCGACCAGCAGCACGACCTCCAGCAGCCCGAGGCCGGCGATCAGTACGCCGGTGCTCAGGTCGGCCGCGTCGGCCGGACCGATGAACCCGGGCCAGCCTCGGGACGGCTGCGTCGTCGGGCCGGTCGGGTGATGGGGGACGACCAGGAAACCGCGCTCGTTGAGCCGGGAAACCATCGCGGCATCAGCGGCGCCGGGCACGTCCACCAGCCAGGTGCTGGGCGGTCCCGGCTCGGTACGCGGCACGGCGGCGGGATGCAGCGCCACCACCGGGCCGAGGTCGTCGGGAAACTCGACCACCCCGACCACGGTGTACACCCTGGTTCCGTCGGCCGTGGCCATCGCGGCGCCGAGGCGCAGGTCCAGACGGCGGAACGCGGCCGGACTCACCGCGACCTCGCCGGGCTGCCGCGGCGTACGCCCCGCCTGGAACCGCACCAGACCTCGGGCCAACGGGTCGGTGAGGTCCAGCACCCGACCTTCCACGTCCTCGTCGCGCACCGGGCCGCGCACGGTGAGCGACAGGGGGCCGCGCATCTCGGTGACCCGGCTGCCCGGGCCGAGCAGCGCGGCCACCTCGGAGGTGGTGGCGACGCGGCGACCCGACGTGTGCTCACTCTCGTGGGCGGACCAGTTGTCGCCCCACGCGTCCTGCTCGATCGAGGTGTCGGCGAGCCAGCGCAGCTCCGCGTCGGCGACGCCGAGCCGGCGGTCGAACCGCTCCTGGGGAGTCAGCTCGGCCATGTCGTAGCTGACCGCCAGGAAGGTCAGCACCAGCACCGGCAGGGCGATCATCGCGAGCACCAGGGCGGTTCGCCGGCGGGCCCGGCGCGACTCCCGCCGGGCGATCCGCAGCGCCGCCCGCCAGGAGCCGATCAGCTCGGCCGTCCGCCGTCGGCCCGGTGGCGCGGGTGGCGCGACCGGCGGGGCCGCCGGGACGTCGGCGCGGGCGGGGGCCCGCAGCGCC
This sequence comes from Micromonospora sp. NPDC005087, assembly GCF_042872965.1. Lineage (NCBI taxonomy): Bacteria > Bacillati > Actinomycetota > Actinomycetes > Micromonosporales > Micromonosporaceae > Micromonospora > Micromonospora sp. NPDC005087. The sequence goes on along the minus strand of NZ_JBIALB010000006.1, from coordinate 331,884 downwards.
CGGCGGATGGTCACCGGTCGCTGCCGGACAGCAGTTGCTCGACGCTGCCCAGCGGCGCCGTCGTGTCGACCAGCACCCCGTCGCGCAGGAACACCACCCGGTCGGCCCAGCCGGCGTGCCGCGCCTCGTGGGTGACCAGGATGCCGGCGGCGCCCGCGTCGACCCGGCGGCGCAGCAGGTGCAGCACGGCCTCGCCGGTCTGCGAGTCCAACGCCCCGGTCGGCTCGTCGGCGAGCACCAGTCGCCGCTCGCCGACCAGTGCCCGGGCGATGGCCACCCGCTGCTGCTGGCCGCCGGAGAGCTGGTCGGGGAACCGGTCACCCAACGCCGGGAGGCCCACCTCGGCCAGCGCGGCCAGGGCCGCCGCGCGGGCCTTGCGCCCGCCGGTGCCGTCGAGCTCCAGCGGCAGCGCTACGTTCTCCACCGCGCTGAGGCTGCCCAGCAGGTTGAGCTGCTGGAAGATGTAGCCGATCCGGCGGCGGCGCAGCTGGGCCAGCCCCCTGCGGTCCAAGGCGCCCAACGGCTGGCCCTCGACCCGTACCTCGCCGCCGGTCGGGCGGTCCAGCCCACCGGCGAGGGAGAGCAGCGTCGACTTGCCGGAGCCGGACGGACCCATCACGGCGACCAGCTCGCCCGGCCGGACGACCAGGCTGACGCCGCGCAGGGCGTGCACCGCCGCGGGGCCGACCCCGTGGGTGCGGTGGACGGCGCGTAACTCCAGCACCGCGTCGTCCGCCCCGCTCACCGTCGCGCCTCCTCGTCGGCCCACCGCGCCGCGTCGGACGCGTCGGCGTCGCCCGGCCTGGGCACGGGTGGCCCGGGGGCCCCGGGTTGATGCCGCACCAGACTCGTCTCGCAGTGGTCCAGCCAGCGCACCTCCGCCTCGGCCTGGAACACCATCGAGTCCAGCACCAGCCGCCAGGGCAGGTCCTCCGGCCGGTCGCTGCCGTACTTCAACCGGGTCAACTCCTGCAACGCCCGCATCGTCGCGCTGCGCTGGGCCTGCACCACCGAGCGGACGTCCACGCCGGGGGTGGTCAGCGCCAGCGCCAGCTTGATCGCCAGCTCGTCACGCGGACGGTCGGTACGGCTGACCGGGGTGGCGAACCACAGCGCCAGGTCCGCCCGGCCGGCATCGGTGATCTCGTACGGCCGTTGCCCGGCCTCGCTCTCCGGCAGCGGGCGCACCAGACCGTCCCGTTCCAACCGGGACAGCGTGGTGTAGACCTGCCCGATGTTCAGCGGCCAGGTCGAGCCGGTCGACTCCTCGAACGCGGCCCGCAGTTGGTAGCCGTACATCTGGCCGCGTTCGAGCAGGGCGAGCAACCCGTGACGGATGGACATGGCAACGGAGTATGCATACCTGGTATGCGCACCGCAACCGCGGCGAACCCGTTCAGGTCGGGCGGCCGGGAAACGCGACAGTCGACGGGGTCACCCCGGCGGTCTTTCGCCACCTCGTGGCGCGCACGGCGTACTCGACCAGGGCGGCCAGCGCCTGGTCCCGGTCGGCGCCGGTGGTGGAGGCCAGCGCGGCCCGCCAGTGCGCCGCGGTGCGCTCCTCGACCTCCACGGCCAGGCGCAACGCGCTCGCCCGGTCGGTGACCGGGAACGGAAGCGCGTAGCCAGCCAGGTCCGGCGGCACGGTGCTGCCGGCGGTGCTGAGCTGCACCACCAGCGCGTCGCGCCGGCGTCGGTGCGCGGCCTCGGCCTGGTGCGCGGCGTCCCGGGCCGCCCCGCTGAGCCGGACGCCGATCCGCCCGTAGGCGTAGATGGCCGCGTACTCGGCGGAGAGGGCGGCGGCGAGCGCCTCGCCGACGGACGGCTGCCTCACTTCAGTGCCTCCTGATGGGTTGCCCGGGCGGCGGCGATCGACCCGAGCAGCGCCGCGCGTTCCGCCGGGGCGGCGGCGCAGGCGAGGGTGGCGGATCGCTGGCCGGTCTTCTCCAGCGTCCGCAGGGCGGCCAGCGCGCCGGCCGGGTCGGTCGCCGGGGCGGTGGTCGGGTCCGCGGCGGGCGCCGACGGCAACGCGACCCCGATCACCCGGGCCAGCTCGGTGGCGTGCGCGGTGTGCGCCTCGGCGATGGGGTCCAGCCGGCCGGCCAGCTCCGGGTGCGCCGCGGCGCTCGCCCGGTGCGCCGCGGCCAGCCCGAGTGACTCGTCCACCATCGGCCGCAGCGGGTCCGGTGGCGGCGCCGGCTCGTCGTCACGGTCGAAAAGATCACAGCCGGTCAGCGGCGCCGCGGCGCCGCTGAGCGCCAGCAGCACCCCGGTACGCAGGAGCTTTCGCCGGGAATGCCCGGATGCCTGGTCGCGCTGTGTCGTTCTGCCGATCCCCACCGGCCAAGTCAACACCATCCGCGCCGCTCCGGGGGCCACCGGCGTCGGTGCGCCGCCCGGTCCACCGACGGGCTGGCGCGTTACGCTCTGCGCAGCCACCGGCGCGTCCGCTCCGGTGGCGTGCCGGCATGGCGGGACAACCCGGACCGTCGACCAGGGAAAGGGTGCGGAGATGACGCAGCGTGGCCGTGCCACCAGGTCGACAGGTCGACCCCGCGACGGCGCGGGTCCCCGCGGCGGTGATCTCGCCGCGCGGCGTACCCGGTTGCGGACTGTGATCGAGCCGGTGGTCAACGGCGTCGGCTACGACCTGGAGGACCTTTCGGTCTCCCGGGCCGGCCGGCGACACGTGGTCCGAGTGATCGTGGACGCCGACGGCGGGATCGACCTGGACGCCGTCGCGGACGTCTCACGCGCCGTCTCGGCCGCGCTGGACGCCGCCGAGGAGACCGGCGGCGACATTGTCGCCGGGGAGTACCAGCTGGAGGTCAGCTCGCCGGGCGTGGACCGGCCGCTCACCCTGCCCCGCCACTGGCGGCGCAACGTGGGCCGGCTGGTCAAGGTCACCGCCCGGGGCGCGGCCGGGCTGCCCGGCCAGCGCGGCGAGCAGCCCGCCGGGGACCGCCAGCTGACCGGCCGGGTCGTCGCCGCCGACGACGAGGGCGTGCAGCTGGAGACCGACGACGGCCGCGCCCTCCTCCCGTACGCCCAGCTGGGCCCGGGCCGGGTGCAGGTCGAGTTCACCAGGCTCGCCGAGTTGGGCGAGCCGGACGAGTTCGACGACGCGGACGAGACCGACGAGATCGACGATTCAGACGACATCGACGACGAAGATGATGTGGAGGACGAGGAGAGGTGAACATCGACCTCGCGGCGCTGCGCGCACTCGAGCGCGAGCGGGAGATCCCGTTCGACACGATTCTCGCGGCGATCGAGACCGCGTTGCTGACCGCCTACCGGCACACCGACGGTGCCGAGCCGCACGCCCGGGTGGAGATCGACCGCAAGTCCGGCGCCGCCCTGGTGTACGCGCAGGAGATGGACGAGGACGGCACCCTGGTGCGGGAGTGGGACGACACCCCGCACGACTTCGGCCGGATCGCCGCCATGACCGCCAAGCAGGTGATCCTCCAGCGGCTGCGGGAGGCCACCGACGAGGTGCACTTCGGCGAGTACGTCGGCCGCGAGGGCGACCTGGTCACCGGCGTGGTGCAGGCGCACGAGACGCGGACCGAGAAGGGCATCGTCAGCGTCGACCTGGGCAAGCTGGAGGGTGTGCTGCCGCAGTCCGAGCAGGTGCCCGGCGAGCGGTACGCGCACGGCGAGCGGATCCGCTGCGTGGTGGTGCACGTGGCCAAGGGCATGCGCGGACCGCAGATCACCCTGTCCCGGTCGCACCCGGCGCTGGTCAAGAAGCTGTTCGCGCTGGAAGTGCCGGAGATCGCCGACGGCACGGTGGAGATCGGCGCGATCGCCCGTGAGGCAGGTCACCGTACGAAGATCGCCGTACGCTCCACCACCCCCGGGGTGAACGCCAAGGGCGCCTGCATCGGCCCGATGGGCCAGCGGGTGCGCGCGGTGATGAGCGAGCTGCACGGTGAGAAGATCGACATTATCGACTGGTCGGACGACCCGGCGACCTTCGTCGGCAACGCGTTGTCGCCGGCCAAGGCGTTGCGGGTCGAGGTGGTGGACCTTGCCGCCCGGGCCGCCCGGGTGACCGTTCCGGACTTCCAGCTCTCTCTCGCCATCGGGCGGGAGGGGCAGAATGCCCGCCTCGCGGCCCGATTGACCGGTTGGCGGATCGACATTCGGTCCGACGCGGAGCAGACCAGCCCGGCCGCGCGTGGGGCAGCTGATCACGTGCCGGAACCGGGCGGCGCGATCTCGGGCAGCTAGGGGTAGACTTCCTCCAGTGGTACGACGCGCGCAGCCGGAGCGCACCTGTGTGGGTTGCCGGCAACGTGCGCCGGCCAGCGAATTGCTGCGGATCGTCGCGATCGGAGACGAGGCTGGTTACAGCCTCCGGCCTGATCCGCTCCGCAGGCTGCCGGGTCGGGGAGCGAACATGCACCCGGATCCGGCCTGCTTCGCGCTGGCGGTGCGGCGCCGCGCCTTCGGGCGTGCGTTGCGCATCACCGAGGTCCTTGACCACGGTGTGCTGGCGGAGCACGTCGATGCGCCAACCACTACGTCCGGTCAGCCCGACCGGGCGAGGGTCGCTAGCAGGGTAGGACGACCGACATGAGCACACGATGAAGTCCCTGAAATGACCAGGCTTCAAGTGCACGAGTGAGGTCGCTGCGGGTGCTGCCCGCACGACCTCGGAGTGAGGAGTGCAGTGGCAGGCAAGGCCCGCGTACACGAGCTTGCAAAAGAGCTCGGGGTCGAGAGTAAGACCGTTCTCGCCAAGCTGAAGGAAATGGGCGAGTTCGTGAAGTCCGCGTCCAGCACCGTCGAGGCGCCCGTCGCCCGGCGGCTGCGTAACGCATTAGTGGCGTCCGCCGGTGCTCCGGCGCCGGCCGCCCCGTCGGCGCCCGCGCCGGCGCCGGCTTCGACCCCGACGCCGTCCCCGACCCCGGGCGCGCCCCGGGTCTCGGCCAAGCCGATGCCGCCTCGGCGGCCGGCCGCGCCGGCCCCGGGTCCGAAGCCGAAGGGTCCGGTGCCTGGTGCGCCGCAGCCCGCGGCCCCGGCCCCGGTCGCCAAGCCGGCGAGTGCCCACGACATCGAGGTGGCGGCCGCGGAGGCGCGTGCCGCCGCGCTGAAGGCTGAGCAGGAGGCCGCGGTCAAGGCCGCGCAGGCCGCCCGTCAGCAGCAGCGGGACAACCCCGTTCGCCGGGAGCCTCCGGCAGACGGCGGCAACCGCCCCGGCCCTCGGCCGGGTCCCGCCGCGATGCCGCCCCGTCCCGGTTCGCCGGCAGCTCGTCCGAGCACGCCGGCACCGGGTCCCGGTGCCCGGCCCGGCGGTCGTCCGCCGGCGCGCGGCCCCGGTAACAACCCGTTCGGCATTCAGGGTGGCCAGCAGCAGCGGCCGCCGGCGGCGGGCGCGGGTGGCCCCCGGCCCAACACCCCGGCGGGCATGCCGCCGCGTCCGAGCCCGAACTCCATGCCGCCGCGGCCCAGCCCGGCGTCCATGCCGAGTCAGCGTCCGGCCGCCGGTCGTCCCGGCCCCGGTGGCGCTGGTCGTCCCGGTGGCGGCGCTGGTCGTCCCGGTGGCGGTGGCGGTGGCGGTGGCTTCCGTGGCGGTCCCGGCGGTGGCGCCGGTGGCGGTGGCGGTTACCGCGGCGGCCCCGGTGGCGGCGCGGGTGCCGGCGGTGGCGGTGGCTACCGTGGCGGTCCCGGCGGCGGCGGTGCTCCCGGTGGCGGTTTCCGTCCGGGTGCTCCGGCCGGTGGTGGCGGTCGTCCGGGTGCGGGCGGTCGTGGCCGTGGCGGTGGCGCCGCGGGTGCCTTCGGGCGTCCGGGTGGCCGGCCGACGCGCGGTCGCAAGTCCAAGAAGCAGCGCAGACAGGAGTTCGACAACCTGTCGGCCCCGACCATGAGCTCGGGTGCTCCCCGGGGTCAGGGTCAGGTCGTCCGGCTCTCCCGTGGCGCGTCGCTGTCGGACTTCGCCGACAGGATCAACGCCAACCCGGGTTCGCTGGTCCAGGAGATGTTCAACCTGGGCGAGATGGTCACCGCGACCCAGTCCTGCTCTGACGACACCCTGCAGTTGCTGGGTGAGCACCTCGGATTCGACATCCAGATCGTCAGCCCGGAGGACGAGGACCGCGAGCTGCTCGCGCAGTTCAACATCGACCTCGACGCGGAGGTGGCCGAGGAGCGTCTGGTCAGCCGTGCGCCGGTGGTGACCGTCATGGGTCACGTCGACCACGGTAAGACCAAGCTGCTCGACGCGATCCGCAAGGCGAACGTCGTGGCCGGCGAGGCCGGTGGCATCACCCAGCACATCGGTGCCTACCAGGTCCACGTGCCGCACGACGGCATGGACCGCGCGGTGACCTTCATCGACACCCCGGGTCACGAGGCGTTCACCGCCATGCGTGCTCGTGGTGCCCAGGTGACGGACATCGTGATCCTGGTGGTCGCGGCCGACGACGGCGTGATGCCGCAGACGATCGAGGCGTTGAACCACGCCAAGGCGGCTGACGTGCCGATCGTGGTCGCGGTCAACAAGGTCGACAAGCCGGAGGCCAACCCGGACAAGGTTCGCCAGCAGCTGACCGAGTACGGCCTGGTCGCTGAGGAGTACGGCGGCGAGACCATGTTCGTCAACGTGGCCGCGAAGCCGGGCATCGGCATCGAGGAGCTGCTCGAGGCTGTCCTGCTGACCGCCGACGCGTCGCTGGAGCTGACCGCTCCGATCGACGGGCCGGCGCAGGGTGTGGCCATCGAGGCGCACCTGGACAAGGGCCGCGGTGCGGTGGCGACGGTGCTGGTGCAGAAGGGCACCCTGCGGGCGGGCGACTCGATCGTCGCCGGTGGGGCGCACGGCCGGGTCCGGGCCATGCTCGACGAGAACGGCAACCAGGTCTCCGAGGCCGGGCCGGCGCGTCCGGTCATGGTCCTGGGTCTGACCGCGCCGCCCGGCGCGGGTGACACGTTCCTCGCCGCGGCGGACGACCGTACGGTGCGGCAGATCGCCGAGCAGCGCCAGGCGCGGCGGCGGGCGGCGGCATTCGCCAACTCCCGTGGCCGGGCCACCCTCGAGACGCTCATGGAGCAGCTCAAGGAGGGCGAGAAGACGTCGCTCAACCTCATCCTCAAGGGCGATGGCTCCGGTTCGGTGGAGGCCCTGGAGGACGCGCTGTTCAACCTCGACATTCCCGAGGAGGTCCAGCTCAAGGTCCTCGACCGGGGCGTCGGCGCGATCACCGAGAGCAACGTCATGCTCGCGAGCGCCTCGTCCGAGCCGGTCACGATCATCGGCTTCAACGTGCGGGCCTCGAACAAGGTCCGCGAGATGGCCGACCGCGAGGGCGTGGAGATCCGGTACTACACCGTCATCTACCAGGCCATCGAGGAGATCGAGGCGGCGCTCAAGGGCCTGCTCAAGCCGGAGTACGAGGAGGTCGAGCTGGGCAGCGCGGAGATCCGCGACGTCTTCCGCTCGTCCAAGATCGGCAACATCTCCGGTTGTATCGTCCGGTCCGGTGTCATCCGGCGCAACGCGAAGGCGCGCCTGCTGCGGGACGGGGCGGTCGTGGCGGACAACCTCACGATCAGCTCCCTGAAGCGGTTCAAGGACGACGCCACGGAGGTCCGCGAGGGCTTCGAGTGTGGTCTGACCCTGGGTGGTTACAACAACGTCCAGGTCGGCGACATCATCGAGACCTTCGAGATGCGGGAGAAGGTTCGCGCCTGATCCGGCGGTGACAAGCTGATCAAGGGGTTTACGCCGCTCGGCGTAAACCCCTTGATCATGTGGGGCGGGTTGGCGGTATCGTCCGGGGCGATGTTCACCGGAACCGCGGTCTTCGACCTGCTGCTGCCGGGCGACTCCAGGTCGCTCAAAGCCAAGAGATCATATGTACGGCCGATCGTGGCGGCGCTGCGCCGCTTCGAGGTGTCGGCCGCCGAGGTGGGAGCGCTCGACCTGCACGGTCGAGCGCAGATAGCGGTGGCCGTGGTGGCCGCCGAGGCGGCCCACGTCCGCGAGGTGCTGGACTCCTGCGAGCGCCTGGTGGTCGGTCGCCCCGAGGTGGAGCTGCTGTCGGTTCGGCGCCGGTTGTACGGCGCGGAGGACGACTGAGCAGGGTGCCGACGGTGCCGGGCGACCCGGCCGGTCGCGAAGGTAGTGTTCGAGATGTTGGCCGGTCGGCCGGCGGCCCGCGGGTCGCCGTGTCGGCCGGGAGCAGGACGCCGTGGAGGTGGCGAGATGTCTGATCCGGCCAAGGTACGCCGGCACGCGGAACGGGTGCGTGAGCTGGTCGCGTCGGTGGTGCGGAGCCAGATCAAGGACCCGCGGCTCGGCATGATCACGATCACCGACGCCCGGATCACTGCCGACCTGCGCGACGCGACGGTCTTCTACACCGTGCTCGGCGACGCGGTGGCCCAGGCGGACACCGCGGCGGCGCTGGAGAGCGCCAAGGGGCTGCTGCGCAGCACCGTCGGCAAGGCGCTCGGGCTGCGGCACTCGCCGACCCTCACCTTCGTCCTCGACGACGTGCAGGATCAGGTCAAGCACATCGACGACCTGCTCGCCGCGGCCCGCAATGCGGACGCCGAGGTGCAGCGGCTCGCCGCCCAGGCGAAGTACGCGGGCGAGGCACAGCCGTACCGGGTCGACGAGGAGACGGACGAGACCGACGGCGAGGGCGCCGAGGTCCCGGAGAACCCCCGGGGTGGGGAAGCGCGGTGACCGGCACCGCCGGCCCCCAGCTAGCGACGGCGGTCGGTGCCGGCCCCACCCAGGCGGACTGGGTGGCGGCCGAGGCGCTGGTGCGCGCCCTTCCGCCGACCGGCCGGGTGCTGCTGATCTGTCACGTCAACCCGGACGGCGACGCGCTGGGCAGCATGCTCGGCTTCGGCCTGGGCCTGCGTCAGCTCGGCGTACGCCACCTGCAGGCGACCTTTCCCGGGCCGCCGGAGGTGCCTGAGCCGTTCCGGGGGATGCCCGGGCTGGACCTGCTGGTCCCGGCCGGCGCAGCGGATCCCGACCCGGACCTGGTGATCTGCTTCGACGCGGCGAGCGAGTCGCGCCTCGGTGAGCTGGTCGGGCGGTTGTCGTCCGCGGGGGCGGCGCTGGTGCTCGACCACCACGCCTCGAACACCGGCTTCGGCACGGTCAACCTGGTCGACCCGGCGGCCGCGGCGACCTCGGTGGTGGCCGAGCAGCTGCTGGCCCGGCTCGGTGTGGCGTTGGACCGGGCCATCGCGGAGTGCCTCTACGTGGCACTGACCACGGACACGGGCTCGTTCCGGTTCGAGGCGACCACCCCGGCCGTGCACCAGCTGGCCGCCCGGCTGCTGGCCACCGGCATCTCACCCGGTGACATCTCCCGGCGCGTCTTCGACACCCGCCCCTTCGGCGCGGTCCGGCTCTTCGGCGAGGTGCTGGGCCGGGCCCGGCTGGAGCCGGCCGAGGCCGACGGTCGGGGCCTGGTGTGGACCTTCGCGACCCTGGACGACCTGGCCCGGCACGACCAGCGCCCGTACGTGCTGGAGGCGTTGATCGACTCGGTGCGGTGCACCGCCGAGGCGGACGTGAGCTGCGTGCTGAAGCAGACCACGCCCGGCGACTGGGCCGTGTCGATGCGCAGCAAGGGCGCGGTCGACGTCAGCCGGGTGGCGGTCGCGCTGGGCGGTGGTGGCCACAAGTTCGCGGCCGGGTTCACCGGTCGGGGCACCGTCGAGCAGGTGGTCGAGGCGATCCGCGGCCAGTTGGACGCGGCACTGATCCGCCCCGGCGACTGATCGAGGCACTCGCGCCGCCGGGTGTCGCACACCCGGTGCGCGGACCAGCCACACGCTCTGCCGAGGGGGAGATCAGGGTCAACTCCGGGGAGTGTTGGTCTTCCCGCGTTCGGTGAGACCGGGAAGAATTGCGGGATGGAGCAGCCGCACGACCTCACCATGGAGGCCCCCCGCGCCTGGGACCGGCCTGCCGTCTCCGTACCGGTCCTCGTCTGCCTGTCGCTCGTCGGTGGCCGGTTCGCGTCATTCTCCACCGAGGCCAACCTGTACACCCTCGGCACCGGCGGGGTGCTGATCTGGCTCGGTCTGAGCAACCGGGTGCCCCGTCGTCCGGCGCCGCGTCGGCTGGGTGTGGGAGCGGCCTGGTGGGCGCTGCCGGTCGTGATCTTCGGCGTCTTCGAAGGCGTCACCTTCGTGCTGGCGGTGGGCGACGACTTCCCCACCTTCTCCCGGCTGGCCGATCCCCTGCTGGAGGACCAGCTGACCCGGTCGGCGGCCTGGTTCGCCTGGCTGGGCGCGTTCTGGGGGTTGGTGCGGCGATGATGCGGGCGCTCGCGATCGGCGGCTTCCTCACCGCGCTGGCCCTCTTCGGCGTGGTCGAGTGGTTGGCCCGGCGGGAGGGCTCCCGGATCCCCACGCTGGGCGAGGTCTGCGCGTACGTGATGCGCTACGAGGTCGGCCCGGTGCCGGTGGGCCGGATCGGTCTGTTCGGCTTCTGGTGGTGGCTGGGCTGGCACTTCCTGGCCCGCTGAACCGGGTACCGGCCTGTCCAGATAGCGGGAACCGTGGGCAGCATGTGGACCTGAACGATAGCTTGGGAGACGGCCGGCGCCGCGCCGCGGTGCAGGTCGTGGGCGGTGGTGCCACACCTCGTGCCGCCTCCCTCCAGGGTCGGACCGACCCGGGCTTACGCCGCCCAGCCGGCTGCTCCGGTAACCCCGGACCGCCGTGGGGCGCTCAGCACGACCGCCCGTGAGGGCCGCCGCGTGCCGGTGGCTCGCACCCTGGAAGGAGCGCCACCATGCCGAACAAGCCCAAGCCGGAGACCACCGACGACGCCCGCGAGCAGGCCCGCCGCGCGCTGCAGACGTCGATGGACACCCGTCAGTGACCCGACCCGTCCGGCGGTGACGCCGCCGACGATTTCCGTCCACGGCGTCACCGCCCGACCGGCCTGGTCCCGTCCGGGCTGCGCCACGCACTGATCCCGCACCGCGGGGTAGCCCCGCCGGTTCTCACCGGTAAGTGCTGGCCCTCCTTGCGATCCTTACCGTGCTCGTGACAGGATCGCCGGCGATGGACACCAGCACGCTTGCCGCGTCCCCCCGGCGGATCGCCGGCCTCGCCCTGCCAGCCCTCGTGGTGCTGGCCGCCGAACCGCTCTACGTGCTGGTCGACACCGCCGTGGTCGGTCACCTCGGCCGGGTGCCGCTGGCCGCGCTCGCCGTCGGCGGCACGGTCATGACGCTCACCGCGTGGCTCGGCACCGTGGTCGCGTACGGCACCACCGGGCGTTCGGCCCGCCGCTTCGGCGCCGGCGACCGGGCAGCGGCGGTGGCCGAGGGTGTTCAGTCGTCCTGGCTGGCGTTCGGCGTCGGGCTGCTGGTCGCCGTCGGCATGCAGATCGGCGGGGGCGCGCTGGCACGTACCCTCGCCGGAGGCGGCGGGGAGGTGGCCGACGCCGCCGCGCAATGGCTTCGGATCGCGGCGCTCGGCGCTCCCGGCCTGCTGCTCGCCGCCGCCGGCAACGGCTGGCTGCGTGGAGTGCAGGACACCCGCCGCCCGCTGGTCTTCGTGCTCGGCCCCAACCTGCTCTCCGCACTGCTCTGCCCGCTGCTGGTCTACCCCGCCGGGCTCGGCCTGGTGGGGTCGGCCGTGGCGAACGTGATCGCGCAGACGCTCGCCGGGGTGCTCTTCGCCGCCGCGCTGGTCGCCGAGCGGGTGTCGCTGCGACCCCGACCCCGGCTGATCCGCCAGCAGTTGGTGCTCAGCCGGGACCTGCTGATCCGGGGCGTGGCGTTCCAGGCCAGCTTCCTCTCCGCGACCGCCGTCGCCGCCCGCTTCGGCGCCGCCGCCGTCGGCGCCCACCAGATCGCGCTCCAACTCTGGTTCTTCACCGCGCTGGTGCTCGACGCCCTCGCCATCGCCGCGCAGTCCCTGGTGGGCGCCGCGCTCGGGGCCGGCGACGCGGCGGGCGCCCGGGCGCTGGCCCGCCGGATCGGGCTGCTCGGCGGCGTCTGCGGCGTCGGGTTCGCGCTGCTGATCGCCGCCGGCGCCGGCGTGGTGCCGTCGTTGTTCAGCTCCGACCCCGAGGTACGCGAGCAGGCCATGGTGGCCTGGCCCTGGTTCGTCGCCATGCAGCCGCTGGCCGGAGTGGTGTTCGCGCTCGACGGCGTGCTGATCGGCGCCGGCGACGTGCGCTACCTGCGCAACCTCACCATCGTGGCGGCGCTCGGCGGCTTCCTGCCGGCCATCTGGCTGGCGTACGGGCTCAAGCTGGGGCTGGGCGGCATCTGGGCCGGGCTCACCCTGTTCGTGGTGATCCGGCTGGTCGCCCTGCTGCTACGACTGCGCGACGGCCGCTGGGCCGTCGTCGGCGCGATTCGTTGAGGCGGCGCCTGCCCACACACGTCGGCATCCGGGGCATCTGGCAGGCTTGGGCGACGTGAGCACCGATGGTCTGATCGTGGTCGACAAATCCGGCGGCATGACGTCGCACGACGTGGTGGCGCGGATCCGCCGGCTGGCGAAGACCCGGCGGGTCGGGCACGGCGGCACGCTCGACCCGATGGCGACCGGCGTGCTGGTGATCGGCGTGGGCCGGGCCACCCGGTTGCTGACCTACGTGATCGGCGCGGGCAAGAGCTACACCGGCACCATCCGGCTCGGCCAGGCCACCGTCACCGATGACGCCGAGGGCGACGTGATCGCCACCACCCCGGCCGGTCAGGTCACCGACGACGCGATCCGGGCTGCGCTGAGCGCGTCGACGGGGGAGATCGACCAGGTGCCGAGCGCGGTCAGCGCCATCAAGATCGACGGGCAGCGGGCGTACAAGCGGGTGCGCGACGGGGAGAACGTCGAGCTGCCGGCGCGGCGAGTCACCATCTCCCACCTGGAGGTGCTGGCGATCCGCCGCACCGAGCCGGACGTGGTGGACGTGGACATCGACGTCACCTGCTCCTCCGGCACGTACATCCGCGCCATCGCCCGGGACGCGGGCCTGGCGCTCGGAGTCGGTGGCCACCTGACCGCGCTGCGCCGCACCGCGGTGGGCGGCTTCACCCTCGCCGAGGCGACCACCCTCGACGAGCTGGAGCAGCGCGCCCCGGACGTGGTCAACCTGCCGCTCGACGCGGCGGCCGACCGGTTCTTCCCCCGTCGGGAGGCCACGCCCGACGAGGCGCGGGTGCTCGCCCACGGCGGGCCGCTGGACCCGGCCGGCCTGGCCGGGCCGTACGCCGTCTTCGGCCCGGCCGGCGGGCTGATCGCTATCGTCAGCGAGCGGGACGGGCGGGCCCGCGCGGAGATCGTGCTCGCCCCGGCCTAGACGGCGAGGCCGCCGGTACGCGCCGGGTGGCGCCCGGCGGCGCGGATCCGCCCGGCGAGTGTTAACAAGGGGCCCTTCCTCTGCACGAGGCGTTAAGAAGGGGCCCTTCCTTACGGAGGGGAGCGGCATGCAGCGGTGGCGGGGGTACGACGCGGCACCCGGCGGGTGGGGGCGTTCGGTCGTCACCATCGGCGTCTTCGACGGCGTGCACAAGGGGCACCAGGCGACCATCGGGCACGCCGTGGCCCGGGCCCGAGAGCTGGGCGTGCAGTCCGTCGTGGTCACGTTCGACCCGCACCCGGCCGAGGTGGTCCGCCCCGGCTCGCATCCGGCTGTGCTCACCGAGCCCGCCCGCAAGGCTGAGCTGATCGAGGCGCTCGGCGTGGACGTGCTCTGCGTGGTGCCGTTCACACCGGAGTTCTCCCGGCTGCCCGCCGAGCAGTTCGTGCACGACATCCTGGTCGAGCACCTGCACGCGGCGCTGGTGGTGGTCGGCAGCAACTTCCGTTTCGGGCACCGGGCGGCCGGCGACGTGGCGCTGCTCGAGCGGCTGGGTCAGACCTTCGGCTTCGCGGTGGAGGGCGGCCCGCTGGTCGCCGAGGACGGCACCGTCTTCTCCTCGACGTACATCCGCTCCTGCGTCGACGCGGGCGACGTGGGCGCGGCGGCGGCCGCGCTGGGCCGTTCGCACCGGCTGGAGGGCGTGGTGGTCCGCGGTGACCAGCGTGGGCGGGAACTGGGCTTTCCCACCGCCAACCTGCTCTGCCACCGGTACGCGGCGGTGCCCGCCGACGGGGTGTACGCGGCCCGGCTGATCCGCCGCGGGCAGCGCGAGCCGCTGATGGCGGCGGTGTCGGTGGGCACCAACCCGACCTTCTCCGGCCGGGAGCGGCGGGTGGAGGCGTATGCGCTGGACTTCGACGGTGACCTCTACGGCGAGCGGCTGGCCCTGGACTTCGTGGCGCACCTGCGGGGGCAGATCCGGTACGACTCGATCGAGCCGTTGATCGCCCAGATGGAACAGGACGTCGAACGCACCCGGCGCGCTCTGGGCTGATCCTCCCGGGCGACGCAGCTGCCTGCCCGAGGCCCTTGACCGGGTGCTACCGGCGGGTGCTGGTAGTCTGGCGGAAACGTCGGGTGACCGGCGTGGGGCCTCGCGTGCCTGCTCGACGCCGCGGGTGCGAGGTACCAGTCCGTTCCCGGTCCATCGGGACGACGGACACCTACTTGATCAACCCACTGAAACAGGGAGAACATGGCGCTCGATCAGGAAGCCAAGGCCACGATCCGCGCGGAGTACGCGACCGCCGAGGGCGACACCGGTTCGCCGGAGGTCCAGGTCGCGGTCCTCACCAAGCGGATCGCTGAGCTGACCGAGCACCTGAAGGTGCACAAGCACGACCACCACAGCCGCCGTGGGCTGCTGCTGCTGGTCGGCCGGCGCCGTCGGCTGCTCAACTACGTCCAGAAGAAGGACATTGCCCGCTACCGGTCGCTCATCGAGCGGCTCGGCCTGCGCCGGTGACGTGACGGGGGAGTGGCCGACCGGCCGCTCCCCCGATCGGCGTCCCACCTGAAGAACACGGGCCGCGCGACCACCCGACAGGGAGCCGGTCAGCGTACCGGTCTCCGGTAGTGGCCCCCGGGAATCCCGGCATCATGCCGGCCACCCGGGCGCTTCGATCGAAGACCGGCCGGCTGAGCAGTTCCCCGTGTCGTGGGGCCCACGACGCGAAGGAGCACTACAGCACATGACCGAGACCAACCTCGGCACCGAATCCCGAACCGCCGTGATCGACAACGGGTCCTTCGGCACCCGTGAGATCACCTTCTCCACCGGTCGGCTGGCTCGCCAGGCCGCCGGTTCCGTCGTCGCCCAGCTGGGCGAGACGGTCGTTCTCTCCGCCACCACCGCCGGTAAGCACCCGAAGGAGCAGTTCGACTTCTTCCCGCTGACCGTCGACGTCGAGGAGCGGATGTACGCCGCGGGCCGGATCCCCGGCTCGTTCTTCCGCCGTGAGGGCCGGCCCAGCGAGGACGCCATCCTCACCTGCCGGCTGATCGACCGGCCGCTGCGCCCGTCGTTCGTCAAGGGCCTGCGCAACGAGGTCCAGGTCGTCGAGACCATCCTCGCGCTCGACCCGCAGCACCCGTACGACGTCGTGGCGATCAACGCGGCCTCGATGTCGACCAAGCTCTCCGGCCTGCCGTTCTCCGGCCCGATCGGTGCCACCCGGGTCGCGCACATCGACGGCCAGTGGGTCGCCTTCCCGACCCTGGAGGAGCTGGCCCGCGCCACCTTCGACATGGTCGTGGCCGGCCGCACGCTCGAGGACGGCGACGTCGCGATCATGATGGTCGAGGCCGAGGCCACGCCGAACGCCGTCGCCCTGATCTCGGCCGGTGCCACCGCCCCGACCGAGGAGATCGTGGCCAGCGGCCTGGAGGCCGCGAAGCCGGCGATCCGTGAGCTGTGCCGCGCGCAGAGCGAGCTGGCCGAGGTCGCTGCCAAGCCGGTCACCGAGTTCCCCGTCTTCCTGGACTACCAGGACGACGTGTACGACGCGGTCGCCGGGCTGGCCCGCACCGAGGTGGCCGAGGCGATCACCATCGCCGGCAAGGCCGACCGCGAGGAGGCCCTGGACCGGGTCAAGGCCCGGGTCGCCGAGGAGCTGGGTGGTCGGTTCGAGGGTCGGGAGAAGGAGCTCAGCGCCGCCTTCCGCTCGCTGACCAAGTCCGAGGTGCGCAACCGCGTGCTGCGTGAGCAGGTCCGCATGGACGGGCGTGGCCCGCGGGACATCCGCCCGCTGACCGCCGAGGTCGGCGTGCTGCCCCGGGTGCACGGTTCGGCGCTGTTCGAGCGGGGCGAGACCCAGATCCTGGGCGTCACCACGCTCAACATGCTCCGCATGGAGCAGATGGTGGACACGCTGTCCCCCGAGAACCGCAAGCGCTACATGCACAACTACAACTTCCCGCCGTACTCGACCGGTGAGACCGGCCGGGTCGGCTCGCCGAAGCGGCGCGAGATCGGCCACGGCGCGCTCGCCGAGCGGGCGCTGATCCCGGTGCTGCCGGCGCGCGAGGAGTTCCCGTACGCCATCCGGCAGGTCTCCGAGGCGCTCGGCTCCAACGGCTCCACCTCGATGGGTTCGGTCTGCGCCTCGACGCTGGGCCTGCTCAGCGCCGGTGTGCCGCTGAAGGCGCCGGTCGCCGGCATCGCGATGGGGCTCATCTCCGACGAGGTGGACGGCAAGACCCAGTACGTGACGCTGACCGACATCCTCGGTGCCGAGGACGCGTTCGGTGACATGGACTTCAAGGTCGCCGGCACGCCGGAGTTCGTCACCGCGCTCCAGCTCGACACCAAGCTCAACGGCATCCCGTCGGACGTGCTGGCCGCCGCGCTGCAGCAGGCGAACGAGGCCCGGCAGGTCATCCTCGGTGTCATGAAGGCGGCGATCGAGGCTCCGGCCGAGATGTCGGACTACGCGCCGCGGGTCACCACCGTCAAGATCCCGGTGGACAAGATCGGCATGGTGATCGGCCCGAAGGGGCAGACCATCAACGCGATCCAGGACGAGACCGGCGCCGAGATCTCCATCGAGGACGACGGCACGATCTACGTCGGCGCCACCAACGGCCCGTCGGCCCAGGCGGCCGTCGACCGGATCAACGGGATCGCCAACCCGACCCTGCCCAAGCAGGGCGAGCGGTTCCTCGGCACGGTGGTCAAGACCGCCGCGTTCGGTGCGTTCATCTCGCTGCTGCCGGGTCGTGACGGCCTGCTGCACATCTCCAAGGTGGGCGACGGCAAGCGGGTCGAGCGCGTTGAGGACTTCCTCAACGTCGGCGACCGGGTCGAGGTCGAGATCGCGGACATCGACGCCCGCGGCAAGATCTACCTGGACAAGGTCCGCCCGGAGGGCGCCGAGGCGCCGGCCGCTGGTGAGGCCGCCGGTGGCGACCGGCCGGCCAGCCGCGACCGTGGCGACCGTGGGCCGCGTGACCGGGGCGACCGCGAGCGTGGCGGCGACAAGGGCGGCCGTGGCCCGGAGCGCGGCGACCGTGGCGAGGGCGGCAACGGCGGCGGCGAGGGTGGTGAGGGCGGCGAGCGTCCGCGCCGCCGGACCCGGCACAGCTGATCGTCGTACATCGCATCACCCACCCCTCGTCGAACCGGGAGCAGTACGTGAGTCGGGCCTTCAGTGCGCCGTTTCCACCGGATCGACGGGGGGTGGCCGCGTCCCGGGACACCGGGGCGGGCCGCTCCGGCGGCACCGCCCGGGCGGTGACCCGGACGCTCAGCGACGACCCGCTGGGCGGCACGGTACGTCGTACCGTGCTGCCCGGCGGCCTGCGCGTGCTCACCGAGGCGATTCCGGCGATGCGCAGCGTCTCGTTCGGCATCTGGGTGGCGGTCGGCTCGCGGGACGAGACCGGCCCACAGGCCGGTGCCGCACACTTTCTCGAGCACCTGCTCTTCAAGGGCACCCACAAGCGCACCGCCCTGGAGATCTCCTCGCAGATCGAGGCGGTGGGTGGCGAGACCAACGCCTTCACCACGAAGGAATACACCTGCTACTACGCCCGCGTGCTGGACGAGGACCTGCCGCTGGCGATCGACGTGATGTGCGACCTGGTCGCCGACTCGCTGCTGGAGCCGGCCGACGTGGAGACCGAGCGCGGCGTGATCCTCGAAGAGATCGCCATGCACGACGACGAGCCCGGTGACGAGGTGCACGACCTCTTCGCCCGCGCCGTCTACGGCGACCACCCGCTGGGCCGACTGATCTCCGGCACCGAGGAGACCGTCACGCCGATGACCCGGCGGCAGATCCAGAGCTTCTACCGGCGCCGTTACACCGCGCCGCAGATCGTCATCGCCGCCGCCGGCAACCTCGACCACGCCGCGGTGGTCAAGCTGGTCCGCCAGGCGGTGCGCGGCACCCCGCTGGACAGCGACCCGGCGACCCCGGCGCCGTACCGCAAGGCCACCCCGGCGGTACGGACCCGGCCCGCCACCACTCTGGTGGAGCCGAAGGAGACCGAGCAGGCGCACATCATCCTCGGCTGCCCCGGCATCGATCGCATCGACGATCGGCGCTTCGCCCTCGGGGTGCTCAACAACGTGCTCGGCGGCGGCATGTCCAGCCGGCTGTTTCAGGAGATCCGCGAGCAGCGCGGCCTGGCGTACTCGGTCTACTCGTACGCCAGCCAGTACGCCGACAGCGGCCTGTTCGCCGTCTACGCCGGCTGCGCGCCGGGCAAGGTGGACGAGGTGCTGGCCCTGACCCGCGCCGAGCTGGCCCGGGTGGCCGCCGAGGGGCTGACCGAGGCCGAGGTGGCCCGGGGCAAGGGGATGAGCAAGGGCTCGTTCGTGCTCGGCCTGGAGGACACCGGTTCCCGGATGAGCCGGCTGGCCAAGGGGGAGCTGCTCTACGGCGACCTGATGCCGGTGGACGAGCTGCTCCGGCGGGTCGACGAGGTCACCGTGGCGGACGTGAACGCCCTCGCCGCGGAGCTGCTCGGCCGGCCGATGTCGCTGGCCGTGGTCGGCCCGTTCGGCGCCTCCGACTTCGTCGGCTGAGGGCGCTGCCGCCCCGGTGGGGCAGTCGGGCCGGGTGACCTCCCGGACAGTGGCGTGGATCCGGTCCGGCCGGGAGCCAGCGTCCCGATTGGGATAGGTTGTGCCCCGTGACTGACGAGCAGGAGAGAACTCCCGCCGACCCGGTGCGGGTCGGTGTCCTGGGTGCCCGGGGCCGGATGGGCATCGAGGTGTGCAAGGCGGTCGACGCCGCCGACGACCTTGAGCTCGTGGCGATGGTCGACCAGGGTGACGGCCTCTTCGCCGCGTCCGACGCCGGCGCCGAGGTGGTCGTCGACTTCACCACGCCGGACGTCGTCATGGACAACCTGCACTGGTGCATCGACCAGGGCATCAACGCGGTGGTCGGCACCACGGGCTTCACCGAGCAGCGGCTGGACCGGGTGCGCGGCTGGCTTGCCCGCAAGCCGGGGGTGGGCGTGGTGATCGCGCCGAACTTCGGCATCGGCGCGGTGCTGATGATGCAGTTCGCCGCGCGGGCCGCCCGGCACTTCGAGTCCGTCGAGATCATCGAGCAGCACCACCCGCGCAAGTTGGACGCCCCGAGCGGCACGGCCACGCACACGGCGCGGCAGATCGCCCGGGCCCGCGCCGAGGCTGGGCTCGGCCCGGTCCCGGACGCCACCAAGGACGAGGTGCCGGGCGCGCGGGGCGCCGAGATCGACGGGGTACGCGTACACGCCGTGCGCGCCACCGGGCTCGTCGCCCACCAGGAGGTGCTGTTCGGCACCACCGGCGAGACGCTGACCATTCGGCACGACTCGTACGACCGGGCCTCGTTCATGCCGGGTGTGCTGCTGGCCGTGCGCGCGGTGCGCAACCGCCCCGGTCTCACCGTCGGCCTGGACGCCCTGCTCGACTGACCGCGCCGCAGTGTCGAGGGTGGGCGGAAACCGGATCGCGGGGAGTCGGGCCGGTCCTAGGCTGCCGCCATGATCAATGGTGGACATCTGGACCAGGTCGGACGCCGGGTCACCCTGCGCCCGGTGGACGACGACAACTGGCGTGCCGTGGCCGACGTCGCCCCGCGCGACGACCAGCGCCGGTTCGTCGCCGCGCTGGGCGCCCGCTACCTGCTGGTCAGCATCCGATCCAGGTGTGGAACTCGCTCGCGGTCTACGCCGACGAGGCCGTCGTCGGCCATGTCATGTGGGGCGTGGACGATGACGGCTCGCACTGGATCGGCGGGATGCTGATCGACGCCGCCGAGCAGAACCGGGGTGTCGGTCGAGCCACCGTGCGGACCCTGGCCGCCTGGCTGGCCGCCAAGGAGGGCAATCCTCCGGTCCGCCTCTCGTACCACCCCGACAACACCCAGGCGGCATCCCTCTACACGGCCCTGGGCTTCCACCCCACCGGCGCCATGGACGACGACGAACTAATCGCCGAACGAACCCGGTAACGCCCCCACCCACCCCACCCCACCCCCGTTGATCATGAAGTTATTGCCACGACACGCCGCGGCGGGTGACAACAACTTCGTGATCAGTGGGTCGGGACGGGGTGCGGCGGGGGTGGGTTAGAGGGGGGTTGAGGTGGTGGGGCGGCGTTGGATGGGTAGGGCTGGGGTTGGGGTCAGGGGGGTGGGTAGGCCGGTGATGGTGGGGTGGCCGGTTTGGTCGACGGTGATGTCCACTGGGGTGCCGGCCAGGCGGAAGCCGCTGACCGTGACCGCGCCGAGCTCGGCTCCGGCCAGCGGCGCCAGCCGGACCGTGCCGCCCGGCACGTCGGGGTAGAGCCCGGTGGCGGCCTGGAGCAGCAGCACCGCGCTGGCCGCGGCCCAGGCCTGCGGCCGGCACGCCGCCGGGTACGGCACCGGGCGGTTCACCAGTGATCGGTCGTCGCCGCCGTACAGCTCGGGCAGCCGGTAGTCGAACGCCTCGGCCGCGGCGAGCAACCCTTCGGCCAGGCCGAGCGCGGCGTCCCGGTGCCCGGCGCGGGCCAGCCCGGCGAGCACGATCGCGGTGTCGTGGGTCCAGATCGAACCGCAGTGGTACGACAGCGGGCTGAATCCGGCGTCGTCGGTGGACATGGTCCGCAGCCCGAAGCCACCGGCCAGCGTGTCGGTGGTGAGCAGGCGGGCGACCTGGTCCTCCTCGTCGCCGGTGAGCAGGCCGGTGCCGAGCAGGTGACCGATGTTGCTGGTCAGTGAGTCGACTGGCCGCTTGTCCCGGTCCAGGGCCAGCGCGGGCTGCGGGCCGTACCGGCCGTCGACCCAGAAGCTGTCCCGGAACCGGCGGGCGAGCGCGGCCGCGTGCGCACGCCAGCGGTCCCCACCCGGGCGGCCGAAGGCGTCGAGCAGCGCGGCGCCGTTCACCGCCGCCTCGTGCGCGTACCCCTGCACCTCGGCCAGCACGATCGGCGCGCTGGCCAGCGAGCCGTCGTGGAACCGGACGGCGTCGCCGGAGTCCTTCCAGCCCTGGTTGGACAGCCCGTGCCCGGTGGTGTCGATGTACTCGACCAGACCGTCGCCGTCCGGGTCGGCGTGCTCGCCGAGCCAGCGCAGCGCCGCCTCCAGGTGCGGCAGCAGCGGTTCGATCTGCTCGACCGGGAGACCCCAACGCCAGGCGTCGTGCAGCAGGTTTACCCAGAGCATGGTGGCGTCGACGGTGCCGTAGTAGACCGGTGGCAGGCGGAGCCCGTCGTCGGGCAGCGCGAACTCGTGCCGGCGCAGCTCGTGCAGGATCTTGCCGGGGGCCTCGCCGGTGGCCGGATCGACGCGGGTGCCCTGTCGCCGGGCGAGCACCCGCAGGGTGCCGGCGGCCAGGTCGGTGCCGAGCGGCAGCATCATCCGGGCTGCCCAGAGGCTGTCCCGGCCGAACAGGGTGAGGAACCAGGGCACCCCGGCGCCGAGGAAGACGTCGCGGGGTGCGCCGGTCTCGGCCAGTCGCAGCCCGCGCAGGTCGTCGAGGCTGCGGTCGAGCAGCCGGACCAGCCGCCGGTCGTCGGCGGTCACCTGGGGCCGGGACCAGTCCGGCTCGCCGGCCGGGCCGATGACCACGGCGCGCGGGTCCTCGACGGTCAGGTGCCAGCGCAGCACCGTCTCGCCGCCGGGGGGCAGCTCGACCGGCCAGGCCAGCCGGGGGGCCGTGATCCGTTCGCCGGTGGCGAGGACGTCGGCGCCCGCGCCGGTGACGGTGACGGTGATGCCCTCCGCCGCCCAGGTGAGCACGCCGGGCTGGCCGGTCTTGGCTTCCAGCGGCGGCGCGGCGCCGCCGGACTTGACCACCTCGATGGGTGCCAGATCGCAGGCGAGGTCGATGCTGACGGTGGCGCGTACCGGCACGGTGGCGGTGGAGACGACCCGCAGCTCCTCGGTGAGGCCGTCACGGGTGGCCCGGCGGAGCCGGTCGACCCGGACGGTGGGGTCGGGCACGGCGTCGCCGAGCCAGCGCGCCAGGCTCACGAAGCGGGCGCCGTGCGGGCCGTCGTCGCCGCGGGTCAGCCCTTCCAGCTCCCGGTCGTCGACCCGTAGCTCGGCCCGGGAGAGCACCCTGGCGTCGGCGTGGAAGACGCCCTGGACGCCGGTCGGGCGGATCTGCCCGGTCGCGTCCCCCAGTGCGCTGGTCGGGGCGAGGACCACCCCCACCAACTCGTGCAGGAGGGGTTGCAGCTGGCGTTCGATCACGGTGTGGCTCCAGATCCTCAGGGTGCGGGACGGACGTCTTGACAACGCGCCCCTGGCGGTGCAAAGTGCGAAACATTCCAGAAACTTGAACGATCTAATCCTGCCTTATCCAGATTGGATCGTTCAAGATGGCGAGAGGGATTAAGTGGCCGAAAAGGTGACCATCGCGACGGTGGCCCGGCACGCCCGAGTGAGCCGCCAGACGGTGTCCAACGTGCTCAACGCCCCGCACATCGTGCGGGAGGAGACCCGGCTACGGGTCCAGGACGCCATCAGCGCGCTCGGCTACCGGGCCAACCAGGCCGCCCGGCAGATGCGTACCGGCCGGTCCCGGCTGATCGCCGCACGGATCGAGCCGACCCGTGACGGCATCAATGGATCGGTGCTCGACCGCTTCCTGCACGGCCTCACCGAGACCGCCGACGCCGCCGGCTACCGGGTGCTGCTCTACACGGCCACCGACGACGAGCGGGAGATCGCCACCTACGACGACCTGCTGGGCACGTACGAGCTGGACGCGTTCGTGCTCGTCGGCACGAAGTACGGCGACCCGCGTACCGCCTGGCTCGCCGGCCGGGACGTGCCGTTCGTGACCTTCGGCCGGCCGTGGGACGCGCTCGACGCCCATCCCTGGGTCGACGTCGACGGCGCGGCCGGCACGGCCCAGGCCACCCGGCACCTGCTGGCGTCCGGGCACCGGCGGATCGCGTTCATCGGTTGGCCGCTCGGCTCCGGCGTCGGCGACGACCGCCGGGCCGGTTGGCGCGACGCGCTGCGCGCCGCCGGCATCGACCCGACCGGGCTGCACCGGGAGACCGAGGACGGCATCGCCGAGGGGGAGCGGCTGATGCGCGACCTGCTCGTCACCGTGGCACCGACCGCCGTGGTCTGTGCCAGCGACTCGCTCGCCCTCGGCGCCCTCCAGGCGATCCGCGGCGTCGACCCGCCCGTGTCGGTGATCGGCTTCGACGACACCCCGGTGGCCGCCGCGGTCGGGCTGGCCAGCGTCAGCCAACCGCTCGGCGAGGCCGCCGCCCGCTGCGTGGACCTGCTCACCGGGGTCCTCGACGGTAACCACGAGACCCCCGCCCACGTGCTGCTCCAGCCCGCGCTGGCGCTTCGGCACACCGCGTAGTCCCTTCCCCCACCAGGAGAAACCCATGGCACCTCGAACCCTCACCCGGGCGGCGGTGGCCGGCCTGGCCGCCGTCGCCCTCCTCGGCTCTGCGGCCTGCGGCAGTGGCTTCGACGACTCCTCCGGCGACGCCACCCAGTCCAGCGGCCCGGCCAGCCTGCAGATCCTGATCGGCTCCTCGGGCGAGGCTGAGACCAAGGCCGTCCAGGACGCCGCGGCGAAGTGGGCCGGCAGTTCCGGCAACACCGCCACGGTCACCCCGGCGCAGGACCTCACCCAGCAGCTCGGTCAGGCCCTCGCCGGTGGCACCCCACCGGACGTCTTCTACGTCGACGCGGCGCGGTTCGCCGACTACGCCAGCGTCGGGGCCCTGGAGCCGTACGGCGACAAGGTGAGCAACACGAGCGACTTCTACGAGAGCCTGCGCACCGCCTTCACCTACGACGGCAAGCTCTACTGCGCGCCCAAGGACTTCTCCACCCTGGCCCTGCAGATCAACACGGACCTGTGGACCAAGGCCGGGCTGACCGACGCCGACGTGCCGACCACCTGGGACCAGCTCACCGCGACCGCCCAGAAGATCAAGGCCAAGGGGCAGGTCCCGCTGGCCCTCGGTGACACCCGCGACCGGATCGGCGCCTTCATGGTGCAGAACGGCGGGTGGCTGATGAGCAAGGACGGCAAGCAGGCCACCGCCGACACCCCGGAGAACCTGGCGGCCCTCCAGTACGTCAAGACCATGCTGACCACGGGCCTCGCCAAGTACCCGAAGCAGCTTGACGCCGGTTGGTCCGGTGAGGCGTTCGGCAAGGGCAAGGCCGTGATGACCATCGAGGGCAACTGGATCAAGGGCGCCCTCCAGAACGACTTCCCGAACATCAAGTACAAGGTCGTCCCGCTGCCGGCCGGCGCGAAGGGCCAGGGCACGCTCTCCTTCACCCAGTGCTGGGGCATCGCGGCCAAGAGCAAGTACAAGGACCAGGCGATCAAGTTCGTCGAGGCGATGACCAGCGGCGAGCAGCAGATGGCCTTCGCCAAGGCGTTCGGCGTGATGCCGTCCCGGCAGTCGGTGCGCGACCAGTACACCAGCGCCTTCCCGGCGGACAAGCCGTTCATCGACGGCGCCGCGTACGCCCAGGGCCCGGTGAACGCCCCGAAGATGGACAGCGTCCTCGGCGACCTCGACACCGGTCTGCAGGGCCTGGTCAACGGTGACCCAAAGACCGTGCTGCAGAACTTCGACAAGAACGCCAAGGCGGCGCTCGGCGCCAGCTGAGGTGTTAGGAAGGGCCCTTTTTATGCACCAGGCGATAACAAGGGGCCCTTCCTTACACCGTCGGCCCGAGACAGGGAGGGAGGGGAGATGGCAACCGAAACATTGAGCGCCGTGGCGACCGCGTCCGGCGAGAGCCCCCGCCGACGCCGAGGCGGCATCCGCAGCAACGAGACCGTCGCCGGCTGGCTCTTCGTCGCGCCGGTGATCGTCATCCTGGGGCTGTTCCTACTGCTGCCGATCCTGATGGCGCTCTGGGTCAGCCTGACCGACTGGAACGGCCAGGGCAGCCCGTTCACCGGCGACGTGCCGTTCGTCGGCGGGCACAACTACACCCAGTTGTTCACCGAGGACGGGCTGGCCCGCCGCGACTTCATGACCAGCATCCGCAACAACATCTACTACGTGGCGATCGTGGTGCCGGCGCAGACCGTGCTCGCGCTCGGGCTGGCGCTGGTCGTCAACAACCGGATGCTCAAGGGCAAGAGCTTCTTCCGCAGCGCCTTCTACTTCCCCTCGGTCACCAGCTCGGTCGCGATCAGCGTGGTGTTCCTGTTCCTGTTCGCCAACTCCGGCGCGGTCAACGCGCTGCTCAACGTCCTCGGCATCGACGGACCGGAGTGGTTCGCCGACTCGCGGGGCGTGCTGCACCTGCTGTTCAAAGCGGTCGGCGTCGACTCGCCCCCGGCGGCGCTGGCCGACGGCGGCCCGTTCGGGCTGAGCTGGTGGGACTGGCTGGCCGGTCCCAGCGTGGCGATGATGTCGATCATCACTCTTGTCATCTGGACCACCTCCGGCACCTTCATGCTGATGTTCCTGGCCGGCCTGCAGAACGTGCCGGTCACGCTGGACGAGGCGAGCACCCTCGACGGCGCGTCCCGGTGGCAGCGGTTCCGGCACGTCACCCTGCCGCTGATCAGGCCGACCATGTTCCTGGTGCTCACCCTCGGCCTGATCGGCTCCTGGCAGGTCTTCGACCAGGTGTACGTGATGAGCCAGGGCGGCCCGGCCAAGACCACGCTCACCCCGGCCTACCTGTCGTACCGGACCGCCTTCCGGGACTTCGACTACGGCTCCGGAGCCGCGATCTCGTTCGTGCTGTTCCTGATCATCATCGTGCTCACGCTGATCCAGCGCCGAGTGCTCGCCGAGCGGGACACCGACCGGCCGCGACGCGGCTGGCGGCGTCGGCGCGTACCGGGGAGGTCCTGAGATGGCCGTGCTGACCGACCGGCCGCCGGTGGCGCCCGCGCGGCGCGACCAGCGCGCGGCGCGCACCCTGGCCACCCGCTTCCTGGGGTACGCGACGCTGATCTTCTTCGGGCTGGTGTTCCTCTACCCGTTCGTCATCCAGATCAGCAGTTCGCTAAAGACCGAGCCCGACGCGGCGGCCAACCCGCTCTCCCCGTTCCCGGACCCGCTCACGCTGGCCGGCTTCGAGCGGATCTTCGGCGGCACGAACTTCCCGCTCTGGCTGGGCAACTCACTGCTGGTGACGGTGCTCGTCACCCTCGGTCGGGTGTTCTTCGACTCGCTCGCGGGGTACGCGCTGGCCCGGCTGCGGTTCCGGGGACGCGGCGGGCTGTTCGCCGCCGTCATCGCGGTGATGGCGGTGCCCGGAGTGGTGCTGCTGATCCCGAAGTTCCTGGTGCTCAACCAGCTCGGCATCTACAACAGCTACGCGGGTCTGGTGGTGCCGCTGCTGGCCGACGCGGCGGGCGTGTTCATCATGAAGCAGTTCTTCGAATCGATCCCGTTGAGCGTGGAGGAGGCCGCCCGGATCGACGGGGCGAGCATCTTCCGCACCTTCTGGTCGGTGGTGCTGCCGATGGCGAAACCGGCGCTGATTACCCTGACCATTTTGTCGTTCCAGGGCTCCTGGAACGAGTTCCCGCACAGCCTCGTGTCGGTGCAGGACCCGGACCTGTTCACCCTGCCGCGTGGGCTGGCCGACCTGGTCAGCGGCTCACTCGGCAGCGGCACCCAGTATCCGCTCAAGCTGGGCGCGGCGCTGCTGGCCACCATCCCCGTCGCGATCATCTTCGTGGTGTTCCAGCGGTACTTCGTCCGGGATGCCAACGACGGCTCGGACAAGGGCTGACCTGCCCCGGTGGGGCGGCCCCGACGTGCGGAGCCGCCCCACCGGTCAGCTCTGCTGGAGGACGGACAGGATGTTGCCGGCCGGATCGGTGAACCAGGCGATGGCCGGCCCCTGCCCGCGCATGACCCCCTTCTCGTCCTGCGGCATCCCGTCGTAGCGGGCGAAGTGGACCCCCCGCGCGATCAGCCCGTCGACCGCACGGTCGATGTCGTCGACCGGGAAGTTGAGCACCGTGTAGGTCGCCGGGGTGTGGTCGTTCTTCGGATAGACCAGGACGGGCCGGTCCCCGGCGATGTGCAGGGTCAGCAACCCGCCCATCGCGTCGTCCCGGGTGACCCGCAGGCCGAGCGTCTCGCCGTAGAACCGTTCGGCGCGCCCGGTGTCGTCCACCGAGAATCCGCTGAACGCCTTGGTGTCTGTGAACACGGTGGTCTCCTCGTTGTCGGCGTACGAGGGGTGGACGATGTCGCCGGCCGGAACTCATCGCCCGGCCGGCCCGGACGGTCAGGGGTCGAGACGGGCGGGCAGGCCGAAGCGCGGAAAGAGCCCCGGGTCGAGGTAGTGGGTGAGGCGGGTGATCCGGCCACCGGCGACCTCCGGCAGCTGGATCGAGAACGGTCGGTGCCCGCCCGCCGGGTCGGGCCGGTACTGGGCGAAGGCGGGGCCGCCGTTGGCCGTCACCCGGATGAGCCGGGAGCCCCGGCAGCCCGCCCCCGGCCCGACCAGCCAACGACCGATGTCGCCCGCGCCACGCAGCCACATCCGGTACGGCGGCATGCTCTGGACGGCGTCGGCGCGTAGCAGGCCCACCAGAGCGTCGACGTCGTAGCGCTCGAAGACCTGCACGTAGCGGTCGAGCAGGTCGCGGTGCTCCCGATCCAGCGGCCGGCCCGGAGGGTCACCGACCCGGTCGGCCAGCGTGGCCCGGGCTCGTTGCAGCGCGCTGTTGACCGCGGGCACGGTGGTGTCGAGCAGACCGGCGACCTCCTCGGCCCGCCAACGCAGCACGTCCCGCAGGATCAGCACCGCGCGCTGCCGGGCCGGCAGGTGCTGGAGCGCGGCCACGAACGCCAACCGGACCGACTCCCGAACCACCGTCAGCTCGGCCGGATCGGCCGCCGCCGGCAGCACTGCCGCGTCCGGGGCGGGCTCCACCCAGCCGGTCTCGGGACCGCCCAGCGCCGCGGCCACCGGTGACGACGGATCGCCGAGGTCCATCGGCAGGGCCCGGCGCCGACGACCGCGCAGCAGGTCCAGGCAGACGTTGGTGGCGATCCGGTAGAGCCAGGTGCGCGGGCTGGACCGGCCGTCGAAGCCGTCCCACCCGCGCCAGGCCCGCAGCAGCGTCTCCTGCACCGCGTCCTCGGCGTCGTACAGCGAGCCGAGCATCCGGTAGCAGTAGCCGGTCAGCTCGACCCGGAACTCCTCCAGCCGGCCGTCCGCGGTCGGCGCCGGCACCGGCGCGGTCGCTGCGCTCATGGGGCCGACGTTAGGCGACCCGTGTGACATCGGCCGCCGTAACGGCCCGGACGCGCCGCGCGACCCGGCTGGATCGCGTGTCAGGCGCCGGGCTGCTCGTCGGTTGGAACCTTCTCGGCCGGGACGGCCACGTGCAGGCGCACCTGGGGCACCAGCATGTCGTCGACGTCCAGCGCGCGGGCCGCGCCGTCGGGCTCCCAGCCGGTGCTGGTGAGGAACTTGCGGGTCGATTCGTCACCCTCGAACGCCCAGGCCACCGCCCGGCTCAACCCGTCCTCCCGCCACAGGTCGACGGCGGCGGCGAGCAGCCGGCTGCCGTGCCCACGCCGACCCCAGCGCGGCTCGACCAGCAGGTCGGTCACCGCGGCCACGTCCGGGCCGAGCGCCTCGGCCGGCTCGCCCGGGGCCAGCGCCTCGGCGTCGGCCGGGCCGGAAGCGGCGAACCCCACCAGATACGATTGCTCGGCCTGTTCGACGGCGACCAGCACCCGGTGCGCGCCCGAGGGCGGCTCCTGCACCGCGGCGCTCCACTGCCGGGCGAGGAACGCCTCGTCCAGGTTGTCGAGCACGTGCCGAGGCAGGATCCGGCGGTACGCGACCCGCCAGGTTGCGAGTTGGATGCGTGCGATCTCGCCGGCGTCCTCGGGACGCGCCGGGCGGACGTACCCGAGAGCCATGGGACGGAAGCCTACGCAGGGCGAGGGAGGCGACGGTGGCGCAGGGTGCCAACAGGACGACCGCGCAGGTCGTCGGGGTGGTGGTGCTCGCCGCGGCGGTCACCGCGTTCCTCGCCGTCGCGGCCGTCCGACACGGTTTCTTCGACCTGAAGGTCTACTACGGCGCGTTGACGTGGTGGGTGCACGACGGCGGGGAGATCTACGACTACCTCAAGCCGGGTACCCAGTACGGCTTCACGTACCCGCCGTTCGCCGCGCTGGTCATGCTGCCGATGGCGTACCTGCCGTGGACGGCCGCGATCGTGGTGAGCGTGCTCGCCAGCGTGGTCACCACCACGGTGGTGATCTGGTGGCTGGTCGACCCGATCGCCCGCCGCGCCGGCTGGACCCGGTGGTTCGCGCTCGCCGTGGCGCTGTGCCTGGCCGCCGCGTTCGAGCCGATGCGGGAGACGGTCAACTTCGGCCAGGTCAACACCCTGCTGCTCTTCCTGGTGGCGGTGGACCTGCTGCGGCTGCTGCCCGCCGGCAACCGGTGGGCGGGGGTCGGCATCGGGTTGGCGACCGCGATCAAGCTGACCCCGGGCATCTTCATCGTCTACCTGCTGGTCACGGGGCGCTGGCGGGCGGCGCTCACCGCCAGCGGCACCGCCGCCGGGGTGTCGCTGCTGGCCGGCGCGCTCTTCCCGGACGCCTCCCGGGAGTTCTGGACCGAGGCGCTGTGGAACACCGGCCGGGTGGGCGAGTTGGCGTTCGTGTCCAACCAGTCGCTGCGCGGGGTGGTCGCCCGGCTCGACCCGGAGCACCCGAGCACCCTGCTCTGGCTGCTGCTGGTGCTCGGCACCCTGGCGCTGTGGGCCTGGCGGTCCCGGACGGCCGTCGCGACGGGCGACGAAGCGACCGGTCTGGCGCTGACCGGCGCGGTGATGTGTCTGGTCAGCCCGGTCACCTGGGTGCATCACCTGGTCTGGCTGCTGCCCGCGCTGATCCTGCTGGTCGACAACGCGATGGCGGCGCCGGCCGGCCGCCGGCGGTGGGTCCTGCTGGTCGCCGCGACCATCGGGTACGCGTTGCTGATCAGCCGGACCGTCTGGTTCTGGGAGAAGGACTTCACGGGGGTCGACGGATTCCTGGGCAGCAACGCCTACGTCTGGATCAGCCTGGCGCTGCTGGCCTTCCTGCCGATCCGCCGGTGGCTGACCCCGGGCGGATCAGTCGTCGAGGCGGCCGGCGTACCGCAGCTCGACCAGCCCGACCGGCGGGCACCCACCGGCGAGGGGCACCTGGTAGGTCGACCGCTCACCGTCCGGTGACAACCCGGCCCGCTCGTAGAACCGGCGGGCCCGCCGGTTGTCCGTCAGCACCCACAGCCGGTAGCCGGTCCAGCCCCGCTCGACGAGCCCGGCACGAGCAGCGGCCAGCAGCGCGGCGGCGGTGCCGTCGCCCCAGCACGCCGGCTCCACGTAGAGGGCCAGCACCTCCCCGACCGCCGGGTCCAGGTCGTCGCGGTCCTGGTTGCGGCGGTACGGCCCGAAGGTGGCGAAGCCGACGACCAGCCCGTCCACCTCACCGAGCAGGGTGGTGAACGGATGCTCGGGGTCGGCCGTGCCGATGTCGCGGCGGCGCTGCGCCCAGGCCACCACGTTGAGCCGTCCGAGCACCTCGTCCGGCATGAAGCCGGCGTAGCCCGCCTGCCAGCCGTGCACGTGCACCCGGGCGACCGCTTCGGCGTCGTCCGGCTCCTCCCGGCGGATGGTCAGCATTGCACCGTTCTATGCCTCGGTGACGGTCGGAGTCCAGCTTCCCGCACCGGCGTCGTACCGATGATTTAAGGTCGCCGACGATGGCCGCACCGGAATCACTCTCGCTCGCCCAGGCCCGGCGGGTGGCGCTCGCCGCCCAGGGCTTCGCCGACCCGGCGCCGACCGGGGTGCCCACCCGTCGGCATCTGCGCCGGGTGCTCGACCGGGTCGGGCTGATCCAGATGGATTCGGTCAACGTGCTGCAACGCGCGCACTACCTGCCGCTCTACAGCCGCCTCGGGCCCTATCCGACCACGCTGCTCGACCAGGCCGCCTACCGCCGCCCACGGGAGCTGTTCGAATACTGGGGCCACGAGGCGTCGCTGGTCCCGGTCGGGCTGCACCCGATGCTGCGCTGGCGGATGGCCCGGGCGCACAGCGAGTCCTGGGGTGGCATGCGGCGGATCGCCCAGGATCGGCCGGAGCTGGTCGCCTGGGTGCGCGACGAGGTGGCCGCCCGTGGTCCGCTGACCGCCGCCGAGATCGAGCACGAAGCGCCCCGCGAGACCGGCAACTGGGGGTGGAACTGGTCGGCGGTGAAGCGCGCCCTGGAATATCTGTTCTGGGCCGGCGAGGTGGCCGCCGCGGAGCGCAGCACCTCCTTCGCCCGCCGCTACGACCTGCCCGAGCGGGTGCTGCCGGCCGCCGTGCTGGCCGCGCCGACCCCGACCGACGCCGAGGCGTACCGCACCCTGGTGGCCCTCGCCGCCCAGTCGCTCGGGGTGGCCGCCGAGCCGGAGCTGCGCGACTACTTCCGGCTGCCGCTGGCCGGTGCCCGCCAGGCCGTCGCGGAGCTGGCCGAGGCGGGTGAGCTGGTGCCGGTCACCGTGCCGGGCTGGCGGCAGCCGGCCTGGCTGCACGCGAGCGCCCGGCTGCCGCGCTGGATCCGGGGCAACACGCTGGTCAGCCCGTTCGACCCGCTGGTCTGGGAGCGTGGCCGCACCGAGCGGCTCTTCGACTTCACCTACCGGATCGAGATCTACGTCCCGGCGCCGCAGCGGGTGTACGGCTACTACGTGCTGCCCTTCCTCCAGGGCGACCGGTTCACCGCGCGGGTCGACCTGAAGGCCGACCGCAGGGAGGGGGTGCTGCTGGTGCCGGCCGCGTGGGTCGAGCCCGGCGCCGACCCGGGGGAGACCGCGGTGGCGCTCGCCGCCGAGCTGTACCGGCTCGCCGGCTGGCTCGGGTTGGACGCGGTGGCGCCGCCCGCGGCCGGCGACCTGGCCGGTCCGCTCACCGCCGCGTTGGCCGGCGTGTCCGGTGTACCGTGAGCGCGTGACGAGCGCTCCCGGACCGGCCGACCAGCCACAGCCCGCGCCCGGTGCGGTCGAGCCGTGGCCGGACGCCCAGCCGTTCGCGTCGACCCCGACGGTCACCGCCGACCCGTCCGCCGGTGCCACCGGCACCGGTCCGGCCGGCTGGCCGACGAGCCCGCCGGGTGGCTACCCGGTCCCCGAGCCGGACCGGCTCACCCGGTTCGTGCTGCGGCTCTACGAGCGCTCGCCGCGCTGGGCGGTGCCGCTGGCCGCGGTCGGCTGCGTCGCCGCCGGCATGGGCTACGCGCTGCTCAGCGACCCGACCCACGCCGCCCCGGACGCCGCGCCGACCTGCCTGCTCAAGCTGACCACGGGGCTCGACTGTCCGGGCTGCGGCGGCACCCGCGCGCTCTGGTACGTGCTGCACGGCGACCTGCCGGCCGCCGCCCGGCACCACTTCCTGTTCGTCTTCGCGCTGCCGTTCCTGGCGTACCTCTTCGTGGCCTGGGCGGGCAACCAGGCGTTCGGCTGGCGGCTGCCCGAGCTGCGGATCAGCTCCAAGGTCATCGGTGGCTTCCTGGCGGCGTGGCTCGCCTTCTCGGTGTTGCGCAACCTGCCCTGGGCGCCGTTCACCTCGCTCTACGTCTGACCCGTCCGCCAGGCTCCCGTCCGCCGGTGGCGCGGCTGAAAGCCCGTGCGGGTTCGCCCAGGGCGAGGTAGGACCGTGTCGTGCCCCTGTAGAGCTGCCCCAGATCCGGGGCAGCTCTACAGGCAACCGGAGAGGTGCCCGGGACTGGCGGGCGTGAGCCAGCTTGTCGAGACGTTGGACACCCGTGCGGCCACGATGACCGCGACGTGTCGGCGATTTGGCTGCCGCCAGGCGCTTTCGCCACCGCGAGCCCGAGTTGGGTGAGCGGCCGGGGACCACTACAGTCCCAGGCATGCCGGAGATGGTGCAGCCCCAGGTCAAGTTGATCGCGTGGACCCAGTTCGCGGCCCCGGACGACGTGCCGTGGTCGACGGACGCGGAGGGTGGCCAGGCGCTCGCCGAGTTCGCCGGCCGGGCCTGCTACCAGTCGTGGAAGAAGCCGAACCCGGCGACCGCCACCAACGCCGGCTACCTCGCGCACATCCTGGAGGTCGGGCACCTCTCGGTGCTGGAGCACGGCTCGGTCACCTTCTACTTCACCGGCGTGTCCCGCTCCTTCACGCATGAGCTGATCCGGCACCGGCACTTCTCGTACTCGCAGCTCTCCCAGCGGTACGTCCCGGAGCGGGACGCGGCCATGGTCGAGCCGACGGTGATCGCCGACGACCCGGAGCTGCACAAGCGCTTCGTGGAGGCCGCCGAAGCGAGCGTGCGGGCGTACAACGAGCTGCTGGAGGGGCTGGAGCAGCGGTTCTCCGACGAGCCGAACCCGACGCTGCGCCGCAAGCAGGCCCGGCAGGCGGCCCGCGCGGTGCTGCCCAACGCCACCGAGACCCGGATCGTGGTCACCGGCAACTACCGGGCGTGGCGGCACTTCATCGCGATGCGGGCCACCGAGCAGGCTGACGTCGAGATCCGTGAGTTGGCCGTGGAGTGCCTGCGCCAGCTGCAGGGGGTCGCGCCGAACGTGTTCGCCGACTTGGAGATCTCCACCCTGCCGGACGGCACCGAGGTGGCGGCCAGCCCGCACGAGGCGTCCTGAGGCCTTCCCCGGCAGGCCCCGGCTGGTCGTCCGCTAGGTTGGAGGGTATGACGCACGACCGCCCTGCCGCCGCTGCCCGACCGGTGTCCCGCCCCTTCGGGCGGCTGCTCACGGCCATGGTGAGCCCGTTCACCCCCGACGGTTCGCTCGACCTCGACGGCGCCGCCCGGCTGGCGAGCCACCTGGTCGACGAGCAGGGCAACGACGCGCTGGTGGTCAACGGCACCACCGGTGAGTCGCCCACCACCACCGACGCGGAGAAGGAGCGCCTGATCCGGGCCGTGGCGGAGGCCGTCGGTGACCGGGCGAAGGTGGTCGCCGGCGTCGGCACCAACGACACCCGGCACACCATCGAGCTGGCCGCCGCCGCCGAGAAGGCTGGTGCGCACGGCCTGCTGGTGGTCACCCCGTACTACAACAAGCCGCCGCAGAGCGGGCTGCTGCGGCACTTCACGGCGGTGGCCGACGCGACCGGCCTGCCCGTGATGCTGTACGACATCCCGCACCGCGCCGGCGTGCCCATCGAGACCGAGACGCTCGTCCGGCTCGCCGAGCACGGCCGGATCGTCGCGGTGAAGGACGCCAAGGGTGACCTGACCGCCACCAGCTGGGTGACCAGCCGCACGGCCCTCGCCTTCTACAGCGGCGAGGACGCGCTCACCCTGCCGGCGCTGGCCGTCGGCAGCGTTGGCCTGGTCGGCACCTCCACGCACTTCACCGGGGCGCTGACCGCACAGATGATCGAGGCGTACGACGCGGGGGACATGCCGACCGCGCTGACCCTGCACCGACGGCTGCTGCCGCTGTTCACGGGCATCTTCCGCACCCAGGGCACCATCCTGGTCAAGGCGGGCCTGGCGTCGCTGGGCCTGCCCGCCGGCCCGGTGCGACCCCCGCTGGTGGACGCCACCGACGACGAGATCGCCCAGCTGCGCGCGGACTTCGCGGCAGCGGGCCTGGAGCTACCCGAATGATCGAACGACACGATGGGCGCCGAGTGACGGCGTCGCAGAATGAGGTGAACGCGTGACCGAGGCGCACATCGAGGCGGAACTGCCCCCGCCGCTGCCGGAAGGTGGCCTGCGGATCATCCCGCTCGGCGGGCTCGGCGCCATCGGTCGGAACATGACCGTCTTCGAATACGACGGCAAGTTGCTGATCGTCGACTGCGGGGTGCTCTTCCCCGACGTCGAG
Source organism: Micromonospora sp. NPDC005087 (assembly GCF_042872965.1). Lineage (NCBI taxonomy): Bacteria > Bacillati > Actinomycetota > Actinomycetes > Micromonosporales > Micromonosporaceae > Micromonospora > Micromonospora sp. NPDC005087. Next base: position 296,734 of record NZ_JBIALB010000006.1, on the reverse strand, counting down.
CAGCCGGGTGTGGACCTGATCCTGCCCGACTTCGGCCCGATCCTGGACCGGCTGGCCGACGTCCAGGCGATCGTGCTGACCCACGGCCACGAGGACCACATCGGCGCGGTGCCCTACCTGCTCGCCCACAAACCGGACATTCCGCTGGTCGGCTCACAGTTCACCCTCGCCCTGGTCGAGGCGAAGCTGGCCGAGCGGCGGATCCAGCCGTACACGCTGACCGTGCGGGAGGGCGGCAAGGAACGGCTCGGCCCGTTCGAGTGCGAGTTCTTCGCGGTCAACCACTCGATCCCGGACGCCCTGGCCGTCGCCATCCGTACCCCGGCCGGCCTGGTGCTGCACACCGGCGACTTCAAGATGGACCAGCTCCCGCTGGACGGCCGGATCACCGACCTGGCCGGCTTCGCCCGGCTCGGCGCCGAGGGCGTCGACCTGCTGCTGTCCGACTCCACCAACGCGGAGATCCCCGGCTTCGTCACCCCGGAGCGGGAGATCGGGCCGGTGCTCGACTCGATCTTCGCGAAGGCGAAGGGCCGGATCATCGTGGCCTCGTTCGCCTCGCACGTGCACCGGGTGCAGCAGGTCTTCGACTCCGCCGCGGAGCACGGCCGCAAGGTGGCGCTGATCGGTCGGTCGATGGTCCGCAACATGGGCATCGCCCGGGACCTCGGCCTGCTCAACATCCCGGCCGGCCTGGTCATCGGGATCGAAGAGGCGACCACGCTGCCGCCCGAGCAGATCGTGCTGATGTCCACCGGGTCGCAGGGCGAGCCGATGAGCGCGCTGGGCCGGATGGCCAGCGGCGACCATCGGCACATCACCATCGCCCCCGGCGACACCGTCGTGCTGGCCTCCTCGCTGGTGCCGGGCAACGAGACCTCGGTCTACCGGGTGATCAACCGGCTGGCCCGGGCCGGCGCGGTGGTCGTGCACAAGGACGTGGCCAAGGTGCACGTCTCCGGGCACGCCCCGGCCGGTGAACTGCTCTACCTGCTCAACGTGGTCCGGCCCAGCAACCTGATGCCGGTGCACGGCGAGTGGCGCCACCTGCGTGCGCACGCCCGCCTCGGCGTCGAGTCCGGGGTGGCCGCCGACCGGGTGGTGCTCTGCGAGGACGGCGACGTGGTCGACCTGGTCGAGGGCCGGGCCAGCCTGGTCGGGCACGTGAAGAGCCGGTACGTCTACGTCGACGGCCTCGCGGTCGGCGACGTCAGCGAATCCCTGCTCACCGAGCGACGGATCCTCGGCGACGGCGGCTTCATCGCCACCACGGTGGTCGTCGACTCGGTCACCGGCAAGGTCGTCGCCGGCCCGACCCTGTCCGCGAAGGGCTTCTCCGAGGACCCGGAGGCGTTCAACCCGGTGATCCCGCTGGTCACCGAGGCCCTCAACCGGGCCGCCGCGGACGGCATCACCGACCCGCACCAGCTCCAGCAGATCGTCCGGCGAACCGTGGGACGGTGGGTCAACGACGCGTACCGTCGTCGGCCGATGATCGTGCCCACCGTCGTCGAGGTCTGACACCGCGCGTCGCGACGCCCGCCGGCACCTCGTGCGCCGGCGGGCGTCGCCCTTGGTCAGGGCAGCGCGGCGACCGCCTCGGCGTACGCGACGCCGGTGGCGATCGCGGCGTCCACCAGCACCAGCAGCTGCGCCGGCGTCACCCCGTGCGCCAGGTCGGTGGCCACGTCGCCGGCCAGCACCAGTTCCTCGCCGAGGTCGTGCGCGTACGCCTTGGGTAGCAGCCGGTCGTGGTTCCACGCGTTGCAAAAGGCGTACGCCTCGGCGCGCCGCGCCACCGGCAGTCGGCGGACGGCCATCGCCCGGGCGTGCAGCACCTCGCCCCTCTCGCCCGCCCGACGGAACTGAATCACCGCGGCACCCCACCGCCCGACCACCGTTGCGCCCTCGTCCACCAGGTACTGGTCGCCGCGCCGGTCCAGCGCCGACGTGATCATGTCGAGGGTCAGCGCCACCAGCTCCTGCTCGCCCGGCCCGTCACCGGGCCCCTCCGTGGGCTCGTCGTCGGCGGGCAGCGGGACCGGTTCGGCGAGTGGACGCTCGGCCAGCCAGGCAGCCATCCGCCCGGAGTGGTGGCCGGTGCCGTTGCGGGCGTCGAAGCTGCCGGCCAGCTCACTGGCGACCCCGAGCAGCAGCGCGCCGAGGGTCGCCACGTTCGGCTCGGTGGCCGGCCGCCCGTCGTACGGCGGGCGGTGCACCGTCCGCCCGCCCAGGCCGGCCTCCACGGCCAGCCCGCAGACCAGCGCCCCCGCGGCGGCGAACTCCATCGCGGCGAGGTCGTCGGTGGGCTCGTCCAACCGGGGCAGCTGCTCGGCCAGGACGTCCAGCCCGCGTTCCAGGTGCCCGCCCAACGCGCAGAACCGTAGGTGCGCGGCGAGGTGCGGGAACGCCGCGCGCTCGCGCCGGTGCCGCCGGTACGCCCGCACGTGTGCCGCCGCGGCCCGCTCCGGCTCACCGGCCCGCAGATCGGGCAGCAGCACCGCGACCAGCGCCCGCTCGGGCTGGTCGGTGCAGTCCTCCGGCTCGTCGGCGCACTCCCGCAGCTCGGCGAGCGCGGCTCGCCACTCGCCCCAGCCGGCGAGCAGCTCCGCGCGCCGGGCCGGGGCGCAGCCCGGGCAACCGCCGGTCGGCCCGGGACGCGTCCCCGCCCAGCGCTGGTACCAGTGGCGGGCGGTGGGCTCGTCACCGAGGTGATCGGCGATCCGGCAGCGCAGCTCCGCGACGGTCGGCGCGTCGGGCCCGTCCACGCCGACCCGGTGGGCCAGGTCGTCCAGGAGGGACCGGGTCTGGTCCAGCCCGACCCGGGGAGTGCCGAGCAGCGCCTCCACCGCGTACCGCTGGTAGCGCAGTAGCGGACCGGCTTCGGCGTCGGCGAGCAGCTCGGGTCGGTGATCGGCGGCGGCCCGGCAGCGCCGTACCGGCTCGACCAGCCGCCACCGCTCTCCGTGCAGCAGGTACGCCTCGATCAGCGCGAAGCGGGCCTCCACCGCGGTCCGCGCGTCTCCGGCGGCGTCCGCCCGCTCGGCGAGCCGCTCCAGGGCCACCAGCCGCCCCGGCCCGTCGGGCAGGTCCCGGGCGTCGGCGAGCGCGGCCACCAGCGCCGGAACGCGACGGACGGCGACCCGCTCAGCGGGGCCGTTGCGCGCAACGCCGGGATCATCCGTCCGGCTGCCCGTGGACTCCTCCCGGCCGGTCATGCCGGCACCGCCCCCGGCAACCGGCCGACCGCCACGGCGAGCTGGCAGCCGGCCGAGATGCCACAGTCGAGCAGCTGGTCGAGCTGGTGCGGGGTCACTCCGCGTTCCAGATCGGTGATCACCTCACCACAGACCCGAGCACGGCCGTCGTCGTCGACGTGCACGAACGCCTTCGGCCAGAGCCGGTCGTGGTTCCAGGAGTTGCAGAAGGCGTACAGCGCGGGCACCTGCTCGATGGAGAAGGTCGGCGCGACCAGGGTGCGGACCTGGAGCAGCTCGCCGTCCCCGCCGAGGCGCAGGAACCAGATCAGGTTGTCGTCGAAGCGGCCCACCAGGTCGCCGTTGACGGCTCGACCGACCGGCCGGCCGCGCGCGGCGAGCACCGCCGCGACCAGTTCGCCGGTCAGCGGACGCAACGCGTCAGGGTGCCCGGCCAGCGGATCGTCCTCGAATCCCGGCGACGCCATCGGGCATCCCTCCTGAGGCGGATATCACGGCCGGCGGCGCGGTCCGTGCTGCGACGCGCGGACACGACCCGGAAAAGCGGCGATCTGCCGGGTCCCGCCGTTACCGTGACTCTATGGCGGGCCGTACCTCTCAGGCGAGCCGGCGACGCGGCGCGTCGCCGCGCGGTGGCACCAACAGCCGTGCCCGTCAACCGGCGAAGAAGACCCGGGCACCGGTTCGGCGCCGCACCGCGGCCTCCCGGCCCGGACCGGCCGTCTACGTGGGCCGCGCGATCGGTGCACTGTGGATGGGGCTGGCGCACGGAATGGGGTGGGCGGTGCGGGCCGCCGGCCGGCAGGCCGCCTCCGCCCGCGACCTCGACCCTGAGCACCGCCGCGACGGCGGTGGTCTGCTGCTGTTCGGCCTCGCCCTGCTCAGCGCCGTCGCGCTCTGGTTCTCCGGGGCGGGCCCGGTCGGCACGCGGCTCGCCGACACCGTGCGACTGTTCCTGGGCGCGATCTCCGTGGTCTTGCCGGTGCTGCTGATGATCGGGGCCTGGCGTCTGATGCGCCAACCGGCCGATCCGGCACACCGGGGCCGGGGGCTGATCGGCTGGGGCTCACTGCTCGTGTCGACCGCCGCGCTGCTCCAGATCGGCCAGGACCCGGTCGACACGGTGCAGCGTGACTTCGCCGGTGGCCTGCTCGGCGCCGGCGTCGGCGGCCTGCTGGAGCGCGCGGTCACCGCGTGGGTCGCGGTGCCGCTGCTGATCCTGCTCCTGCTCTTCGGCCTGCTCGTGGTCACCGCCACGCCGATCAACAAGATCCCCGAGCGGTTGGGCCTGCTCGCCGGTGGGCTGGTCGCCTCGCCGGACGCCACCGAGGAGGAGGCGGACGGGACGGCCGTCCGGCCGGCGCGCAAGCGACCCGCGAAGCGGATGCCGCCGCCGGTGGACCCGGACGACTTCGACGACCTGGACGGCGCCGACCTCCAGGAGACGATGGTGCTGCCGCGCAAGGCGCCGGCGAAGGTGCCGGCCAGCCGCAAGCCGGCCGAGCCGCCGGAGCACTCGCCCGCGCCGACCCGCGCCGAGCAGCTCGCGTTGACCGGCCTGGCCGGCGACTACACCCTGCCGCCGGCCAACATGCTCAGCGCCGGCGCCGCCGCGAAGACCCGCAGCAAGGCCAACGACGAGGTGATCGCCGCGCTGACCGGGGTGTTCGACCAGTTCGACGTGGACGCCGCGGTCACCGGCTTCACCCGGGGGCCGACGGTCACCCGGTACGAGGTGGAGCTGGGGCATGGCGTCAAGGTCGAACGGATCACCCAGCTGTCCCGCAACATCGCGTACGCGGTCAAGTCGCCGGACGTACGCATCCTGAGCCCGATCCCGGGCAAGAGCGCGGTCGGCGTGGAGATCCCCAACACCGACCCGGAGAACGTCGCGCTCGGCGACGTGCTGCGCTCGCGGGCGGCGACCAGCGACCACCACCCGATGGTCGTGGCGCTCGGCAAGGACATCGAGGGCGGCTACGTGGTGGCCAACCTCGCCAAGATGCCGCACATCCTCATTGCGGGAGCCACGGGCGCTGGGAAGGCACTGGCCCTCGATACACCGATCCCTACGCCTGACGGATGGTCCACCATGGGTGCTCTCCGGGTAGGTGGGAAGGTGTTCGACGAGCAGGGCCGGCCGTGCACCATCGTCGCCGCCACCGCGGTCATGTATGACCGCCCCTGTTACGAGGTGGAGTTTTCTGACGGCACGGTCATCGTCGCCGACGCCCAGCACCAGTGGCAGACGACGACGAGGGCTGGCCGGACCCAGCGAACCCACCGTTGGAAGGATGGTTCCTACTGGTCCGTCAATGATGTGCAGCGGGTGACTGCACGAGCCGACACGGTGCTGTCGGATCTCGATCGACCGGTGTCGACTGACGAGGTCATCGCAGATGTCGGCCAGCAGTTCCGGAACGTGCTGTACCGGATCGTGCGTGGGTTGCCTAAGGAGCCAGGGAACGCCCTGACCAGCTACCTGCGGGGTGGTCGCGAGGTGACCCGGCGGGTCCCTACCTATTCCCGTCATCGGGTCTACCAGGCATTGCGCGAACTTGTCGCAGATCCGGGACGATCAGGTCGGAGGCTCAGCTTTGACGATCGACCAGTCACGACGGCAGAGATAGCAGCCTCGCTACGGGTGGTCGGGCGTAGCGGATCCTGGACCAATCACGCGGTGGCAGTGTGCGGAGCGCTCGACTATCCAGAGCAGGATCTACCGATCGCGCCGTACACCTTGGGCTGCTGGCTGGGTGATGGCACCACCGGGTCGGCGGGTTTTACGTGCGACGAAGAGGAGTTGCTGGACAACATTCGTCTGGACGGGTACGTCGTGACAAAGCATCCCGCCAGCCGGATGCAGTACACGATCTCGAACAGGCCGGAGCGGGACGGGCGAATCGCCGAGGCTGTGGAGCTATTCACCCGGGGCGTGAGCCTCGCTCGGGCGGCCAGGCAGGTCGGGGTCGGCCTTTCCGCGGTGTGTCTGGCGGCCCGCGGTCAGGAAAGGCTTCAGCCGCCGAGCCACATCGAGCCGGGAGCTCCTTCCCGTGACCGATACCGGACGCTGCGGCAGTTGTTCCGCGAGCTCGGTACGAAACACATCCCTGCCAGCTATCTGCGATCTTCTGAGCAGCAGCGGCGAGCCCTGCTGGCAGGTCTGCTGGACACCGATGGCACGGTTTCCGCGCAAGGCGGAGTCGAGCTCGCACTCACCAATGAGCGTCTGGCGCAGGATGCTCTCGAGTTGATCATCGGGCTCGGTTACCAGGCCACAATGACGACCAAGCGGGTGAAAGGTCGGAGTGAGTTGACCTCCACCTGCTATCGGATTCACTTCACCCCGGCTGACAAGGTCTTCCGGCTGACGCGCAAAGCAAGCCGCCAGGTGATCGGTACGCGCGCGACGACCTCGCGGCGTTACATCGTGGACGTGCGGCCGATCCCCTCGGTACCCGTCCGATGCATCGAGGTCGACAGCCCGAGCCACCTGTACCTGGCCAGTCGTGCGTGCATCCCCACGCACAACTCCAGTTGCCTGAACACACTGCTGGTGTCCGTCCTCACCCGGGCCACCCCGGACGAGGTGCGGCTGCTGCTGATCGACCCGAAGCGGGTCGAGATGACCGGCTACGAGGGCATCCCGCACCTGGTCACGCCCATCGTGACCAACGCCAAGAAGGCGGCCGACTCGCTGGACTGGGTGGTCCGCGAGATGGACATGCGCTACGACGACCTCGCCGCCAACGGGGTCCGGCACATCGACGACTTCAACCGCAAGGTACGCAACGGCGAGATCAAGGCCCCGCCGGGCAGTGAACGGGAGATGCGTCCGTACCCGTATCTGCTGGTGATCGTGGACGAGCTGGCCGATTTGATGATGGTCGCGCCGCGCGACGTGGAGGACTCGGTCGTCCGGATCACCCAGCTGGCCCGGGCGGCCGGCATTCACCTGGTGCTGGCCACCCAGCGCCCCTCGGTCGACGTGGTGACCGGCCTGATCAAGGCGAACGTGCCGTCCCGGCTGGCGTTCGCCACCTCCTCGCTGGCCGACTCGCGGGTCATCCTCGACCAGCCGGGCGCGGAGAAGCTGCTCGGCCGCGGTGACGGGCTGTTCCTGCCGATGGGCGCCTCGAAGCCGGTGCGGATCCAGGGCGCCTGGGTCACCGAGCGCGAGATCGCCGATGTGGTGAAGTTCTGCAAGGGCCAGCGCGAGCCGGAGTTCCGCAAGGACGTGCTGGCCCCCGCACAGGACACCAAGAAGAAGATCGACGAGGACATCGGCGACGACCTCGACCTGTTGACGCAGGCGGTCGAGCTGGTGGTCACCTCGCAGTTCGGCTCCACCTCGATGCTCCAGCGAAAGCTGCGGGTCGGCTTCGCCAAGGCGGGCCGGCTGATGGACCTGATGGAGACCCGTGGCGTGGTCGGGCCCTCGGAGGGGTCGAAGGCGCGCGACGTGCTGGTCAAGCCGGACGAGCTGGAGGAGGTCCTGGTCGGCCTGCGCGGCGGCGGGGACTGACCGGGCAACGCGGCGGGCCCGCCGGTGTCCGGCGGGCCCGTGGCGGAAGAAGTGGTCAGTTGTTGATCAGCGCGGAGATGATCACCAGGCTGATCACCGCGGCGACGACGCTGGCCACGGCCGCGTACCAGCCCAACGGCTTGTCGCCGAGCACCGCGCCGACGATGCCGGCGATCACGCCGAGCACGCCGAAGATGATCGGGTTGAGCAGCAGGGCGAGCACTGCGAAGACGAAGCCCACGATGGTGAGGATCCGGGCGGCGTTGCTGCGCGGGCGGGCGGTGCTGGGCATGTCGGCCATGTCTGCCTCCGGGTGAGAGCCTGTCGTGACGGATCGATCTCTACCCACTGTGGGCGCTGCTCACGCGTACCGGCGCCGCGCCGCGCGGTACTCAGTGGAAGATCTTCAAACCGACGACGCCGGCCACCACCAGCAGCAGGCACAGGATCCGGGGCAGGCTCGCCGACTCGCCGAGCGCCAGCATCCCGACCAGGGCGGTGCCGACCGCGCCGATGCCGACCCAGACCGCGTACCCGGTGCCGATCGGGATCTCCCGCAGCGCGTACGCCAGCCCGCCCATGCTCAGCGCCAGGGTCACCGCGAACACCAGCGACGGGATCAGCCGGCTGAAGCCGGCGCTGCGTTCCAGGGCGATCGCCCAGGCCGTCTCCAGCAGTCCCGAGATCACCAATACCAGCCAGGCCATCGTTCACCTCACGGGGAGCGCCCGGGCTGTCGCGCCGGGACGAGTGGAGTCTGCACGTCACGCGGGGCGTCTTGGCCTGACCGGGTACGCCCACCACTCGTCCGGGGCGGCCACGGACGACCGGGCCACCGGCACCGACGCTAGCACCGGCCCCGGTCCGCCGACGGCTCGGTGACCCCCGCCACCTCGCGTTGACCTGCACCTCACTTCAACTTGCAGTATGGCGGTCATGACCCTGCTCTACGCCGACCCCGAGGTCGCCGCCGTGCTGGACGCCGCCACCACGGTCGACGCCATGCGCGCCGCCCTGCTGGCCGCGTACGACGGGCGGCTGGTCGCCCCGCCCCGGGCCACCGCCTCGCTCAGCGGTGGGCGGATGGTGCTCACCGCCGGGCACCTAGTCGACGAGTGGTACGGCTTCCGTTCGTACGACACCTTCGGCCACCCGCAGGGCGAACAGTTGGTGGTGCTGCACGACGCCCGCACCGGCGCGATCCGGGCCGTCGCGATCGGCGAGGAGTTGGGCTCCCGGCGTACCGGAGGGCTGGGTGGCGTGGCGGTCGACGCGCTGGCCCGACCGGACGCGGCCACCCTCGGCGTGATCGGCTCCGGTCGGCAGGCGTGGACCCAGGTCTGGGCCGCCGCGGCGGTCCGCCCACTGCGCGAGGTGGTGGTGCACAGCCGCTCCGCCGCCCGGCGGGACGCCTTCGCCGCCCGGGTCCGCGCCGAGTTGGACGTGCCGGCCCGCGCGGTGGCCGACCCCGGCTCGGCGGTGGCCGGGCGGGACATGGTGGTGCTCGCCACCACCAGCCCGACCCCGGTCCTCTGTGCCGCCGACCTGAGCCCCGGCACGCACGTCAACGCGGTCGGCTTCAAGCAGCGCGATCGCAGCGAGTTCGGTGCCGACCTGCTCGACGCCGCCGACCTGCTGGTTACCGACTCGCCGGCCCAGGCGAAGGACTACCGGCCGCCGATGCTCGCCGCCACGCCCCCGTACGCCGGGCGGCTGCTTGACCTGGGCGGCGTCCTGGCCGGCGCGGTCCCCGGCCGAACCACCGTGGACCAGGTCTCCGTCTTCTGCTCCACCGGTCTGGCCGGGACCGAGGTCTTCCTGCTCGACCGGCTGACCCGGGTGGGAGCCGCGACGCGCTGACCGGTTCGCGAGCTGGCGCGATCGGGACTGACCGAACAGTGGACGGTCGCATAGGCGACCGGGCGGAGTTGCCGGCCCCGGGAACCGATCATCATGGAGGCGACCGCCGCGACGGGGCCGGCGGAGCAACTTGAACGTGAGGTGTCATGAACCTCGGGCTGGTGCTGGTAGCTGTCCTGGTGGTGCTCGTCGTCGTGCTGCTGGTCGTCGCGGTCGGCGGCTACAACCGGCTCGTGCGGTTGCGGGCCCAGGTGCAGGCGTCCTGGGCGCAGGTGGACGTCCAGCTGAAACGGCGGCATTCGCTGATCCCCAACCTGGTGTCGACGGTGCAGGGCTACGCCGGGCACGAGCGGGCGACGCTGGAAGCGGTGACCGCCGCACGGGTCACGGCCACGACGGTGGCGGGTGGTGGGCCGGCGCGGGTCGACGCCGAGGGTGCGTTGACCGAGGCGCTCGGTCGGCTGTTCGCCGTCGCCGAGGCGTACCCGCAGCTGCGGGCGGGTGAGAACTTCGCCGGGCTGCAGCGTGAGCTGGCCGCCACCGAGGACAAGATCGCCTACGCGCGGCAGTTCTACAACTCGGCCGTTCAATCGCTCAACACGGCCGTGCGGACCCTGCCCACCAACGTCATCGCCGGGCTGGGCGGCTTCCGTCCCGAGTCGTACTTCGAGGCGACCGGTCCGGAGCGCACCGATGTCTCCGTCCGGTTCTAGCCGTGCTGGAATTCTCCGACCCGGTCGTCGAGATCGGCCTGCCGGTCGCGGGCCTCGCCCTCTGGGCGCTGGTCTACGGGATCACCCGGCTGGCCAGTCGGCCCGCCGCCGTGGCCTCAGCGCCCGCTGCCATGGAGTTCCCCGGGCAGGAGCCGCCGGCCGTGGTCAGCCTGCTGGCCAACCGCTGGCAGTTCACCGTGGACGCAGCCGAGTCCACCTTGCTCGACCTCGCCGCGCGCCGCTACCTGGAGCTGCGCCAGGCCGGCCCCGATCCCCGGCACACCACGGTGCACCTGACCGGCCGCGCCCCCGACGACCTCAACCGGTACGAGCGGCAAGTCTTCGACCGGGTGGCGGCCCGCGCGGTCGACGGGATGGTGCCGCTGACCGCACTGGGATTCTCGGACGCCAACCGATCCGCCTCGTGGGCCAAACGGCTGCGCCGGTCGATCGTGGCCGACGCCCAGCGGCTCGGGCTCTCCCGTCGGCGGTTCTCTCGGGCACTGGTTGTCCTGCTCACCGTGCTCGGCGCTGTCGCCGCCGGCGGGGTCGCGGGCGGGGTCTGGCACTATGTGGCCCGCTCCGGCGAGGACCCGTTCGCTCCCGTCGCCGCCTTCCTCGTCACCATCGTCGCGCTCGCCGGCCTCGCCGGCCGGGACCTCGGAGAACGGGACACCCCCGCCGGCCAGGCCGCCGCCGCCCGCTGGCTGGGGTTGCGCGCCTGGCTCGCCGGGCACGAGAGCTTCGCCGACCTGCCGCCCGCCGCCGTCACGGTCTGGGACCGCTATCTGCCGTACGGGGCCGCACTCGGCGTCACCCGGGTGGCCTCGCAGGTGATCGATTTGGGCATGGCCGACCGGAAACAGCTCTGGTCGTCGTACGGGGGCGGGTGGCGTCGGGTCAGCGTCAGCTATCCGCGCGGGCTGCCCCGGTACGGCCAGCCGCTGGGCTGGGTCGTCTTCCGGGCGCTGATCGCCGGCCTGCTGGGCTGGACGTTCGCCCGGGTGGTCGGCGGGGTGTTCCTCGCCTCGACCGGGGACTCGTCGGCCGGCTCGACGGGGTTCACAGACCTCCGCCCGGTCACGCTCGGCTTCGTCCTGCTCGGGTTCGCGCTGCTCGGCCTCGCCGGGTATCTCCTCCTCCGGGCGCTGGTCGACCTGGTGGCCCCGGCCACGGTCACCGGCGAGGTGCTCTGGCACCAGGTGTGGCAGCGGCAGACGTCGGACGACGGGCCGGGACGGACGATCAACCATTACCTCGTCATCGACGACGGCCACGCCGAGCGGCTCCGTGCGTGGATCATCCCGGACCAGATCGCGGGGGAGTGTCGGCTCGGTGACGTGGTCACCGCACGGGTCCGGCCGTGGACCCGGCGGGTGCTCGGGGTGACCGTCCAGCGCGCGGCGCCCGAGCAGGCCGACCCGGACGCGTACGCCGAGGAGGAGCCGCCGGCCGGCAGCGTCCTGCCCGCCACGGCGACCCACGGCGCGGTCCAGCCGGAGCGCCTGCTCAGCGCGACGGAGGTGGGCGCCGCGACCGGCCGGCGGGTGTCGTTGGTCAGACCGGCCACGAGCACCGGTCAGGTGCGGGGCATGGCGTCGTTCGTCGACGGCAGCGGGGCGACCGTCCTCGCGCTCCAGGTCACCCGGGGAACGATGGCCCGGTTCAACCTGACCGTCGGGCGGAGCACGGGTGTCCCGCTGCCCGAGGTGGGTGACGAGGCGTACGCCGGGCCGGACCGGGTGGTCGGCCGGCGGGGGGACCTCGTGCTGCTGCTGGTCCGCGGGCCGGGCGCCGGCGAATTCGAGGCCGAACAGCTCGCCGGGCTGCTCTCCACCGCCCTGTCCCGGCTGCCGAGCGAGTCCGCGCCGCAGCACAGCGGGGCGGGCTGAGGAGCGGGCTGGGGCCCGAAGGAGGTGCCGAGGTACGGGCGCAGGAGTGCGCCCGATCTCCCGGCCGCCCGCGTGCACGGGCTTCCCCGGTCGGCCCGGTACCCTCGGATGGTGTCTGCCACCTCCCCTTCCAGCTCGGCGCGTCCGACGCCGCTGGAGCTGTCGTCCGCCGCCGAGGGCCGTCGCGTGGCCCTGCTCACCCTGGGCTGTGCCCGCAACGAGGTCGACTCGGAGGAGCTGGCCGCCCGGCTGCACGCCGACGGCTGGCAGGTGACCACGGACGGTGAGGGCGCCGACGTGGTGGTCGTGAACACCTGTGGCTTCGTGGAGAAGGCCAAGCAGGACTCCATCCAGACCCTGCTCGCCGCCGCCGAGACCGGCGCGAAGGTGGTCGCCGCCGGCTGCATGGCCGAGCGGTACGGCCGGGAGCTGGCCGACAGCCTGCCCGAGGCGCAGGCGGTGCTGAGCTTCGACGACTACCCGGACATCGCCGCCCGACTTAGCGCGGTCGTCGCCGGCGAGCAGGTCACCGCGCACACCCCGCGGGACCGGCGGGAGCTGTTGCCGCTCACCCCGGTTAAGCGGCGCGAGGCCGCGGTGTCGCTGCCCGGGCACGGCAGCCCGGCCCGCACGGCCGTCGACACCGACGAGCACACCCCGGCGCACCTGCGTCAGGTGCTGCGCCGCCGGCTGGACACCGGCCCGGTCGCCTCGCTGAAGCTGGCCAGCGGCTGCGACCGCCGCTGCGCGTTCTGCGCCATCCCGGCCTTCCGTGGGGCGTTCGTCTCGCGTACCCCGGACGAGCTGCTCGCCGAGGCGGAGTGGCTGGCCAAGTCCGGCGTCCGGGAGCTGGTGCTGGTCAGCGAGAACTCCACCTCGTACGGCAAGGACCTGGGCGACCCCCGGGCGCTGGAGAAGCTGCTGCCGCAGCTCGCCGCGGTGTCCGGCATCGTCCGGGTCCGGGTGAGCTACCTCCAGCCGGCCGAGACCCGGCCCGGGCTGGTCGAGGCGATCGCCGGCACGCCGGGGGTGGCCCCGTACTTCGACCTGTCGTTCCAGCACTCGAGCGAGCCGGTGCTCCGCCGGATGCGCCGCTTCGGCTCCACCGACCGGTTCCTGGAGCTGCTGGCGAGCGCCCGGGCGCTGGCCCCGGAGGCGGGCGCCCGGAGCAACTTCATCGTCGGCTTCCCCGGCGAGACCCGCGGCGACGTCGACGAGCTGGTCCGCTTCCTGACCGAGGCCCGGCTCGACGCGATCGGCATGTTCGACTACAGCGACGAGGACGGCACCGAGGCCGCCGGGCTGCCCGGCAAGGTCTCCGCCGCGACGATCAAGCGGCGCTACGACCGGCTCAGCGCGCTCGCCGACGAGCTCTGCTCGCAGCGGGCGGAGGATCGGCTCGGCTCGACCGTCGAGGTGCTGGTCGACTCGATCGTCGATGGCGTGGTGGAGGGCCGGGCGGCGCACCAGGCGCCGGAGGTGGACGGCTCGACGACTCTGGTCGCCCCGGTCGAGGGCGGGGTCGACCTGGCCGCGCTGCGCCCGGGTGACCTCGTGCGGGCAAGGGTGACCGGCACCGAAGGGGTGGACCTGCTCGCCGTGCCGGATGAGATGATCTCGGCGGCGCCCGGCGCGGCACGGTGACGGCGGGCCCGAGCGGAGCGGGGGACCCAGGTGGTGCGGTGTCGAGAACGCCACGGCGGTCCGAGTGGGGCGAGGCGGTGACCGGGGCGACGGAGTCCACGCCGCCTCGGGTGGTTCCCGGGGTGCCGGTGCTCAACGCGGCCAACGCGCTGACCGCGTTACGGCTGGTGCTGGTGCCAGTCTTCGCCGCCTCGGTGATCATGGCCGGGATGACCCACGCCGGCTGGCGGATGGCGGCCTGCCTGATCTTCGCGGTCGCCTCCGCGACCGACCTGGTGGACGGCTGGATCGCCCGCCGGTTCGGGCTAGTCACCTCGGTCGGCAAGGTGGCCGACCCGATCGCGGACAAGGCGCTCACGGGCGCCGCCCTGGTGCTGCTCTCCTGGTACGACCGGCTGCCCTGGTGGGTGACCGCGCTGATCCTCGTCCGTGAGCTGGGGATCACCGGGCTGCGGTTCTGGGTGATTCGGCACGGCGTGATCGCGGCCAGCCGAGGCGGCAAGGTCAAAACGGCGCTCCAGATCCTGGCCATCGCCTGGTACCTCTGGCCGATGCCGGCCGCCCTCGCCCCCGTGGGCCCCTGGATCATGGGCGCCGCCGTCCTGGTCACCGTGGCCACCGGCTTCGACTACATAGCCCAGGCCCTCCGCCTCCGCCGCCCCCGCTGACCCCACCCCGCCCCCACGGACCCCGCCCCCGCCGTCGCCCCGTCGATCATGAAGTTATCGCCGTCCGGCGCGGCGTGTCGGGGCAGTAACTTCATGATCGACGCCACCGGTCGGGGGAGGGTTGGGTGGGAATGGGTGGGGAAGGACGGGTGCATGGAGCGGGATGAGGGTCGGGAACGGCCGGCGGGCAGTCCAGAGGTCGGCAGTCCGGCCGCGGGCGTGGTGCACAGCCTGTCGCAGAGGCACGAGACGCTGGCCACGGCCGAGTCACTCACCGGTGGGCTGCTCGCCGCCTCGATCGTGGAGATCGCCGGGGTCAGCGACGTCTACCGGGGTGGGCTGGTGGTCTACGCCACCGAGTTGAAGTCCGAGCTGGCGGGCGTACCGGCCGAGCTGCTGGCCGAGCGGGGGCCCGTCGACCCGGACGTGGCGGCGGCGCTCGCCGAGGGTGGCCGGCAGCGCTGCGGCGCGGACTGGGGGCTCGCCACCACCGGGGTCGCCGGTCCCGAGCCGCAGGACGGCAAGCCGGTCGGCCTGGTCTACGTCGCGGTCACCGGCCCGGACGGCGGTGAGGTGCGCCAGCTCGACCTGGACGGGGGCCGGGACCACGTCCGATCGGCGGCGGTGACCGAGGCCTTGCGGCTGCTCGGCGAGCGGATCCACGCCGCGGACGCCGCGGATGCCGCGGAGGCGGCGGGGACCGCCAGCGCCGCCGCGGCGGGAACGGCCGGGGCCGGGCGACGGTGAGCCGGCCCGGGCGAACCGACGGGCGGGGCGGGATGTCGCCCGGGCCTACACCGGGTACGGTTGCGGGAAGGCTTCGGCGCTCGGGGCCGGCGCGGTCCGCCGCGACCGGCCGCGGGACGCCGAGCGAGAGGTATCCCTCAGGGGGAGGTGCGATGGTCCTGCTACGCCGGGTGATCGGTGACGCACTGCGGGCGCGCCGGCAGGGGCAGCAGCGCACCCTGCGCGAGGTGTCCACCGCCGCCAACGTCAGCCTTGGTTACCTCTCCGAGATCGAGCGCGGGCACAAGGAGCCGTCCAGCGAGCTGCTCGCCGCGATCTGCGACGCGCTCGGCGCCCGCCTGTCCGAGCTGCTGCGCGAGGTCAGCGACACCGTCGCGCTGGCCGAGCAGATGCCCGGGGTGCTGGTCCCGATGCAGGACGAGTCGGCCGAGGCCGTGCCCGTCGGCGCCGCCCCCGCCGTTCGCAGGAACACCAACCGGGGCGTTCGCCAGGTCACCTCCGATGGCAAGGTCGCCGTCTCGGTCCGCCAGGAATCGCCGCTCAAGGCCACGCTGCGCAGCACCCGAGTCCGCCCCACCGAGCGCGACCGGGACGTGGTCTGCGCCGCCTGAGCCCGTCCTTCCGGTTGACCATGGGCGAGTTGGCCCCGGCCGCGTAGGGTGGCCCGCAGGAGCTGCCGGTGCCGTCGACCGCCCGGTACGGATGCCTCGTTGGCCTCCGGCTGGGACGATGGAGACCGGCCGGGTCGTGGTCGGCAGGTCCATCCGGCCGGGCCACGGTGGATCGACGCTACTGAGGGGATACGGCGGAGATGGCGAACCCGTTCGTCAAGGGCTGGAACTACCTGATGGCGCTCTTCGGTGCCAAGATCGACGAGCATGCCGATCCCAAGGTGCAGATTCAGCAGGCCATCGAGGATGCGCAGCGTCAGCACCAGGCGCTGGTGCAGCAGGCTGCCGCGGTGATAGGCAACCAGCGTCAGCTGGAGATGAAGCTGTCCCGGCAGATGTCCGAGGTCGAGCGGTTGCAGGGCAACGCCCGGCAGGCCCTGGTGCTCGCCGACCAGGCCCGGGCCAAGGGTGACGAGGCCGAGGCCGGGCGGTTCGAGCAGTCGGCGCAGACCCTGGCCACCCAGCTGGTCTCCGCCGAGCAGGCCACCGAGGACCTGAAGACCCTGCACGACCAGGCGCTGGGCGCCGCCGCGCAGGCCCGTCGGGCGGTGGAGAACAACTCGATGATCCTCCAGCAGAAGCTCGCCGAGCGTACCAAGCTGCTCAGCCAGCTGGAGCAGGCCAAGATGCAGGAGACGGTGGCCCGCTCGCTGGAGTCGATGTCGTCGCTGACCGCACCCGGCACCACCCCGTCCCTGGACGAGGTCCGCGACCGCATCGAGCGGCGGTACGCCAACGCGATGGGCCGGGCGGAGTTGGCCGGCAACTCGGTCGAGGGCCGGATGTTGGAGATCCAGAAGGCGAGCATCGACTCGGCCGGCTCGGCCCGGCTGGAGCAGATCCGGTCCAGCATGGCCGGGGAACAGCTCGGCGGCGCGGCGCAGCGACCGGCGGTGCCGCAGGGCGAGACGACGGGCGCGGCCGGCCCGGCCAGCGACCCGACCGCCGCTGCCCGGCTGGACGAGCTCCGGGCCAGCATGGCCCGCGAACGGGGCACCGGCGACCCGACCGCCGCCGGCTGAACGACCGGCCCGAGGAGGTCAGCGTGGCAGACGAGCGGACGCGGTACTTCCGTCGGCTGGACCGGCTGCGCCGGTCCGCGCGGCGGTGGAGCGTGTTGGCCGGTGGGCTCGGCGGCGCCGCGGCGGTGCTGACCCCGTACGCCGGTCTCGGTCTGCCCGACGCGGCCTGGGCCGGCGCCGCCGGCAGCGCGGTGGCGCTGGCCGCCTGGCGCTGGGTCGACCTGCGCGCGCTGGCCGCCCGGCCGGCGCCCCCCGCGTTGGACCCGGCCGAGGCCGCAGCCCGTTCGCGGGCCCGGCTGGTGGCCGCGGTCGAGCGGCTGCCGGTCGGTTCCGGAGTGCTGGCCGAGGTACGCCGGGTCCGCAGCCGGATCGCGCTGCGCGGCACCAGTGCCGGGCAGCAGTGGGCCCGACTCGATCGGGCAGCGCTCACCCTGGCCGGGATGACCACCCGGCTCACCGGGCTGGCCGAGCCGGCGGTGCTGGAGGCTGCCGCCGCCGACCGGTCGCTGCGTGACCTGGCCGCGCGGGTGGCCAGCGTCGAACGGGCGCTGCGGCTGGCCCCCGCCGACGCGCGGGCGCCGCTGGCCGAGGCGCACGGCGCATTGACCGCCCAGTTGGAGAGCGGGGTCGTGGCCTACGAGCGGCTGGTCGTCGCCGCCGCCGGCTACCTGGCCGAGGACGCCCGACCGGAGACCGCCCACCCGGCCGCCGCCCGGCTCACCGAGGCGACCGACCTGCTGCACGGCGTGGCCTCGGCGTTGGCCGAGTTGCGCGCGGTCGGCACCCCGCTGCGCGCACCCACCCGCTGAGCCCGTACACCCGCTGAGCCCGTACACGCGCTGACCGGGCGCCGCGAACCGGCGCCAGGTCACGGCGGGGTGGTGACCGGGATCCGGGCGGTGTACGGCGAGCTGCCCACGACGTTGAACGACCGGATCCGGTAGTGGTACGTCACACCTCGGGCCAGTCCGGTGTTGGTGAAGCCGCGACCCGTCACCGTGAAGGTGGCCACCTCCCGGCCGAAGGCCGGGTCCAGCGCCCGCTGCACGATGAACCCGGCCCCCGGACCGGCCGGCGTGCTCGCCGCCCAGACCAGGACCACCGTCGCGGTGTCCGGTCCCGGCGCGCTGGCGGTGGCACCGACCCCGCTCGGCGCGACGGGTGCGGGTGGGGTGCTCGCCGCGGCCACCGTCGACCAGGCCGACGCGGCACCCAGGTACGTGGTCCGCACCCGGTAGTAGTACGTGGTGTTCGGGGCGACTGTGACGTCCAGGTGGTTGTCACCGACGCCGATGGCGGTGGTGCCCGGGCCGCTGGTGAAGGTCGGGTTGGTGGCCCGCTGCACGTCGATGCCGGTGGCGAAGGAGCGGTTCGCCCAGCGCAGCGCCACCCGCAGCGGCGCGGCCGGCGGGATCGCCGCGGCCAGCCCGCTCGGGGCGGTCAGGTGCACCGAGGCGGGCACGCTGTTCGACCAGGACGAGTAGCTGACGGCGTTCTCCGCCCGGATCCGGTAGTGGTAGGTGACCCCGGGGGTGACCGTCGCGTCCGTGTAGCGGGTGGCGGTGGCCGCGACCGTGATGGTGGTGACCTCGCCGCCGAACGTCGTGTCGGTGGCCCGTTGCAGCAGGTGGCTGGTGGCCGGCGGGCGACCGCCGTTGCCGGTCCAGGCCAGCCCGATCGCCGGCAGCGCGGTGGCTGAGCCCGGCACCGGCGTGGCGGTCAGCCCGGTGGGCGCCTTCGGCGCCACCCGCAGCACCAACGGCCGGTTCATTCCGAGGTCGCGGTGGCCGGCGAGCTGGCTGTGCCAGCGGTACTCCCAGCCCAGGTTGACCAGTTGGTTCACCACCAGGGCGGGTCGCCCGTCGGCCGGGCTGATCGGGGTCGAACCGGTCCGGGCGCCGGCCGGGCGGCCCGGGTCGAGCAGTCGGACGCTGTCGCCCAGCTTGAACGGCAGCGTCGGTGCGACCGGACGTAGCGCCACCACCACGTCCTCCCGGGGGTTCACCCGGATGATCTCCTTCCAGCCCAGCTCGCTGCCGTGCGGGGGCCGGAGCGTGCCGTCCCAGCCGACCCGGTTGATCAGCTGCACGTCGCAGCCGCCGAAGCGCAGCGCCTCGGTCTGCCGCACGTTGCCGCTGATCCGCCAGAATTGGGTCCCGTCGGTCGGCGCGCCGACCGGCACGGCCGGATCGGCGGCGAAGAGCACCTCGGTGACAGGGTCGGTCGGGCCGAGCGGCAGGGTCGCCGGGACGAGCGGCCCGGCGTTCGGGTGCCCGACGCCGAGCCGGCCGGCCAGCCGGCCGTGGCCGGGCTCGAAGACCTGCTGCGCGGCCTTCACCGCGACGGGCAGGCTGACCGGCCCGGCGACGCCCGCCGGGGTGAAGGTGACCGTGGCGGCGTGCACCGGCACGCTCGTCTCCCGCGCGGTCCGGGTGCCGAACGCCGGGTCGTACGCCGGCTGCGGCACGATCGGCGGGCGCTGGCTGGCCGCGTACGCCAGAGGCAGCCGGCGGCGCAGCAGCGCCAGGTCGTACGTCGGGGCCGGCGCTCCGCTTACCCGGAACTGGAGCAGCGTGCGGGTGTTCGGGCCGTACCCCGGCTGGGTTGGGGGCGGGCCGCCCTCGGCGGTCCGGTCCGGCGCGTCGGTGTGCTGGTCGTAGCGCGGATCGAAGCCGGGCAGCGGTGCCGGGGCATCGTTGTAGAGGATCAGCGTGGTGCCCGGCGGTACGGCGGAGAAGTCGACGAGCACGTCCGCGCGCTCGCCCGGGGCGAGCAGCAGCGTGTGCCCGTCGACGTTCAGCACGGTCGGGTCGAGGCGGTCGTAGCGGTAGCCGATCGGCCGGTTCGGCAGCACGACCGGAGCAGGCAGCAGCCCGGCCTCGTTGCCGATCTGGATGAACGCCGGCCCGGCGGCGCGGGGGTCCGGCACCCCGCCGTCACGCCCGTCGGTCGGCCAGTCCGCCGGCCGGTCCGCAGCCCGCACGGCGGGCACCATCGGCACCTCACCGGCGTCGGCGTCGGCCAAGGCGTCGTCCTCCGTCCACATCGGAGAGTCCGAGCAGGCCCGGTAGAGCTGGAGGTTGAGGCTGCGGTCCAGGCAGGCGTTGAGGATCCGGAACCGGTACGCGCGCGGCCGCACCGCCAGGTACGGGTAGGCGACGCCGTTGACCAGCGGGGTGTCGCCGTACACCTCGGGCACCGCGGACGGGTGCGGCGTGCCGGGGCCCAGCGGCGGCTCATCCGGCGCGCCGACCGGATCGTGGTGCGGGTTCGGCACCGGGCCGGGCCCGGTCAGCGGCGGTCCGCCGGTGACGCCGTCCGCAGCCCGCCAGCCGTCCACCGTCGACCAGCCGTCCATCGTCTGCCAGCTGTCGCCACGGGTGCCGTCCGGGGCGGTGCTGCGCGACCAGGGTCCGTAGTCCCACCGGCCGGTCGGATTGCGCCCGCCGGACCGGTACGGGTTCTGCCGGGGCTGGTAGACGTGTGGGTGCCAGAGGCTGCCCCGGGCGCCCCAGCGTTCCCGGTCCCAGGTCGGGTCCTCGGCGGCCAGTTGGGTGTCGTCCGGCACGAAGGTCTTGTCCTCGATCACCAGCGGCAGCTGGTCGGCCGGCAGCACCCCGTCGGCGATGAGCTGGTCCTCGGCCGGGTCTGTGAGCAGGTACGGCGCGAGCTGCCCGCCGTAGACGGTGAGCCGGGCCAGGCCGAGGGTGTTGTCGTGGAACCACATCAGCCGGCCGCTCTGCTCGTTCGGGTAATAGAGCGTGGTGGCGCCGGCCCCGGGCGGCGGCATGTCCGGCACGTGGGTCAGACCCGTCCCGGTCGGGTACGGGGTGATCTCCCCGGCCGGGGTGATCCACTGCCCCGGGTTGCCGGCGCTCGTCCAGCCTGTCTGCGCACCGGCCAGGTGCAGCACCGCCCGGTTCTGCGGGTACGGCGCCGGGCCGTCCAGCGGGCCACCGCCGGCCCCGTCTACCGTGTCGTCGACCGGCAGGAACAGCTCCCCGGCCCGGCCGGTGGGGAGCTGGTTGATGAACTTCACCCGGACCGGCCGGCCCCGGCGGGCGAGGATCATCGGACCGAGGTGCCAGGGCCGCTCCGGTGGCGCCACCGTGTTGTGGCCCGACGCGTCGGTGCCCAGGTTCAGCTGCCGGTAGCCGCGCAGCCGGGTGGCCGGCAGGTCCCGGTGCAGCCGTTGGACGTACTCCTGGAGGCCGATCTCGTAGTAGTCGCAGCCCGGGAAGCTGATCGTGTCCGGCACCGCCACCGGCAGGTACCCACCGAGGTCGCCGCGGCCCAGCTGACCCGGGGTGGGCAGCACGTCGACGAACTTGCGCAGCCCGGTGCCCGGCACCACCCGCCCTTGCGGATCGCGTGCCGGTCGGGGGCTGTGCGCGAAGTTCGGCACCGGGCCGAAGCAGTGGGGCACGACGGCCGGGTCGAGGCTGGGCGCCGGGGCGGCGTCCTCGGCGGTACGTGCGGCCGGCACGGACGCCACCCGTCCGTTGGCGCCGCCGTTGCTGTCGCGGGCGCTCCGCTCGAACCAGGTGGAGCGGAGTCTGCGGAAAATCGCCATGGCTCTCCCCGGGGTCGGGGCACGAGGGTCGCCACCCCGGCGTGGCGACCTGATCGGGCCCGGCACTCTGACGATCGGTGAGCACTCAACCGCAGCATGCGACTCCGACGGCCGGTTAGGAATTACCCAATCGTCCGTTTCTGGGATGACCCCTGTCCGGGTGGGGTGGTCAGGCGGGCGCGGGAGCCTCCGGGTGCTCCGGTTGGCAGACCGGGCACCAGTAGGTGACACGTTCGCCCAGCTCCTGCTTGCGGATCGCGGTGCCGCAGCGGCGGCAGGGTTGGGCGCGACGGCCGTACACGTAGCTGGTCTGCCCCCGGTGCAGCGATCCGGTGGTGCTCTGCGTCCAGCGGCCCCGGTTGGCGGCGAGCAGCCGCTGCGCCAGAGCAACCGTGCCGGCCAGGTCGGGCACCGCACGCACCGGCGTCCACGGCGACACCCCGCGCAGGAAGAGCACCTCGCACTTGTAGAGGTTGCCCACGCCGGCCAGGTTGCGCTGGTCGAGCAGCGCTTCGCCGATGGTCTGCTCCGGGTGGGCGGAGAGCCGGCGGACCGCCTCGGCCGGCTCCCAGTCGGGGCCGAGCAGGTCGGGGCCGAGGTGGCCGACCAGGCCGTCCTCCTCGGCCGTGGGCACCAGGGCCAGCTCGTGCAGGTGGTAGCCGACCGCGACCGCGCCGGGGCTGCGCAACACCACCCGGATCAGGTGCGCCGGCCGGCCGCTCCAGCGTTCACCCGGCGCGTACGCACGCCAGGCGCCGTCCATCCGCAGGTGCGAGTGCAGCGTCCAGTGCGATTCGTCCACCCCGGGCCGGCCGGCGGGGGCGGTGAGGCGGAGCAGCAGGTGCTTGCCCCGGCTGGCCGACTCGCGGACGGTCCAACCGGTGAGGTCCGTGGTGGCCAGCTGCGGCACCCGGAAGTCACTGCCGGTGAGACGCGCGCCAGCCAGCGCGCGGTGCAGCACGCGCGCGGTGTTCCAGACGGTGTCGCCTTCGGGCACCCCGCCATCCTCCCTCCTTCGAGCAAGATTCGCATGTGTCGCCATTTGTACTCAGGTTCCTCATGATCTCCCGACATGCGAGGGTCAGGAAGTTCTGAGGAGAATGCCCATGGCACGACCCCGATGCCGTAATCGCTCGGTCCTTGTCGCCACCCTGACCCTCGCGCTCACCGCCGCGCTCGTGCCCGCCGCCAGCCCCGTCCCGGCCACCCCCGCCGTCGGCCACCCGCTGACCCTCACCGCCGCCGCCCCGGGCGGCGAACGGTGGAACGCCGACCTGTCCGTCGTCGACCGGGATGACGTCAACGTCCGGCGCAGCGCCGCCGGGCTGCGGCTGCGGGAGGCCCGGGCCGCCGGGCGCCGCCACAGCGCGGTCGCCGAGGGAATGCTGCTGACCGCCCCGCGCGCCCTCACCCGGCCGGCCACCCGGGTCCGCGCCGAGATCACCGCCTCGGTCCCCGCCGGCGCCACAGTGGAGGCGCAGGTCCGGGGATGGCGGGTCAGCGGCTGGACGGAGTGGCGGGCCGCCACCGCCGGCGCGGTCTTCGACCGGCCGGTCAGCCGGGTGCAGACCCGGGTGGTGCTCACCGCGCCGGCCGGCGGCGCCACCGCGACGGTACGCGGCGTCCGGCTCACCGCCGACGCGGCCGCCGCCGTCTCCGCCGCCACCCCCGGCCGCACCTACCGGGTGTACGCCACCCGGATCGGGCTGGTCGGCGAGCTGACCGCCAACAGTCGTACGGTGCAGCCGCGGGACCACTTCGCGGCGTTGCCGTCGCGTCGCGGGCTCTCCCCGCTCAACAGCGGCGACTACACCGTGCGGGTCTGCACCACCACCGGCTCCCGCTGCGAGTACGCCTCGGTCTGGGACGTCGGGCCGTGGAACACCCGCGACGACTACTGGAACCCGTCGGCCGTGCGGGAGAACTGGAAGAACCTGCCGCAGGGCCGGCCCGAGGCGCAGGCCGCGTACCAGTCCGGCTACAACGGCGGGCGGGACCAGTTCGGGCGTACGGTGCTCAACCCGGCTGGCATCGACCTGGCCGACGGCACGTTCTGGGACGGCTTGCGGCTGACCACCAACGCCTGGGTGGACGTGGCCTACCTGTGGACCGGTGGCGGGCCGCGCGGTGTGGTCGGCGACGGGCCGCTCAACATCCGCACCGGGGCCAGCACGTCGTACCCGAGCCGTGGCCTCGCCGCCCGGTTCGCCAACGTGCCGATCCAGTGCTACGTCACCGGCCAGTCGGTGGCCGGCCCCTACCGCACCTCCACCCGGTGGAACCGCCTGTCCGCCGGGCAGTACGTCAGCCACGCGTACATCTCCGCGGTGTACGGCGGTTCCGTGCCGGTCTGCTGACCCGAGCTCAGCCCCGCCGGGCGCCGTCCGGGCGCTCGTCGGGGCGGGCCAGGCGCACCATGTCCTGGTAGCGCGGGTGGCTGGCGCCGTAGACGGCGTAGTTGAGGCGGGCGTGCGAGAGGCTCAGGTCGCCGTTGGGGCCGCCCCGGACCGCGTCGGCATCGGTGTCGGACTGACCGTCGTCGGTCCAGAAGCAGACCGGGCAGGTCCCGCCGCCGGTCCGGGAGGCACAGCAGGGACAGGCCACGGGAACCACGTGTTCACCCACCGGGGAAGCATTCCACAGTCGAGCAGGTTTGCGGTCGCCGAGTCTGCTCCGCAGGGTTGGCGCGTGCCCGCGTCGCTCGGTCGACCGGCTCCTGGCGGATATGGGACACGGCACTGGCCGACCGGCCACTCCCGCCGCCGGGCGGTGTTGGGCAGACTGCCCTGGTGATACATCGGAGCCTGCCCGCCGTCGCCGTCGCCCTCACCGCCGGCTGCGGTAGTGACGACGCCGGTCAGCCGGACGCCGCCTCGTCCGTCTCGGCCCCGGCGGCCACCGGTCCTTCGGACGGGGCGACGCCCTCGACGGACCAGTCCAGCGCCAGCGGTGCCCCTTCCGCGCCCGCCGTCGCCCCGCAGGGGCCGACCGAGCGCCGACCGGCCAGCCCGCCGCCGGTGGTGCTGCCCAAGCTGTCGGCCGGGGCCCCCGGCGCGAAGCAGGTCGTCGAGGCGTTCAAGGCCGCCGGCCTGAAGGTGCCGCACCCGAAGGACCGTTCGGTCGACTGTGGGCCGGACGGGCTCGGCCTGGGGTGCTCCGAGCTGATCGCCACCGACGCCGTCACGGTGTACGTGTTCCCCGACGAGATCAGCGCCGGTGACATCGCGGAGACCTGGAGCGGGCAGTCGTACCGGCGCGGCACGGTGGTGCTCAACTACCTGGAGGAGAAAACTCCCGCCGGGGACCGCACGCGCTACGAGAAGGTCCTCGCCAACCTCGGCTGAGCGCCGAGCCCGTGGCGCCGGGCGTTGGCCGTCCGGCCGGTGGGGTGGGTTTGGCAGCAGGTCGGTGGTTGGCACCGCACGGGAGTTCGCAGCCGATCGTCACCCGCCGCGGGCGGCGCCGGCCCCATCCAGGAGGGCGGTCAGCCGCGTAGGCGTAGGCCGCGCGGGGTGGCCCGGAAGCCCGCGGCGGTCAGCGCGTCGCGCAGCGGCGAGGAGTGCACCGCCTCACCGTCGGCCCGCTCCACCGACATCGCGCCCAACGCTCCGGAGTGGACGGCGTCGGCGAGTGCCTTGCCGGCCGCGGCGAGCGTGTCGGCGTCGTCGGTGAAGGAGAGCAGCGTCCGGCCGCCGCGCTCCACGTAGAGCACCAGGTCACCGGCGACCTGCACCACCAGCGCGCCCGCCTTGCGGCCGGCCCGGTGCCCGGTCGCCGGGGCGGCGCCGTCGCCGGAGTCGATCACCCGGTCCGGCCAGGGCAGCGCCGCGCCGTACGGGTTGGCCGGGTCGGTGGCGGCCAGCACCGTCGCCGGCCCGCCCCGCGCCCGGGCTCCGTCGGCCGGCTCGGCCAGCGCACGCAACCGGTCCACCGCGCCTGGCACCGCGAACTGGGCCGCGCCCAGCCCCTCCACGAAATAGCCCCGGCGGGCCGCGCCGCGCTCCTCCAGCGCCGACAGCACCGGGTAGACCGCGGAGAAACCGCCGACCACCTGCTCGGCCATGACCGCGCCGCGGGTGACCACCCCGTGCCGCTCCAGCAGCACGTCGGCCAGAGCGGCGGCGCGCCGGGTCGGGTCGAGGTCCCGCTCCGGCAGCAGCGACCAGCGACCGGCGACGGTCGGTGGGCCACCCCGGGTGGGCAGCGCCACCCGGCCGGGCCTCCGGTAGCGGGTGCGCGGCGCGGACGGCCGGGAGCGGTGCGCCCCACCGGCTCCGAGCACCGCGCGCAGCGGGGCGAGGGTGTCGTTGGTGAGGTGACCGGCCCAGACCAGGTCCCAGATTGCCGCGGTCAGCGCGGCGTCGTCGGTCGAGCCGACCCGGTCGGCCAGCGGCCGGAAGAACAGCGCCTGCCCGTCGCCGAGCGCGTCGAGCACCGCCTCGTGCAGCGGGGTCCGGGTCAGCGCCTCGTCGGGCGGGGGGAGCAGCAGCGGCGCGGTGTCCGCGTACGCCAGGGTGACCCAGCCGTCCCCGCCGGAGATCGCCCCCGACCCGGCCCAGACCACCTCCCCGCTGGCGCACAGCTCGTCGAGCTGGGCGGGCGAGTAGTCGGCGACACGACCGGGCAGCACCAGCCGCTCCAGCGCGGACGCCGGCACCGCGGCGCCCTGCAACTGCTCCACCGTGGCGGCGAGCGCCTCCACCCCCCGGGCGGACGAGCCGACCTGCTGCCAGCGGGGCAGGAACGTGGCCAGCGCCCGGGGCGGCACCGGCTCGATCTCCCGGCGCAGCGCCGCGAGCGAGCGGCGGCGCAGCAGCCGCAGCACCTCCGCGTCACACCACTGGGCGCCAGCCGAATCGGGGGTGAACTCCCCGGACACCACCCGACCGGTGGCGCCGAGCCGGCGCAGCGTCTGCTCGACCACGAACACGCCGAGCCCGAAGCGGGCCGCGCAACTCGCCGCGGCGAACGGCCCATGGGTGCGCGCGTAGCGGGCCACCAGGTCACCGAGCGGATCGGCCACGGGGGTGAGGTACGCCTCGGCCACCCCGACCGGCAGCGCCACGCCGAGCGCGTCGCGCAGCCGGGCGGCGTCCTCGACACCCACCCAGCGCTGCTCGCCGGCGATCCGGACCTGCAGCACCCGGCGGGCGGCCTCCAGCTCGGTCAGCCAGCTCTCCGGTACGACTCGCTCGGCCAGCTCGGTGTCGCTCAGGTCGCCGAGCACCCGCAGCAGCTCGACCACGTCCTCCGCGTCGCGCGGGCGGCGCTGCTCGGTCAGCCAGCGCAGCTGCCGCTCGGTCTCGGCGAGAACCGTCGGGTCCAGCAGTTCGCGCAGGTCGACCCGGCCGAGCAGCTCCCCGAGCAGCGTGGAATCCAGTGCGAGCGCGGCGGCGCGCCGCTCGGCGAGCGGCGCGTCGCCCTCGTAGAGGAACGCCCCGACGTAGCCGAAGAGCAGCGACCGGGCGAACGGGGACGGCGCGCTGGTCTCCACCTCGACCAGCCGCACCTTGCGGGCGGTCAGGTCGCGCATCAGCCCGGCCAGCGCCGGCTGGTCGAAGACGTCCTGGAGGCACTCGCGGGCGGCCTCCAGGGTGACCGGGAAGTCGGCGTACTCGCGGGCCACGTCGAGCAGTTGTGCGGCACGTTGGCGCTGCTGCCAGAGCGGCTGGCGGCGGCGCGGATCGCGACGGGGCAGCAGCAGCGACCGGGCGGCGCACTCCCGGAATCGGGCGGCGAAGAGCGCGGACGTGCCGACCGACTCCTCCACCAGCTGGGCGATCTCGTCGGGCTCGAAGACCACCACGTCGGCGCCGGGTGGCTCGTCGGCGGTGTCCGGCAGCCGGACCACGATGCCGTCGTCGGAGGGCATCACCTGGGCGTCCACCCCGTACCGCTCGGCCAGTCGGCGGCCCACTGCGAGGGCCCACGGCCCGTTGACCCGGGCACCGAGGACGCTGTGCACGGCCAGCCGCCAGTCGCCCAGCTCGTCGCGGAACCGCTCGACCACGATCGTGCGGTCGTCCGGCAGCGAACGGGTGGCCTCGCGCTGCTCGCGCAGGTAGGCCATCAGGTTGGCGGCGGCCCAGTCGTCCAGGCCGCCGGCGCGCAACGTGGCCAGCGCCGCCTCGTCGCTCTGCCGCAACAGGGTGCGCACCCGGGCGCCGATGGCTCGGCCCAGCTCCACCGGCCGGCCCAGCTGGTCGCCCTTCCAGAACGGCATCCGGGCCGCCTGCCCGGGGGCCGGCGAGACCAGCACCCGGTCGGGGGTGATCTCCTCGATGCGCCAGGAGGAGGAGCCGAGCAGGAAGACGTCGCCGACCCGCGACTCGTAGACCATCTCCTCGTCCAGTTCGCCGACCCGCGCGGCCCGCTCGGCGCCGGCCAGGAAGACGCCGAAGAGGCCCCGGTCGGGGATGGTGCCGCCGCTGGTCACCGCGAGCCGCTGCGCGCCGGGGCGGCCGGTGAGCACGTCGGTCGCCCGGTCCCAGACGAGCCGGGGGCGCAGCTCGGCGAAGGCGGTGGACGGGTAGCGGCCGGAGAGCATGTCCAGTACGGCGTGCAGCGCGGAGTCGGGCAGCTCGGCGAAGGGTGCGGCCCGACGGACCAGCACGGCCAGATCACCGACCCGCCACGGCTCCAGGGCCACCATCGCGACGATCTGCTGGGCCAGCACGTCCAGCGGGTTGCGCGGGCAGTGCAGCTCCTCGATCGCGCCGTCGGTCATCCGCTCGGCGACCACCGCACAGGAGAGCAGGTCGCCGCGGTGCTTCGGGAAGACCACCCCGCGGGAGACCGCGCCCACCTGGTGCCCGGCCCGGCCGATCCGCTGCAGGCCGGCGGCCACGCTCGGCGGCGCCTCGATCTGCACCACCAGGTCGACCGCGCCCATGTCGATGCCCAGCTCCAGGCTGGAGGTGGCCACCACCGCCGGGAGCTGGCCGGACTTGAGCGCCTCCTCGATGTGCTTGCGCTCCTCCCGGGAGACGCTGCCGTGGTGCGCTCGGGCGATCACCGGCGCCGCGCCGGTGGCCGCGCCGGACTGGGCCATCACCTCCGCCGGGGGCCGGTTGCGGACCGGACCGGCGGGGCCCTCCGCCACCCCTTCGGCGGCCAGCTCGTTGAGCCGCGCGCAGAGCCGCTCGGCGCTGCGTCGGGAGTTGGTGAAGACGATGGTCGAGCGGTGCTCGCCGATCAGCGAGAAGACCCGCTCCTCGACTGCGGGCCAGATCGAGGCGCGGCGTGGCCGGGGACCACCAAGGTCGTCCTCCGGCGGCTGCTCCTGTTCGTCCAGGCGGGTCATGTCCTCCACCGGCACCTGCACGCTGACCTCGATGGTCTTCGCGGTGGCGGGCTGCACGACGTCGACCGGGCGGGCACCGCCGAGGAACCGGGCGCAGGCGTCGATCGGCCGGACGGTGGCGGAGAGGCCGATCCGTTGCGCCGGGGCGGGCAGCAGCTCGTCGAGGCGTTCCAGCGAGAGGGCGAGGTGGGCGCCGCGCTTGCTGCCGGCCACCGCGTGCACCTCGTCGACGATCACCGTCTGGACGCCGCGAAGTGAATCCCGGGCGGCGGAGGTGAGTAGCAGGAACAGCGAC
Organism: Micromonospora sp. NPDC005087; assembly: GCF_042872965.1. Classification (NCBI taxonomy): domain Bacteria; kingdom Bacillati; phylum Actinomycetota; class Actinomycetes; order Micromonosporales; family Micromonosporaceae; genus Micromonospora; species Micromonospora sp. NPDC005087. The sequence continues at coordinate 267,603 of NZ_JBIALB010000006.1, read as the reverse complement.
TCGGGCGTGGTGATGAGGATGTCCGGTGGGGTGCGGGCGAAGGCTCGTCGCTCGTCGGCCGGGGTGTCGCCGGTGCGCATGCCGACGGTGATGTCGGGCGGGGCGACGCCGAGCCGGGTCGCCGCCTGCCGGATGCCGGCAAGCGGGGCGCGCAGGTTGCGCTCGACGTCCACGGCGAGCGCCTTGAGTGGGCTGACGTAGAGCACCCGGCAGCGCTGCCGGGCCTCCGCCGGGGCGGGCTCGCGGGCCAGCCGGTCGAGGGACCAGAGGAAGGCTGCGAGCGTCTTGCCGGAGCCGGTGGGCGCCACCACGAGGGCGTTGCGGCCGGCGGCGACCGATCGCCAGGCGCCGGCCTGGGCGGCGGTGGGGGCGGCGAAGGCGGCGTCGAACCAGGCACGGGTGGCCGGGCCGAACCCGGCCAGCGCCCCGGCCGTGTCTGCGTCTGCCCCGGTCACCGCTCCATCGTGCCCCGCCGGTACGACAACCACGAGCGCCCGACCGTGAAATGTGTCCGAGTCAAAGCCATAAGCACCGGATGCGTGCTTAATGCGTTTAGTCTCACTTAACTGCTTGCTTGTGAGGAGCAACATAAAGTAACTTCACTCGCAACGCGAACCGGGGTGGGGGGATCGGATGGCCGGCGAGCAGCGGAATGTCGCACCCGGCACCGACGTGCTGATCCGCAAGGTCGACAGCCACCTCGCCACGCTCCGTGGCGGCCTGCACGGGCCGGAGCTGGAGCTCGCCGAGCGCCTCGCCCGCTGCCTGCGTGAGCTGGTCATCTCCACCGCGCAGGCCAGCGCCGCCGACCGCGGCCAGGTCCGCGCCGCCGTCCACTACTTCGTGCTGCGCCGGGAGAGCCGCGGCCGGCTGCTCTCGGTGCGGTCGCTCGCCGCCGCGGAGCGGGTGGTCGACAAGGTCGCCCGCCAGCTCGGCCGCGTCGACCTGCTGGCCGAGCTGCGCCGCGACCGCCCCGCCCCCGACGACGCGCTGCCCGTCGGAGACGCCCTGCTGCGCTGACACCGGCGCGCAGCTCGCCCGCCCGGCGGCACGCTCATGACGCGTCGCGGACGAATTCCGGCAAAACGGCCCGACGGGCGATGAACTGGCGTCTGATCGCTGCTAGGCGCCACCGTTGCACTGGCGTCGGCCACCACGACCGGGAGCGCGGGTGCTGGTACTACTCATCCTCCATCTCGTGGCGGCCCTCGTCGCGCCACTGTTCGTTCGGTGGTGGGGTCCGCGTGCGTGCTACCCGCTGGCGCTGGCGCCGGCCGCCGCGTTCGGCTGGGCGGTGGCCCGCACCCCGGCCGTCAGCCACGGCGGCGCGGTGGTCGAGACGTACCCGTGGATCCGACAGCTGGGCCTCGACATCGCGCTGCGGCTCACCACGCTGTCCTGGCTGATGACCCTGCTGATCGGCGGCGTCGGCGCGCTGGTGCTGATCTACAGCGCCCGGTACTTCGCCGCCGGCTCGATCGGACTGGCGCAGTTCGCCGCGGTCCTGGTCGCCTTCGCCGGAGCGATGCTCGCCCTGGTCTTCTCCGACAACCTGCTGCTGCTCTACGTCGGCTGGGAACTGACCACGGTCTTCTCGTACCTGCTGATCGGGCACAGCACCGAACGGCGGTCCAGCCGGTGGGCGGCGGCGCAGGCGCTGACGGTCACCACGCTGGGCGGGTTGGCCATGCTGGTCGGGTTCATCCTGCTCGGCGAGCACGCGGGCAGCTACCGCTGGTCGGAGATCGCCGCACAGCCGCTGCCCAGCGGCGGTTACCTGGTCACCGCCGTGCTGCTGATCCTGGCCGGTGCGCTGTCCAAGTCGGCGGTGCTGCCGTTCAGCTCCTGGCTGCCGGTCGCGATGGCGGCGCCCACGCCGGTCAGCGCGTACCTGCACGCGGCCGCCATGGTCAAGGCCGGCGTCTACCTGGTCGGGCTGCTCGCGCCGGTGCTGGCCGTGGTCGGCCCCTGGCGGCCCGTGGTGCAGGTCGCCGGCCTGGCCACCATGCTGATGGGCGGCTGGGCGGCGCTGCGGCAGACCGACCTGAAGCTGTTGCTGGCGTTCGGGACGGTCAGCCAGCTCGGCCTGCTGGTCGCGGTGACCGGGTCCGGCACGCCGGACGCCGCGCTGGCCGGTACGGCGATGCTGCTGGCGCACGCGCTGTTCAAGGCGGCGCTGTTCCTGGTCGTCGGCGTCATCGACCACACCGCCGGCACCCGCGACCTGCGCGAGCTGTCCGGGCTGCGGCACTGGTCCCGACCGCTGTTCGTGGTCGGGGTGCTGGCCGCGGCGTCGATGGCCGGCGTGCCGCCGCTGGTCGGTTTCGTGGCGAAGGAGGCGGTGTTCGCGGCGTTCACCGACCGGCCGGTGCTCCTCACCGGTCTGGTCGCCGGGACCGTGCTCACCGTCGCGTACAGCGCCCGCTTCGTCTGGGGCGCGTTCGCGGACCGGCCGGGCGTGGCACCGGTCCAGCCGGACCCGATCGCCGGGTCGCTGCTGATCCCACCGGCGGTGCTGGCCGGCGTCGGGTTGCTCGCCGGCCCGGCAGCCGGCCTGCTGGACGGCCTGCTGCGCCCGTACGCCGACCTGTCCGGCGGCGTCCACGCGCACCTCGCGCTGTGGTCCGGACCGACCCCGGCGCTCGGCCTGTCCGCGCTGGCGCTCGCCGGCGGTGGTCTGCTCTTCGCGCTGCGCGGGCCGCTCGCTCCGGTGCTGGCCCGGCTCCGCTGGCCGGTCAGCGGAAAGCAGGGCTACGAGTGGATCGTGGGCCGGTTCGACCGACTGGCCATCGAGGTCACCGGAGCGACCCAGCGCGGCTCCCTGCCGCAGTATCTGGGCGTCATCCTGGTCGTCCTTGTGCTGCTGCCCGGCGGTGCGATGCTCGCCGTCGGCCCGTGGCATGCCCGGATCCCGCTCTGGGACACCCCGCTGCAGACGGTGGTCGTGCTGGTGATCGGGGTGGCCGCGGTGCTGGCGGTCCGCGCCCGCCGGCGGCTGACCGCGATGCTGCTGGTGGGGATGACCGGCTACGGCAGCGCCATGCTGTTCGTCCTGCACGGCGCGCCCGACCTCGCGCTCACGCAGTTCCTGGTGGAGACCGCGACCATCGCGGTCTTCGTGCTGGTGCTGCGCCGCCTGCCCAACCGGTTCTCGGTCCGTCCGCTGCGCCGCAGCCGGTGGGTCCGTCGGGCGATCGGGGTTTCGGTGGGTGTGGTGGCCGCTGGGCTGGCCCTCGTCGCCGCCGGCGCCCGTCGGGCGCCGGACATCTCCGCGGTCTTTCCGGACCTGGCGGTGGCCGAGGGGTACGGCCGCAACGTGGTCAACGTGACCCTGGTCGACATCCGGGCCTGGGACACCATGGGTGAGCTGGCGGTGCTGGTGGTGGCGGCGACCGGGGTCGCCAGCCTGATCTTCGAGCGGTCCCGCACCGGGCCCCGGCCGCGCCGGCCGGAGTCGGCGAGGGCGGCGAAACAGACCGACCGGCCGGTGTGGCTGCGCGGCGGGCCCACGCTGGACGAGGAGCGCCGCTCCATCGTGCTGGAGGTGATCATCCGGCTGATCTTCCACACCGTGGTGCTGTTCTCCCTGTTCCTGCTCTTCTCCGGACACAACGCCCCGGGCGGCGGCTTCGCTGGCGGGCTGGTGGCGGGGCTCGCCCTGGTGGTCCGCTACCTGGCCGGCGGCCGGTACGAGCTCGCCGAGGCGGCGCCGGTCGGCGCCGGCACGGTCCTCGGCGCCGGCCTGGCCCTGTCGGTGGGCACCGGCGTCGTGGCGCTGCTGGCCGGTGGATCGGTGCTGGAGAGCGCCAAGGTCGACCGGTCCCTGCCGCTGGTCGGCGACGCACACCTGGTCACCTCGCTCTTCTTCGACGTCGGCGTGTACCTGGTCGTGATCGGGCTGGTGCTGGACATCCTGCGCAGCCTCGGGGCCGAGGTGGACCGGCACATCGAGGCGACCGGAACCGCCGCCGGTGGACTCACCGTCGACAAGGGGGACCGGCCATGACCACCAGTGGCGCCGGGCCCGTGCTGGTGCTGGTGCTCGCTGTCGGGGTGCTGGTCGGTTGCGGGGTGATCCTGCTGCTGGAGCGCAGTCTGACCCGGATCCTGCTCGGCGTGATCCTGCTCGGCAACGGGGTCAACCTGCTGATCCTGCTGGGCGGTCGGTCCGGTGGGGCGCCGATCGTCGGCACCGGCCCGGTGGACCGGATGAGCGACCCGCTGCCGCAGGCCATGGTGCTGACCTCCATCGTGATCACCTTCGGGTTGACCGCGTTCCTGCTCGCCGTGGCGTACCGGAGCTGGTACCTCACCGGCGACGATGAGGTGCCCGACGACCTGGAGGACCAGCAGATCATCAGGCGGGCCGAGCGCAACGAGGTGGGCACGGCCGACCTCGGCGGGGAGGGCCCGGACGACGATCCGGAGCAGGTCGATCCCGAGCCCGCCCGGCGTCGGCTGCATCGCGGGGACGAGGCGTGATGGCCGGGTCGCGGGGGACGCGATGAGCCGGCTGCTGCCCCTGCCGGTGGTGATGCCGCTGCTCGGCGCGGCGCTGACCCTGCTGCTGGCCGCCCGGCCCCGGCTCCAACGCGCGGTCAGTGTGCTCTGCCTGAGCGGCACCCTCGTCGTGGCGCTCCTGCTGCTGGTGCAGGCGTACCGGTACGGGCCGGTGGTGATGGCGATCGGCGGCTGGCCGGCGCCGGTCGGCATCGTCCTGGTCGCCGACCAGCTCGCCGCGCTGATGCTGGTGGTCTCCTCGTCGGTCATCCTCTGCGTGCTGCTGTACTCGATCGGCCAGGGCCGCAGCGAGATCGGCGAGACCACACCGGTGGTCATCTTCCACCCGACGTACCTGGTGCTCACCGCCGGCGTCACCAACGCGTTCCTCGCCGGTGACCTGTTCAACCTCTTCGTCGGTTTCGAGATCCTGCTGGCCGCCAGCTTCGTGCTGATCACCCTGGGCGGCACCGAGATCCGCATCCGTACCGGGTCGACGTACGTGGTGGTCAGCATCCTCTCCTCGATGATCTTCCTGGCCGGGGTGGGCCTGGTGTACGCGGCCACCGGCACACTCAACCTGGCCCAACTGGCTCAGCGCCTCGACGACCTGCCCGCCAACGTCCGGCTGACCCTGGAACTGATGCTGCTGCTCGCGTTCGCCATCAAGGCGGCGGTCTTCCCGCTCTCGGCCTGGCTGCCGGACAGTTACCCCACGGCGCCGGCTCCGGTCACCGCGGTCTTCGCGGGGCTGCTCACCAAGGTGGGCGTCTACGCGATCATCCGCACCGAGACGCTGCTCTTTCCGGGTGGGCAGGCCGACGAGCTGCTCATGGTCGTCGCCGGACTCACCATGGTGGTCGGCATCCTCGGCGCGGTGGCCCAGTCGGACATGAAGCGGCTCTTCTCGTTCACCCTGGTCAGCCACATCGGTTACATGATCTTCGGGGTGGCGTTGAGCACCGTCGCCGGGCTCGCCGGCGCGATCTTCTACGTGGTGCACCACATCACCATCCAGACCACGCTGTTCCTGGTCGCCGGGCTGGTCGAGGAACGGGCCGGCAGCACCGACCTGCGCCGCCTCGGCGGGCTGGCCCGGATCGCGCCGCTGCTCGGCGTGCTGTTCTTCGTCCCGGCGATGAACCTCGCCGGCGTGCCACCGTTCTCCGGCTTCCTCGGCAAGCTCGGCCTGCTCCAGGCCGGGGTGGCGGCCGGCGGGCCGCTGCCCTTGGTGCTCGTCGCGGCGGGCACGCTGACCAGCCTGCTCACCCTCTACGTGGCCTCCCGGGTGTGGAACATCGCCTTCTGGCGGTCGCCCCGGTTGGCCACCACCGAGCCGGCCGTCCGGCTGCCCACGCTGATGGTCGGGGCCACCATGGCCCTGGTCGCGTTCGGGTTGGCGCTGACCGTGCTGGCCGGTCCGCTCTTCGACGTCACCGTCGACGCGGCCACCGACCTGCGCTCGCGCACCCCGTACGTACGGGCCGTCCTGCCGGGCGGCACACCGTGACCGCCCCGCGCGGAACGGTCCCGGGCGGCGCCGACGAGCCGGCCGCGCCACGGCGGCACGGGCTCGGACGCTGGCGGGACCAGGCGCTGGCGTTCGGCTGGCTGGTGGCGGTCTGGTGCCTGCTCTGGGGCGACATCAACTGGGCGAACCTGGCCGGAGGCTTGCTGGTGGGCGGCGCGGTGCTGCTGTTCTTCCCGCTGCCGGCGGTCACCTTCGCCGGGCGGCTGCGCCCCCGGGCGCTGCTGGTGTTCGCGTTCCGGTTCGGCACCGAACTGGTCGGCGCGAGCCTGCACGTGGCCCGGATCGCGGTGCAGCCCGGCTACCGCCCACGCGGGGCGATCATCGGGGTGCGGCTGCGGGTGCCCACCGACCTGAACCTGGCGCTCACCGCGGAGGCGGTCTCGCTGGTGCCCGGCACGTTGATCCTCGAGGTGGACCGGGGTTCCGGAACGCTCTACCTGCACGTGCTGGACACCCATGGGCCGGCGGAGCTGACCCTCGCCCGGGAGCGCACCCTCGCCGTCGAGCGGCGGATCGTCCGGGCGGTGGGCTCCGCCGCCGAACTGCGCCGCGTCGAGACCGATGCCGTCGAGAAGGGAACCCTCCCGTGATCACGTTCCTGGCCGTCGTTCTCACCGCCCTGCTCTCGGTGACCGCGTTGCTCGCGCTGACCCGGCTCTACCGGGGCCCGTCGTTGCTGGACCGGGTGATCGCCGCGGACATGCTGCTCGCCACCATGGTCGGCGCGGTCGGCGCCGAGGCGGCGGTCAACCGGCACGCCACGACGCTGCCCGTCCTGGTCGTGCTGTCCCTGCTCGGCTTCATCGGCTCGGTGTCGCTGGTCCGCTTCGCCGTTCGGGAGCAGGCATGATCGGGACGATCGCGGACTGGCTCGGCGCCGGTTGTCTGGTGGCCGGCGCGCTGCTCGGCCTGGCCGCCGCGATCGGCGTGCTCCGCTTTCCGGACGCCCTGTCCCGGATGCACGCGGCCACCAAACCGCAGGTGCTCGGGGTGCTCCTGCTGCTGCTCGGCATCATGCTGAGGCTGCGGTCGCCGGCGGACCTCGGCATGATCATGCTGGTGGCGGTCTTCCAACTGGCCACCGCGCCCGTCGCGGCACAGATGATCGGCCGCGCCGCGTACCGGGCCGGCCGGCTGGACCGGGACCTGCTCGACGCGGATGAGCTGGCCGAACGCGGGCCGGGCCGGGGGCCGGCGGGGCCGGGGTGACGGCTTGGGCCACCGCTGTTGAACCGGACGATCGGCGCCTTCGGCCCACCCTCAGCGGAGTCCCAGCCAGCGCCGGTAAAATGAAGGCATGATCGACTCTTCTGCCCAGGAGGGCAGCAGTAGCCAGCCGGGTCGTGCCCGGCATATCCCCGTTCCGACGACCCCGGGAGCCCTGAGCGACCCGTGTTGATCGTCGTCGGTCTCCTTCTGATCATCGTGCTCACCGCCGCCACCGGCTACTTCGTGGCGCAGGAGTTCGGCTATGTCGCCGTCGACCGGGGCAAGCTGCGCCAGCTCGCCGATGACGGCGACGCGGCTGCCGCCCGGGCCCTGACCGTCACCAGCCGGCTCTCCTTCATGCTCTCCGGCGCGCAGCTCGGCATCACCGTCACCGCGCTGCTGGTCGGCTACTTCGCCGAGCCGTACCTCGGTGGCGGCCTCGCCGACCTGCTCGGCGTCGCCGGCGTCGGCGAGGCGGTCAGCCTGCCGCTGTCGGTGGCGCTGGCGCTGGTCATCGCCACCGTGGTCCAGATGGTCCTCGGTGAGCTGGCCCCGAAGAACCTGGCCATCGCCCGGGCCGAGCCGCTGGCCCGGGCACTGAGCCGGTCCACCCTGGCGTACCTCACCGTCGCCGGGCCCGTGATCCGGCTCTTCGACCGGGCGTCGGTGCGGCTGCTCCGTCGGGTCGGCATCGAGCCGATCGAGGAGCTGCCCAGCGGCGCCACGCCGGCCGACCTGGAACAGATCATCGCCGAGTCCCGCGAGGAGGGCAGCCTGGACGCGGAGATGTCCACGCTGCTCGACCGGGGGCTGGATTTCCGCGAGCTGACCGCCGGCGAGGCCATGGTGCCCCGGGTTGACGTGCACACCCTACGGGCGCACGAGCCGGTGAGCCGGGTGGTCGAGCTGCTGGACACCGGTCACTCCCGGTTCCCGGTGCGCGGCGCGGAGGGCGTCGACGACCTGATCGGCATCGTCGGCATCGCCGACGTGCTCGGCGTACCCCCGGGGGAGAGGGCCACCACCCCGGTGAGCGCGGTGGCCGGGCCGCCGCTGCTGGTGCCGGAGACGTTGCCGTTGCCCACGGTGCTCGACCGGCTGCGGTCCGGGCACCGACAGATGGCCTGCGTGGTCGACGAGTACGGCGGCTTCGCCGGCGTGATCACGCTGGAGGACATCGCCGAGGAACTGGTCGGCCCGATCCGGGACGAGGACGACCCGCCGGAGCGCGCACCCGCCCGGCAGGACGACGGGTCCTGGGTGGTGCCGGCCCGCTGGCGGATCGACGAGGTCGCCGACAGCACCGGCATCGCGCTGCCCGAGGCCCCGGAGTACGACACCCTCTCCGGGTTGGTCATGCGGGAGCTGGGCCGGGTGCCGGAGGTCGGCGACCGACTGGAGATCAGCCTGCTGCCCGACGGAGCCGACGCCGAGGACGGCGAGGCCGAACCCCGGGCGCTGGTCGAGGTGCTGGCCGTCGACCGGCACGTGGCCGACTCGGTGCGCTTGCGGCTGACCGACCCGGGCGACCGGCGCGAGGTGTCCCGATGAGTCCGGGGATCGCGCTGTTCAGCTCGGTGATCCTGCTGGCGCTGAACGGGTTCTTCGTGGCCGCCGAGTTCGCCCTGGTGGCCAGCAAGCGGTACCGCCTGGAGCAGGCGGCGGCCAACGGTGGCCGAGCGGCTCGGGCGGCGCTGGACGGCGTCCGCGAGTTGTCGCTGATGCTGGCCGGGGCGCAGCTCGGCATCACCCTCTGCACCCTGGGGCTCGGTGCGCTGGCTGAGCCGGCGATCGAGCACCTGCTCAGTCCGCTGCTGCACGCGGTGGGGCTGCCGGACGCGGCCGGCCACCTGATCGCCCTGGTCTTCGCCCTCGGGTTGGTCACCTTCCTGCACCTGGTGGTGGGGGAGATGGCGCCGAAGTCGTGGGCGATCACCGACGCGGAGCGCTCGGCGACGCTGCTCGCGCTGCCGTTCCGTGCCTTCGCCCGGGTGTCCCGGCCGGTGCTCTCCGCGCTGAACGCGCTGGCCAACGCGATCCTGCGGCTGTTCGGTGTCAACCAGCAGGATCAGCTGGCCCAGGTGCACGGCCCGGACGAGCTGCGGATCCTGCTGGAGCAGTCACGCGAGCACGGGCTGCTCGGCGCCGAGCAGCACCAACTGCTGACCAGCATGCTGGAGTTGCAGGGCACGTCGGTGGCGCAGGTGATGGAGCCGTTCGCCACCATGGTCACCGTCCGCCGGGGCGACCCGGCCGAGCGGATCGAGCAGGTCAGCCGGGACAGCGGCCGGTCCCGGCTGGCGGTGCTGGACGCGGCGGGTGACGTCTGCGGCCTGGTGCACGTGCGGGAGGCGGTGCGGGTGGTCACCACCGGTCGCGTCGCCACCGCCGGTGAGCTGATGACGCCCGCGTTCACGCTGCCCGCGACGTCCTCGGTCACCGAGGCGGTGGCCGCGATGCGGGCCCGGCAGTCCCAGCTCGCGCTGGTGCGCAACGGCGGTGGCCCGGCCCGGCCGATCGGCTTCGTCGCCCTGGAGGACCTGCTGGAGGAGGTCATCGGCGAGTTCGACGACGAGACCGACACGGTGCCGCGCGGGAGGCGGTTGCGATGAACCGGAGGTGTGGTTTCTCTTCGCGGAAGTAGAGGTGACCGGCCGCGATGAACCGGAGGGATGGTCCCTCTTCCCGGAAGTCGGGGTGACCAGGTGCGATGAACCGGAGGGGTGGTTTCTCTTCGCGGAAGCCGGGGTGACCAGGCGCGGGGTCCGCGACAGTTGAGGTGGCCTCGTCGGGGCTGGGGTGGCTGGGGGCGTGGCCTGACAGGGGGCGCGGTGCGGCTGACGGGGGTGTCCCGGGAGTCCGGCTGGACCGGGCTGTCCGTGCAGACCACACTTCCCAACCCGAGTACCCGTCCGGGCCTGCGCCTGCCGGGCCGCGTGACGTTGACGGCGGGGCCGGACGACGTACTGGTGCGGCACATCCGGCTCGGCCTGGTCACCACGGTCGAGCCGGATGATCCGGCCGCCGCCCGGCGCCTGGTGCAGTTTTTTCAGCTGCCGATCGCCGGCCGGTTCGTCGTACCGGCCGGTCGGCGTCGGGCGGTCGACTTCGCGCTGCCGTTGCCGTGGGAGACCCCGGTGACCATCTTCGGCGGGGTGCCGCTGCTGAGCCTGCGGATGGGGCTGCGTACCGAGGTCTCCGTCGACCCGGAGCTGGATCAGGGGGCGATGGTGCCGGTCTTCGTGCACCCGATTCCCACTCAGCAGCACGTGCTGGCGGCGTTCGAGACGCTGGGTTTCATGATCCGCCAGGCCGGTCTGCAGGAGGGTGCGCTGCCGGGGGTGGCGCACACCCTGCCGCTGCACCAGCGGTGGGGGTACTGGGTGGCGCCGCTCTACGCCGGCCCGATCACCGAGCTGGAGGTGATCTTCGTGACCAACTCGGCGGGCCTGGAGGCGATCTTCTGGATGGACCGCCGGCTGGCGCTGGCCGGGATCACCCATCAGAGCATCAGCCGGTTCCGGATCTGGCATGCGGACGCCGACCGGCGGGACTGGATCGCCACCGTGGACGGCTGGCTGCGCCAGGCGATCAACCGGCACGCCGCGGCGGCGGCACACGCCGACTGGTCCGCGCGGCTCGACGAGTCCGCCCACGTCAGCCGCCACCCCGACGAGCCGGTCCGGCCCGGCTACGGCCTCGGCGGCACCGCCGGTAATGCCGGAGTCGGTGGCGGCGGCTCCGGCGGCGACGGCACCTAGCGGGGCCTGTGCCCGTCAACGGTGTTAATAGGGGCCCCCTCCTCTACCGCAGGCGTTAACAGGGGGCCCTTCCTTACACCGAGGCGGTGGCCAGTTTGAGGCTGAAGGCGAGGAAGAGCGCGGCGACGGCGGTGGTGCCGCCGGCGGCGAGGCGGCGACGCTGGCGGAACTGCGTGGCCAGGAAGGTGCCCGCGAAGATCAACGCGGTCAGGTAGATCGCGCTGGTCACCTGGGCGATCAGCCCGAGCAGCAGGAAGGACAGCGCCGGCCAGGCGTAGCCGGGGTCGACGAACTGGATGAAGAACGAGATGAAGAACAGGATCGCCTTCGGGTTCAGCAGGCTGATCACCAGCGCCTTGCGGAACGGGCTGCGCATCGCCGCCGGCTCCGCGGCGTCGATGAGCCGCGGCGTGCTCGGGTCGTTGCGGTCGCGCCAGCGCCGCCAGGCGCCGCGCAGCATGGTCACCCCGACATAACCGAGGTACGCGGCACCGGCGTACTTGATCACCAGGAACAGCGGTGGGTACGCCTTGAGCACCGACGCCACCCCGGCGGCGGAGAGGAACATCAGCACCCCGTCGCCGACGAACACCCCGCCGGCCGCGCGGTAACCGGCCGCCACTCCCCGCTTGGCGGCGGTGGAGAGCACGAAGAGTGAGTTCGGCCCGGGCAGCAGGATGATGGCCACGGTGCCCAGCACGTACGTCCAGATGTCGGTGATCCCCAGCACGCCCGCCATCATCACGCCACGGGTGCCGTCCGGAGAAGCCTTTCCCGCAGCCTGACCTGTGCGTTCGGCCACTCGTCGGTAAGCATGGAGTAGAGCGCCGAGTTCCGCCAACTTCCGTCGGCGCGTATGCGGTTGGCCCGCAGGGTGCCCTCCCGGGTGGCGCCGAGTCGCTCGATCGCCCGCTGCGAGCGCTCGTTGAGCGTGCTGGTCTGCCAGGTGACCCGGGTCGCATCCAGTTCCCCGAAGGCTCGGGTGAGCAGCAGCAGCTTGGCCTCGGTGTTGATCCCGGTGCGCCACCACCGCCGGCCGAGTTGGGTGTAGCCGATCTCCAGAGTTCGCAGCTCCTCGTCCGGCTGGTAGTAGGAGGTGGTGCCGACCACCGTGCCGGTGGCCGCGCAGCGCTGCACCCACGGCACCCGCACGCCCCGCTGGTGAGCCTCCAGCGCGGCGCCGATGTAGCCGGTCATCTCGGCCACGCTCGTCGGTCGCGGGCTGCCGATGTGGCGCCACACCTCGGGGTCGTCGAGTGCGGCGTACAGGCCCTCGGCGTGGCTCGGGTCCAGGGGCTCCAGCAGCACGTGCTCGCCGCGCAGCACCACCGGTTCCAGCCAGGTCGACCGGTTCGGCCGCAGGTACGCCGGCAGCGGCGCGGTGACCCCGGCGTCCGGCTCCGGCAGCCCGGCGGTCAGCCGCAGCGGCAGCACCCCGGCCCAGTGCGGCAGGTGCAGGTCGGCCTCGTCCTCGCGCACCCCACCGGTGCGGGCCCGGACCGACACCTCGCGCAGTGGCAGCGCCAGCACGGCGGTCTCGGCCAGCTCCCGCCGGTTGGGCGGGCGGCTGGCCGCGCTGCGTCCCGCGCCGACCTTCTCCACCAGTGCGGTGAGCATGGCGGTCTTCTCCCGCTCGTCGGTGACCAGTCGGGCGGTGCCCAGCGCGACCACCGAGCGGTAGTTGGCGCTGTGGTGGAACTGGGAGCGGGCGTAGACCAGCCCGTCGAGCAGGGTCACCGTGACGCAGACCGGCAGTCCGTCGCCCCGGGCGGCGAGCAGTGGCCGGCTGCCGGTGGAGCCGTGCAGGTAGAGCGTGTCGCCGATGCGTACGTGCAGGGTGGGCAGCACCCGCGGCTGGCCGTCGACGGTGAACCCGAGCGCGCAGTGGTACGCCTCGTCGAGCACGGCGTGCGCGGCGGCCCGGTCGTAGCTCATCCGGTCCCGGGAACGGCTGGGGATGGTCCGGGCGGTGGGTGGGTACATGCTCGCCCCTTTGTTCTAGTACAATCTCCTGTTTGTGTCAGCACGCTATCAGTTCGCCGGGGCGACGGCCGTCGCGATTTCGGCCAGCATCGAGTCGGGCATCCGCACGGGGGGCCTGCCGCCAGGTGCCGCCCTGCCACCGGTCCGGGTGCTCGCCGTTGAACTGGGCGTCAGCCCGGCCACGGTCGCCCGCGCCTACCAGGAGTTGCGCCAGCGCGGCCTGCTCGCCACCGCCGGTCGGCACGGCACCCGGGTCCGCCCCCGCCCGCCGGTGGCCGCCCGCCGCTCCGCGCTGCGTCCGGCGTCGTTGCCCGGGGCCCGTGACCTGTCCCGGGGTGAGCCCGACCCCCGGCTGCTGCCCGCCCTCGGCCCGCACCTGGCGGCGCTGGCCGCCGAAACCGGCCCGCCGGTCGGCTACTCCGACGCCGGCGTGCTGCCCGAGTTGGCCGCGGCGGCCCGTGCCCGGCTGAGCGCCGACGGTGTGCCGGCCGGGGAGCTCACCCTCACCGGCGGCGCGCTGGACGGCATCGAGCGGCTGCTCGGCGCCCACCTGCGTCCCGGCGACGCGGTCGCGGTGGAGGATCCGGGCTGGGCCAACCTGCTCGACCTGGTCGCCGCGCTGGGGCTGCGCCCGATCGGCGTACCGCTCGACGACGAAGGGCCGCTGGTGGCCGGGGTGGCCGCCGCGTTGGCCGCCGGCGCGCGGGCGCTGGTCGTCACCAGCCGGGCGCAGAACCCGACCGGCGCGGCCGTCTCCGCCGCCCGGGCCGAGGCGCTGCGGGCGCTGCTCGCCGGCCGGCGCGACCTGCTGCTCATCGAGGACGACCACGCCGCCGAGCTGGCCCGCGTACCGCTGCACCCGCTGGCCGGCGCGACCGCGAGCTGGGCCTTCCTCCGTTCGGTGAGCAAACCCTTCGGCCCCGACCTGCGGCTGGCCGTGCTGACCGGTGACGAGACCACGGTGGCTCGGGTGACCGGCCGGACGCGGGTCGGCGCGGGCTGGGTCTCCACCGTGCTCCAGCGACTGGTGCTCGCGCTGTGGCGCGACCCGGCGGTCGCCGAGGTGGTGGAGCGGGCGACGGAGAGTTACGAGCAGCGGCGTGCGGGGCTGCTGGCCGCGCTGGCGGAGCACGGCCTGGCCGCGCACGGCCGCAGCGGCATCAACGTCTGGCTGCCGGTGGCGGACGAGACCAGCGCGGTCACCGCGTTGCGCGACGCCGGCTGGTCGGTGGCCCCCGGAGCCCTCTACCGGATCGCCGCCCCGCCCGCGCTGCGCATCACCGTCAGCCCTCTCACCATTCCGGACCTGGTTCCCCTGGCCGCCGCCCTGGCCCGCGCCGCCCATCCCGCCCCACCACCGGGCTTCTCCACCTGACCCAACGGAGTTGGGCGCGGCTGTCGCCGCCGGGCCTGCGCGGTTGGGTAGGGCAGAAAGCGCGCTATCGCGACGATTCACAGCGGTTGGGGTGGGTATGCGGGCCGCCGGAGGTGGAAGACATGGCTTCAGGTGGCTCGCGCAAGGGGCTCTGGATCGCGGTGGCGGTGGTGATCATCATCATCGTGATCGTGCTGATCGCGATCGCGTCCGGTGGTGACGGCGGCAACGGGTACTGACGCGGCCCGGCCGACGGTGCTGGCGCTCCACCATGGCGTACCCGGCATCGGGCGGCGAACGGGTATATAACAGTCGGCATGGCCGAGCAGACCGGGAGCGCCCCGGGCGCCCAGCGGTTCATCCCGCCGGGCGCGGACACCATCGACGAGCTGCGCGCCGCCTCGGGTGGCTGTCAGGGGTGCGAGCTGTACCGGGACGCCACGCAGACGGTCTTCGGCCGGGGCGACGAGAGCGCCCGGGTGGTCCTGGTCGGCGAACAGCCCGGCGACATGGAGGACCAGAAGGGGCTGCCCTTCGTCGGTCCCGCCGGGCGGCTGTTGCGCAAGGCCGCCGACGACGCCGCGCTCGACTCCTCGCAGATCTATCTGACCAACGCGGTCAAGCACTTCCGCTTCGAGTTGCGCGGCAAGCGGCGTATCCACCAGACCCCCGACCGGGTGCACATCACCGCGTGCCGGCCGTGGTTGGTCGCCGAGTTCGCCCGGCTGCGCCCGGAGATCGTGGTGGTGCTCGGCGCGACAGCAGCCAAGGCGCTGCTCGGCCCGTCCTTCCGGGTCACCCGCCAGCGGGGCGAGCTGCTGCCCTGGCCCGCGTCGGCCCAGCACGCGGAGGACTTCCAGCGGGTGCCGGTGGACAACGCCGGAAAGCGGGCCGACGCGCCCGAGGCCCGCCTGCTCGCCACCATCCACCCGTCCGCGGTGCTGCGCGCCGACGATCAGGACAAGGCGTACGAGGGGCTGGTCGCCGACCTCACCGTCGCCTCCCGCGCCCTGTCCGGCTGACACCGCCCCGCCCTGACACCGCGGCGCCGGAGGGACGAGCGTCGGCTCGGCCGACAGCGAAACCCACTGCCGCTGGTCGGCACGGGTGCGCGAGGATGGGGCACCCCCATCCTAAGGAGCGCCGATGGCCACCGACCTGACCGCGCCGCGTACCGTCCGGCCCGACGTCGCGCCGATCCAGCGCCGTACCCTGCGGCTGCTCTTCACCACCCAGATCATCGGCGGCGTCGGCGTGACCATCGGCATCGCCGTCGGTGCCCTGCTCGCCGCCCGGATCGCCGGCACGGCGGTGGCCGGGCTGGCGCAGAGCGCCGGTGTGGTGGGCGCGGCGCTGCTCGCCGTCCCGGTCACCCGGATCATGGCGCGGCACGGCCGGCGGCCGGGTCTGGTGATGGCGTACGTGGTCGGCGCCGTCGGCGGCGTGCTGGTGGTGCTGGCCGCGGCCACCCGCTGGGTGCCGCTGCTCTTCCTCGGCATGCTGCTCTTCGGCGGAGGCACCGCCGCGAACCTCCAGGCCCGCTACACGGCGGTGGACCTCGCCGAGCCGGCCCGCCGGGGCCGGCAGCTCTCCCTGATCGTGTGGGCAACCACCATCGGCGCGGTGGCCGCGCCGAACTTCGCCGCGCTGGCCGACCGGGTCACCACCGGCTGGGGGCTGCCGCCGCTGGCCGGCCCGTTCGCGTTCAGCGCGGTCGCGTTCGTGCTGGCTGGCGGCGTACTCCTCGGGTTGCTCCGGCCCGACCCGCTGCTCACCGCGCGCCGTCTCGCGGCGGCCGACGCGCCGCCCGCCGAAGTGCCGGCTGCGGCCGCCGCGCCGGTCGGGGTGCGCGCGCCGCGCGGCGCCGGGATGCGGGCGGCCTGGTCGGTGGTACGCGGACGGCCCGCCGCCCGGCTCGGCATCGCGGCGGTGGCGGTCGGCCACCTGGTGATGGTGGCGGTGATGTCGATGACCCCGGTCCGGCTCGGTGAGTCGCACGCCGACGCCGACGTGCTGCGGCTCGTCGGCATCGTGCTGAGCCTGCACATCGCCGGCATGTACGCGTTCTCCCCGCTGGTCGGCTGGCTCACCGACCGGCTCGGCCGGCGGGTGGTGATCCTCGGCGGGGTGGCGCTGCTGCTGGCCGCGTGCGCGGTTGCCGGCACCGCCGGGCACCACACGCCCCGGCTCTCGGTGGGGCTGGTCCTGCTCGGGCTGGGTTGGTCGGGGACGATGGTGGCCGGCTCGACGCTGCTCTCCGAGTCGGTGCCGGGCGGCGTGCGGCCGAGCGTCCAGGGGCTGTCCGACCTGACCATGGGGCTGGCCGGGGCCGGCGCCGCCATGGTCAGCGGGTTTGTCATGCAGGTGGCCGGCTATCCGGTGCTCACCCTGCTCGCGGCGGTCGCGACGGTGCCCCTGGTGGCGCTAGCGTTGCGGCCGGTGCCGACCGGGGCACCGGACGAGGAGGGCTGATCACGTGCGGCTGACCGACTTCTGGGCGCGGCTGGAGGAGGCCTTCGGCCCCGGCTACGCGGCCAGCATCGCCCGCGACCAGGTGCTGTCCCAGCTCGATGGACGCACCATCGAGCAGGCGCTGGCGTCGGGGGAGCAGACGCACGTGGTGTGGCGGGCGGTCTGCGCCGCGTATCCCGACCGCGTGCCCGCGCGACTACGCTGAGCAGCCTTTTCGCGGCTTCCGCGTGTCGCTTGTCGAGTCGTACACCTGTTCGGCTATTGTCCACAGCGGGGTGCTCGTCCACAGCTCGCGGCCCGTCGGCTGGTTTTCTGTCGGACCCAGCGCCTAGCGTGTCCGCGTGACGCGAAGCTCAGCAAAGACGCCGGCGAAGGCAGGGGTGGCAACCATGGCAGCAGGGCCTGACCGGGAGAAGGCACTCGACCTTGCTCTCGCTCAGATCGACAAGCAATTCGGCAAGGGCTCGGTGATGCGGCTGGGGGAGCGGCCCGTCATCCAGACCGCCGTGATCCCGACCGGTTCCATCGCGCTCGACGTGGCACTCGGTGTGGGTGGTCTGCCACGTGGCCGAGTGGTCGAGATCTACGGTCCCGAGTCCAGCGGTAAGACCACGGTGGCGCTGCACGCGGTGGCCAGTGCCCAGCGGGCTGGCGGCATCGCGGCCTTCATCGACGCGGAGCACGCGCTCGACCCGGAGTACGCGAAGGCCCTCGGGGTCGACACCGACGCGATGCTCGTCTCCCAGCCGGACACCGGCGAGCAGGCGCTGGAGATCGCGGACATGCTGATCCGCTCCGGCGCGATCGACGTCATCGTGATCGACTCGGTGGCGGCCCTGGTGCCGCGCGCCGAGATCGAGGGCGAGATGGGCGACAGCCACGTGGGTCTCCAGGCACGGCTGATGAGCCAGGCGCTGCGGAAGATCACCGGTGTGCTCAGCAACACCGGCACCACGGCGATCTTCATCAACCAGCTCCGGGAAAAGATCGGCGTGATGTTCGGCAGCCCGGAGACCACGACCGGTGGCCGGGCGCTGAAGTTCTACGCGTCGGTCCGGCTCGACGTGCGCCGCATCGAGAGCCTCAAGGACGGCACCGACGTGGTCGGTAACCGCACCCGGGTCAAGGTCGTGAAGAACAAGGTCGCCGCGCCGTTCAAGCAGGCCGAGTTCGACATCATGTACGGCAAGGGCATCTCGCGCGAGGGCTCGCTGATCGACGTCGGCGTGGAGCAGGCGATCATCCGCAAGTCCGGCGCCTGGTACACGTACGACGGCGACCAGCTCGGCCAGGGCAAGGAGAAGGCCCGGGAGTTCCTGAAGGAAAACCCGGACGTGGCAGCCGAGATCGAGAAGAAGATCCTGGAGAAGCTCGGCGTCGGGGTCGGCGCGAGTGACGCCGCCGGTGGCCCGGAGCTGCCGCCGGTCGACTTCTGACCGGTCGCTGACCCGTGGCAGGACGACGCGCTCGTACGGGGCGGGGCTGGGATGCCAGTCCGCCCCGTACGGGCGACGCCAGCGATCCACCCCGTCCCCGGCGGGGTCGCCGTGGCCGGTCCGGGGAGGCCGACGCGGCCGAGTCCCCGTCACCACCTCGCGACGAGTCGGAGGTGGCCCGCGAGATCTGCCTGCGCCAGCTCGCCGTCCGGCCACGCACCCGGGCCGAGCTGGCCGGGGCGCTGGCCAAGCGGGGCATCTCCGAGCAGGTCTCGGCCGAGGTGCTCGACCGGTACGACGAGGTCGGCATCATCGACGACGCCGCGTTCGCACGGGCCTGGGTCTCCAGTCGGCACTCCGGGCGGGGTCTGGCCCGGCGGGCGCTCGCCAACGAGCTGCGCCAGAAGGGCGTGGACGGCGAGGTGGCCACCGAGGCGCTTGGCGAGTTGGACGAGGAGACCGAGGCGGAGACCGCCCGCGCGCTGGTGGAGCGGAAGCTGCGCACCGCCCGTGGTGAGCCCGACGCGGTCTTCCGGCGGCTGGTGGGCATGTTGGCCCGCAAGGGTTACCCGCCGGGCGTGGCGATCCGGGCGGTGAAGGACGCGATCGCCGCGCAGAGCGCCGAGGCGGCCGAGTTCGCCGAGCAGATCGACGCCGACGCGCTCGCCGACGCTGAGGGCGAGTTGGAGCGGGACAACCACCCGGGCGGGTGAGCGGCCGGGTGGATGCCCGGGGCCGACCCGCCGCGCCACTCGGCGGATGTCCGCAATTGGACGGATGGGTCACACCGCCGGGCCGGCCTGGACGGCCGAGTGTCATCCAGTGGGCGCTTGGGCCGGGTTGAGCAGGGCGGACACGCTCACTGACCGAGCCCACTCACGGAGTTTGTCCGCCCGTGTCCGGCTCGACATCAGCACGTGGTGATGTGGCGGCTTCTCTCCGTTCGGGGGGTTTGATCATGAGTTCTTGACCAGACCGCCTCCGGAGACCTAGCCTCGCCATACAGGCTCACATTGCCCGACCAAGCGCAGGCTAAGCGCACAACATAGATCGCGTAACAGAACAGCATCACTTTGGCCAGCGCAACCGGCCATTCATCGCAGCTCCGGGCAGGCCGGTCCGGAGCCGGCGCGACAACTGCACCCGGCCGCCGACGATGCCCGCGGGCACCGCCGGCGGAGAGAGCTACCCACGGCCAGTCGCTCCGGTCGGGCGTCCAGAGCCGCAGGAGCGTGCCCTCGGCACGGTCGCTGCGGCGCCGACGTATCCAGGGGGAGGCGGCCATGGCGGGGCGGCACAAGTTCACCGGCGGTCCGCACGAGGTCCCGGCATGAGCACCTTCGACATGGCGCTCCTCGCCGCCGTACTGGTCCTGACCGTGGTGGTGGTCGGCGCGGTGCTCTTCGGCGTCCGGACGCTGCGCCGGGTCGGCGCGGCCCCGGTGCCGGAGGATCCGGCGTTCATCGCCGAGAAGGACCGCCAGGAGCAGTCGCTGGCCGCCCTGCGCAGCGCGGCCGACCACGCCAACAGCACGATCGACGTGGCGAAGTCCGCGGCGTCGGCCGCCCGGGCCGAGGCCGCGGCGGCGAAGGCAGAGGCGAAGGCGGCCCGGGCCGAGGCCCGCCGGGTGCTCGACGACGCCCGCGCGGAGGCCGACACGGTGCTGGAGCGGGCGCACAAGCAGGCCGAGGCGGACGCTGAGCAGTTGCGCACCACGGCCCGTCGGAGCGGCGAGCGGGAGGTGGCGGTGCTCGCCGCCACCACCCGGGAGCAGGCGGCCGAGGTGGAGCGCCGGGCGGCCCGGATGGACGAGCGCGAGCGGCTGCACACCGAGGAGGTGGAGCGGTTCGCCGAGCGGGAGCGGCAGCTCACCGGGGCCCGCGCCGCACTGGCCGCCCGGGAGGCCGAGCTCACCCGACGGGAAGCCGAGCTCACCGAGGCGGAGGAGCTGCGCCGCCGGGAGCTGGAGCGGGTGGCCGGGCTCACCGCCGAGGCGGCCCGGCTGGAGCTGATCGAGGCGATCGAGACGCAGGCCAAGCGGGAGGCGGCGCTGCTGGTGCGGGACATCGAGTCCGACGCCCGCAGCACCGCCGAGCAGCGGGCCCGGCACATCGTGGTCGACGCGATCCAGCGGGTGGCGAGTGAGCAGACCGCGGAGAGCGTGGTCAGCGTCCTGCACCTGCCCGGCGACGAGATGAAGGGGCGCATCATCGGCCGGGAGGGGCGCAACATCCGCGCCTTCGAGTCGGTGACCGGGGTCAACCTGATCATCGACGACACCCCGGAGGCGGTGCTGCTCTCCTGCTTCGACCCGGTACGCCGGGAGGTCGGCCGGCTAACCCTGGAGAAGCTGGTGCTGGACGGGCGGATCCACCCGCACCGGATCGAGGAGGTCTACGACCTGGCCCGGCACGAGGTGGAGGAGCTCTGCCACCGGGCCGCCGAGGACGCCCTTGTCGAGGTCGGCATCACCGAGATCCACCCCGAGCTGGTCACCCTGCTGGGCCGGCTGCGCTACCGCACCTCGTACGGGCAGAACGTGCTCAAGCACCTCGTCGAGACCGCGCACATCGCCGGCCTCATGGCCGCCGAGCTGCGGCTGGACGTGCCCACCATCAAACGGTCGGCGTTCCTGCACGACATCGGCAAGGCGCTCACCCACGAGGTGGAGGGCAGCCACGCCATCATCGGCGCCGACCTGGCCCGCAAGTACGGCGAGCACGAGGACGTGGTGCACGCCATCGAGGCGCACCACAACGAGGTGCCCCCGCAGACCATCGAGGCCGTCCTCACCCAGGCCTCCGACGCCTGCTCCGGCGGTCGGCCGGGCGCGCGCCGGGAGAGCCTGGAGGCGTACGTCAAGCGGCTCGAGCGGATCGAGGAGATCGCGGCCAGCAAGCTCGGCGTCGACAAGGTCTTCGCCATGCAGGCCGGCCGGGAGATCCGGGTGATGGTCAAGCCGGACGACGTGGACGACATCGGGGCGGCTGTGCTGGCCCGGGACGTGGCCAAGCAGATCGAGGAGGAGCTGACCTACCCGGGTCAGATCCGGGTCACCGTGGTCCGCGAGTCCCGGGTCACCGAGATCGCCCGCTAGTCCGCGACACCGGCAGCTCGGCCTGCTCCGCGGGCGGATCGTACGGCGAGTGCGGTGCAGACCACCGCGACGGCCAGGCAGAGGAACGCGATCGGGTTGACGTTCGAGGGAACGAGATCCGCCGTGGTGCCGTCGTTGTAGCGACAAAGGTGTCTCAGCGGCAGCCAGTCGGTGCTGGTCGGCGTCGACGCCAACGGCTTCGCGGAGCAGTACTCGCTGGTGGCCCGGAGGTCGATGAAGTGGCCCGCCCACACTCCGTGCAGGTAGACGATGACGGCGCCGGCCGGCGCCACCACTGTCCCGACGACGAACTGGGCGACGGTGTTCATTGGTGAGAGTTTGCCCTGTTCACGGAGCGAAGTGAGAGGGCCAACCCGGACTCCGGGCTGGCCCTCTCACGGTGAGCTGAGTCTCAGATGCCCCCGCCGCCCTCGGCCTGGGACATCAGTGCCGCGGGCGGCGGATTCTGTGCCGGGGTGTTCGCGGTCTTGCGGCCCTGGGCGAGCCGGCGCTGGACGTACTGCGCGAGCTTCGACAGCGAGTAGTTCACCACGATGAAGAGAACGGCGATCACGACGTAGACCTGGATGGGGTTACCCAGTGCGCCGATGATCTGCTTGCCGATGTTCAGGGTCTCCTCGTAGCTGATGATGAAGCCGAGTGAGGTGTCCTTGAGCACTACCACCAGCTGACTGATCAGCGCCGGCAGCATGATCCGGAATGCCTGCGGCAGAAGGATCATCCGGGTGGTCTGTGCCGGGGACAGCCCGATGGCGGCGGCGGCCTCCGCCTGGCCGCCAGGTAGTCCCTCCATGCCGGAGCGGAGGATCTCGGCGATCACCACCGAGTTGTAGATGGTCAGGCCAATGACCAGATACCAGAGGTTGTCGAAGGCGATGCCGAACTCGGGAAAGCCACGGGCCACGAAGAAGATGGTGATCACGACCGGCAGGCCGCGGAACACTTCGACGCAGACCCGGGTGATCGCCGACAGCAGCGTGCTCAGCCCCCGCAGCAGGTACGCCAGCGGCGTGGCGAGCCCGGTGAACTTGCGACGGGTCAGGCTCTTGAGCTGGATCCGCAGCACCGCCAGCAGCGTGCCGACCACCAGCGAGGCCACGATGGCCATCGCCGCCGCCATCAGGGTGTTCTTGAAGCCGAGGCCGATCCGCTCCCATACCAGGGAGAAGTTCTCGTTGGAGGGGTCGACCAGCGGACCCCACAACTCCATCGACAACTGGCCCTTTTCGTCCAGGGGCCGGTAGATCAGGAAGTACGCCCCGACGAGCAGGACCAGCCCGGCGACGATGCTGCTGATCAGCGTGATCCGCCGCTGCCGGGGCCCGGGGACGTCGTAGAGGACGCTGGTCTGCTGACTCATCGGGCCACCGCCTGTCGCTTCTCGATCCGGTCCAGCAGGGTGCCGAGCGGCACGGTCATGATCAGGTAACCGATCGAGATGCCGATGGCGACCGGGACGAAGGCGTAGCCCTCGGCCCCGGTGAGCTGGTCGGCCGTGGCCGACAGGTCGCCGACCACCCCGAAGAAGCCGGCCAGCGCCGAGTTCTTGATCATCGCGATGATCACCGAGCCGAGCGGCACCACCGAGGCCTGCCAGGACTGCGGCAGCACCACGTAGCGCAGGTTCTGCCCGAAGGTCAGACCCAGCGATCGCGCCGCCTCCGCCTGGCCGGCGGGCACCGCGTTGACCCCGGACCGCAGCGCCTCACAGACGAACGCGGCCGTGTACAGCACCAGAGCGATCAGCGCGAACCGGAAGTACGGCAGGTCCGTGCCGAGCCGGGTGAACAACGAGTCGATCACCGGGATGCGGAGGAAGTCCGCGTTGGATCCGAGCGCCGGCAGACCGAACGCGGCGAAGAACATCACCACGGTCAACGGCATGTTGCGGAAGACGTTGACGTAGCTGGTGCCCACCGCGCGTAGCGGCGGCACCGGCGAGATGCGGAGCACCGCCACGATGGCACCCAGGATGAGGGCGCCGATCGCGGCGAGTATGCAGATCTGGAGGGTGAGCCAGAAACCACCCGCAAAGACGTCGAACTTGTCGATGAGTACGTTCACGGGTCGGTGTTCCTTCCACCCTCCAGATCGAAGGTTCAGATCAGTAGCGGTTGATGGTGGGCGCCGAGCCCAGTTCCGCGCCGAACTTGCCGGCGGTGTCGTCCCAGGCCTTCTTCCAGCTACCGTCGGCGACCGCCTTGTCCAGCGTGTCGTTGATGAAGCTGCGGAAGTCCGCGTCGTCCTTCTTCACGCCGATGCCGTACGGCTCCTTGGTGAAGTTGGAGCCGGCCAGCTTGAAGGACGCCTCGTCCTTGGCGATGTAGCCGAGCAGGATCACGTTGTCCGTGGTCACGGCGTCGACCTGGCCGCCCTTGAGGGCGTCACGGCACTTGTCGTAGGTGTCGAAGAGCACCAGCTGGGTGCCGACGTCCTTGACGTGCTTCTTGATCTCCTCGGCCGGGGTGGAGCCGGTGACCGAGCAGACCTTCTTGGTGCCGTCCTTGAACGAGTCCGGACCGGTGATCGTCGTGTCGGCCTTCTTCACCATGATGTTCTGGCCGGCCTCGTAGTACGGCCCGGCGAAGGCAATGCGCTCCTTGCGCTTGTCGTTGATCGTGTAGGTCGCGGCGACCAGGTCGACCGTGCCGTTGACGATCACGTCCTCGCGGACCTTCGAGGGGGCCTCGACCCACTCGATCTTGTCCTCGGGGATGCCGAGCTCCTTGACGATGATCTTCGCGACCTCGACGTCGAAGCCCTCCGGCTTGCCCGACAGGCCCTTCTGACCGAAGCCCGGCTGGTCGAACTTGGTGCCGACCTTGATCTTCTGGGCCTTGTTCAGCTTCTCCATGGTGCTGCCGGCGGCGAAGGACTTGCTGCCGGCGCCGGTGCCTTCCCCGCCGTCGTCGCCGCCACAGGCGGTCAGGCCGAGCGCCAGAGCGGCGACCGCGGCAACTGCCGCAACGCGCGTGATACGCATACACTTCTCCTTCTTCAACGGGGCCCGCCGGTGGCCGGCGTGCTCCACTACGGACGCCTAGTGCGTGAGGATCTTGGAGAGGAAGTCCCGGGCGCGCTCGCTGCGCGGGTTGGCGAAGAACTCCGCCGGTGGGGCGTCCTCGACCAGTTGGCCGTCGGCCATGAAGATGACCCGGTTCGCGGCGTGCCGCGCGAAGCCCATCTCGTGGGTGACCACGACCATCGTCATGCCGTCGCGGGCCAGCGAGGTCATCACGTCCAGCACCTCGCCGACCATCTCCGGGTCCAGGGCGCTGGTCGGCTCGTCGAAGAGCATCGCTTTGGGCTGCATGGCCAGTGCCCGGGCGATGGCCACCCGCTGCTGCTGGCCGCCGGAGAGCTGGGCTGGGAACTTGTCCGCCTGGTTGGCGATGCCGACCCGGTCGAGCAGAGCCAGGCCGCGCTCGCGGGCAGCGGCCGGCTTCTCCTTGCGGACCTTGACCGGGCCGAGGGTGACGTTCTCCAGGATGGTCTTGTGGGCGAAGAGGTTGAAGGACTGGAAGACCATCCCGACCTCACTGCGCAGCTTGGCGAGGGGCTTGCCCTCGGCCGGCAGCGGCTGGCCGTCGAACGTGATGGTGCCGGAGTTGATTGGTTCCAGTCGGTTGATGGCGCGGCACAGCGTCGACTTGCCGGAGCCGGACGGGCCGATCACCACGACCACCTCGCCCCGGCCCACCGACAGCGAGACGTCGTCCAGCACGTGCAGCGGCCCGAACCACTTGTTGACCGCGTCCAGCACGATGAGCGGTTCGCCCGTCGTCACGTCGTCCACCGTCCCTGTCGTCTCCCCGATAGGGGTCGGTTGACCCCCGGTGCGGCCACTGTAGGCGGCGTGATGTGGCGGAACGCAACCTGGCGGGTCACGGAGCGGTAACACCGGTCGGGTTCGTCGCGACGAGTCCGATTCCGGTCACCGTGCGAGCCCCATCGGTGGCGTCGACGGCGGGTTACCGAGACCATGGGGGGATGACTGAACCGGTACGCCTGACCCGGTACGCCCGCGGCGGCGGCTGCGCCTGCAAGATCCCCCCGGGCGAGCTGGAGATCATGGTGGCCGGTCTCGGGCCGGCCACCGGCACCGCGGAGCTGCTGGTCGGGTTGGACCACGGTGACGACGCGGCGGTGGTCCGTCTGGATGAGCGGACCGGCCTGGTGAGCACCGCCGACTTCTTCACGCCGGTCGTCGACGACGCGTACGACTGGGGTCGGATCGCCGCGGCCAACGCGCTCTCCGACGTGTACGCGATGGGCGGCGTCCCGCTGGTCGCGCTCAACCTGCTCTGCTGGCCGCGCGACGTGCTGCCGCTGGAGCTGGCCCGCGAGGTGCTGCGGGGCGGTCAGGACGTGGCCCGGGAGGCCGGCTGCCACCTGGCCGGCGGGCACAGCGTGGACGACGACGGCCCGAAGTACGGCCTCGCGGTCACCGGCACCGTCCGGCCGGAGGAGCTGATCACCCTCGACGCGGGCCGCGCCGGGGTGCCGCTGTCGCTGACCAAGCCACTCGGGGTGGGTGTGCTGAACACCCGGCACAAGGCCACCGGCGAGATCTTCCCGGAGGCGGTGGCCACGATGAGCGCGCTCAACCGGGACGCCGCCCGGGCGGCGGTCGCCGCCGGCATCCGGTGTGGCACCGACGTGACCGGGTTCGGCCTGCTCGGGCACGCCTCGAAGCTGGCCCGTGCCAGCCGGCTGACGGTGGCGATCGACACCGCGCGGGTGCCCTACCTGCCCGGTGCGCGGGAGGCGCTGCGCGACGGGTACGTCAGCGGCGGCAGCCGGCGCAACCTGGACTGGGTCACCCCGTGGACCGACTTCGGCGCCGTAGGCGAGGACGAGCCGCTGCTGCTGGCCGACGCGCAGACCTCCGGCGGCCTGCTGGTCGCCGGTGAGCTGCCGGGGGCGCCCGTGGTGGGCGAGTTGCTGCCGCGCGGCGAGCACCTGGTCGTCCTGCGCTGACCGGCTGCCGGTGCGCGGTCGCCGGTTCGGAACGCGCGCCGCCGGTCGTGTGGGCGGGGCACCATACCCGATAAACTGTCACCTTCCCGCCACTCTGAGCATTGGCGGTCAGGGAAATTTTGCCCGGAATGGTCACAGACCGGTAACTTGCCCCCGGCTGAGGTCATATGCCCCCCACCATCGTCAGTAAGGCCCGATCCGGAGGCCGGTGGGACGAACGCAGCGAGGAGGCGGAATGACCGAGCTGTGGAACTGGAGAATCGACCGGGTACGACCCGTGGAGGTCTACCCGGCGCTGGCCGAGGCGCTCGGCCGTGTGGTGATGCCGCTGGCGGTGGCCGACCCGGCCCGGCTGCCGGCGTACGCGGTGGTCTGCGACGTCTGGCAGGCGCCGGGGGAGTTCGCGACGATCGTGGACTGCTACGGGGTGCCCGAGCGGCTTCCCGAGCACGCCAGCATCGCCGCCTTGGCCCGACTGCTCGACCGCAACTGCCTGCTGCGCGACGACACGCTCGACGCCGGCCGGCATCTGCTCGTCACACCGGACGGCACGGTCCGCCCGGTGCACTTCGACATCCGGGACACCGACGACGGCGAGGTGCTCAGCAGGCAGCGGCTCTGCACGTTGGCCGACCCGGGCTGCCGGGGTTGGTCGCAGTGCCACCGCTCACGCTGGGCGCCCGACACGGTCGCTCCGGCCCTCGCCGCGGCCTGACCCCGGTCGGCCCGGCTGGCCCGGTCCGCGGTGCCGCGCCGATCAGCTGGAGGTGGTGGCCGTCCGGTCGGCGGCGGCGGGCCCGGCTCCCCGGACCACGAGCTGGTCGAGCAGGGTGCGGGTGGCCTCGGTGACGGCGGCCACCGCGGCGTCGAACGCGGCGGCGTTGTGCGCGGCGGGCGCCCGGAAGCCCGAGATCTTCCGGACGTACTGCAACGCCGCCGCCTCGATGTCCGCGTCGGTCACCTGCGGGGTGAACGGCTCACGCAGGGTCTTGATGCTCCGGCACATGTGACACTCCTCATCTGTCGCTGTCGACACCCCGGCTGCCACCGGCGGTGCCGGCGGCCGCACCGACGGTGACATTGAGTCGATATTTGTCTATCCTGGTCACGGACCAGAGCCTTTCGAGCCATTGTCGCCGCTCGCGCTCCCGCGCCCCGGGCCCCCGGAGACTCATTGTGGACCATGCCCCCACCCGCCCATCCCGTCCAGCGCTCGACGATCTGACGCGTAGCCTGCACACCCCGCTGGAACGGATCGCCGTCGAGCATGCCGACCTGGTCGCGACGGTTCGGCAGCGCGTCCTTGCCGGTGAGTCGATGCCCTCGGGCGCCGTTCCCGTCGCCGCCTTCAACTCGTCCATCTGATCGATGGTCTGCCGGTGCGGCTCGTCCGGATCGGGCGGATCCTGCCGGCGGGTCAGCCAGTTCGTGCTGAAGGTGCACAGCAGGTGTGACCTCAGCTGCGACCACTGCTACGTCTACCAGCACGCCGACCAGACCTGGCGTGGCCGACCGGTCCGGATGGCACCGGCCACCGTCCGGGCTGCCGCGAAGCGGATCGCCGAGCACGCGCGCGAGCACGAACTGCCGGTCGTGCACGTGGTGCTGCACGGCGGCGAGCCGCTGTTGCTCGGCGCGGCCGGGCTACGCGAGGTGGTGGCCGAGCTGCGGGCGGCGATCACGCCCTGGACCCAGCTCGACCTGCGCATGCAGACCAACGGCGTGCTGCTCGACGAGGAGCTGTGCGGCGTGCTGGTCGACCACGACGTGAAGGTCGGCGTGTCGTTCGACGGCGACCGCGCCGCCAACGACCGGCACCGCGTGTTCGCCCACGGCGGCAGCAGTCACGACCACGTTCGGCGGGCTCTGGCCCTGCTCCGTCAACCGGCTCATCGGGCCAGCTACGCCGGCATCCTCTGCACCGTCGACGTCCGCAACGATCCCGACCGGGTGTACGAGGCGCTGCTGGCCGAACACCCGCCGCGGGTCGACCTGTTGCTGCCGCACGCCACCTGGGACCGCCCTCCCGACCGCCCCGGCGTCACGGCCACCCCGTACGCGGACTGGCTGGGGC
Organism: Micromonospora sp. NPDC005087; assembly: GCF_042872965.1. Classification (NCBI taxonomy): domain Bacteria; kingdom Bacillati; phylum Actinomycetota; class Actinomycetes; order Micromonosporales; family Micromonosporaceae; genus Micromonospora; species Micromonospora sp. NPDC005087. The sequence goes on along the minus strand of NZ_JBIALB010000006.1, from coordinate 239,164 downwards.
GGATCTACCGGCGGTGGGTGGACGACGGGCGGCCCGTGTCGATCCGGCTGTTCGAGGCGCTGCGTCCGGGTGGAGGCGGCACCGAGGCGTTCGGCCTCGCCCCGGCCGACGTGCTCGTGGTCGAGGCGGACGGCACCTGGGAACAGGTGGATTCGCTGAAGACGGCGTACCACGGCGCGGCCGGCACCGGATTCGACGTGTTCGGTCAGTCGGTGGACGAGGCGGCCCGGCACCCGGGGGTCGCCGTCAGGCAGGCCGGCGTGGCCGGGCTCAGCGCCACCTGCCGAGCCTGCCCGGTCGTCGACCGGTGCGGCGGCGGGCTGTACGCCCATCGTTGGCGCACCGGCTCCGGGTTCGACAACCCCTCGGTGTACTGCGCCGACCTGCGCCGCCTCATCGACACGGTGGCCGCGTACCCGGCGCCGGGCCACGCCGCCCACCCCGATCGCGACGACTCGCCCGTCGACGAACTGCTGGACGAGCTGGCGACCGGGCACGAGTCGGAGGGCACCCTCGGTCTGCTCGCCGCCACCCAGCTCTCCATCACCCGGGCACTGCTGGTGGCCTGGCGGGAGAAGACCGGCCCCAGCGCCGCCTGGGAGTTGCTCGCACACCTCGACGGCACGGCACCGGACGCGGTCCGGGCGGTCCTGGCGCACTCCTTCGTCCGCCCGTGGCTGGTGCACCTTCTCAGGCCGTCGACCCGGTCCGGGCCGACCCGGGCGGGTGACCCGTTACCGGCCCTCGCCATCGTCGCCGCCCTGAGCGCGGGCGTCCCGACTGCGCTGAACGTCCCGGTGCGGGCCGGCGCCATCACGCTGCCCACGCTCGGCAGCCTGGTGTTGCCCAGCGGTGGCGGGGAGACCGCCGAGGTGACCGTGCTCCCGGGCGGGTTCCGGGTCCGTGGCGGGCGGGCGGAGCAGGTGGTGTCCCTCGATCCGGGCGAGCCGCCGCCGGCCGGCTGGCGACCCACGCGCCGCGTGCCGGTGCCCGGCCACCACCTGCTCGTCGAGGACGGCGACCCGTACCGGGACTGCTACGGCCAGCCGGTCGCCTCCCGCCTGGACGACGCGGGGGCGCGCGCGTTGGGCCGTACCCTGGCTGACGCCTGGCGTGTCGTGCACCGTGACGTGCCGGCTCACGCGGCGGCGCTCGACGCCGGTCTGCGCGTCGTCGTGCCGCTGGCCTCCGACCCGGCGGGACCGCTGCGGAGCGCCACCGCCCGGGACGCGTTCGGTGCGGTCGCCGTCACCCCCGTTGCGGACCCGGAGGCGCTGGCGGTGCTGCTCGTGCACGAGTGGCAGCACGCGAAGCTCGGCGCGGTGCTCGACCTGTGCGACCTCGTCGAGCCGAGCTCGGCCACCCGGATCCGGGTGGCCTGGCGACCGGACCTCCGGCCGCCCGAGGGGGTGCTCCAGGGGGTGTACGCGCACCTGGCGGTCACCCGGGTGTGGCGTTCCCGGGCGGATGCCGACCGGCCCGAGCATCGGGACGCGCTGGCGCACGCGGCCCGTTACCTGTCGTGGACCCGGGACGGCGCCGACGCGCTGTTGGCCAGCCGCACGCTCACCCCGGCGGGGGAGCGGTTCGTGGGGCGGATGCGGCACGCCCTGGAGGAGACCCGTGTCGGGCCCGGATGAGCCACGACACCTGCCCGCGCTGGGTCGCGACGGCCTCGCCGCGGACCTGCGGGCGCTGGGCGTCCGTGCGGGTGCGTGCCTGCTCGTGCACTGTGGCCTACGTCGGGTGGGCCCGCTGGAGCACGGCCCGGGGACGCTCGTCGGAGCGCTGCGCGACGTCCTCGGCCCGGCCGGCACGCTGCTGGTGCCCACCCAGACCGACGGCAACTCGACCACCTCCCGGACGTACCTCGCGGCCACCGCCGGCATGGACGCGGCGCAGCTCGCGCGATACGAGGTGGCCCTGCCGGGCTGGGACCGCCGGACCACCCCCTCGCAACGGATGGGGGTGCTCGCCGAGTACGTCCGGTGTGCCCCCGGCGCGGCACGCAGCGACCATCCGCAGACCTCGTTCGCCGCGCTCGGTCCCCGGGCGCGGCAGCTCACCGACGGCCACGACCTCGACTGCCACCTGGGCGAACGCTCACCGGTGGGCGCCCTGTGCGCGGCGGACGGGCAGATCCTGCTGCTCGGCCTCGGCTACGAGGCGTGCAGCGCGCTGCACCTGGCCGAGTACCGTCTGCCGGTGCCGCCGCCGGGGCGGGATTACCGCTGCTTCCGTCTCGTCGACGGGCGTCGGGTCCGCCTCGACTTCCACGCCCTCGACCTGGACGACACCGACTTTCCGAGGGTGGGGGCGGCGCTCGACGCCGAGCCGTTCGTCCGGCACGGGACGGTCGGCCGGGCGAGCGCCCGCCTGCTGCCACTTCGCGCCACTGTGGACTTCGCGGTCGGTTGGTTTGCCGCGAACCGCTTGACGGTGCGGCGTTGACGTGGGGACTACGCTGATGTTCCGGCCGCGTGGGGAGGGCGGAGGGACTGCGGTGAGCACAGTGGACCCACGCTCTGGCGCGCGCGCCCCGCTGTTTTTTCTCAGCTATTCCCTGCCGCCGATCCACTGGGTCACCGGCAACCCCGCCGAGAACATCTCCCGCTTCTACAAGGACCTGTCGGTCCACGTCAGCGAGCTGGTCGGCCCGGTGACCGGAGTGGATCCCGGCTTCCTGGACAGCTCCATCGCCGGCGGGGAACGCTGGAGCCCCGAGCTGCTCCAGGCCGCCGGCACCTGCCAGGTCTTCGTTCCGCTGGTGTCCAGCGCGCTGCTCGGCAGCGACTGGTGTGGCCGGGAGTGGGACGCCTTCGCCCGCCGGCGGATCGTCCCGCGACCCGGTGCCTCCTCGGCGCACGAGACGGCGATCGTGCCGGTCACCTGGTCGCCGACGGACGGCACGCCACTGCCCCGGGTGCTCCGCGACATCCAACGGTTCTCCCCGACCGCGATGCCGGACCCGGACATCGCGGTGCACTACCAGCGGGATGGGGTCTACGGATTGCTGACCATGCAGTGGGAGAACGCCTACCGGGCGGTGGTCTGGCGGCTCGCCCAGCGGATCGTGGCCATCCACCGGTCGTACCTGGTGGAGCCCTGGGTGCCGGCGAGCGTGGACGAGCTGTGCAACCGGTTCGTTGAGGAGCCCGGATGAGCCCGCCGGCGGGCCGACGCAAGGCGGCGGATCTGGGGACGTACTTCTTCCTCAGCTATGCCCACTCCGCTCCGCCGCAGGGCGCCCAGGCCGACACCGACGTGTGGGTCGGCAAGTTCTTCGCCGACCTGACCGACGAGGTGACCCGCCAGGCGAAGCCGGTGGCCGGGATGCGGATCGGGTTCTTCGACCAGCACATCCCGTTGGGCGCCGACTGGAAGGCGGCCCTCGCGGAGGCGCTCGGTGCCGCGGAGGTGTTCGTCCCGCTCTACTCGCCCGGCTATTTCAGCCGCCCGTGGGCGCTGGGGGAACAGGAGTCCTTCCGGGCCCGGCTGGCCGCCGCCGGGCCGGCCCGGGCGGCCGCCGGCCACCTCACCCCGGTGCTGTGGATCCCCTTCCCACCGTGGGAGACCCATCCGGAGCTGGACGGCGCTCTCGACCTGGGCCGGGACGTCCCGGAGTACGCCGAGAACGGCCTGCGCGCGCTCTGCATGCTGGCCTCCTACCGGACACAGTACGAACTCCTGCTGAGCCGGTTGGCCGGCCGGGTCGTGCACACCGCCGAGCGGCGGCCGCTCGGCCCGTCCCGGGCACCCGGCCTGGACGAGGTCACCCGCCCGGCACCGGCCGACCCGGACTTCGTCGTCGCCGTCCTCGCACCCACCCGGGACCGCCTGCCGGCCGACCGTGATCCCGCCGGCTACGCGGCCAGCGGCCGGCTCTGGCGGCCGTACGGCAGCCGTCAGGAACTACCCGCCGCCGAATACGCGGCCAGCACGGCCGAGCGGCTCGGGCTGTCGGCGCGTACGGCGGACTTCGCGCAGGCCGCCGGGCTGCTCGATCGCAGACCGGCCGTGCTGCTGGTCGACCCGTGGATCGTGACGGCACCGGATGCGCTCGGCACCGTCGAAGGCCTGCTGCACGGCCTGCGGGAGTGGGTCGTCCCGCTGGTGGTCACCGACGACGACGATGCGCAGGACACCGCCCGATGGGCCACCGAGGTGACCGAGCTGCTGCACGACGCCGGCCTGCCCCAGGTGAAGCGGGCGTGCACCATGCGGGAGTTCGTCGACCTGATGCCGGCGCTGGTGACCGAGGCCCGCCGCCAGTTCCTCAAGCACGCCCCGGTCGTCGCCTTCCCCCCGCCGGAGCCGGTGCCCAGCCTGCGCGACGTGCCGCCCAACCCCGGCCCGGCGACTCTGCCCGACCCTGCGTCCCCGCCCGATGATCCGGCGACACCGCGTCCCCACGGAGAGACCCCATGAGCAACGATCGCGAAGGCCAGGTCGTCACCTTCTACTCGTTCAAGGGTGGAACGGGCCGGACGATGGCGCTGGCCAACGTGGCCTGGATCCTGGCGGCCAGCGGACGGCGGGTCCTGGTCGCGGACTGGGACCTCGAGTCACCCGGCCTGCACCGCTTCTTTCACCCGTTCCTCGACGCCGAGGCGATCCAGGGCACCAGCGGCGTCATCGACCTCATCCGCGACTACGAGTGGGAGACCACCCGGGCCGACGACCGCCCCGAGCGGTGGATGGAGCAGTACGCCCGGGTCGGCCGCCACGCGTTCTCGCTGCGCTGGAACTTTCCCGACGGCGGCGGCCTCGACTTCCTCTCCGCCGGCCGGCAGAACAGCGACTACGCCGTCTCGGTCAGCGGGCTGGACTGGGACAACTTCTACAACCGGCTGGGCGGGGCGCAGTTCTTCGAGGCGCTGCGGGCGGACATGAAGCGGCAGTACGACTTCACCCTGATCGACAGCCGGACGGGGCTGAGCGACGTCGCCGACATCTGCACCCTGCACCTGCCGGACACCCTGGTCGACTGCTTCACCCTCAGCGACCAGGGCATCGACGGTGCGGCCCGGGTCGCGCACTCGGTGCGGGACCGGTACCGGCGGCGGGACATCCGGGTCCTGCCGGTGCCGATGCGGGTGGACCAGGCCGAGAAGGAGCGCGCCGAGGCCGGCCGCCTGCTGGCCATGCGCCGGTTCGCGGGGCTGCCAACGGGCATGACGGAGGCGGAGCGGCGCCGGTACTGGGCGGCGGTGGAGGTCCCGTACCGGCCGTTCTACGCGTACGAGGAGACGCTGGCGACGTTCGGCGACCCGCCCGGCTCGCCGACGTCGTTGCTGGCCGCGTTCGAGACGTTGACCGGGATCCTCACCGACGGCGCGGTGACCGCGCTGCCGGTGATGGACGAGTCGGTGCGGGAACGGGGCAAGGCCCGCTTCCGCCGGCGTACCGAGGCGATCGACGACCAGATCGTGCTCCGCTGCGCCCCGGAGGACGCCATCTGGGCCGAGTGGCTGGAGCGGGTGCTCAGCGCGGCCGGGATGCGGGTGGTGGACGCCGCGTCCGCCGTCGGGTCCGCCGGCACGCCCGCCCCGCGCACGCTGACGGTGGTCTCGCCGGCCTACGTGGCGACGCCGTCCGGTGGCCTGCCGGCCCGCGACACCAGCACCGGTTCGACGGCACTCGCCGTGTACGTTGCCGATCTGCGCCCGCTGGCGGAGTTCCCGGCCCAGAGCTCGACCAACCTGGTCAACGTGAGCGTCGCGACGGCTGTGGAGCGGGTGTTGCGGCTGGTCGGCCGGCCGGTGCCCGCAGCAGCGGACGGCCCGGCGGGCGGCGGCGCCCGCTATCCCGGCGCCGAGCCGTTGATCTTCAACGCGCCCAACCGGAACGCCCGGTTCACTGGCCGTGAGGACGACCTGGCGCAACTGCGCAGGCAGTTGCAGAGCGGGGGCAGCGCGGTGGTGCTGCCGGTCGCTCTGCAGGGCATGGGCGGCGTCGGCAAGACCCAGGTCGCCCTGGAGTACGTGCACCGGTTCAAGGCCGCCTACGACGTGGTCTGGTGGATCGTTGCGGACCCGCCGCAGTTCGTCGACACCGCGCTGGCCGACCTCGCCGGTCGGCTCGGCATCGCCGCCGGGCCCACCCTGCCCGACACCGTCCGGTCGGTGCTCCAGGTGTTGGGCCGGGGCGAGCCGTACGAGCGGTGGCTCGTCGTGCTCGACAACGCGGAGGAACTCGACCAGATCGAGCCGTTCCTGCCACAGGGGCCCGGGCACGTCCTGCTGACCTCCCGCAACCGCGCCTGGGGCGATCGGGCGAACCCCATCCAGGTCGACGTCTTCGACCGGACGGAGAGCGTCGCCCACCTCGCTCAGCGGGTGCCCACGATCAGCGCCGAGGAGGCCGATCGGGTGGCTGAGGCGCTCGGCGACCTGCCGATCGCCGTGGCCGCCGCCGGCGCGTGGCTCGCCGACACCGGCACGTCGGTCGCGGACTACCTGCGGCAGATCGAGCGGCACGGGCCCAGCGCGCTCTCCGTGGAGGCCACCTGGGACCTGTCGTTGAACCGGCTGCACGATCAGGCGCCCGCCGCGTACCGGCTGTTGCAGCTCTGCTCGGTGCTGGCTCCGGAGATCGCCCTCGACCTGATCTACAGCGACGAGATGGCGGCGGCCCTCGTGCCGTTCGACCCGTCGGTGTCGGAGCGGCTCGTGCGCGGCGCACTGATCCAGCAGATCAACCGGTTGGCGCTGCTCAAACTGGATGTCCAGGGCGGTCGGGTCCAGGTGCACCGGCTTCTGCAGGCGGTGGTTCGGGACCGGATGACCGACGACGAGATCGTCACCGCCCGGCATCAGGCGCACCTGGTGCTCGCCGCGTCCCGACCCCGCGGCGACGTCGACGACCCGACCACCTGGCCCCGGCTGCGCATGCTCTGGCCACACCTGGAGGTCTCCGAGGCGGTGACCTGCCCCGACGAGTCGGTGTGTCAGCTGCTGATCGACCGGGTCCGCTACCTGTGGCAGCGCGGCGGCCTGGAGCAGGCTGACGGGTTCAGCCGGCTGGTGGACGACACCTGGTCTGCCCGGCTGGCGGGTCTGGACGACGAGGGCGAGGCCACGGCGCTGGGTCGACAGCTGCTGCACCTGCGGTTCAACCGGGCGAACATCCTGCGCAGCCTGGGTCGGTTCGACGAATCCCGCGACCTGGACGAGGCGGTGCTGGCCGAGCAGCGCCGGCTGCTGGGCAATCTGCACCCGCACAGTCTGATGACCGCCGGCAGCCTCGCGGGTGACCTGCGGGCGCTCGGCCGGTACGCCGAGGCGCTGGAACGGGACCGGTCCACCTACGCCTCCTGGCTCCAGGTGTTCGGCGAGGATCATCCCCGGACGCTGAGCGCGGCCAACAACCTCGCCGTCTCGTACCGGCTGGTCGGCGACTACCGGTCGGCCCGCCGATGGGACGACGAGGTGCACCAGCGGCGGCGGCTGGTGCTCGGCCCCACCAACCCCTACACGCTGATCTCTGCTGTCCGCCTCGGCAGCGACCTGCGCGAGGCCGGCGAGTACGAGCGGTCGGCCACCCTGCTGCGCACCGTCCACGACGCGTACTGCGAGGTGCTCGGGCCCGACGACGGCCTCTCCCTCGGCGCCCAGGTCAACCTGGCGGTGTCCCTGCGCAGTGCCGGGCGGGCCGGCGAGGCCGCGCCGATGTTCGAGTCGGCCTACCGGAAGCTCGAAGAGCGCTTCGGCCCGGATAATCCGGACACGGTGGCGTGCCGGTCGAGCCGGGCTGCGAACCTGCTGTCCGTCGGCGACGCGGTCCGGGCACTGACCGAGATGATCGCGGTCAGCCAGGCGTACGAGGAGGAGCTGCGCCTGGGCCCCACCCATCCGCACACCCTGGCGACGTTGAGCAACATCTCCGCCGCCGAACGTGCGGTCGGCCGTCGGTCGGCGGCCCTCGCGTCGGCCACGCGTGCGGTCGGCGAGCTGCGCAAGGTGCTCGGCCCCGAACACCCGCACACCCTGGCGGCCGAGGTGAACCAGGCGGTGTGCTCCGCCGAGGAGGGAGAGTGGGTGCCGGCGCGGGACCGGCTGCGGGAGACCGCCGACCGGCTGTCCGGGGTGATCGGCGCGGATCACCCCGACACGCTGCGCTGCCTCGGTGATCTCGCCCTGGTGTCGAGGCACGCCGGCGACGGCGCTCCCGCCGAGGCCGTTACCGCAGTGGCCGACCGGTTGGCCGAGGTGCTCGGCCAGGAGCATCCGACCGTGCAGACCCTGCGTGAGCGGCGGTTCGTCGTCCGGGTGATCGACCCGCACCCGTTCTGACCGACGGCGGGAGGCGGCTCGGCGGGCGGTCCAGCCGTCCGGGCCGCCGTGGCCGTGGTGCGGCTCGGGCTTACAGCTGCGGGCTGGCCGCGAGTTCCGGCGTGGCCAACCAGGCCAGGGTCTGCGGCAGGATCTCCACCGCGCCGAAGTGCGCGGCGCCGGCCTGCACCTGGACCTCGGCGTGCGGGATCCGCGCGGCGAGCCACCGGGAGTGCTCCACCGGGGAGAACCGGTCCTGCTCGCCGTGCCACAACCGGACCGGCGCGCGGATGGCGCCGAGGTCGAACCCCCAGCCCCGTCGTATCGCCAGCACGTCGTCGATCCAGCCCTCGGGGCCGTGCCGCAGCGCTTCGGCGTACATGTCGGTCAGCAGCCGGCGGATCGCGATGTCGTCGACCACCCGGATGTCCGCCTCGGGCAGCTGGGGGCGGAGGAATTCCAGCAGCGTCATCGGATCCCGCCGGGCCTGTTCCGCGCGGACCTGCAAACTGAGCGTGAGCTCGGCCAGGTCCTCGTCGGCCTGCCCGTAGTCCTCGACGTTGTTCTCCGACATGCCGGCGTACCAGTCCAGGTCGGGTGCGCCGGCCGGGGCGAGCCCCACCAGCACGGCGGCCCGGGTGACCCGGTCCGGCAGCAGCGCGGCGCAGGCCAGGGCGTGCGGCCCGCCGCCGGAGCGGCCCACCACGGCGAACCGCTCGATGCCGAGGTCATCGGCGATGGCCGCCACGTCGGCCGCCGCGTCGGCCACCCGTCGACCCTCATGCCGGCAGGAGTCGCCGTAACCGGGCCGGTCGTAGCAGACGAGTTGCACGCCGAGGCGGTAGAGGACGATGCCGCGCGGGCGGGGACCGCTGCGGCTGCCCGGCGTACCGTGCAGCAGGAAGACCGCGGGCCCGTCCGGCGAGCCGGAGGTCTCCACCGCGAGGTGCCGGCCGTCCGGAGTGGCGACGGAGCGCTGTGCCGCATGTTGTCGCGTCACGGTTGCCTCCCGCGGGTCGTCATGTGCTCCCCCGAGTGCGGAGCCGCGCATCGGCGGCGCCGAGTGCAAAGCCCCCGAAATCGCCCAGAACACATTCTTGTTGTGCAGCGTACTGCCCGTCGTGGGCCCCCGCCATGGGTCACCGGGTCAATGCCGGTCGGCCGGGCCCGCCGGCGGGGCCGCTACCCTGGTAGCTCGAGGGGAAGGGGCACCAAGAGGGTGGCTAGGACCTACAACGTCGTGACGTACGGCTGCCAGATGAACGTGCACGATTCCGAGCGCATTTCCGGCCTGCTCGAACAGGCCGGCTACGTACGCGCGGCGCCGGCCGACGACACCCCCGACATCGTCGTCTTCAACACCTGCGCGGTGCGGGAGAACGCCGACAACCGGCTCTACGGCAACCTCGGTCGTCTGCGCCCGGTGAAGGACAAGCACCCCGGGATGCAGATCGCGGTCGGCGGCTGCCTGGCCCAGAAGGACCGTGGCGAGATCGTCCGCAAGGCGCCCTGGGTGGACGTGGTCTTCGGCACGCACAACATCGGTGCGCTGCCGGTGCTGCTGGAGCGAGCCCGGCACAACGCCGCCGCCGAGGTGGAGATCCTGGAGTCGCTGGACGTCTTCCCGTCCACGCTGCCCACCCGGCGTGAATCCACGTACGCCGGCTGGGTCTCCATCTCGGTGGGCTGCAACAACACCTGCACGTTCTGCATCGTGCCCGCCCTGCGCGGCAAGGAGAAGGACCGCCGCCCCGGCGACATCCTCTCCGAGGTGCGCGCTCTGGTCGACGAGGGCGTACTGGAGGTGACCCTGCTCGGGCAGAACGTCAACTCCTACGGTGTCGAGTTCGGCGACCGGTACGCGTTCGGCAAGCTGCTGCGCGCCTGCGGCGACATCGACGGGCTGGAGCGGGTCCGGTTCACCAGCCCGCACCCGAAGGACTTCACCGACGACGTGATCGCCGCGATGGCCGAGACGCCGAACGTCTGCCACTCGCTGCACATGCCGTTGCAGTCCGGCTCCGACGCAGTGCTCCGGGCGATGCGCCGGTCCTACCGGTCCGACCGCTACCTGGGGATCATCGAGAAGGTCCGGGCGGCGATGCCGGACGCGGCGATCACCACCGACATCATCGTGGGCTTCCCCGGCGAGACCGAGGCCGACTTCCAGCGGACGCTGGACGTGGTTCGCGAGGCCCGGTTCTCCTCGGCCTTCACCTTCCAGTACTCGAAGCGCCCCGGCACCCCGGCGGCGACGATGGACGATCAGCTGCCCAAGCAGGTCGTGCAGGAGCGCTACGAGCGGCTGGTCGCCACCGTGGAGGAGATCACCTGGGCGGAGAACAAGCACCTGGTGGGGGAGACCGTCGAGGTGCTGGTCGCGGTCGGCGAGGGTCGCAAGGACGAGCGGACCGGCCGGATGTCCGGCCGAGCCCGCGACGGTCGGCTGGTGCACTTCGCGACCACGGCGTCCGATGGTGTGTCGCTGGCCGATCAGATCCGGCCCGGGGACATCGTGCACACCGCGGTGACGTACGCCGCCCCGCATCACCTCAACGCCGACGGCGCGCCGCTGGCGCACCGGCGGACCCGGGCCGGCGACGCCGCCGAGGCGGGCCGCTCCCCGCGTACCCGCGGGGTGTTGCTCGGCCTGCCCACGATCGGCGCCCCGGCGGTCGCGGCCGCGCCCACCAGCGGCTGCGCCGCCCACTGAGTGAAAGGAAGGGCCCCTTGTTATCGCCCGGCGATAACAAGGGGCCCTTCCTTTCACTGTGCGCCGGTCAGATCGCGATCCGGGCAGTCCCGGCAGCTCAGCAGCCGGTGCCGTTGAGCCGCACCGTGCCCGGGGCGCTCGCGGTGCCGTTGGCGGTGAAGCCCACGGTGACCGACCCGCCCGCCGACAGGGACGGAGCGTGGCTCGGGGCCGCGGCCGTGACAGTCGTACCGGACTGCGTGACGGTGGCGTTCCAGCCACTCCCCAGCGTCACCCCGGACGGCCAGCTCCAGGTCACCGACCACGGGTTCACCGCGGCCGACCCGGCGTTCCGCACGGTCAACTCGCCCTGGAAGCCGCCCTGCCAGGCATTGACCTGCCGGTAGGTGGCCGAGCAGGCGCCGGTCGGCGGGTTGCTCGGCCCGCCGGTGGGTGGCGTCGGGCCGGTGCCGCCGGACGGCGCGATCAGGTACGGCTGGAGGATCGCCTGCTTCGTGGTGTTGATGCTGGTCCAGTCGTCCAGCGCGATGCCGCCGGTGTCGCCGGAGTTGGGGTTCCACGACCAGTAGGTGAAGGACATCCCGGTGACCGCGGTGCCGGTGTAGGCCATCAGCTTCTCCAGCCATACCCGGTCCTTCGGGTCGGCCAGCGTGCTGCCGAACTCACCCATCATGATCGGCGCGATGTTCTGCTTGTGGAGGTAACCCCAGTACCGGTCCCAGATGGCTGGCATGTTCGCCGGATAGTCCGGCGCGTCGAACCAACTCTGCCGGTAGACCGACGTGGCGTACTCGTGCGGTGAGTAGACGAGTCGATTGGCCACGTCCAGCCGTACCGGGAACTGGCCGGCCTTGGACAGGTTGCCACCCCACCAGCCGCAATCCTCGTCGTTGCTCGGGTCGTTATCCCAGACGTTGGAGAGGCCGCCACTCGGGCAGCTCACCCCCTCCACGAAGATCAACCAGTTGGGCTGGCCGCCGAGGATCGCGTTGCCGGCCCGCTCGGCGGCGAGCCGCCAGTCCCGGGCCGGGTCGCCACAGCCCCAGCAGGCGCCGATGGCCGCCGGGTTGGTGCCCTCGGCGTGCGGCTCGTTGTGCAGGTCCGCGCCGATCACCGTGGGGTTGCCCGCGTACCGCTGGGCGAGCATCTTCCAGTCGTTGATCCAGGTTGCCTCGGAGACGGTCGAGGTGTACCAGAGCGGCGACTGCCCCGCCGACGTCGGCCGGTGCCGGTCCAGGATGACCCGCATCCCCTTGCTCCCGGCGTACTCGATCACCTTGTCCAGGATCTGCAACGGGGAGAGCCCGACCAGGTCCGGGTTGACGAAGTCGTTGATCCCGCTGGCGGTCGCGCCCGGCTTCAGCGCGTCGTTCGAGTACGGCACGCGCAGCGTGTTGTAGCCGAGCCGGGCCATCGTGTCGAGCTGCCCCCGCCACGGGTTGCTCGACCAGAGCCCGTGGAAGGTCTTGTTGTCGGTCTCCATGCCGAACCAGTTGATGCCGGTCAGCCGGACCGTGGTGCCGGTGCTGTCCACGATCTGGTTGCCGCTGGTGTGCAGGTACCCGGTGCCGGTTCCAGCTGCGGCGGCCGGGCTGGTGCTGACGGCGGCGATGAACACGCCGGCCGCGGCGGTGACGAGCGCGGTCAGCGCGCCGCCAAGTGCGGTGGGACGGAACATGCGAGCTCCACTTCGGAGGCCCGGCGCCCGCCGTGGGCGGCGCGGGCGGGCGGCCGTCCGCACGCCACGGTCCCTTTGGGGGTACGCGGACAGTGCGCGACGGCCGAGGTCACGCGGACGGGGACACTCGCGGAGGCTCACCGACGACCCCCGACGGCGGTGTCCCGCCGTCGTCGCCCTCGTGCCGGTGACCCAACCTGGCTCCGGCGCCCATTCTCATCAGCCCAGCTCGATGCGTCAACAAGGCCCCGGCTGCCGCTCCCACCCCGCATGATCGTGCTCGATCCTGGAGGTAGTGGTCTCACCCTGGGGTGGATGCCACTACAACCAGGATCCAGTGCGACCTTGGGGCGGCGTGCGGGGTGCGGATACGCCGGAGCCCCGGTCCCGTGCGGGACCGGGGCTCCGGAAGGCTCAGGTCAGGTCAGCCGGCCTGCTCGGCGAGCTGGAGGAACTGCCGCTTGGCGGCGAGGGCCTGCTCGGCCTCCTTGATCCGGCGAGCGTCCCCGGCGCTCTGCGCCCGGGCCAGCCGGTCCTCGGCCTCCGCCACCTGCGACCGCATCTGGGCGAGCAGCGGGTTGTCCTCCTTGGTGGTCCGGCGCCAGGCCGAATCCATCACCTCGCGGACCTTGTCGTCGATGACGCGCAGCCGGCGCTCCAGCCCGGCGGCGGCCTCCCGGGGCACCCGGCCGGCCTCGTGCCACTGGGCCTGGATGTCCCGCAGCTTGGCCTGGGCGCCCTTCGGGTCGGCGTCGATGTCCAGTGCCTCGGCCTCGGCCAGCAGAGCCTGCTTGCGCTCCAGGTTGGCGCGCTGCTCGTTGTCGCGGGCGGAGAAGACCTCGCTGCGCCGGCTGAAGAAGGCGTCCTGCGCGGCCCGGAACCGTTCCCAGAGCTTCTGCTCGGCCTCCTTGGAGGCGCGCGGCGCGGCCTTCCACTGGGTCATCAGCTCCTTGAGCTGGTTGGCGGTGGCCGCCCAGTCGGTGGAGTCCTTGAGCGTCTCCGCCTCGGCGACCAGCTCCTCCTTGGCGGTCTGCGCCTGCTTGCGCTGCGCGTCCAGGGAGGCGAAGTGGGCGCCCCGGCGCCGGGTGAAGCCGTCCCGGGCGGCGGCGAACCGCTTCCACAGCTCACCATCGGCCTTCTTGTCGACTCCGCGGATGGTCTTCCACTCGTCGAGGATCTCCTTGAGCCGGTCGCCGGCGGTCTTCCAGCCGGTTGACTCGGCGGCGAGCTTCTCGGCCTCCTCGACCAGCGCGGTCTTGCGGGCCAGGGCTTCGCCGCGAGCGGCGTCCCGGGCGGCACGCGCCTCGCCGGCCTTCTCCTCGGCGAGGGTGGCCAGCTTGTCCAGCCGCGCGGCCAGCGCGTCGATGTCGCCGACCACGTGGGCCTCGGGCAGCGAGGCGCGGATCCGCCGAATCGTGCTCAGCGAGTGCCCGGCGTCCGCCGCACCCGAGTTGAGCCGCGCTTCGGTCAGGTCCACCTCGGTCACCAGATCGGCGAAGCGCCGTGCGAAGTGCGCGAGGCCCTCCTCCGGTGCTCCCGCCTGCCAGGATCCGACCACCCGCTCGCCCTCGGTGGTCTTGACGTACACGGTGCCGTCCGCGTCCACCCGTCCGAAGGCAGTCCAGTCGCTCATGTGCCCATCCTCGTTCTCCCGGCGTCGAGGGAACCGTCCCCCGTCGCCGCCACGGCGCAGCCAAGTTGCTTCCGGCATTGTCACAGGTCCGACCCGGTCCGCGTCGAGCGCCTATCGCCGACCGTGACCATACGGTGTCCTAGGGCCCGATTGACCGGATCAGCGCGGAGACGCACCGGGGATTCCCGCTACGGTAAACGGGTGCCACTGGTCGCCGCCGCCGTCTGCCCGCATCCGCCCCTGCTCGTGCCTGAGGTGGCGGGCGCCGCCGCGCCCGAGTTGGACGATTTGCGGGCGGCCTGCGACACCGCCGTACGCGGGCTGCTGGCCGCCGACCCGTCCACCGTGGTGCTGCTCGGCGCCGGCCCGGTGACCGGCCCGGTCCCGCCTCCGGCCACCGGCTCCCTGCAGCCCTGGGGCGTCGACCTGGACGTGCCGCTCGCCCCCGGCCAGCCGGACCGGGGCGCGGTGCTGCCGCTGAGCCTGACCATCGGTGCGTGGCTGCTGGCCCGGCACGCCGTGCGGCTGCCGGTGACCGCCGTGCAGGTGGCCGCCGACGCCGCCCCCGCCGAGCTGGCCGCGCTCGCCGACGAGGTCGGCGCTGTGGGTGCCCGGGTGGCACTGCTGGTGCTCGGGGACGGGTCGGCCTGTCGGGGGGAGAAGTCCCCGGGGTACGACGACCCGCGCGCCAACGCGTACGACCAGCGGGTGGCGACCGCCCTGGCCGAGGCGGACGTGGATGTCCTGCTCGATCTCGACCCGGTTGTGTCCGCCGAGCTGAAGGCCGCCGGCCGGGCGCCCTGGCAGGTGCTCGCCGGCGTGGCCCGGTCGACCGGCGGCGGGTGGCGCGGCGAGCTGCTGCACGACTCGGCCCCGTACGGCGTCGCCTACTTCGTGGCGTCCTGGGTGCCGGCGTGAGTGGCGACGGGGGCCGCCCGATCGGCACCGTCGTCGCGGTGGTCGGCCCGACCGCGGCGGGCAAGTCGGCGTTGAGCATCGCGTTGGCGCATGCCCTGGACGGGGAGGTGGTCAACGCCGACTCGATGCAGCTCTACCGTGGCATGGACATCGGCACCGCCAAGCTGACCCCCGCCGAGCGGGACGGGGTGCCGCACCACCTGCTGGACATCTGGGAGGTCACCGAGCCGGCCAGCGTCGCGGAATACCAGCGTCTGGCCCGCGCGGCGGTGGACGACATCCTGTCCCGGGGGCGGGTGCCGCTGCTGGTCGGCGGCTCAGGGCTGTACGTGCGGGCGGTCCTGGAGCGCTTCGACTTCCCCGGCACCGACCCGGAGCTGCGCGAGCGGCTGGAACGGGAGCTGGCCGAGGTCGGCCCGGCGCCGCTGTACGCGCGGCTGCGCGCGGCCGACCCGGCCGCCGCCGAGGGCATCCTGCCCGGAAACGGCCGGCGGATCGTCCGGGCCCTGGAGGTGATCGAGCTCACCGGTGCCCCGTTCACGGCGTCGTTGCCGGAGCCGGCCCCGTACTACCCGTCGGTGCAGCTCGGAGTCGACCTTGACACCGGGCTGCTGGACGAGCGGATCGCGCTGCGGGTCGACCGGATGTGGGCCGACGGCCTGCTGGCCGAGACCCGCGAGCTGGTCGGGCGGGGGTTGCCCGAGGGGCGGACGGCCAGCCGGGCGCTCGGCTACCAGCAGGTGCTGCGGTTCTTCGCCGGTGAGTTGACCGAGACGAAGGCGCACGACGAGACGGTCCGGGCCACCCGGCGGTTCGTCCGCCGGCAGCGGTCCTGGTTCCGGCGCGACCCGCGGATCCACTGGCTGGATTCGGCCGCGCCGGACGTGATCGAGGCCGCCCTGCGTCTGGTGCCCGCTCCTGCGCGATGATGGGGGCGTGGAGTTCACCAAGGGCCATGGCACCGGCAACGACTTCGTCGTTCTCCCCGACCCGGACGGTCAGCTCGATCTGACCCCGGAGCTGGTCGCGGCGCTCTGCGACCGGCGGCGGGGCATCGGCGCGGACGGGGTGCTGCGAGTGGTCCGCGCGGCCAAGCATCCGGAGGGTGCCGGGCAGGCCGGTGAGGCCGAGTGGTTCATGGACTACTGGAATTCCGACGGCTCGTTGGCCGAGATGTGCGGCAACGGCGCCCGGGTCTTCGTCCGCTACCTGGTCGACACCGGGCTGGCCATGCCGGCCGGTGTGGCGCTGCCGGTGGCCACGAGGGCAGGCGTCGTGCGCGCGCGGGTCGAGGGGGACGTCATCGCCGTCGAGATGCGCCGCCCCCGGCTGCACGCCGACTCGACCGCCACGCTCGGCGGGCTGACCCTGCCCGGCACCGCCGTGGACGTCGGCAACCCCCACCTGGTCTGCGTCCTGCCGGCCGGTCTGGAGCTGTCCACGCTGAATCTCGCCACCGCGCCCGGATTCGACCCGGCGCTCTTCCCGAGCGGCGTGAACGTGGAGTTCATCGTGCCGGGCGAGCCGGTCGACGGCACCGACGAGCACACCCTGATGCGGGTGTACGAGCGCGGCAGCGCGGAGACCCTCTCCTGCGGCACGGGCGCCTGCGCGGTGGCCGCGGTGGCCCTGCGCGACGCGGCCCGGGACACCGGCAGCGTCGCCGTCGACGTTCCCGGCGGCCGGGTCACGGTGACCGTCACCGAGGACTCCTGCTGGCTGTCCGGCCCCGCCCTCCTGGTGGCCAGCGGCGAGGTCGACCTCGCTGCGCTGCCCGCCTCGGCCTGACGCCCGGCGGCGCTGGCCCGTCCGGTCCTCTGCCGCCCGCGTGCCGCGTCTGCTGGTCGCCCGTGTGCCGCGTCTGCTGGTCGCCCGTGTGCCGCGCTCGACCGCGGTCGGTCACCGCGAAGCCTTTGCTCTGCTTCACCCCACGCAACGGTTGATGTCCGGTAATCGGACACCGACCGTTGCGGTGGTTGAAGCAGAGCAAAGCGGGGGAGACGACCACCAACCGGTCGTCTCCCCCGCTCACGTCGATACCGGCGTGTGCCGGGCCGGCTCCGCGTCGATCAGTCCGTCAGGGGGTGGCGCTGGCGTTGGCGGCGATCTCGGGGAGGTCGGCGGGGCCCGGGTCGGCGGCCGGCAGCGGGCTGGGGTTGTGGGCGGCGGCGCGGACCGCGGCGGCGACCGCCGGGGCGACCCGGGAGTCGAAGACGCTGGGCACGATCACCGTCGGGTTGATCTTGTCTTCGCCGACCACGTCGGCGATGGCCTGGGCGGCGGCGAGCGCCATCTCCTCGGTGAACTCCTCGGCGTGCGCGTCCAGCATGCCGCGGAACACCCCGGGGAAGGCGAGCACGTTGTTGATCTGGTTCGGCTGGTCCGAGCGGCCGGTGGCCACCACGGCGGCGTGCTTGCGTGCCTCCCGCGGGTCGACCTCCGGGTCCGGGTTGGCCAGCGCGAAGACGATCGAGTCCTTGGCCATCTGGGCGATGTCGTCGCCGGTGAGCAGGTTCGGCGCGCTGACCCCGATGAAGACGTCCGCGCCCCGGATCGCACCCGGCAGGTCGCCGGAGTAGTTCTCCTTGTTGGTGTTGTCCGCCAGCCACTGCCACGCCGAGTTGAGCCCGGTCAGCCCACGGTGCAGGGCGCCCTCCCGGTCGTACGCGATGATGTCGCCGACGCCCTGGCGCAGCAGCAGCTTCATGATCGCCGTGCCGGCCGCGCCGGCGCCGGAGACCACCACCCGCACGTCCGCGAGCTGCTTGCCCACGACCCGCAGCGCGTTGGTCAGCGCGGCCAGCACGCAGATCGCGGTGCCGTGCTGATCGTCGTGGAAGACCGGGATGTCCAGCAGCTCACGCAGTCGGGCCTCGATCTCGAAGCAGCGCGGCGCGGCGATGTCCTCCAGGTTGATCCCGCCGTACGCCGGCGCGATCGCCTTGACGATGGCCACGATCTCGTCGGTGTCCTGGGTGTCCAGGACCACCGGCCAGGCGTCCACCCCGCCGAAGCGCTTGAACAGCGCCGCCTTGCCCTCCATCACCGGCAGCGACGCGGCCGGGCCCAGGTTGCCCAGGCCGAGCACCGCCGAGCCGTCGCTGACCACCGCGACGGTGTTGCGCTTGATGGTCAGCCGGCGGGCGTCCGCCGGGTTCTCGGCGATCGCCATGCAGACCCGGGCCACCCCGGGGGTGTACGCCCGGGACAGCTCGTCGCGGTTGCGCAGCGCGACCTTCGAGGTCACCTCGATCTTGCCGCCGAGGTGCAGCAGGAACGTCCGGTCCGACACCTTGCGCACGTCCACGCCGTCCAGCGCGGTCAGCGCGTCCACCACCTGGTCGGCATGGCCGGCGTCGGCGGTGTCGCAGGTCAGGTCGACGATCACGTGGGTCGGGTCGGAGTCCACCACGTCCAGCGCCGTGACGATCGCCCCCGCCTCGCCGACCGAGGTGGTGAGCCGGCCGATCGAGGAGGCGTCCGCGGTCACGGCGATCCGGATGGTGATCGAGAATCCGGCGCTCGGCAGTCGGGTGATGGCCACGGGGTCCCTCCGTCACAGCTGTGCGGCCGCTCGGCCGCCGCCCAGCATTTCTACCGGGTTGTCGAGGTCGACCGGCATTCGCCCCCGCTTTTGGCGACCTTCGGCACGGGCATATAGCAGGTGCGCTCGGCGTTGACACATGTCAGGATTACGTTCTACTTATCAAAACGGACAGGAGAACCGCTTGCGAGACCAGGAGAGCTTTGTCCCCGTCGAGGACGAGCTCGACGACGTCACCACCGGCGAGATGGAGCTGTCGGAGCGGCAGTCGCTACGACGCGTACCGGGCCTCTCCACCGAGCTCACCGACGTCACCGAGGTGGAATACCGGCAGCTGCGGCTGGAACGGGTCGTCCTGGTGGGGGTCTGGACCGAGGGCACGGTGACCGATGCGGAGAACTCGCTGACCGAGCTGGCCGCGCTCGCCGAGACCGCCGGCTCGCAGGTGCTCGAGGGGCTGATTCAGCGCCGTACGCGACCCGACCCGGCCACCTACATCGGCCGCGGCAAGGTCGACGACCTCGGCGCTGTGGTGCTCTCCACGGGCGCCGACACGGTGATCTGTGACGGTGAGCTGTCCCCGTCCCAGCTGCGCAACCTGGAGCAGCGCACCAAGGTCAAGGTGGTCGACCGGACGGCGCTGATCCTCGACATCTTCGCCCAGCACGCCAAGAGCAAGGAGGGCAAGGCGCAGGTCGAGCTGGCCCAGCTGGAATACCTCCTGCCGCGGCTGCGCGGTTGGGGCGAGACGCTCTCGCGGCAGACCGGTGGTAGCGGTCGCGGCGGCGGCGCCGGCGGCGGCGTGGGTGTGCGTGGCCCCGGTGAGACCAAGCTGGAGACCGACCGGCGGCGCATCCGGCACCGCATCTCCCGGCTGCGCCGCGAGATCAAGAGCATGAAGACGGTACGCGTGACCAAGCGCGCACGGCGCACCCGTAACGCCGTCCCCGCGGTGGCCATCGCCGGCTACACCAACGCCGGCAAGTCCAGCCTGCTCAACCGGCTGACCGGCGCGGGTGTGCTGGTGGAGAACGCGCTCTTCGCGACGTTGGACCCGACCACCCGTAAGGCCACCGCCGCCGACGGGCGCCTCTACACCCTCTCGGACACGGTCGGCTTCGTCCGGCACCTGCCGCACCAGATCGTCGAGGCGTTCCGCTCGACGCTGGAGGAGGTCGCCGAGGCGGATCTGGTGGTGCACGTCGTCGACGGCGCCCACCCGGACCCGGAGGAGCAGGTACGGGCGGTCCACGAGGTGCTCGCCGAGGTGGGCGCCGACCGGCTCCCCGAGCTGCTGGTGGTCAACAAGACCGACACGGCCGACGAGGACACGCTGCTGCGGCTCAAGCGGCTCTGGCCGGACGCGATCTTCGTCTCCGCGCACACCGGGCGGGGCGTCGAAGGGCTGCGCGAGGCGATCGAGGAGCGGCTTCCCCGACCGGCCGTGGAGGTCCGGGCCGTCCTGCCGTACGACCGGGGTGACCTGGTGGCACGGGTGCACCGTACGGGCGAGGTGCTCAGCACGTCGCACCTGCCGGAAGGCACCCTGCTGCACGTGCGGGTCGGCGAGGCGCTCGCCGCCGAGTTGGCGCCGTTCGACGTTGAGCGACAGGGGCAGACGGCCGGCAGCCGGCGCTGAGCGGCCCCGGCGTCATCCCCCGGAAACGCGCGGCATGCGACACTGACCGAATGCGCCGCGTTGTTTCCTCGGTCACGGTTGCCCTCGGCCTGTTCGGGGCAACCGTGGCGCTCGCCGGAGTGGCTGTCGCCGCTCCCGCCCCCGCATCTCTCGAAGCGCCCGCCGTCACTCCCGGTAAGAAGCGGTGCACGATCGCCGACGAGCGACTGCGCGAGCTGTCCGGGATGGTGGTGACCAAGAGCGGCTACATCGTCATCAACGACGGCACCGAGGTCTCGGCACGCAAGCGGGTCTTCTTCCTGGACAGCAAATGCAAGATCTCGAAGGACCCGGTCCGCTACTCGGGGGATGGCCCGTTCGACACCGAGGACCTCGCTCTCTCACCGAACGGCGCGACCCTCTGGATCGCGGACACCGGCGACAACGTCTTCGCCAAGGAGCGCCGTAAGCGGGTCGCGCTCTGGTCGATGCCGGTCACCGGCGGCAAGGAGCCGGTGCTGCACCGGCTCTCCTACCCCGAGGGCAAGCCCCACGACGCCGAGGCGCTGCTCATCGGCAACGATGGCAAACCGCTGATCATCACCAAGGTGACCAGCGGGAAGGCCGAGATCTACACCCCCACGGCGGCGCTGAAGAACGGCGACACCGACCCGGTGCCGATGCGCAAGGTCGGCGACATCGCGCTGCCCAGGACAGAGACCGAGAACCCGCTCAACACGTTCGGCCGGGTCGCGATCACCGGCGCGGCGCGGTCGCCGGACGGCACCCGGGTGGTCCTGCGCACCTACGCGGACGCCTTCGAGTTCGACGTGACCGGCGGCGACATCGTCGGCGCGCTCACCACTGGCAAGCCCCGGGTGACGCCGCTCACGGACCCGTTCGGTGAGGCCATCAGCTACACCACGGACGGCAAGACCTTCCTCACCGTCTCCGACGGCCAGCAGTTCACCGAGGAGGAGACGGTCGACATCCTCAGCTACACGCCGTCCACCTCAACGGCGCAACCGCTGGCGGAGGATGCCGGTGAGTCCAAGTCGGCCGCCTCCAAGTCCTGGATCGACGGGATGAGCTTCGACGACATCACGTACCTGGTCGGCGCGGTCGGGCTGATCGGCCTGCTGCTGGTTGGTGCGGGCATCGTCGGCATCCTCCGGGCCCGCCGCCGCCCGCCGACCGCCGATGGCTCCGACCGGTCGGATCCGGACGGCGAGCCTCTGGGCCCGCCCGGCGCCCGTGCCGACGACGGGTTCCCGGCCGGTGACCGTGCGGGTGGCGTCTACGGTGGTGGCGCGCCGGCCGGTGGGGCGGTCTACGGCGCCGGCGGCGGGACGTACGGCGGCGGCGCGGGTCGTGGTGGTCCCGCCCCGGCGGGCGGCGGGGTGTACGGCGGTGGCCGTCCCGCGGCCGCCGACGGTGGCTACGGCCCTGCCCCGGCGGGCGGCCCGCCCGGCGTCTACGGCGGGGGTCGTCCCCCGGCGGGCGGCGGTGGTCGGCCGGCGGGTGGCGGCGGTCGTCCTCCGGGCGGTGGCCGTCCCGGCGGAGGCGTGTACGGCGGCGGAGGCCAGCCCGGTGGTGGTGGCCAGCCCAGCGGCGGTCGGGCGGAGCCGCCACGGCGTGGTGGGCCGGAGCCGGACTACCGGGGCCAGCGGCCCGGTCGTCGGCGTGAAGAGGACGCGCCCGTGGACCCGTACGGGCAGTATCCCGGGGGCGGTCGCGGCCACCGGGGCGACCGCTACTGACGCGTCCCGGCCACGTGCCCTGACGCACCCTGAACGACTGCACCGCCCTGGGCGGCGCGGGTGAGTGCCGTGGGCACTCACCCGCGGACCGGTCAGATCCGGCGCAGCACCGCCACGACCCGGCCCATGATGGTGGCGTCGTCACCGGGGATCGGGTCGAAGGCTGGGTTTTGCGGCATCAGCCAGACGTGCCCGTCGCGCCGCCGGTAGGTCTTGACGGTCGCCTCGCCATCGAGCATGGCTGCCACGATCTCGCCCGAGTCGGCGGTGGGCTGCTGCCGGACGACCACCCAGTCGCCGTCACAGATCGCGGCGTCGAGCATCGAGTCGCCCTTGACCTGGAGCATGAAGACCTCGCCCTCGCCCACCAGCTCGCGGGGGAGGGGGAAGATGTCCTCCACCGCCTGCTCGGCGAGGATCGGCCCACCGGCGGCGATCCGGCCGAGCATCGGCACGTATGCCGGGGTCGGCCGCTGCGCGCGGGACAGTTCGTCGTCGATGGCCTCGCTCGGGGCCCGGACGTCCACCGCGCGCGGCCGGTTGGGGTCGCGGCGCAGGAAGCCCTTCTTTTCCAGCTCCTTGAGCTGGTAGGCGACGCTGGACGGCGACACGAGGCCGACCGCCTCGCCGATCTCCCGGACGCTCGGCGGGTAGCCGTGGCGCTCCACCCAGCTGCGGATGAACTCCAGGATGCGGCGCTGGCGGGCGGTCAGGTCGACCGTCGCCGGGTCGGGGAAGGTGCTGACCACCGGGGTGACCGGGCGCACGACGGGCTGGCCCGTCCGGCTGCGCGCGGCGCTGCGGCGTCGGGTGGCCGGCGGGCCCGCCTCGGTGATCTGCTGCGGGCTCTTCGGCCGGCTGGCCCGGTCCTCGGTCACGTCCGTCCTCCCTGGTCGGCGCTGGGTGCCTCGTCGGCTCGTGGTGCGTGCGGTGGTGCCACGACGGTGCTGGGGGTGGTGCGTCGCCGCGTGTGGCGAAGATCCATCGCACCCGGCTGTTCCTGACCGTATAGGTGAGATCGGTCATTTTCAAACATCTGTACGACCTCTCACCGGCGTGTCGGGGTGAAAAACCGCTCCTGTCGTACGGATGTTCTGATAAATGGTACGTCGGATAGCACGGGTGTTCGATCCTCGGTCGTTTTGCGGGCTACTTCGGCCCGTTGGCCGGTAACCGCGGCGGGGGTCCGGCGTTGGGTCTTCCGGTGGAGCGCTGGGGGTGGATGACCGGATGGTCCGTGACGCGCCGGACACGCCAGCCAACTTGACCCGGGTTCGCCAGCGACATACGGTCAACCCCTAGATGTAGTAGTGACACGGGCGTAAGTTGCCTACAGGTTGGGTCCGACTGCCGACCGCACTCTCGTAACGTCGACCACGGCGGGCGCCGTCTCCGGACGGCACCGTCGTGGCGAGCCGTGCCCGGGAGTGCCCGGCGCAACCGTGGTTGATCATGATTAGGAGGTAGGCGATGCGGTGTCCGTACTGCCGGTACGCCGACTCCCGGGTGGTCGACTCGCGGGAGGCCGACGACGGTCAGCTCATCCGGCGGCGACGGTCCTGCCCGGAGTGCGGCAAGCGGTTCACCACCGTCGAGGAGGCGGTCCTCGCGGTCGTCAAGCGCAGCGGGGTGACCGAGCCGTTCAGCCGTACGAAGATCATCGGCGGGGTGCTCAAGGCGTGCCAGGGCCGGCCCGTCGACGAGGACTCGATCGCGCTGCTGGCCCAGAAGGTCGAGGAGACCGTGCGGGCCAAGGGTGCCGCCGAGATCCCCAGCCATGACGTGGGGCTGGCCATCCTGGGCCCTCTGCGGGACCTGGACGAGGTGGCGTACCTGCGGTTCGCCAGCGTCTACCGGTCCTTCGACTCGCTCGCCGACTTCGAGCAGGAGATCGAGACATTGCGGGCCGCGGCCCGCGCCCGGGAGGGCGCGGCCCAGGCCGGGGCGGCGGGGACCGCCGGCCGTACCAACTGAGGTTTGTGTTGCTGACAGGTGGAAGCGCGGCGGGTGGCCGCGTGGACGAGGGGGCGGATGAGATGTCGGGGGATGGTGTGACGACAAGCAGGTCACGGAGCAAGGCCAGCGCGAGCGCCGGGGTGAAGATCGAGCGGGTGTGGACGACCGAGGGGGTCCACCCGTACGACGAGGTCACCTGGGAGCGCCGCGACGTCGTGATGACGAACTGGCGGGACGGCTCGATCAACTTCGAGCAGCGCGGGGTGGAGTTCCCGGAGTCGTGGAGCGTCAACGCGGCGAACATCGTGACCACCAAGTACTTCCGGGGCGCGGTGGGGACCCCGGAGCGGGAGTGGTCGCTCAAGCAGTTGATCGACCGGGTGGTCAGCACCTACCGCACCGCGGGTGAGGAGTACGGCTACTTCGCCAGCCCGGCCGACGCCGAGATCTTCGCGCACGAGCTGACCTGGATGCTGCTGAACCAGGTGTTCAGCTTCAACTCGCCGGTCTGGTTCAACGTCGGTACGCCGTCGCCGCAGCAGGTCAGCGCCTGCTTCATCCTGTCCGTCGACGACTCGATGGACTCGATCCTCGACTGGTACAAGGAGGAGGGGCTGATCTTCAAGGGCGGCTCCGGCTCCGGGGTCAACCTGTCGCGGATCCGCTCGTCCCGTGAGCTGCTCTCCTCCGGCGGCAACGCCTCCGGCCCGGTCAGCTTCATGCGCGGCGCGGACGCCTCGGCCGGCACCATCAAGTCCGGCGGCGCGACCCGGCGGGCGGCCAAGATGGTCATCCTCGACGTGGACCACCCGGACATCCAGGAGTTCGTGGTCACGAAGGCGCGCGAGGAGGACAAGATCCGCGCGCTGCGCGACGCCGGGTTCGACATGGACCTCGGCGGCTCCGACATCGTCAGCGTGCAGTACCAGAACGCCAACAACTCGGTCCGGGTCTCCGGCGAGTTCATGGCGGCGGTGGAGAACGGCGGCGGCTTCGACCTGCGCGGCCGGCTGGACGGCTCGGTGATCGAGACCGTCGACGCCAAGAAGCTGTTCCGCGCCATCTCCCAGGCCGCCTGGGAGTGCGCCGACCCGGGCCTGCAGTACGACGACACGATCAACGACTGGCACACCTGCCCGGAGACCGGGCGGATCACCGCGTCGAACCCGTGCTCGGAGTACCTGCACCTGGACAACTCCTCGTGCAACCTTGCCTCGCTCAACCTGATGAAGTTCCTCCGCGCCGACGGTGGCTTCGAGGTGGAGAAGTTCGTCAAGTCCGTCGAGTTCGTCATCACCGCGATGGACATCTCCATCTGCTTCGCGGACTTCCCGACCGAGAAGATCGGTGAGACCTCCCGCGCCTACCGGCAGCTCGGCATCGGCTACGCCAACCTGGGCGCCCTGCTGATGGCCACCGGCCTGCCGTACGACTCGGAGCAGGGCCGCTCGGTCGCCGCGGCGATCACGTCCCTGATGACCGGCACCGCCTACCGCCGCTCGGCCGAGTTGGCCGGCGTCGTCGGCCCGTACGACGGCTACGCCCGCAACGCCGAGCCGCACAAGCGGGTCATGCGCAAGCACGCGGCGGCCAACGACGAGATCAAGCCGACCAGCCCGGTGGCCACCGCGATCGTCCGCGAGGCGACCAGGCAGTGGACCCAGGGCAACAAGATCGGCGACAAGAACGGCTGGCGCAACGCGCAGGCGAGCGTCCTCGCCCCGACCGGCACGATCGGCTTCATGATGGACTGCGACACGACCGGCGTGGAGCCGGACCTGGCGCTGGTCAAGTTCAAGAAGCTGGTCGGCGGCGGCTCGATGCAGATCGTCAACCAGACGGTTCCGCGTGCCCTTCGCAGCCTCGGCTACCCCGAGGAGCAGGTCGAGGCGATCGTCGAGCACATCGCCGACAACGGCCACGTGGTGGACGCCCCCGGCCTCAAGCCGGAGCACTACCCGGTCTTCGACTGCGCGATGGGTGAGCGGACGATCGCCCCGATGGGTCACGTACGGATGATGGCGGCCATCCAGCCGTTCGTCTCCGGCGCGATCTCCAAGACGGTCAACATGCCGGAGGCGGCCACCGTCGAGGACGTCGAGAAGATCTACTTCGAGGGCTGGAAGCTCGGCCTCAAGGCGCTGGCGATCTACCGGGACAACTGCAAGGTCGGCCAGCCGCTTTCGGTGGCCAAGTCCAACAAGGCCACCGAGCCGGCCGCCGTCGAGACCGCAGCCGCCGCGCCGGCCGCGGTGGAGAAGGTCATCGAGTACCGGCCGGTGCGTAAGCGCCTGCCGAAGAAGCGCCCGTCCGAGACGGTCAGCTTCTCCGTCGGTGGCGCCGAGGGCTACCTCACCGCGTCGTCCTACCCGGACGACGGCCTCGGCGAGGTCTTCCTCAAGATGTCCAAGCAGGGCTCGACCCTGGCCGGGGTGATGGACGCCTTCTCGGTGGCCATCAGCATCGGTCTGCAGTACGGCGTGCCGCTGGAGACGTTCGTCAGCAAGTTCACCAACATGCGCTTCGAGCCGGCCGGGATGACCGACGACCCGGACGTGCGGATGGCGGCCTCGGTGATGGACTACATCTTCCGTCGCCTGGCGTTGGACTTCCTGCCGTACGAGCGCCGCGCCGAGCTGGGCATCTTCACCGCCAGCGAGCGGGCCGCGCAGCTGCGGGCCGAGGCCGACGCGGAAGCCGCCGCCGTGACCGGCGCGGAGCTCACCGCGATGGCGTCCTCGGCACCGGTGGAGGCCCCGGCCAAGCCGGAGGCCGTCGCGCAGCCGGCGCAGGAGATGGTCGAGGTGGCCGCCGCCAAGCCGGCTCCGAGCGTGGGTTCCAGCACCGAACTGCTCGAGGCCGTGATCGGCAAGGCCGCCGACGCGCCGCTCTGCTTCACCTGCGGTACGAAGATGCGCCCGGCCGGTAGCTGCTACGTCTGCGAGGGCTGCGGCTCCACCAGCGGCTGCAGCTGACGTACGCGATCGACCGTATTACCCGCGAGCGCGGCAGGGATCACCTGCCGCGCTCGCGGCATTCCCGCCTGATCGACTCGGGTTCAATGAAATCGGGGCATCATCCTCGCCCGGATACCCCGACATCACGGAACCCGAGTCGATCGTGATGGACCGAAGCCACGCGAGCAGCGCGGCTCGTCGGGTCAGGGGCGGGCGAACAGCGGCCCGTAGTTCGACCGGAACATCTGCTCGCCGAGGCGGCGCAGCACCAGGTCGCGCAGCGCGGGCGACAGCCCGGTGGCCTTGTCCCGGCGGTGCGTCTGGCTGAGTACCCAGTCGGTACGCGGGCGGCGGCGCGTCTCGTACCCGTGCAACGCCTCGGCGATGCTTCCGGCGGCGGCCAGTGACTCGGCGAGCACGATGGCGTCCTCCAGAGCCATGGCCGCGCCCTGGGCCATGTTCGGCGAGGTGGCGTGAGCGGCGTCGCCGATCAGCAGCACCGGCCCCCGGGACCAGGAGTCGAGGACGACCTCCTGGTTCGGCCCGGCGTGCAGGGTGCTGGCGTCGTAGTCGAGGGCCTTGAGCATGGTGGCGGCCGGCTCGGTGAACGTCGCGCCCAGCTCGTCGCGCCAGCCGGGTCGGTCGGCGACCGGTCCGTCGTTGTAGTAGCAGTACGTCTGCTCGGCGCTGATCGGGATCGTCAGGAACTGCCTGCCGCGCCCCAACTGCACCGACCAGACCGGCTCGTCGTCGATCCGGGGAGCGACCCACCGGTACGCGTACTGGCCTAGGTCGCGGGCCGTCTGACCGTTGAAGGCGAGCCGCCGGACCGTCGAGTTCACCCCGTCGGCGCCGATCACCAGGTCGTACCGTGCGCTGCTGTCGTCGTCGAAATCGACGGCGACCACGTCGCCCTCCCGGCGGAGCGCGACCGGCTGGCGGCCCCAGCGGATCGGGGCGTCGCCGACGCCGGCGAGCAGGGCCCGGTGCAACTGCGCCCGGGACAGCGACGCGCAGGGCCCGACGCCCTGCCACAGTGCGGCCACGTCGATGTCGAAGAGCCGGCGTCCGCGCTGGTTGGCGCTGCGCTGCCGCGTGATCTCCACGGCGACGTCGGCGACCGGCTCCCGCAGACCGAGTACGTCGAGCATCCGGGTCGCGTTGCCGGTGAGGTAGATGCCGGTGCCGGAGTCGGCCGGCCCAGGTGCCCGCTCAACCACGTCGGCCGTCGCGCCCCAGTCCCGCAACGCGGACACCGTCGCCAGTCCGGCGACACCACCGCCGACGATCAGTACCCGAACACCGTCACCCCGCACGACATGTACCTCCCCGTTGCCCGTTCCGGCCGGCTGAGCTGCTGCTCAACGGTCCGGCCGCCGCCGCACTCTACGAGGCGGGGAAGGCGGCGGCTGGCATCGGGGACACGGGGTGTGCCGTGCCGGCGGATGGCTGCGACGATCAGGACATGACGACCGCTGAGGCGTACGCCAGGTTTGCCCGCCGCGAGGTGCGCGGGGTCTCGCCCGCGTACGAGCGGCTGTCCCTGGCGGTGTCCCGCGACGACGAGCTGCTCGCCCTGCTCGACGGGCTTCCGCCGGCCAAACGGCAGCCGAACCTGTTGTTCGGTGTCGTCCGGTGGCTCGGCGGCCCGGTCGAGGACCCGGCCGCGTTCCACGACTACGCCGTGGCGAACTGGTCGGCCATCGAGGCGCAGGTGCGGGCTCGGGCCACCCAGACGAACGAGGCCGGGCGGTGCGCGGTCCTGCTGCCGGTGCTCGCCGCGCTGCCGCAGCCGCTCGCTCTACTGGAGGTCGGCGCGTCCGCCGGGCTCTGCCTCTACCCCGACCGGTACGCCTACCGCTACGGCGAGCATCAGGTCGGCTCCGGCGAGCCGGTCCTGGACTGCGCGGCCAGCGGACTGGTACCGCCGGCACGCGTACCCCAGGTGGTGTGGCGGGCCGGCCTGGACCTCAACCCGCTCGACGTGACCGACCCCGACGACGTGTCCTGGTTGGACGCCCTGATCTGGCCGGAGCACGCGCACCGGCGGGCCCGGCTGCGCGCCGCGGCGGCGGTCGCCGCGGCCGACCCACCGCTGCTGGTCCGCGGTGACCTGGTGGACGACCTGCCGGCGCTCGCGGCGCGGGCGCCGGCAGGCGCGACCCTCGTGGTCTTCCACACCTCCGTGCTCTACCAGGTGCCCGTGCCGCGTCGGAAGGCGTTCGTCCGGCTGGTCAGTGGCCTGCCCGGGCACTGGGTCGCGAACGAAGCCCCGGAGGTGCTGCCGTACGACGGGTTGCCCGACCTCCCGGAGGCGGCGCTGCACAACGTCCTCGCCTTGGATGGGAAGCCGCTGGCGTGGACCCGGGGGCACGGCCAGTCGATGACCTGGTTCGGCTGACGCCCCCGGGGCGTCGATGCCGGATACGGGTCAGAGCGAACGGCTGAACTCCATCCGGTCGGCGAAGTTGTCGTAACCCGCACGCTGAAAGCCCTTGAACATCGCGATGTTCTGTACGTCGCAGTCGCCGCGGATCTCTGTGGCACCGTTCTCCGCCAGGATCGCCGTACCCCGTGCCACGACCGACGAGCTGTAGCCCTTGCCCCGGTGGGCGGGAGCGACACCGACGAAGCCGATCACGGGAAAGGCGGGGCTGTGCGCCGGGAGGCTGATCACGGCCGGGGTGCCGTCGGCGTCGTACCCGATCTCCCACCACTGCGGCTCGTGGTGGAGTTCGGCCGATTCCTCGAACAGCAGCTCCGCGGCCTTGCGCCGGCCGTGACGGCGTACGTCTTCGGACAGCCGGGCGTCGGCGGTGTCGGCGAGCAGGGCCTCCAGCAGGTCGACGAAGGGTTCGGGGCCAAGGTCGGCGAGGGATCGGAATCGAAGCCGCTCGTCCTGCGCGGGCAGTTCCCCGCCGGCCAGCCAGCGGAAGCGCCGGCCGTCGCGGGCCACGGTGAATCCGGCCCGGCGCAGCAGTTCACCGCGCCGCTCGGGATGGCGCTGAAACTGTGGTGCCTGGGCCGGGGAATCCACCACGTGCCCCAGTTCCGTGGCACCGAGCGTCCTGGCCAGGGTGGCCATCTCCGCGAGCAGGGCGAGCCCGACGGTCAGGTCGGGGTCGTCCCAGGGGGCTTCCAGGAGCACGACATCGCTCGGCATGTCGTGGCCCGGCATGGTCCACCCGGCGACGCTGCCGATCAGACGGTCGCCGTCCTCGGCCACCAGGCACCACTCCGGCCGCGTGCAGCCCTTGGTGAGTAGGTCGGTCAGGTAGGTGCTGGTCGCGGCATTGCGTCCGGCATCGTTCGCGTCTTGGACGAGCCCGGGGATTTCGTCGGAGCGGGCAACACGGATCGTGGTCACAGGAGGGGCCCTTCAGTGTGGGTGTGGGGCAGCTTACGCAGGGTGCGGCTCGGACATCCGACCGCGCAGGGCCCGGATGAACCAGTCCAGCGCCGGCGCGGTCTGCCCGCCCGTCGGCCAGCCGTTGACCACCGCGAGCAGGTCGAGGTAGCGGTCCCGGCGAGGATCGTTCGCCGTCCCCAGCCGGGTCAGCAGTCGACGCCGCAGATCGGCGCCGTCGGACTGGCCGCTGAGCTGCGCGTACCGGCCGGTGACGGTCTCCACGATGGCGTCGGCGGCCGGCGAGGTCGGGTCGACGCCGGCCGCCAGGGCGGGTGCCACGGCGTCCCGGACCACCGCGACAGCATCCGGGCGGGGCAGCCCCGGGACGTCGTGGTCGGCGGCGTACTGCCGCACCAGTCGCCGCATGCCGGCGCGGAAGTCCGGGTCCCGGGCCAGCTCGGCCAGCTCCACCCACGCCTGTATCTGCGCCGCGCTGGGCTCGTCAGGCAGCTCCGGGGTCAGCGACCGCATGATCCCCGGGTACGCCGGCACGGTCACCAGGCCGTCGAAGACGGCGTCGAGGAAGTCGTCGACCAGCCGGCGACGCTCATGCCCGGAAAGCCGGGCCAGGGTGTGCAGCAGCTCCAACTCGTCGGCTCCGCCGCCGCGCCGGGTCGCCGCGATGAGCACCGCGTGGCGCAGCCGCAGGACGCGGATCTGCACCGCCAACGCCTCGGCGTGTGCGGCGGCCACCTCTGCCAGCGGCACCTCGTGATCGACCACCCGACGGATGGCGGCGAGGTCCACGCCGAGGTCGCGCAGCGTCCGGACCAGCTCCAGCCGGGCGACCGCGTCCGGGCCGTAGCGGCGGTAGCCGGCCGGACTCCGGTCGGTGGGCGGCACGATTCCCCGGTCGGCGTAGTACCGGATGGTCTTGACGCTCAGGCCGGTCCGCCGGGCCAGGTCGCCGATCGTGTAGCGCGTTTCCCCGTTCATGCCCCCACCCTGCTGTCTCCCCCCACTGGAGACTCAACCCAACACCGGCGGCGGCCGCTGACCACGCCCCGGCCGTACCCTGCCACGCGCCCTTTGCTCTGCTTCACTCCACGCAACACTCAGCACGGACAAGTGTTGCCTCCGTTGAAGCAGAGCAAAGGACCACACCCGGGCCTGGGCGCCGGCCGGCGCCGCCGACGGCCGGGAGCGCCGCCTGCGCTGACCCGCCGCCTGCACTGACCCGCCGCCGGCCGGGCGCGGCACTGCGCGAGTGTGGTGCCGTCGGGCGCGGCGAAGGTGGCCATGAGTACGCCCTCCCAGGACGGTTGGCCCGTGCGGAACCGCCCGGGCGATGTGGGTCAGCCGGCCCGCTCGTGGCGCAGCAGGACGACGCCGTTGCCGAAAACCCGGCTGCCGGGCGAATCGTCGGACCCTACGACGAAACCGTCGGATCCTTCGACGACACCGCCGGCATGTCCCGCATCCGGCGCAGCGGGGAGCAGACCACGAACAGGCACGCGGCCCAGGTGCCCAGCACACACACCCAGAGGGCGGCGCGCAGACCCAGCGCGGTGCCGAGCGCGCCGCCGGTCAGCGCCCCGAGCGGGATCACCCCGAGGCAGATCCAGAGGAACGCCGCGTTGACCCGTCCGAGGATCGCCGGCGGGGTGATCCGCTGCCGGTACGACATCGCCGCCACGTTGAACAGCACCGCGTTGGCCGAGAACGCGGCCAGCCCGGCCCCGTAGAGCAGCAGCCCCCAGCCGGGCTGCGCGAGCGGCATGAGCAGGTAGAACGGGCCAGGTGCGGCCATCGCCACCCAGATCACCCGGGCCGAGCCGAGCCAGGCCGTCAGCCGGGCGGCCAGCACCCCCACCACCAGCCCGCCGACCGCGCTGACCGAGAAGACCAGCCCCACCTGCACCGGGTTGGCGTGCAGCTCGCGGACCAGGAAGGTGACCTCGATCGAGCCGGACGCCATCACCCAGAAGTTCGACCAGGTGGTGCACGCCAGGATGCTGACGAGGATCGGTTGCCGCCGGATGAAGCTCAGCCCGTCGGTCAGCTCCACCCGCAGCGGCACCCGGGGGGCCGGCTCGCGGCGTACCGGCGCCTCGCGGATGAGGATCAGCGTCAGCGCGCTGACCAGGAAGGCGAATCCGTTGGTCAGGAAGGTCCGGGCCGCGCCGACCAGCCCGATGAGCACGCCGCTGACCGTCGGGCCGACCAGTTCGGCGGCATCCTCGCTGATGGTGAGCTTGGCATTGCCGTCCACCAGCAGGTCCGCCGGCACCAGCCGGGGCAGCAGGGTCTTGTACGCCACCGTGAACAGCACGGTCAGCACCCCGCCCAGCCCGACCACCGCGTACAGGAAGGTAAGGGTGAGTTGGCCGACCAGAGCGGCCACCGGCAGCGACAGCATGAGCGCGGCCCGACCCAGGTCACACGCGATCATCAGCCGCCGCTGGTCGAGCCGGTCGGCGACGATGCCCGCCGGCAGCGAGAAGAGCAGGTACGGCAGCCAGGCCAGGACGGTCAGCAGGGAGACCTGGAAGACGCTGGCGTTCAGGGTGTCGGCGGCGAGCAGCGGCACCGCAACGTTGGCGATCCGGGTGCCCAGCTCGCTGACCGTCTGACCACCCCAGAGCAGCAGGAAGCTCCTGCTGCGCCACAGCGACGGGACGGCACCGGTCGCGCTCGCCGGGGCCTGGGTCACCTGCTGGGTCACGATCACAGCCTGTCTGTGCGGTCACGCGTGCCGCCGGCCGGCTGCCCGGGGACCCTACCGGGGCCGCGATCGCACACGACACCGTATTTCGCGCCGCCCGGTCGGGTCGCCGGCCCGCTCAGGGGCAGGGCAGGTACCGTCCCAGGGCCGCGGGACGCCCCAGCGGCGAAAGGAGGCATCCGTGTCCATCGCCCTGATCACCCTCGGCGGCACGATCGCGATGGGCGGCGTCGACACCGGCCGCCCGGGCGTGGTCACCCGACTCACCGGCGCGGACCTCACCGCCGCCGTGCCCGGCCTCGCCGAGCTGGGCGTACCCGTGGACGTGCGCGACACCCACGCGGTGCCCAGCGCTCACCTCACCGGCCGTCAGCTGCTCGACGTGGTCGCGGAGGCGTCCCAGGCGGTGAACGGCGGCGCGACCGGCGTGGTGGTCACCCAGGGCACCGACACGGTGGAGGAGACGGCGTTCCTGGCCGACCTCATCTGGCCGCACGCCGCCCCGCTGGTGTTCACCGGCGCCATGCGCAACCCCACCCTGGCCGGCGCCGACGGGCCGGCGAACCTGCTCGCGGCACTGCGGGTGGCCGCCGCGCCGGCCGCCCGTGACCTGGGCGTGCTCGTCGCCGTCAACGACCAGGTGCACGCCGCCCGCTGGCTGCACAAGACGCACAGCACCAGCACCGCCACCTTCGCCTCGCCCAACGCCGGCCCGCTCGGCCAGGTGATCGAGGGGGAGGTACGGGTGCTGACCCGGCCGCAGCGGCACGAGCCGCTGCCGCCGGTCGACCCGGACCGGCTCGACGCGACCCGGGTGGCCCTGTACGTGGTGACGATGGACGACGACGGGCTGCTGCTGGATGGGTTGGCCGACACCCACCAGGGCCTGGTGGTGGCCGGCTTCGGAGTGGGGCACGTGCCCGCCACCCTGGCTCCGGTGCTCGGTGCCCTCGCCAGCCGGATGCCGGTGGTGCTCACCTCCCGATCCGGGGCCGGGTCGGTGCTGCGGCACACGTACGGGGCGGTCGGCTCGGAGACCGACCTGCAACGGCGTGGGCTGCTCAACGGCGGGTTGCTCGACCCGTACAAGGCGCGCGTGCTGCTGCGCCTGCTGCTCGCCGCCGGTGCCGGCCGGGACGAGGTGGCCGCCGCGCTGGCCCGGCACGGCTGACCACGGGCCGGGCGCTCCGACGGCGTCCCTAGACTGCTGCGGTGACCGGAGAGCGACGACCCCTGGCCGACCGGCCGCTCACCGAGCCGCACCCGTCCCGGCTGCCGCCCGAGCACCCCGACCGGCCCCGGATCCTCGCGGCGCACACGGCCGCGCTCGCCGCCGGGGAGGCGGGCTATCTCGACCCGGCGACCGGGCTGTTCGTGCTCAGCGCCGGTTTCCTGGCCGGCCGCGGCACCTGCTGCGGACGCGGCTGCCGGCACTGCCCGTACGCGGACGACCGGCCGGCCGGATGAGCGCCGGCCAGGTCGCGGCGGACCCGCCGAACGAGGGCTTCCGCCGGGCCCGGACACCCCGTACGGTGTCCGACGGACATCTGGCGGGCACCTTCCGCCGTCGGTCGGCGAGAGGGTGGAGCGTGCGCGGGCGGATCGTGGTCGCCGGGCTGGCGGCGCTGCTGGTGAGCGGCTGCGCCGCCGAGGCCGAGCCGGTGGCGGTGCCACCGCCGGCACCGATCGCGGTGGACGTGCCGGCGGCGTCGTCGGGCGGCGCCTGCCGCCTGCTCGACTTCACGGTCATCGAGCAGCTGGTCAAGGTGCGCTTCGACGTGGCGGCCGCCAGCGAACGGGGCGACACGTTCACCTGCGTCGTCCGGGCCGAGCGCGCGGCGCTGCCGGAGCTGACGCTGAGCGTGACCGACACCAAGATCGACAAGGCCACCTTCGGTGCGGACGTGGTGCCCGACAAGGCGACGAAGGTGACCGGGCTGGGTCAGCAGGCGTACCGGCGGACCATCGCGGCGGCGAGCGGGCGCGGGCCGGTCGCCGAGGTGGGGTGGCTGGCCAGCGAGGGGCGGCTGGCAACGCTGAGCTGGACGGCGGCGCGCGGTGCCCAACGTTCGGCGGCCGAGAAACTGACCGGTGACCTGGTCGCGCTGGCCAAGAAGGTGAACACCCGGACGCTGTGACGCCCGGGTCGCCCTCCTGGCCGGCGGTTGGTCAGTTGGCGGCGACGAAGACCCGGGAGGCGACCTCGCGGGGCAGCCGGACCCGGTCCCCGGAGCGGTCGATCGACACGCCGTCGCGCTCCTGGGCCACGGTCACCGTGGCGCCCGGGTCGACGCCGGCGGCGTGCAGCTGGCGCAGCACGTCGGCGTTGGTCTGCACGCTCTCGCAGATCCGGCGCACCACGACCGGCCCGGAGAGACCGGGGAAGGCCAGGTTGCGCTCACCCTCGCCGGCCTCGGCGGGCGCCGCCTCCGGCGAGCCCAGCTCCTCCAGGCCCGGGATCGGGTTGCCGTACGGGGAGCGGGTCGGCCGATTGAGCAGGTCGTACACCCGCTTCTCCACGGCGTCGCTCATCACGTGCTCCCAGCGGCAGGCCTCCTCGTGGGCCTCCTCGTAGGGCATCCCGATGACGTTGACCAGCAGCAGCTCGGCGAGGCGGTGCTTGCGCATCACGGACACGGCGGTGCCGCGACCCTGGACGGTGAGCATCAGGTGCCGGTCGCCCTCGACGGTGAGCAGGCCGTCGCGCTCCATCCGGGCGACGGTCTGGCTCACGGTGGGACCGCTCTGCTTCAGTCGCTCGGCGATCCGGGCGCGCAGCGGGGGCACACCCTCCTCCTCCAACTCGAGGATGGTGCGCAGGTACATTTCGGTCGTGTCGACGAGCGAGTGAGCGTTTATCTTCATCACCTGTTAGCGAGGACCGTTACCGGAGGCTCTAGTGTCTCACGATCGACCGACGATCGACCACCACCACCCCGGAGGCAGCCGTGGGTGAGCCTGTACCGCTGAGGTGCGGCATCTACTGCCGGATCAGCGAGGACCGAGAGTCCGAGGAGAAGGGCGTCACGGATCAGGAGGCCGACTGCCGGGAGCTGGTGGCGGCGTTCGGGTGGGAGGTGGCTGAAGTCTTCGTCGACAACGACCTGTCGGCCAGCACCAAGGCCAAGAAGCCCCGGCCGCGGTTCGAGGAGATGATGGAGCAGGCCGAGGCCGGCTCGCTCGATGTGCTCGTCTCGCTGAGCAACAGCCGGTTCACCCGTCGCCCGATGGAGCTTGAGCGGCTGATCACGCTGCACGACGCCAGGGGGACGCTGCTCTATACCGTCAAGAGCGGCAACGACGACCTGTCGACCGCCGATGGCCGCATGGTCGCCCGGATCAAAGCAGCGGTTGACGCCGCGGAGGCCGAGCGGACCGGAGAGCGTGTCGAGCGGGCCGCCAGGCGGCGCCGGGAGGCCGGCGAGCTGCACGGGGGCTCCCGGACGTTCGGCTACGTCCACGACTCGCCGCTCGGGTACTGCCGGGAGAAGGACCCGATTGCCGAGAAGGCCCTCAAGGACGGCAGGGATGTCCTGCTCCAGACCGGCAAGGTGTCCAAGGTCCGGCAGCTTTGGCAGAGCATGGGCGTTCTCACTCCGCTGGGCAAGGAGTGGAATAACGACGGCAACGTGGCCCGAACTCTGCGCAACCCTCGCATCGCCGGCCTTGTGTCGCACGACGGCGAGATCGTCGGGGTGGGCAAATGGCCTGCCATCTTCACCCGCGCGGACCATGAGGCCATCGTCGCGGCTCTGGGCACTCGGGGCGGCAGGGGCAAGGGCGGACCCCCGAGGGCTCGGAAGTACCTGCTGCCGGGGTTCGTGTACTGCATGTGCGGCACCCCGATGTCCGCTCAGGTCTACGTCGCCCCCGAGGGCAAGACCGGCAGCTTCAACCGCTACATCTGCATCAAGCAGAGGGGCGGGTGCGGCCAGGTCTCGCGTCAGCGTCCGTGGCTGGAGCTGGTGGTCAGGGAGTGGGTGGCCGGCGCCATTGAGGGCCGCCTGAGTGTCCCTGAAGGCGAGGATGCGGGCGACCCTAACCCTGTCCTGGAGGCGGAGATTCAGGAGCTGGAGGCGGCGATCAAGCGGGTGCGGAGCGCGCTGGTCAAGGGCGTCTTCACTGACGATGAGGCCCTGGAGGAGATCATCCCGATGCGGGAGCAGATCCAAGCGCTGCGCTCCAAGCAGGGGGAGCTGGCCAGGGAGGCTGCGGCGATCCCGGTCGACAAGGACCAGGAACTAGAAGACTGGCTTGACGATGACCCGGAGACGTTGCACCACCGCAGGGAGATCCTGGGTCGGTACGTCAAGCGGATCATCGTCAAGCCAGTAGGGAAGGGCGGTAGCAACGGAGTGGACGGGCCGCCGATTGACTCGGTGGTTATCGCTCCTCGCGGCTGAGCCTGGCCTTCCGGATAGATCGAAGGATGGCAGTTACCTCGGGGGTCTGCGAGGAGATCCCGCCGGCCGGCGCGTGGATCTCCTGCACCCACCGCATCTGGTTCTGCTCGCCCGGCAAGTGGCGCACGCGGGCGCTGGTGACGGGCACCGGGCCGAGCGGCACGCCGTTCTCCTTCAGCCCGGACGACAAGGCCGAGGCGCAGATCGTGTCCTGCCCGAAGCCCAAGAAGTAGGATCGGGGCATGAAGACGTGGGGGATGGCGGTCGAGTACCGAGGGGCGCCCATCGAGCCGCACCTGGACGGTGGGCGGATCGACGAGCGCGTGGAGTTGGCCAGCATGACGGTGGACGGGGAAAGCAAGACCCGGATCACCGCCTCGGTGACCGCTGAGTCGGAGGAGGAGGCCCGCGCGATCGGGACGGCCGGCATCGCCGAGCTGGCCCGTACCCTGCGCCTGCCGGCGGAGCCCGCCAGCATCAGCGTCACCGCATAGCGCTACCCAGAAGGCCCGGCTCCCTACTCGGGGGTCGGGCCTTCTTGCGTTTCCAGCAGCTCCGGCCGGTGATCCTTGATCCACTTCCCCACGTCGGCCTTGCGCCACACGTTGCCCATGGTCAGCTCAGCGATCGGGTCAGGGAACCCCTTCGAGGAGGCGATCACATGGGCACGCTGACGGGACACGCCACCCAACATCACGCGGATCTCCGCGACTCCCACCAGTTCCACGTCATTGACGGTAGACATGTGCGGAGTGCTACGTGAAGACAACGTCGATCACTGCTGGCGGCCATCACTGACGACTGTCCCGTCGGTTGTTGACGGCCATCACTGACGACTGTCAACCTGTAGGGCATGGAGCTGAGCAACCGAAGTTCGCACTACATGTCCGGCCAGCCGGAAGTCGTCCGCCCCTACGTCGACCCGCGTCGACTGGCGCCGAACCGCCCGCACATCCCGCAGCGACCGATCTGGCAGTGCAGGGTCTCTGCGGTGACCCGTGGCCGTGCGAGCCGTCCCGGCTGCTGATGCTGATGGAATACCGGCGGAACATGATCGCCCTGTCGATCTACATGGGCAGCTACCTACACGACGCGGTCGGCGACCTGATCCGCCTGCACCCGGACACTCCGCCCGACTCCCAGGACTTGTTCGACAGGTTCATCGCTTGGACCAACCCGCGCCGGCACTCTGCGGACGAGACCCAATAGCGCAAGACGAAGGAGGTCCCTGGCCATCGCGGCTTGGGGCCTCCTTTTTGGTGCCCTTTTTCCGTTTGGAAAGTCAGGCGGCGAAGCGGACCCGACTCCAGTCGAAGTGCCCTTTGCCCTCGTGGATGTAGAGCGCGGGCCGCGGAGCGACGCGCCGGGTGAACCGCCCCTCGAACCAGACCTCGCCCTTGCGCCGGCCGTGCTCGCTGGCCGTGGCTCGCAGGTAGGCGCGCGTGTCGGTCACCAGCTCGACGCGGCACCGGACAGGGTGCCGGTCATCGTCGAGCCAGTACGCGAGGTCACCTACCGTGAGCTGCCACACGCGGGGAAGGATACGCCCGGCTCGCGTGGATATGCACGGTAGGTGACCCGCCCCACTGCCTCTGGCCAGCGAAAACGCTAGCGGCGCTCCCGGCTGCCCTGCGCGCTCTGCTTCTCCTGCGCCGCCAGTCGCTGGCCGTACTCGCGGCCGAGGTTGCGGAAGTGGTCCCGGACGCTCTGCGGAAGGTTGCTCATCGTGACTCCCTGTACCTAGTAGAACGGGCGATCGACCGCCGCCGACCCGCGAACCGACGACCGGCATGGTGTTGGATGGTCGCCATGTCCGGTAATCAGGAGCCGCTGGTCGAGGTCGAGCGG
Organism: Micromonospora sp. NPDC005087; assembly: GCF_042872965.1. Lineage (NCBI taxonomy): Bacteria > Bacillati > Actinomycetota > Actinomycetes > Micromonosporales > Micromonosporaceae > Micromonospora > Micromonospora sp. NPDC005087. The sequence continues at coordinate 199,789 of NZ_JBIALB010000006.1, read as the reverse complement.
CTCGCCGCCGAGCTCGACCGCGCCGACCCGCCCACCCTGCTCGACGTCCGCTGGCGGCTCGCCGGCCCGCCCGGCCGCGACGACTACCTGGCCGGTCACCTGCCCGGCGCGGTCTTCGTCGACCTGGACACCGCGCTCTGCGGGCCGCCCGGTGCGGGCGGCCGGCACCCGCTGCCCGACCCGGCCGCGTTGCAGGCCGCGCTGCGGGCCGCCGGCGTCCGGGCCGGTCACCCCGTGGTGGTGTACGACGGCGGCGACGGGCTGGCCGCCGCCCGGGCCTGGTGGATGCTGCGCTGGGCCGGGCACCGCCCCGTCCGCGTGCTGCACGGTGGCTACCCGGCCTGGGTCGCCGCCGGTCGACCCGTCTCCACCGCGAAGCCCACCCCGGCCCCCGGCGACGTCGAGGTGCGCCCCGGCGATCTTCCGGTGCTCGACGCCGGGCAGGCCGCCGCGCTGGCGGCCGCGGACGACGCCGTACTGCTCGACGTGCGGGCCGCGCCCCGCTACCGGGGTGAGGTCGAGCCGATCGATCCGGTCGCCGGGCACGTCCCGGGCGCGGCGAACCTGCCCGCCGGAGAGTACGTCGACCCGGACGGGCGTTTCCCGGCCGCCGACGTGCTGCGCGAGCGGTTCGCCGCCGCCGGGGTGACCGGGGCGCGGTCGGTGGGGGCGTACTGCGGCTCCGGGGTGACCGCCGCGCAGGCCGTGCTCGCGCTGCACCTGGCGGGCCGACCGGACGCGGCGCTCTACGTCGGATCGTGGAGCAACTGGGTGGCCGACCCGACCCGGCCGGTTGCCTCCGGGCCGACACCCGGCCCCTGAGCAGCGCGTGTGGTGGGCCGGCGACGGTCCTCGTGCGACGATGGGCTCATGTCCGACGACACTGTGGTGGTGTGGGACGAGTCGCTGCTCGCCTACGACATGGGTGACCATCCGCTCGACCCCGTCCGGGTGGAGCTGACCGTCGCGCTCGCCCGTGAGCTGGGCATCCTGGACCGCCCCGGGGTCCGCCTGGTCAAGCCGGAGCCCGCCGACGACGCCCTGCTCACCCGGGTGCACCACCCGGCCTACCTGGCCGCGGTGCGCGCCGCGCCGCGCGACCCGCTCTTCGCCGGGTACGGGCTGGGCACCTCCGACAACCCGGTCTTCGACGGGATGCACGAGTCCAGCGCGCTGGTCGCCGGCGCCACGGTGGCCGCCGCGGAGGCGGTCTGGCGCGGTGAGGCGCGGCGGGCGGTGAGCGTGGCCGGTGGCCTGCACCACGCGATGCCCGCCCGAGCCTCCGGTTTCTGCGTCTACAACGACCCGGCGGTGGCCATCGCCCGCCTGCTCGACCTGGGCGCCGAGCGGATCGCGTACGTGGATGTGGACGTGCACCACGGCGACGGGGTGCAGCAGATGTTCTGGGACGACCCTCGGGTGCTCACGGTCAGCGTGCACGAGACCCCGCTCGCGCTCTTCCCGGGCACCGGTTTCCCGGACGAGACGGGTGGGCCGGGCGCGCAGGGCACCGCGGTCAACATGCCCCTGCCGCCCGGCGTCAACGACACCGGCTGGCAGCGGGCGTTCCATGCGATCGTGCCGTCGGTGCTGCGTGCGTTCCGGCCGCAGGTGCTGGTCAGCCAGTGCGGCGCCGACGGGCACCGGCTGGATCCGCTCGCCGACCTGAACCTCACGGTGGATGGGCAGCGAGCCACCTACGTCGCGCTGCGGGCGCTCGCCGACGAGTTGTGCGACGGCCGCTGGGTCGCCACCGGCGGCGGCGGGTACGCGTTGGTCGAGGTGGTGCCCCGGGCCTGGAGCCACCTGCTGGCAGTGGCCACCGCTGACCCGCTCGACCCGGCCACGCTCACTCCGCCGGCCTGGCGGGCACTGGCCGCCGCCCGTGGTCCGGGCCGGGAGGTGCCGCTGCGGATGACCGACGACGCGGACCCGTCGTACGAGCCGTGGCAGCCGACCGGCGAGCCGAACGCGGTGGACCGGGCGATCGCGGCCACCCGCAAGACGGTCTTCCCGCTGCTCGGGCTCGACCCGTACGATCCGCGGGACTGAGCCGGGCCCGGGGGAGGACCGCGCCGGTGACCACCGTGGACCAGCCGGTGGACGTGCTGCTCAGCGACGGCAGCACCGTCCAGTTGCGACCAATCAGGCCGGATGACGCGCCGGCCGTCGTGGCGATGCACGGCCGGTTCTCCGAACGCACCCGCTACCTGCGCTACTTCTCGCCGTACCCGCGCATCCCCGAGCGGGATCTGATCCGCTTCGTCACGGTCGACCACCACGATCGGGAGGCGTTTGTGGTGCTGGCCGGCGACCGGATCGTCGCGGTCGGCCGCTACGAACGACTGGGCCCGCAGGCCCCGGAGGCGGAGGTCGCCTTCGTGGTGGAGGACGCCCACCAGGGCCGGGGCATCGGCTCGGTGCTGATGGAGCACCTGGCCGACGCCGCACGGCGCAACGGCATCATGAGCTTCGTCGCCGAGGTGCTGCCGGCCAACGGGCAGATGCTGCGGGTCTTCGCCGATTTCGGTTACCAGGTCCAGCGCGAGTTCGCCGACGGGGTGGTGCACCTCAACTTCCCGATCGCGCCCACCGAGGCCACGCTGGAGGTGCAGCGCGGCCGGGAGCACCGTACCGAGGCCCGCTCGATCGCCCGGCTGCTCGCCCCGCGCGGCATCGCCGTCTACGGTGCGAGCGCGACCGGCCAGGGCGTCGGCGCGGCGGTGCTCGGGCACCTGCGCGACGGCGGCTTCACCGGCGCGGTGGTGCCGGTGCACCTGAGTGCGTCGACCGTGGCGGGGCTGCCCGCGTACCCGTCGGCGGTCGAGGCCGGGGTGCCGGTGGACCTGGCGGTGGTGGCGGTGCCGCCGGAGGCGGCGACCGCGGTGGTGGCCGACGCCGCGGTCGCCGGGGTGCACGGCCTGGTGGTCATCTCCGCCGGCTTCGCCGAGGCCGGCGCCGAGGGCGCGGCGGCGCAGCGGGCTCTGGTCCGGGCGGCGCACGCCGCCGGGATGCGGGTGGTCGGCCCGAACTGTCTCGGCGTGGCCAACACCGACCCGGCGGTACGCCTCAACGCCACCCTCGCCCCGGCGCTGCCGCCGGCCGGACGGGTCGGCATCTTCAGCCAGTCCGGCGCGTTCGGGGTGGCGTTGCTCGCCGAGGCTGACCGGCGCGGCCTGGGGCTGTCCAGCTTCGTCTCGGCCGGCAACCGGGCGGACGTGTCCGGCAACGACCTGCTGCAGTACTGGCAGGACGACCCCGCCACCGACGTGATCATGTTGTACCTGGAGACGTTCGGCAATCCGCGTAAGTTCGCCCGGCTGGCCCGGCGGATCGGCCGGGCCAAACCGGTCGTGGCGCTCGCCTCGCCGGCCCGCCCGGTCGGGGTGGGCGACACCGCCGGCCCGGACGAGGTGGCCGTGGCCGCGCTCTTCGCCCAGTCCGGGGTGATCCGGGTGGACACGGTGCCGGAGCTGCTCGACGTGGGGGTGCTGCTGGCCAACCAGCCGCTGCCCGCCGGTGGCCGGGTCGGCGTGGTCGGCAACTCCTCGGCACTCACCGGCCTGGCCGCCAGCGCCTGCGCCGGGCACGGCCTCACCGTCGTCGACGGGTACCCCCGCGACGTCGGGCCGCACGCCGGCGCTGCCGAGTTCGCGACCGCGCTGGCCGAGACGGCCGGCGACGACCGGGTGGACGCCCTGGTGGTCGTCTTCGCCCCGCCGCTGCCCGGCCAGCTGACCGGTGTGGACGCCGACGTCACCGCCGCGCTGCCGGCGGTGCTCGCGTTGGGCAAGCCGACCGTGGCGACCGTCCTGGTCGGCCGGCTGCCGGCGGGGGTGCCGGCGTACGGCGGCGTGGAGGAGGCGGTGCGTGCCCTCGCCCGGGTGCACCGGTACGCCGAGTGGCTGCGCCGGCAGCCCGGGGTGGCACCCGAGCTGCCCCGGATCGACCGGGCTGCCGCACCGGCCGCGCTGCGCGCCGACGCCACCGACCCGATCGCGCTGCTGGCCGCGTACGGCGTCGACGTCGTGGCGTCGGTGCCGGTCGACTCGGTCGACGGCGCGGTCGACGCGGCGGTGCGGTTGGGCTTCCCGGTGGCGCTCAAGGCTGCCGCGCCGGGGCTGCGGCACCGGCTCGACCTCGGCGCGGTCCGGCTGGACCTGCCCGACGAGCCGGCGGTCGGCCGGGCGTACGCCGAGTTGGCGGCCGTCTTCGGCGCGGACGTCCTGGTGCAGCCGATGGTTGCGCCCGGCGTGGCCTGCGTGGTGGAGCTGGTGGAGGATCCGGCGTTCGGGCCGGTTGTCGGCTTCGGTCTGGGCGGCGTCGCCACCGAGTTGCTCGGCGACCGGGCCTGGCGTGCGGTGCCGTTGACCGACCGGGACGCCGCCGAGCTGGTCGACGAGCCGCGGGCGGCGCCGCTGCTGCGCGGGCACCGGGGCGCCGCCCCGGTCGACCGGGCGGCCCTGGCGGATCTGCTGCTGCGGGTCGGTCAGCTCGCCGACGAGCAGCCCCGGGTGCGGTCGCTGACCCTCAACCCGGTGCTCGCCCGCCCGGACGGCATCTCGGTCCTGCACGCGCAGGTGCAGGTCGGCGGCGTGGCCGCCCGCCCGGACACCGGCCCCCGCCGCTTGTAAGGAATTGCACCTTCTTAACGCCTCCGGTAGAGGAAGGGCCCCTTGTTAACCAGGGCTGGCGGGCGAGCGCGGGCGTGCGGCGGATCAGGCGCGGCTGGAGATCTGCTGGATGGCCCAGGCGTTGCCGTCGGGGTCGGTGAAGAAGACGAAGCCGACGTTGTCCAGCGGGTGCGGCGTGGGGCTCGGGTTGGCGCCCAACACCTGGATCTCGCTGACTTCCACACCCCGTTCGACCAGCTCGGTGCGGGCCCGCTCCAGGTCGGGCACCACCAGTTGCAGGCCCTTGAGGGAACCCGGCGGCATGTCCGGGACGGCGCCCTTGCCGATCACGACGGAGCAGCCGGAGCCGGGCGGGGTCAGCTGGACGATTCGCACGTCGTCGCCGACCACCGTGTCGTGGTCGACGGCGAAGCCGAGCCGGTCGGCGTAGAACGTCTTCGCCCGGTCCACATCGGAGACCGGCACGACCACCACTTCCAACGTCCAGTTCACGGTGTCTCTCCTCGCATCGTCGTTGTCAGGCGCAGCAGGTCGGCGAGCCGCGTGAAGCTCTGCCCGACGCCTCGGGCCATCGGGTAGCGCAGCACGGTGTCCCGTCCCTCGGGGGTGGCGTAGCGCAGCGTGGTGGTGACGGTCGTCCGTCCGGCCAGCTCGGTGAACGCGTGGCTGACCAGCGTCTCGCCCGGGTAGGACTGGTCGTCGAAGAGTTCGGTGCAGACCAGCCGGTGCGGTGGCTCGATCTGCCGGTAGACCCCAGCCTGGACCATCCGGGCCCCTTGCGGGCCCAGTGACACGAACCGCCACCGCCCGCCGACCCGCAGGTCGACGTCGCACTCCGCCAGCCGCCAGCCGCGCGCGCCGTACCACCGAACCAGCAGTGTGGGCTGGGTGAAGGCGGCGAACACCAGGTGTGCCGGCGCGTCGAACAGCCGACTCAGCACGATCTCCCGGTCGCCGGGGGTGTGCACGACGACCGGGTCGTCGACGCCCGTCATCCGTCGGTCCCGTCCGGTTGGGCGTGCCGGTGCTCGGCGGCGGTTTCCTCGACGGCCTGGAGTTCGTCGAGCAGGGCATCGAGGCGCTGGTAACTCTCCGCCCAGTAGTCGCGGTAATTGGCGAGCCAGGCCGTCGCCTCCCGCAGCGGTCGGGCCTCCAGTCGGCACGGCCGGCGCTGGGCGTCCCGCCCGCGGCTGACCAGGCCAGCGCGTTCCAGCACCTTGAGGTGCTTGGAGATGGCCGGCTGGCTCATCGCGAAGGGCTCTGCCAGCTCCGTCACGGTCGCCGCACCTCTGGCGAGCCGGGCGAGGATGGCCCGCCGGGTCGGATCGGCCAGCGCCGCGAACGTCGCGTCCAGCAGTTCGGTGCCCACCGCTCATAACCTCCTGGTTTCATAACCAAGTGGTTTGTATCGCGGATCGACGTCACCGTCAAGCACCTCGACAACACGGAAGGCCCCGGCGAACCGCCAGGGCCTTCCGTGGGACCGGTGCGTCAGCAGGCGTACGCCTCCAGGCGCTGGGCGCGCTCCGGCGCGCGCAGCTTCAGCAGCGTCACCTTCTCGATCTGCCGGATCCGCTCCCGAGACAGGCCGAACTCCCGGCCGACCTCGTCCAGGGTGCGCTGCCGGCCGTCGTCCAGCCCGAACCGGAGCCGGATGACCGCCTGCTCCCGCTGGGAGAGAGTGGCCAGCACGATGCTCACCTCGTTGCGCAGCTCGCCCTGCGCGGCCGCGTCACCCGGCTCAACGCGCGGGTCCACCGCGGCCACGAAGTCGCCCAGCGCGCTCTCGCCATCGTCGCCGACGGCCTGGTCCAGGCTGACCGGCTCCCGGTCGTACGAGATCAGCTCGATGACCTGGAACTCGGGGATGTCCAGCGCCCGGGCGACCTCCGCGACGGTGGGTTCGCGGCCCAGCGTCACCGCCAGCTCGCGGCGGGCCCGGACCATCCGGTTGACCTGCTCCACCATGTGCACCGGGATGCGGATGGTGCGGGCCTGGTCGGCCATCGCGCGGGTGATCGCCTGCCGGATCCACCAGGTGGCGTACGTGGAGAACTTGTAGCCCTTGGCGTAGTCGAACTTCTCCACCGCGCGGATCAGGCCGAGGTTGCCCTCCTGGATCAGGTCGAGAAACGCCATCCCGCGTCCGGTGTAGCGCTTGGCGATGCTGACCACCAGCCGCAGGTTCGCCTCCAGCAGGTGGTTCTTGGCCGCCCGGCCCTCCGCGACGATCAGCTCCAGATCGGCCCGCAGCTCCGGTGAGACGGGGGTGCAGGTGGCCAGCTTCTCGTCGGCGAACAGGCCGGCCTCGATCCGGCGGGCCAGGTCGACCTCCTGAGCCGCGGTCAGCAGCTTCGTCCGGCCGATCCCGTTGAGGTAGGCCCGGACCAGGTCGGTGGAGATGCCGCGCTCGTCGGTGGCGTCCAGGTCGACGAGGACCTCGGTGACCCCGTCGGTGTCGGTGCTGGCGGCCGGGCGCGTCCGGTTTTCCGTCATCTGCAGGACCATCTCTGTCTCTCCCCGTGTCCACGTCTGTGCCGTGTCTCCGGCCCAGTGGTGCCGGTGTGACCCACAGCTTGGCGGGCGGGGCGTAAAACGGGAGTGAGGCGATCGGGCACCCGACAGGAATCCGGTCGGATCGGGGCGGGAGTGTGTCGCCCCGGTGTGTCCTTGCCCGCCCCGGCTACCGTGCCGACGGTCGGCCACCCACGGTCGGCGGCGACAGGAGATGGAGAACGACGTGGTCTTCAAGCGGCTCATGCAGGCGATGGGGGTCGGCGGCCCGTCGGTGGAGACGGTGCTCACCAACCCGAACTGCCGACCGGGCGGCCAGTTGGAGGGCCGTATCCAGGTCATCGGCGGTGACCACCAGGTCGACATCGACCACGTGGCGCTGGGGCTGGTCACCCGGGTGGAGGTGGAGAGCGGCGACAACGACTACGACACCACTCAGGAGTTCCACCGCCAGCAGGTCACCGGTGCGTTCCGGCTGGAGCCCGGGCAGCGACACGACATCCCGTTCCGCTTCGACGTGCCCTGGGAGACACCGGTCACCGAGCTGTACGGGCAGCATCTGCACGGCATGACGATGGGGCTGCGTACGGAGCTGGAGGTGGCCCGCGCGGTAGACAAGAGTGACCTGGACGCGGTCTCGGTGCACCCGCTGCCGGCACAGGAGCGGCTGCTCGACGCGTTGCTGCGCCTGGGGTTTCGGTTCGCCCGCGCTGATGTGGAGCGTGGGCACATCTACGGCGTCCGGCAGACGTTGCCGTTCTACCAGGAGATCGAGTTCAACCCGGCGCCGCAGTACGCCCGCTCGATCAACCAGTTGGAGGTCACCTTCATCGCCGACGGGCAGCAGATGCAGGTGGTGCTGGAGGTCGACAAGCGCGGCGGCGTCTTCACCGAGGGTCGGGACGCCTTCGGCCGCTTCACGGTCGACCACGCCACCGCCGACCGCACCGACTGGACCGCCGAACTCGACGGCTGGCTCCGCCAGTCCCTGTCCCGCCGCGGCCTCTTCTCCTGACCCACCCCTCGGCCCCCGGCCCCGCCGATCAGAGGTCCAGGAGGATGGTGCGGGGGCCGATGTTGGTGCTCTCGACGAGCATGTGGGCGCGGAAGCGGCCGGTCTCCACCTTGGCACCGCGCTCGCGGAGCGCCTCGACGACGGCCGTGACCAGCGGTTCGGCCACCTCGGCCGGGGCGGCGGCCGTCCAGCTCGGACGGCGGCCCTTGCGGGCGTCGCCGTAGAGGGTGAACTGGCTGACCACCAGGACCGGCGCACCGGTGTCGGCCGCGGACCGCTCGTCGTCGAGGATCCGCAGCTCGTGCACCTTGCGGGCCATCGTCCGGGCGGTCTCCGGCGTGTCGCTGTGGGTCACCCCGAGCAGCACCAGCAACCCGTCCTCGATCGCGCCGACCACCGCGCCGTCGACCGTCACGCTGGCCCGGCCGACCGTCTGCACCACCGCCCGCATCAGCCGGTCACCGGCGCGATGAAGCCCCGCTCCACCAGGTGCGCGACGATCGGCCCCGCCGCCTCGGCCAGTTCGTCCGGCTCGACCTCGTGCGCCGCCGCCAGCAGGGCGAGCTGGTCACGTAGCGGCAGCCGGCCGTCGGCCCCGCCGACCAGCGCCAGCACCAGCGGGTCGACCTCCTCGGTCCACCGCAGGCCGTCCGGCATCGCGAGGACCTGCCGGTCCACCGCCCAGCCCTCGTCGCCCATGGTGGCCTCCTGGCGCAGCTGGAGGCCGTCGGCGGCCCGGTAGCGCTCGGCGAGCAGCGCCTCGGTGTCGCGTACCCGCAGGAAGTCCTGACGGTCGAACCAGGCGGCGACCTGGTCGCCCAGCGGCGGCTGCACCCGCTGGCGCAGCTCCTCCACCCGGACCACCGGGTCGTCGTGCCCGCCGCGGCGCAGGGACACGATGCCGAAGCCGATCGCCTCCACCTTGTGCGCGTCGAACCAGTCCAGCCAGGCGGCCATCCGCTCCGGGTCGGCGCTCTCGCCGACATCGGTGAGCCACAGGTTGACGTACGCCATGGGGTCGGCCACCTCGCGCTGGATCACCCAGGCGTTCAGGCCGGTCCCGGCGAACCAGCCGGCCACCCGCTCGTCCCACTCCTCACCGGCGACGTGCACCCAGTTCGCCAGGTACTGCATGGTGCCACCCTCGGTGAGCAGGCCGGGGGCGGCGGCGGCCAGCTCGGCGCCGATCGCGTCACCCACCCGGCCGGAGTCGCGGTAGACGTGCGTGGTGGTGCCGGGGCCGACCACGAACGGCGGGTTGCTCACCACCAGGTCGAAGCGGCGGCCGGCGACCGGTGCGACCATGTCGCCGCGCAGCAGTTCCCAGTCCTGGCCGTTGAGGGCGGCGGTCGTCGCGGCGAAGCGCAGGGCCCGCTCCGAGAGGTCCGTGGCGGTCACGGAGCCGGCGTGGGTGGCCAGGTGCAGGGCCTGGATGCCGGAGCCGGTGCCGAGATCCAGCGCGGTGTCGACCGGCCGGCGGACGGTCGCGCCGATCAGGGTCTGGGTGGCCCCGCCGATGCCGAGCACGTGCTCGGAGTGCAGCGGTCGGCCCGGCCGGGCGCTGGCCGGCACGTCGGCGAGCACCCACCAGTCGTCGCCGTACGGCTCCAGGTCGACGCCGGCGCGCAGGCCGTCGCCGTGCCGCTCGACCAGCCCACCGGCCACCGCCTCCGCCACACTCAGCGGAGCCAGCGCGGCGGCCACGGTCGCCTCCGACTCGGTCTGGTCGCAGATGAACACCCGGATCAGTGTGCCGAGCGGGTCGCGCTCCTCGGTGGCCTTCAGCGCGGCCCGGTAGTCGTTGCGCGCGACCGCGCCGGTGGCCTGCGAGCCGAGCCGACCCGCGATCCCGTTGCTGGTGAACCCGGCCCGGGTCAGCGCGGTGCGCAACGCGTCGACGCCGGCAGGGGAGAGCAGCATTTCGTGTTCGTCCACACCGCCATCCTGCCCCCCGCCGCGCGCCCGGTCCGCGGCACCCGCCGGATCGAACCCGGAGCGTCGGTGTTCGTCCCGGGTCGGCGGCCGGGCAGGATGGGGTCATGACGCTCGTGCTGCCCATCGACCCCGAGGCCAACCGGCTGCTGGAGCGGAGCCCGCTGGCCAGGCTCCTCGGCATGGTCCTTGATCAACAAGTGCCGATGGAGAAGGCTTTCTCCTCGCCGTACGTGCTGGCGCAGCGGCTCGGCCACGACCTGGACGCGGCGGAGCTGGCCGGGTATGACCCGGAGGCGCTGGTCGCACTCTTCGCCACCCCGCCCGCCCTGCACCGGTTTCCGAAGGCGATGGCGGCGCGGGTGCAGGACGTGTGTCAGGTCCTGGTGGACCGCTACGACGGCGAGGCCGAGAGGCTCTGGTCGGACGTCGCCGACGGGCCGGAGCTGTTCCGGCGTGTCGCCGAGCTGCCCGGCTTCGGCAAGCAGAAGGCGCAGATCTTCGTGGCCCTGCTCGGCAAGCGGTTCGGCGTGACCCCGCAGGACTGGCGGGAGGCGGCGGGCGGTTACGGCGACCCGGGCGCGTACCGGTCGGTGGCCGACGTCACCGACGCCGACTCGCTGCGCAGGGTGCGGGAGTACAAGCAGCAGATGAAGGCGGCCGCGAAGGCGAAGTCAGCCGACGGCTGACGACCCGGCCGGCGCGCTCGCTCAGGCGGCGGTGGGGTGGGCCAACGAGGCCAGCGCGCGCCGGACGTCGGCGAGCGAGACGGTGGTGGAGTCGTCCAGGTCGGCCAGGCCAGCCTCGATCCACTGCCGCATCAGCGTGGTGACCCCGAGGCCGCGGGCGTCGGCGGCGGCCCGCACCCGCTCGTAGGTCTCCAGCGGCAGCCGGACCGACCGGCTCACCATCGGCACGTCGGTGTCGGGGGTGGGCAGGTCCACCGCCGGGCTCTGGTCGATCAGCTCGGCGATCCGGTCGTCGCCGCTGTGGAACTGCTTGGTCGCGTCGTTACGGTGCATCGTCACGGCCCTCCTCATCGGCGAGATCTCCGCACGGCCTCGTCGTAGCGCTTGGACTCGACGTCGCTCAGCTCCCGGGCGGAGAGGATGTCCCAGTCGTTGTCGGCGCCGTCGGCCTCGGCGAGCAGCACCGCCAGTCGGCGGCCTCGCCGGGCGGCGGCGTAGACCACCATCACGTCGTCGCCCAGGTGGCGGATCACCCGTCGGGCGCTGTGCAGCGCCTCCCAGACTTCCCCGGGCGTGACGTCGTAGACCCTCAGGTTGGCCAACGCCTCGTCGGTGAAGCTGAACCTGCTGCCCACGTCGCGGAGCGTACCACGCGCGTAACACGCACCGGCATGAGTCAAATTTCGCTGATCACGGCCTCGCGGTGACAGGATGGGTCGTAATCCCCTCGAGGAGGTTCATGGTGAAGCGTCAGGCGTACCAGCCGCTTCTGATCACCGACGCCTCGCGCAGCCAGAACGACCAGCTCACCAGCCGTCAGCGCCGCTATGTGCTGATGATGGGCATCCGGGTGGCGTGCATCATTCTCGGCGCGATCCTGGTCGGCGCGAAGGCCCCACTGCTCTGGCTTTGGCTGCCGTTGTGCGCCCTCGGCATGGTGCTCATCCCGTGGCTGGCCGTGCTGCTGGCCAACGACCGCCCGCCCAAGGAGCAGCACCGGCTGGCCAACCGGTTCCACCCCCGCCTGCAGGACGACACCCCGCCGATGAGCCTCACCGCCGAGGAACGCCCGCACAAGGTCATCGACGCCGAACCCTGACCCACCACGGGCGGGCCAGGGTCCGGCAGGTCACGGCCGTGGCCGGGCTCCGACGGTGGAGACGGCCACGGCCCCCAGGTCGGCGGCGCGGTTGAGCGCCGCGGTCGGGGCGGCGCCGGCGAGCCAGGCGGTGAGCAGACCGGCCGCGAAGGCGTCGCCCGCCCCGGTGACGTCCACCACCGCCACCCGCCGGGCCGGGGCCACGCAGACCGGGGCCGAGCGGTCCACCCAGACCGCGCCGGCCGCGCCCCGCTTGACCACCACCCGACGGGCCGTCGCCGACAACGCCCGCCCCTGCGCCGCCGGGTCCAGCCCGCCGGCCAGCACCGTCGCCTCGTCCGCGTTCACCAGCAGCAGGTCGACGTCGCGTACCCAACCCAGGAAGGCCGCCGCGCCGACCCGCCGCAGCGGCGCCGCGGAGGCCGCGTCGACGCTGGTGGTGAGCCCGCGCTCGCGGGCGGCGGCCAGCGCCCGCAGCCCGGCGCCGCGCGACTCGGTGTCCAGCAGGGTGTACGCGGACAGGTGCAGGTGCCCAGCGTCGGGCACCGCCGCGAGGGCCCGCTCGACATGCTCGGCACTGAGCCGCAGGTTCGCGCCCCGCTGGCTGATCATCGTGCGCTCGCCGTCGGTGGCCAGCACGATCACCGTGCCGGTCGGGACGCCCTCGACCCGGTCGACCGCGCAGTCGACCCCCGCACGGTCGAGCTCGGCCACCCGGTCGCGCCCCGCGTCGTCGTTGCCGACCGCGCCGACGAGCGTGACGTCCACCCCCTGCGCGGCGATCCAGGCGGCGGTGTTGGCCGCCTGCCCGCCGCCGCCGAGAGTGATGTCGGCGGCGGTGTCCGAACCCGCCGCGGGCGGGCCGGACAGCACCGCGACCACATCGGTGATCAGGTCCCCGACGACGACCACCCGGGCCGGTCGGGTCATGCCGGGTCGGCGTTGGCGCGAGCGGCGGCGACCGCGATCCGCGCGGCCAGATCGGCGTTGCGCAGGATGATCCGGACGTTCACCGCCAGGCTCGCGCCCTCGGTGGCCGAGTGGAAATGCGCCAGCAGGTACGGGGTGACGGCCTTGCCGGTCACCCCGTCCCGCTCCAGCAGTGCCAGACCCTCGGTGAGGGTCCGGTCGTGCAGCTCCGGGTCGAGCTGCTCGTCGACCGGCAGCGGGTTGGCGACGATCAGGCCGCCGGCGTGCACGGCGTGCCCGTCACGGGCGGCGAGCACGGCGGCGACCTGCTCCGCCGAGTCGACCGACCAGTCCAGGTCGAAGCCTCCGTCGGTGAGGTAGAAGCCGGGGAACCGGCGGGTGCGGTAACCGACCACGGCGACCCCCAGGGTCTCCAGCCGCTCCAGCGTCGCGCCCACGTCGAGGATCGACTTGACCCCGGCGCAGACCACGGCGATCGGGGTCCGGGCCAGGGTGATCAGGTCCGCCGACTCGTCGAAGGTGTGCGCGGCCTCCCGGTGCACCCCACCGAGCCCTCCGGTGGCGAACACCCCGATCCCGGCCGCGGCGGCCACCGCACTGGTCGCGGCCACGGTGGTGGCGCCGTCCGCGCCGGTCGCCGCCGCCACCGCGAGGTCGCGGACGGAGAGCTTGGTCACTCCATCGACGGTGGCCAGGCGGGTTAGCTGCGCGTCGTCCAGGCCGACCACCAGCTCGCCGCCGATCATGCCGATCGTCGCCGGGACCGCCCCGGCGTCCCGGACCGCCTGCTCGATCTCCCGAGCCACCCGAAGGTTCGCCGGCCGGGGCAGGCCGTGCGAGACGATGGTGCTCTCCAGGGCGACGACGGGCCGGCCGTCGTGCAGGGCGTCGGCCACCTCGGTGCCGTAGCTGATGCGAAAGTCAGTCACGGGGGGCACGGTACGGGGTGGGGCCGCGGCCGGCCTCAAGTGGACCCGGCCGTGATGACCTGCCAAACTTGACGGTCGGAGGTGCAGACGTGAGCACAGAGGTTCTCGAGCGTCCGGAGCTGAAGGACGCCGATACCGGTCCCGAGATGTTCCACTACGTCCGCAAGGAGAAGATCGCCGAGAGTGCCGTCATGGGCACCTTCGTCGTCGCGCTCTGCGGGGAGACCTTCCCGGTCACCAAGGCGGCCAAGCCGGGTTCGCCGGTCTGCCCCAAGTGCAAGGAGATCTACGACTCGTACCGCGAGTGAACGACGGCCGCTGTCCCGGCCGGCGACGTAGCCTGCGGCGGTGACCACCTCCACCGCCCTGCTCTTCGCCGACCTGACCGGGGTGGCGGTGTTCGCCGCGTCCGGGGCCTCGGCCGCGGTGGCCAAGCGGCTCGACCTCTTCGGCGTCGCGTTCGTCGGCTTCGTGGCCGCCCTCGGCGGCGGAATCTTCCGGGACCTGGTCATCGACGAGGTGCCGCCGCTGGCCTTCGCCGACTGGCGGTACGCGGCGACCGCCGCCGTCACCGCGCTAGCCGTCTTCTGGCTGCACCCGCAGCTGGCCCGGCTACGCACCACGGTGCTGGTGCTGGACGCGGCGGGCCTCGCGCTGTTCACCGTGACCGGCACGCTCAAGGCGCTCGACGCCCGGGTGCCGGCGGTCGGCGCCTGCCTGATCGGCATGCTCACCGCGATCGGCGGCGGCCTCGGCCGGGACCTGCTCACCGCCGAGATCCCGGTGGTGCTGCGCCGGGAGATCTACGCGGTCGTCGCCCTGGTCGGATCGGTCGTGGTGGTGCTGCTGTACGTCACCGACCAGACCGGGCCGCTGCCGCTCACCGCCGCCGCCGTGCTGGTCTTCGGGCTGCGCCTGATCGCCCTGCGCCGGCGCTGGTCCGTCCCGGTAGCGACGCTGCGCCCGCCCCGTAGCGGTGGCGCGGATCCGCGCACCGACCGGGACTGGTGAGGGCTCAAGCCGACGGGTCGGCGGGGGCTTTCCGTGACCCCGGTGGGCCCGGGGTCTGGGTGGTGGATGTGACCAGCGTGGCGTCGCCTGGGCCGTGGGGCCCGCGCTGGTTATGCTGAGTCGGCCTTCGCGGCAGCTTCTGCGCGGAGGCGTTTTCATGGGCGGCGGTACTCGTGGCCCTCGCCCGGGGTCCGCCGTCGTGCGGTCGGAGAGGAGCTTCGCGTGGCAGCCCGGACGCCGGTGCTCGAGACGTTCCCGGCACTACGTGCCTGGCAGCGCAAGGCCCTGGTGGAGTACCTGCGCCGGCGCAGCGAGGACTTCATCGCGGTCGCCACACCCGGCGCCGGCAAGACCACCTTCGCCCTGCGGATCGCGGCCGAGCTGCTCGGTGACGGCACCATCGAGGCGGTCACGGTCGTCGCCCCGACCGAGCACCTCAAGAACCAGTGGGCCGAGGCCGCGGCCCGGGTGGGTATCCAGCTCGACGCCGCGTTCCGCAACGCCGACGTGCACTCCGCGGCCGACTTCCACGGCGCGGTGGTCACCTACGCGCAGGTGGGGATGGCCCCGCAGGTGCACCGGCGGCGCACCATGACCCGACGCACCCTGGTCATCCTCGACGAGATCCACCACGCGGGCGACTCCCGGACCTGGGGCGACGGGGTGAAG
The DNA here is from genome assembly GCF_042872965.1 of Micromonospora sp. NPDC005087. Lineage (NCBI taxonomy): Bacteria > Bacillati > Actinomycetota > Actinomycetes > Micromonosporales > Micromonosporaceae > Micromonospora > Micromonospora sp. NPDC005087. Next base: position 184,367 of record NZ_JBIALB010000006.1, on the reverse strand, counting down.
GCGGCCTTCGAGCCCGCCGTACGCCGGCTGATGCTCACCGGGACGCCGTTTCGCTCCGACGACAACCCCATCCCGTTCGTCAGCTACGAGCGCGGCGGTGACGGGCTGCTGCGCTCCCGCGCCGACTCGGTGTACGGCTACTCGGACGCGCTGCGCGACGGCGTGGTCCGGCCGGTGCTCTTCCTGGCGTACTCGGGTGAGACCCGCTGGCGGACCAACGCGGGCGAGGAGTTGGCGGCCCGGCTCGGTGAGCCGATGACCCAGGATCTGGTGGCGCAGGCGTGGCGTACCGCTCTGGACCCGGCCGGGGACTGGATGCCGCAGGTGCTGCGGGCCGCCGACGCCCGGCTCACCGTCCTGCGCAACGCCGGGATGGCCGACGCCGGCGGGCTGATCATCGCCACCGACCAGCAGTCCGCCCGCTCGTACGCCAAGCTGATCGAGCAGGTGACCGGCGAGAAGGCCGCCGTGGTGCTCTCCGACGACGTGGGCGCGTCCGCACGGATCGCGACGTTCGCGGCCTCCGAGCAGCGGTGGCTGGTCGCGGTGCGCATGGTGTCCGAGGGGGTGGACATCCCGCGGCTCGCCGTCGGGGTCTACGCCACCAGCGCCAGCACCCCGCTCTACTTCGCCCAGGCGATCGGCCGGTTCGTCCGGGCCCGCCGGCCCGGGGAGACCGCGTCGGTCTTCCTGCCCAGCGTGCCGCACCTGCTCGGGCTGGCCAGCGAGATGGAGACCGAGCGGGACCACGTGCTCGGCAAGCCCAAGGAATCGGACGGTTTCGACGACGATCTGCTGGAGCGGGCGCAGCGCGACGATCAGGCCAGCGGTGAGCTGGAGAAGCGGTTCGCGGCGCTCTCGGCCACCGCCGAGCTGGATCAGGTGATCTTCGACGGCGCGTCATTCGGCACGGCGGCCCAGGCGGGCACTCCCGAGGAGGAGGAGTACCTCGGCCTGCCCGGCCTGCTCACCGCCGACCAGGTCTCTCTGCTGCTGACCAAACGGCAGGCCGAGCAGCGCCGCCGCAGCGCCGATCGGGCCGCTCAGCCGGCCGGTACGCCCGTCGCGGCGCCGCCGGCACCAATGAGTGCCGCCCAGCGCCGGGTGGCGCTCCGGCGCCAGCTGAACGCTCTGGTGGCCGCCCGGCACCACCGCACCGGCCAGCCGCACGGCAAGATCCACGCCGAGCTGCGCCGGATCTGCGGCGGCCCGCCGAGCGCCCAGGCCACCATCGAACAGCTTGAGGAACGCATCGCCACCGTGCAGACCCTCTGACCCATCCGCCGCATCCGCAGCACCGGACCATCCAGACCGCGACCTGGCCGCGATCGGCGACCGCCCGCCCTCCCCAGCGGCGTCACCTCGCCAAGATCGTGCCAAATCCAGGATGTAGTGGCATCGGCGCGTCGGCGAGACCACTAAATCCTGGATCGAGCACGATCTCCGGCGCGGGGCGCGGGGCGCGGGGCGCGGGGCGCGGGGCGCGGGGCGCGGGGCGCGGGGCGCGGGGCGCGGGGCGCGGGGCGCGGGGCGCGGGGCGCGCGCAGAGAAAAGCCGACCGGAGACACCCTCGGGGTGTCTCCGGTCGGCTATGTCGGGTTGCGGATTCAGTTCGCCATCAGATCGGCGCCACGCCAACTGAAATCGGGCTCCGTTGCGAACCGGACGGTGATCTTCGCGAGATCCTCCGCGTACTTGTTCGCGTGGTGCCCACAGAAAACCAACTCGCTCCCACCCGCCAGAGTGATCCGGAGCTTGCCGGCAGCATTGCAGCGGTCGCACCGTTCATCGGCGGCTGGGGGCGCCACCGTCTCGGGCGGCGGCGTGAGGGTCGAGTTCATCGCCTTCCTCCTCTGGTCGTCACCGATGAACAATCTCTTCGGTCGTTGCTCACCTATCGTGCAACACCCTTGCCGGGCCTTGCCTTCCCTGTGTGCCCGCGGGGGACCGAGGTCACACATGGCTGGGACAGTGTGCCGTGCACCCAGGGTGCCACGTCAACGATCACATTCGTGCATCCGGACGATCACCATCTGGTGTTGCACACCAGGTGGTCAAAACGACACGTTCGGTTGACGAAACCCGCTCAGTCCAGGTAATCCCGGAGGACCTGCGACCGGGACGGGTGACGCAGCTTGGACATCGTCTTGGACTCGATCTGCCGGATCCGCTCCCGGGTCACCCCGTAGACCTGGCCGATCTCGTCCAGCGTCCGCGGCTGGCCGTCGGTCAGGCCGAAGCGCAGGCGTACCACACCCGCCTCACGCTCGGAGAGCGTCTGCAGCACCTGCTGGAGCTGGTCCTGCAGGAGCGTGAACGAGACCGCGTCGACCGCGACCACGGCCTCGGAATCCTCGATGAAGTCGCCGAGCTGGCTGTCGCCCTCGTCGCCGATGGTCTGGTCCAGCGAGATGGGCTCCCGGGCGTACTGCTGGATCTCCAGTACCTTCTCCGGTGTGATGTCCATCTCCTTGGCCAGCTCCTCCGGCGTGGGCTCGCGGCCCAGGTCCTGGAGCAGCTCGCGCTGTATGCGGCCGAGCTTGTTGATGACCTCCACCATGTGCACCGGGATGCGGATGGTGCGGGCCTGGTCGGCCATCGCGCGGGTGATCGCCTGCCGGATCCACCAGGTGGCGTACGTGGAGAACTTGTAGCCCTTGGTGTAGTCGAACTTCTCGACCGCGCGGATCAGGCCGAGGTTGCCCTCTTGGATCAGGTCGAGGAAGGCCATGCCACGCCCCGTGTACCGCTTGGCCAGCGATACGACCAGGCGGAGGTTCGCCTCCAGCAGGTGGTTCTTGGCCCGCTCGCCGTCGCGGGAGATCCAGCCCAGGTCGCGGACCATCTCCCGGGTGAGCTTCTCCTCGCCCTCGTCGGCCGCCCGCAGCCGCTCCGCGGCGTAGAGCCCGGCCTCGATCCGCTTGGCCAGCTCCACCTCCTGCTCGGCGTTGAGCAGCGGGACCTTGCCGATCTGCTTCAGGTATGCGCGCACCGAGTCGGCGGAGGCGGTCAGCTCGGCGTCCCGCCGGGCCTGCTTGAGCGCCTCGGACTCCTCGTCGTCCCACTCGAAGTCGTTGTCGGTGGCCGAGGCGGCGGCGTCGGTCTCGGCGGCCTGGGTCAGCGCGGCCGGCTCCTCGACCACCACGTCCTCGATCGTGGCGGCGAGCTCCTCCGGGTCGATCTCGCCGTCGGCGCCCTCGCCCTTCTTGCCGCCGGCCTTCGCCGGCTTGGCGCCGGCGGCCGCGGCGACCGTCGCCTTGGTGGCCCGGGTCGACTTGGTCGCGGCCTTCGCCGGCGCGGCGGCGGTGGCGACCTCGGCGGTGGTGCCGGCCGCCTTGCGCGGGGCCACCTTCCGCGGGCCCGGCGTGGACGGGCCGTCGTCGGAGGCGGGTGCCTGCTTGGGCGCCGGTGCGGCGGCCTTTTTGGTGGTCTTGGCGGTGGTGGCCCGGGACGCCGGCGTGGTCGAGCGGGCCGCCGCGACCCGGCGACGGGTGCTGGCCGAGCCGTCCACCACCACGGTCACTCCCGCCTCGGAGAGCGCCCGCAGGATCTTCTTGGCCTGGGCCGGAGTCACCTCGGCGGACTCGACGGTGCGCGCGAGCTGAGCCGACGTGAGCTGACCGCCGGCGCTCTGCGCGTGGGCGATCAGAGTGTCGGTGAGCGAGCGAACGTCGGCGCCGGGCTGGCGGGGTTCTGTCACGAATGACCTTCCGGAGGCGAAGAGCGGGTACGGCCGGGTCGTCCGGCACAGCGTGGGGCGACAGGCCGGGCGTTGTGGTGAGGGACCCCCGTGTCCCGGACCGGCCGGTGGTCGGCGGTCCGTGGCGCGTGGGCGCAGGGGTGAATTGTAACGCCGTCTGCGGCGATCATCCTGCGCCGCACGGCGTAACGGCGGCGGGGACCGCCGATTCGGCGCAGATGTGGACTTTGTAAGGATGATACTCACGCGCGGCCCGGAACGGCCCGCTCGTGCGGGAAGGGGACGTGGGATGGACCGTTCGGTGCCGGCGACCGAGGATTTGTTGGCTGTCGCGCTCGACGTTACGCGGGGCGCCGCGGCCACCGCGTACCGGATGCGGGCCGAGGGCGTCACCGTGGCCGCCACCAAGAGTACGGTCACCGACGTGGTCACCGCGGCCGACCGGGCGGTCGAGCGGCAGGTGCTCGACGCGCTGCACCGGCTGCGGCCGGGCGACGCGGTGCTCGGCGAGGAGTACGGCACGGGGGACACCGGGCCGGTCGGGCCGGGCGGCGTGCGCTGGATCGTCGACCCGATCGACGGCACCGTCAACTACCTCTACGGGCTGCCGTACAGCGCGGTGTCGCTCGCCGCCGAGGTGGACGGCGTGGTGGTCGCCGGCGTGGTGCGCAACGTCAGCACCGGCGAGGAGTGGACCGCCACGGCCGGCGGTGGCGCGTGGCGTGACGGCGTCCGGTTGCGCTGTTCCGGCGAGACCGACCTGGGGCAGGCGCTGGTCGCCACCGGCTTCGGCTACGACGCCGGTCGCCGGGCGCACCAGGCCCGGGTGGTGGCCGGGCTGATCGCGCACGTGCGGGACATCCGCCGGCTCGGCGCGGCCGCGCTGGACCTCTGCCTGGTCGCCGAGGGACGCCTGGACGCGTACTTCGAGAAGGGTCTGGCCGCCTGGGACCTCGCTGCCGGTGGGCTGGTGGCCGCCGAGGCGGGTGTGCGGGTCACCGGCCTGGAGGGGCGTCCGGCCGGCCCGGACCTGGTGCTCGCGGCCCCGCCGGCGCTCTTCGCGCCGCTGCACGACCGCCTGGCCGCCCTGGATGCCGCCGGCGGCCCCTGACCGGCGTGGCCGGTGCGTCCGAGGGTCCGTCGGCGACACCGAGCCGGCGGGCGGTGACGGAAGGGGTCAGCGCCCGCCGACCTGCCCGGTCAGTTCTTGGCGACCGGGGACGGGCACGACTCCGGGGGCGCCGCCGGGGCGCCCAGGTCACCGAGGGACTGGTTCACCTCGGTCGTCGTGGCGAGCTGCTGGAAGCGGCTGCCCAGCACCACGTCCACCGTGTCGTCGGTGCGCTTCGGGTCGTAGCCCGGCTCGGCGTTGTTGAGGAAGTACGCCTGCAGCAGGTGCGCCGAACCGACGCCCTTGGGGCCGTACCGCAGCACGGCCACCTCGTCGATCCCCTTGGGCGCGTTGCCGACCTTCTTGACCTGGAACTTGCGGTTGCGGAAGTCGTCCGCGACGCTGCCGGCCCGGCCCGGCTCGTCGGTCGCGTTCAAGACGTTGATCTTGACGTCCTTGGGCTCGTGCAGAGTCACGTCGGCCAGCGGCCAGCCATCGGGGCAACCCTCGGCCGTGCCCGCATTGCCCTGGGTGTCGCGGACCAGCGCGGTGATCACGAAGGCCAGGGCCAGCACCCCGAGCATGCCGACGACGACGAGTGCTCGCACTCGCGCAAAACTCATCTGGGCGCTCCCGGACGTCAGGTGGGTGGCGGCGGCCGCCAACGATCGCACTGACCGGCGGCCGTCGAATACGCCGCTGAGGTTAACGGTTGTCCGGCCGTCGCGTGGAAACAGTCCGACATGCCGGCGCGCCGACCGCGAACCGGGTACTACTACCCCTATCTTCGTGTCGCCTGAGTCACATTGGGAACAACTTGGGGGGCTGGGGCGTACATCTCAGCCGCAAGGGCGGTATACATGCCTCGCCCAAAGGGGGGGTAAGGTTCCGCGCTCGCAGGGGAGTCGCCCCAGCGGGCTCAACCCGTTCGGTCCCCGGGTCGGGTGCCCGACACAACTGGTGGCCGGCCAGCGGAACCGAAACAGCGTCGTCCGGCGTTACAACCGGAAGCGACAACATCGATATGGGAGAGTGAAACCGATGGCCACCGACTACGACGCCCCGCGTCGCGATGAGGTCGACCTCGGCGAGGACAGCCTGGAAGAGCTCAAGGCCCGGCGCGTCGACTCACAGTCGGGCGCGGTGGACGTCGACGAGGCCGAGGTGGCCGAGAGCTTTGAGCTGCCCGGCGCCGATCTGGCCGACGAGGAGCTCACGGTCAAGGTGCTACCGATGCAGCAGGACGAGTTCCGGTGCGCCCGCTGCTTCCTTGTGCACCACCGCAGCCAGCTGGCGGTCGAGCGTAACGGCGAACTGATCTGCCGCGAGTGCGTCTGACACTCACGACACCAGCGGCGGCCTCCTGATCGGGGCCGCCGCTGCCGGTGTAGCGATGCGCCACCGCTGGGTACCTGCTTGACTCGTAGGGGTAGCCACAGCACCGGGAGGTCCGACCCCATGAGCGATCGAGGCGACACCACCGGCGCCGGCGCGGACGACCTCGGCGCCACCGTCGCGGCGTTGACCGCGGACGACATCGAGCCCGCGAAGCGCCGCCAACTGCTCACCCGGATGGTCGGGCAGGCCCGCGCCCGGGGCATCGGCGACCTGTTCAAGCCCCGCTCCGCCGTGCGCTGGATGGTCGACACCGTCGCCGAGATCGCCCCGCACGTACCGGTGCGGGACCTGGCCACCCTGCGCCGGCACTTCCCGGGGCTGGACGACAACGCCCTGGCCGAGCGGTTGATCCGCAACGCGGCCCGGACCACCGCCGGGATCGGCGCCGCCGGCGGGGGAGTCGCCGCCGTCGAGTGGACGGTCGCCCCGACCCTCCTGTCTGCGCCGGTGCTGCTGGCCGCCGAGACGGTCGCCGTGGTGGCGGTCGAGCTGAAGCTGGTCGGCGAGTTGCACGAGGTGCACGGCGTGGCGCTGCCGGCCGCCGGCAGCCAACGGTCGGTCGCCCTGGTGCACTCCTGGGCCACCCAGCGCGGGGTCAACCCGATGCTGCCCGGCGTGGGGGTGGGCGCGGTGCTCGGCACCGCCGCGCGCAAGGAACTGCGGGACACCCTGCTCCGGCGCTTCGGACGCAACCTCACCACGCTCGGGCCGTTCCTCACCGGCGCGGCGGTGGCCAGCTTCCTCAACCGCCGGGCGACCCGGTCGATGGCCGACCAGCTCCAGGTCGACCTGCGTCGGCGCGGCATCGCCCGGCCGGCCCCGCCGCCAGCCCTGCCCGGCCCGCCGACCGGCACCTGAGCGGGCCGACACGCGGCGCCGCCGCGGTCAGCCCGGCTCGCCTGCCGTGCGGTCGACGCGGGCGCGGGCGTCCCGGGCGGTCAGCAGCGCCTCGGCCAGCTCGACCGGATGCCGGGTGCTCACCACCCAGAACGGGGTCGGGTCGGCCGGGTCGTCGAGCACCACCTGCACGGCCCCGCCGATCCACGGCCGCTGGACGACGAAGGCGAGCGGGTCCGCGCCTACCCCGAGCACCTCACGGCGGCCGGCCGCGTCCAGCGGCACCACGTCCGCCACGAAGCGCACCGGCAGCCGGGCGTCGTCCACCCGCAGCTCACCGTCGGCGACCGCGACCCGGATCCGGCCCAGCCACCACAGCCCGGCCGCGGTGGCCGGCAGCAGCACCGCGAACGGCAGCCAGGTGCGGACGCCGTCGGCGCCCATCCAGATCTCGACGGCCAGCAGCGCGGCGCTTGCCAGCCCGGCCAGCCACAACCACCAGGGCAGATCCAGCCGTTCGGCGTACGCCGTGCGGGCCACGACCGGTGGCTGACCGGCGGACGGAGAGGGCGACATGCTCACTCCTGCGAGGGTACGGCGCACGACGGCCCGGGTAACCGGCAGGATGGCAGGGTCACCCCGATCCACCGGATGGAAGAGAGACCCGTGACCGACGTCGTACCCGTGCCCGTACGGCTGCTCGATGCCGAGCTGCCGCTGCCCGCGTACGCCCATCCCGGCGACGCCGGGGCCGACCTGGTGGCGGCCGCGGACGTGGAGTTGCCGCCCGGCGGCCGGGCCCTGGTGCCCACCGGCGTTGCCATCGCGCTGCCCCAGGGGTACGTGGGCCTGGTCCATCCCCGCTCCGGCCTGGCGGCCAGGCTCGGCGTGACGGTGCTCAACGCGCCCGGTACGGTCGACGCCGGCTACCGGGGTGAGATCCTGGTCAACCTGATCAACCATGATCGGGAAACGCCGGCGAAGATCTCCCGCGGCGACCGGATCGCGCAGCTCGTGGTCCAGCGGGTCGCGCGGGCGCGGTTCGAGCCGGTGGCCGAGCTGCCCGGGTCCCAGCGCGGGACCGGTGGGCACGGCTCCACCGGCGGGCACGCCGGGCTGGTGCCGTCGCCGGCGGGCCTGGTCGAGCAGCGGGACGAGCCGAGCCGCGGGCAGACGGAAGAGGTGGCAGGGTGAGTGTGAACAGCGGAGGGTGGGCGCAGTGATCTTCTCCCGAAAGCGGGCCGATGCCGGGCGGCACACCCGTGACGAGCGGACCACCGAGGTCGGCGGCCAGAGCACCGAGGAGTCGACGCCGACGTTGGAGCGCGGCCCGTACGACATCTCCGAGGTCAACGACGACGTGCAGCGGCTCGACCTCGGCAGCCTGCACATCCCGGCGGTCGCCGAGGTGGAGGTGCGGGTGCAGGCCGACCCGCAGGGCGTGATCCAGCAGGTGGTGCTGGTGCACGGGGAGAACGCGCTGCAGCTCGGTGTCTTCGCCGCCCCCCGGTCCGAGGGGATCTGGGACGAGGTGCGCGAGGAGATCCGCCAGTCGCTGCTCCGCGACGGCGCCACCGCCCAGGAGGTCGACGGCGAGTACGGCCCTGAGCTGCACGCCCAGGTGAACACCCCGGACGGCCCGACCAATCTGCGGTTCGTCGGCGTCGACGGGCCGCGCTGGATGGTCCGCGGCGTGTTCCAGGGCCCGGTGGCCCTCGACCCGGCCACCGCCGGGCCGCTCGCCGAGTGCCTGGACGGCCTGGTGGTCGACCGGGGGCAGGAGGCGAAGCCGGTCCGCGAGCCGCTGCCGCTGCGGCTGCCCAAGGAGGTCGCCGACCAGGCCGACGCCGACGCCGAGGCCGGGGACGCGTCCGCCGCTGAACCGCGCCAGGTCTGACCCACGCGCACCGGCCCGCCGGAACCGCCCCCGTCGGCGTACGCTGGCGGCACGGTTCCGGCGTCGCCGGCGGCCGGGCCAGTGCCGGCCGGGGCCGGTGATCGTGGAGAGGGTGACGCGGAGGTCATGACGACCGACGAGAGCCGGGTGTCGCTGCGGCGCATCCTGCAACGGCTCACCGCCAGCGAGGCCGAGATCGACGCGCAGGAGCTGCGTCGGGAGAGCGCCGAGTGCGGCGGTGTCCCGGCCCAGCAGTGTTCCCGGGGCCAGGTGGTCTCGGTCGCCGGTCGACTGCGCACGGTGGTCTACACGCCGCGGACCAACCTGCCCACCCTCGAGGCCGACCTGTACGACGGCAGCGACGTGGTCACCCTGGTCTGGCTGGGTCGGCGGCACATCGCCGGGATCGAGCCGGGGCGGCACCTGACCGCGCGCGGCCGGGTCGCGGTGCGGGACGACCGCAAGGTCATCTACAACCCCTACTACGAGCTGGACTCGCCGAAGTGACGGCGTTGCGGACGGAAGGCCGGCGATGACGACGGGACAGCACCGGGCGGCGCAGCCGGAGACCGGTCCTCAGGACGACGAGCGGCTGCCGACGATCGCCGAGCAGATGGCCGACCAGCTCGGCGGCTGGCGGGGGCTGGTCGAGTCCAGCATCCCGGTGGTGGTCTTCGTCATCGCCAACATCATCGGCGAGCTGCGGCCCGCGGTGATCGCCTCGGTGGCTGTCGCGCTGCTGATCGCCGGGCTGCGGCTGGTCCAACGCCGGCCGATCCGGCACGCGGTCAACGGGCTGTTCGGCGTCGGCATCGGTGCGGCCATCGCCTGGCGTACCGGCGACGAGCGCGACTTCTACCTCCCCGGCATCCTCTACGGCATCGGCTACGGCATCGCCCTGCTGGTCTCGGCGGCCATCCGGCAGCCGCTGGTGGGCTGGATCTGGTCGGTGCTGGTGGCCAAGGGTCGTGCGGAGTGGCGGGACGACCCGAAGCTGGTGCGCACCTTCACCCAGCTGACCGTGCTCTGGGGCGTGGTCTGGCTGGCCAAGGTGGGCGTGCAGGCGGGGCTCTACCTGGCGCACCAGGACACCGCGCTGGGCGTGGCCCGGCTGGCGCTGGGCTACCCGCCGTACGCGCTGCTGCTGCTGATCACGGTCTGGACGGTGCGCCGGGTCACTCGGGAGTCGCAACCGACCCCGCTGCCCGGCGCCTGAGCGCAGCGCCGGGCCGCCGGGCGACGGCTCAGCGGGAGCTGCGGGTCCGCTCGACGCTGTCCGGGCCGAGGATCACCGCCCGGACCTGGTCCTCCACCTCGGCGGTGCAGACGAAGACCAACTCGTCGCCGGCCTCGATCGGGTCGTCCGGGCTGGGCACCAGGACCCGCTTGCCGCGCAGGATCGCCACCAGAGCGGAGTCGCGGGGCAGCGGCACGGCGTGGATCGGCTGACCGACGTACGGCGCGGTCGGCGGCAGCGTGATCTCGACCAGGTTCGCCTCGCCCTGCCGGAAGGTCATCAGCCGGACCAGGTCGCCGACGGTCACCGCCTCCTCGACCAGCGCCGCCATCACCCGCGGCTTGCTCACCGCGACGTCCACGCCCCACTGCTCGGTGAACAGCCACTCGTTTTCGGCCCGGTTGACCCGGGCGACCACGCGGGACACCGCGAACTCGGTCTTGGCCAGCAGCGACACCACCAGGTTGACCTTGTCGTCGCCGGTCGCCGCGACCACCACGTCGCAGCCGGCGACGTTGGCCTCCTCCAGGCTGGCCAGCTCACAGGCGTCGGCCAGCACCCACTCGGCGGCCGGCACCCGGTCCGGGCGCAGCATCTTCGGTTGGCGCTCGATCAACATCACCTGGTGACCGTTGTCGATCAGCTCCTGGGCGATCGAGCGGCCCACGTTGCCGGCGCCCGCGATGGCGATCCGCATGGCTCACTGTCCCCCTTCCGGCGGCGTCGCCGCCACCGACGTGACCGTCGCCACGATGTCGTCACTGACCAGCATGAAGACCTGGTCACCCTCCTGTACGACGGTCGAGGCGGTGGGCAGCGTGCCGATGCCGAAGCGGATCAGATAGGCCACCCGTGCCCCGGTCGCCTCCTCCAGCGCGCGCACCGACCGGCCGATCCAGTCCTTGTGCACCGGGACCTCGACGATCGACACGGTGCTCGTCGGGTCGCGGAAGATCTCCACGTTGCCCTCCGGCACCAGGTGCCGCAGCATCCGGTCCGCCGTCCAGCGCACGGTCGCCACGGTGGGGATGCCCAGCCGCTCGTAGACCTGCGCCCGGCGCTGGTCGTAGATCCGGGCCGCGACCCGGGACACGCCGAACGTCTCCCGGGCCAGCCGGGCGGAGATGATGTTGGAGTTGTCGCCGCTGGAGACGGCGGCGAAGGCGTCCGCCCGCTCGATGCCGGCCTGCCGCAGCACCTCGCCGTCGAAGCCCGCCCCGGTCACCGTTATCCCGGCGAAGTCGGGGCCGAGCCGGCGGAAGGCGTCGGCGTCCTGATCGATCACCGCCACCGAGTGCCCCCGGGACTCCAGGCTGTGCGCGAGGGTCGACCCGACCCGGCCACAACCCATGATCACGACGTGCACGCTGTCCCTCCCAAGGTGCGTACCGCTCCCGCTGCCGGTGGCCTCCGAGTGCGAGCCTGCCACGTCCCGGTCGGAAGCGGGGACCGACCGTACCCCGCCGCTCCAGCCAGCCGTGATCGCCCACCCCCGCGCCCCCGCCGTGGTGGTCGTACTCTTGGCGTTCGTGGCCAGTCCCACCTCGCTGCTGAAGCGGCTGCTCCTCGGTCGACCGTTCCGGTCCGACCGGCTGCAGCACACCCTCCTGCCGAAGCGCATCGCGCTGCCCGTGTTCGCTTCCGACGCGCTGTCCAGCGTCGCGTACGCGCCTGACGAGATCCTGCTAACCCTCTCCATCGCCGGCGCGTCGGCGTACGTCTTCTCGCCGTGGATCGCGCTGGCGGTGGTCGTGGTGATGCTGACGGTGGTGGCCAGCTACCGGCAGAACGTGCACGCCTACCCCTCCGGGGGCGGCGACTACGAGGTGGCCACGGTCAACCTGGGCCCGAAGTTCGGCGTCGGCGTGGCCAGCGCCCTGCTGGTCGACTACGTGCTCACGGTGGCGGTGTCAGTCTCCTCCGGGGTGGCGAACCTCGGTTCGGTGCTGCCCTTCGTGGCCACCCACAAGGTCATGATCGCGGTGGCGGCGGTGGTGCTGCTGAGCGCGGTGAACCTGCGCGGCCTGCGTGAGTCGGGCACCGCGTTCGCCATCCCCACCTACGGCTTCGTGATCGTGATGGGCGGGATGCTGCTCACCGGGCTGGTCCGGGTCTTCGTGCTGGGCGACGAACTCCGCGCGCCGAGCGCCGATCTGGTGATCCAGGCCGAGCACAGCGTGACCGGTTTCGCACTGATCTTCCTGCTGCTGCGGACGTTCAGCTCGGGCGCCGCCGCGCTCACCGGAGTCGAGGCGATCTCCAACGGGGTGCCGGCGTTCAAGGCGCCGAAGAGCCGCAACGCCGCCACCACGCTGCTGCTGCTCGGCACCATCTCGGTGAGCATGCTGGTCGGGATCATCTGGCTGGCCCGGTTGACCCACCTGCAGTTCGTCGAGGACCCGGCCCTGCAGATCGTCTCCGGTCCCGAGGGGTACGTGCAGAAGACCGTCACCACCCAGCTCGGCGAGACGGTCTTCGGGTCCGGGTCGATCCTGCTCTACGTGGTGGCCGGCGTGACCGCCCTGATCCTGTTCCTGGCCGCGAACACCGCGTTCAACGGCTTTCCGGTGCTCGGCTCGATCCTCGCGCAGGACCGTTACCTGCCCCGGCAGTTTCACACCCGGGGCGATCGGCTGGCCTTCTCCAACGGCATCGTCTTCCTCGCCCTCTTCGCGATCGTGCTGATCGTCGGCTTCCAGGCGGAGGTGACCCGGCTCATCCAGCTCTACATCGTCGGGGTCTTCGTCTCGTTCACCGTCTCCCAGGTCGGCATGATCCGGCACTGGAACCGGCGCCTGCGCACCGAGCGGGATCCGGAGGCGCGTCGCCGGATGCAACGGTCCCGGGCCATCAACACGTTCGGCGCGGGCCTGACCGGTACGGTGCTGGTGATCGTGCTGATCACCAAGTTCCTGCTCGGCGCCTGGATCGCGATCGCGGCGATGGCGGTGATCTACCTGTTGATGCTGGCCATCCGTGGGCACTACGACCGGGTCGCCCGGGAGTTGACCCCGCCGGACGAGGGCCGCGCCGTGCTACCCGCCCGCAACCACGCGATCGTGCTGGTCAGCAAGCTGCACCAGCCGACCCTGCGGGCCATCGCGTACGCCCGGGCCACCCGGCCGGACACGCTGACGGCGGTGACGGTCAACGTGGACGACAAGGACACCCGGGACCTGCAGGTCGAGTGGGAACGGCGGGAGATGGCCATCCCGCTCACCGTGATCGACTCGCCGTACCGGGAGATCACCCGGCCGATCCTGGACTTCGTCGCCTCCACCCGCCGTAAGTCGCCCCGGGACGTGGTCACCGTCTTCATCCCGGAGTACGTGGTCGGGCGCTGGTGGGAGAACCTGCTGCACAACCAGAGTGCGCTGCGCCTCAAGGGGCGGCTGCTCTTCGAACCTGGGGTGATGGTGGTCAGCGTTCCGTGGCAGCTCGCCTCGACCGCGAGCAAGAACCTGGACCGGCTGGACGCCACGCTGTCCCGGACCCCGGCGCGCGGCCCGCGGGTGGCCCCGCCCGGCACCCCGCCGCCGGTCGTCAGCGCGCCGTCCGGCGAGAGCGGCCCGGTCGACGGCGGCCCGGTCGGGACCGGCCGTGACTGAGCCGGGAGTACGGCGGGCCGAGACACCACCGCCGCCGGAGCGCGGGCTGGCCGAGGCGGAGCTGGTCGAGCTGACCGTCGACGCGGTCGCCCCCGGCGGGCACTGCGTGGCCCGGGTGGACGGCCAGGTGGTCTTCGTCCGGCACGCGCTGCCCGGCGAGCGGGTGATCGCCGAGGTCACCGAGGTGCACCGGGGGTTCGTCCGCGCCGACGCGGTGACCGTGCTGGAACCCTCGCCGGACCGGGTCGAGCCGCCCTGCCCGTACGCGAAGCCGGGCGCCTGTGGTGGCTGCGACCTGCAACACGTCGCACCCGACGCGCAGCTGGCCTGGAAGGCCGCCGTGGTGCGTGAGCAGTTGGTCCGCCTCGGTGGGCTGACCGACGCCGAGCTGGACCGGCTCGGAGTCCGGGTCGAGGCGCTGCCCGGCGGGCTGCTGGGCTGGCGCTCCCGGGTCCGCTACGCGGTGGACGCCGCCGACCGGGCCGGCCTGCTCAAGCACCGCTCGCACGAGGTGGTGCCGATCGACCGCTGCCGGATCGCCCACCCGGCCATCCAGCAGCTGCCGGTACTCACCCCGACCGGCGCGCGCTGGCCGGCCGCCGAGGCGGTGGAGACCGTCGCCAGCACCGGCGGGGACGTGACCGTCGCGGAGGTCCGCGACGGTGCGGCAACCCCGGTGAGCGGGCCGACGACGGTCCGCGAGGTGGCCGCCGGGCGGGACTGGGAGCTGCCCGCGTCCGCCTTCTGGCAGGTGCATCCGGCGGCTGCGGACACGTTGTCCACGGCTGTGCTGGAACTGCTCGACCCGCGACCGGGCGAGGTGGCCTGGGACCTCTACGGCGGTGCTGGACTGTTCGCCGCCGGGCTGGCCGCCCGGGTCGGTGCGACCGGCCGGGTGACCCTGGTGGAGGCATCCGCCCAGGGCGTCGCCGCCGCCCGGGAGAACCTGGCCGACCTGCCCCGGGTCGAGGTGGTGTCGGCCCGGGTCGAGACGGCGCTGGCCCGCCGACGGATCACCGGCCCGGTCGACGTGGTGGTCCTCGATCCGCCGCGCTCCGGGGCGGGCGCCCCGGTGGTGCGCGCGCTGGCCGCCGCCGGTCCGCGCGCGGTGGCGTACGTGGCCTGCGACCCGGCCGCCTTCGCCCGGGACGTGCGCACCTTCGCCGAGCTGGGCTGGCGGCTGGAGGCAGTGCGCGGTTTCGACCTGTTCCCGATGACCCAGCACGTCGAGCTGGTCGGGCTGCTGCTCCCGCCCGCTGCGCGTTAGCAGGGGACCCTTCCTATACACGAGGCGTTAACAGGGGGCCCTTCCTTCATGCGGATCGTCGGGTTGATGTCGGGGACGTCGTACGACGGGGTGGACGTCGTGGCGGCGGAGTTCACCGCCGAGGGGGACACCCTGTGGCTGCGCCCGCTGGGGCACCGCGGCCTCGACTACGACGAGCGGCTGCGCGCCGAGATCGCCGCGCTGCTGCCACCGGCGGCCACCACCATCGAGGCGGTCTGCCGGCTCGACAACCGCCTCGGAGAGGTCTTCGCCGAGGCGGCGGCGGTCGGCGTGGAGCTGGCCGGCGGGCGGGCCGACGCGGTGGTCTCGCCCGGGCAGACGGTCTTCCACTGGGTCGCCGACGGGGTGGCCCTCGGCACCCTGCAACTGGGCGCGGTGGCCCGGGTGGCCGCCCGGGTCGGCGTACCTGTGCTCAGCGACCTCCGCTCGGCGGACATCGCCCTCGGCGGGCAGGGCGCGCCGCTGGTGCCGGCCTTCGACGCGCTGCTGCTGGACCCGGCAGACGGCGCCGCGGCGCCGCGCGCGGCGCTGAACCTCGGCGGCATCGCCAACCTCACCGTGGTCGCGCCGGGGGCACCGGTGCTCGGGTACGACGTGGGCCCGGCCAACGCCCTGCTGGACGCGGCGGCCCGGCGCTTCCTGGATCGGCCGTGCGACCTCGACGGCGCCCGGGCGGCAGCCGGCCGGGTGCACCCGGGGCTGCTCGCCGAGCTGCTGGCCGAGCCGTACTACGCGGCGCCGCCGCCGAAGTCCACCGGCAAGGAGCTGTTCCACGCCGGCTACCTGGACCGCCACCTGGCCGCGCTCGGCGCGCCGGTGCCGGTGGACGACCTGCTGGCGACGCTGACCGAGCTGACCGCCCGGGTGGTGGCCGCCGAGTGCGACCGGCACGACGTGGTCGAGGTGGTCGCCGCGGGCGGCGGTGTGCGCAATCCCACCCTGCTGGGCCGGCTCGCCGCGCTGGGCGCCGGCCGGTGGCGGTTGCGCGGCACCGACGAGCTGGGCGTGCCCGCGCAGGCCAAGGAGGCGTACGCCTTCGCGCTGCTCGGGTGGCTGTCCTGGCACGGCCTGCCCGGGTCGCTCCCGTCGGTGACCGGCGCCACCCGGGGCGCGGTGCTCGGCTCCTGGACCCCGGCCGGGCCGGCGTACCCCGGAACGCCGGCCGACCCGCCGCGCCGGCTGCGGATCCGGTCCTGACCAGGCACGCGCCCACCCGCCGGGTGACCCGGCCGAACCGTGTCTGACCGAACGCTCAGCCGGCGGGTGCGGACCGGGTCCGAGCGTGCGGTGCTCGGGCCGGGCTGCGGAGTACCGGAGGGCCGATAGACTCTGCGGTCATGAGCGTTGAAGAGGACAGGGCCAACCACGGTCGGCTGCTGGGGACGGTGCGCGGTCCGCAGGACGTCAAGCGGATGTCCGGCGAGGAGCTGGACGTCCTCGCCGCCGAAATCCGGGACTTCCTGATCGCCAAGGTCTCCCGCACCGGCGGGCACGTCGGGCCCAACCTCGGTGTGGTCGAGCTGACGCTGGCCATGCACCGCGTCTTCGACTCCCCCCGCGACCGGCTCCTGTTCGACACCGGTCACCAGTCGTACGTGCACAAGATCCTCACCGGGCGCCAGGCCGGCTTCGACAAGCTCCGCCAGCGCGGTGGCCTCTCCGGCTACCCCAGCCAGGCCGAGAGCGAGCACGACCTGATCGAGAACTCGCACGCCTCCACCGCGCTCTCCTACGCCGACGGCCTGGCCAAGGCGTACGCCCTGCGGGGCGAGGCGCGCAGCGTCGTGGCCGTGGTCGGCGACGGCGCGCTCACCGGCGGCATGTGCTGGGAGGCGCTGAACAACATCGCCACCGCCGGCAACTCCCTGGTCATCGTGGTCAACGACAACGGTCGGTCCTACTCGCCCACCATCGGCGGGCTGGCCGACCACCTCTCCTCGCTGCGGCTCAACCCCGGCTACGAGAAGGTCCTCGACACGGTCAAGGACGCCCTCGGCTCCACGCCGCTCGTCGGCCGGCCGATGTACGAGGTGCTGCACGCGGTCAAGAAGGGCATCAAGGACGCCGTCGCCCCGCAGGCCATGTTCGAGGACCTCGGCATCAAGTACGTCGGCCCGGTGGACGGGCACGACGTGGCGGCGGTCGAGTCGGCGCTGCGCGCGGCGAAGAACTTCGGCGGCCCGGTGATCGTGCACGCGGTCACCCGCAAGGGCTACGGCTACCGCCCGGCCGAGGAGGACGAGGCGGACTGCCTGCACGGCCCCGGCAGCGCCTTCGACGTGGAGACCGGCGCCCTGCTGGCCGCCCCCTCGGTGAAGTGGACCCACGTCTTCGCCGACGAGCTGCTGGCCGTCGCGGACGAGCGGCCGGACGTGGTGGGCATCACCGCCGCGATGGCGGAGCCGACCGGCATCGCCAAGCTGGCCCGCAAGTACCCCGAGCGGGTGTACGACGTGGGCATCGCCGAGCAGCACGCGGCCACCTCGGCGGCCGGGCTGGCGCTGGGCGGCCTGCACCCGGTGGTCGCGGTCTACGCCACCTTCCTCAACCGTGCCTTCGACCAGGTCCTGCTCGACGTGGCGATGCACAAGCTGCCGGTGACCTTCGTGCTGGACCGCGCCGGCATCACCGGCCCGGACGGCCCCAGCCACTACGGCATCTGGGACATGTCGGTCTTCGGGGTGGTGCCCGGGCTGCGGATCGCCGCCCCCCGGGACGCCGCCACCCTGCGCGAGGAGTTGCGCGAGGCGCTGGCCGTCAACGACGGCCCGACAGTCGTGCGCTTCCCGACCGGTGCGGTCGCCGCGGACCTGCCGGCGCTGCGCCGGGTCGGCCCGGTCGACGTGCTGGCCGAGTCGGCCCGCACCGACGTGCTGCTGGTCGCCGTCGGCTCCTTCGGGCAGCTGGGCATGGAGGTGGCCGCCCGGGTCGCCGAGCAGGGCTACGGCGTCACCGTGGTCGACCCCCGATGGGTCCGCCCGGTCCCGGCCGAGCTGGTCGAGCTGGCCGCCGGCCACCGACTCGTGGTCAGCGTCGAGGACGGCGTGCGGGTCGGCGGCGTGGGCGACGCGCTCGGTCAGGCGATGCGTGACGCCGACGTCCGGGTGCCGCTGAAGGACCTGGGCGTACCGGCCGACTGGCACCCGCACGGCACCCGCGCCCAGATCCTCGCCGACCTGGGCCTGACCGCGCAGGACGTGGCCCGGAACGTCACCGGTTGGATTTCCGGTCTGGACGCCACCCCGGACCGCCTCACCCCCACCGACGCCACCGCCCAGAACTGACCCACGGCACACGACGGCGGGCGGCCCCTCCGGGCCCGCCCGTCGTTTCCGTGCGCCCCGGGACGACGGGGTGGGTCAGCGGGGGCTGACCGAGCGGTAGTGGGTCTTGTCGGTGCCGGCGAGGCTGAAGGTCTGGGGGCGTGACGGTTCGGGGATGACCACCAGGCCGGGGCGTTCGACCAGCAGCGGGGTGCCCGGCGGGACGGAGAGCGAGTTGTCCCGGGTGGCCCGCCAGCTGAGCACCACCAGCGGCTGGCCGGGCACCGGCAGTTGGTACGTCTGCAACGGTGTGGCCCGGTCGGCCGGTGAGACCACCGGCGCGCTCCCGTCCGCCGGTCGGTAGACCACCGCGGTCATCGTGCCGGCGTCGGTGGCCCAGCTGAGCTGCTGCAACTCGGCCGGCTCGCCGCCGCCGAGAGCGACCTCGCCGAGCGAGCGGATCGTGAGCTTCGCCATCGGCCAGGACGTCGGCACCGACCGCGGCGCGTCGCGGTCGCCGATCCGGCGGGGGATGCTGCCGAAGGGGCCCCGGTCGTCGGCCAGCACGCAGGTGTCCAGGCCGGTGAGCGCCCGCCGGCCCGTGCCGGACTCGTCGCGTACCAGCGGATAACGCGGATCGGCGGTGCCGGTGCCCAGGTCGAGGAGCCGGTCGGCGGCCCGCCCCCGGGGCAGCGACTCGGTGGCCCGCAGGGTCGCGGTCACCGGGACCGCCGCGCAGGCCGGCACGTCGACCGGCGCGCTGAGGCCGTCGGCGACGGTCAGCGCCCGGCCCTGCGGCCCGAGCAGCCGCTGCACCCGGGCGGAGACCAGGTAGCGCCGGCCGCCGGGGGCCTGCACCGGCAGCACGTCGGAGTAGACCAGGTAGCCGGGGTCGGTGTACTCGGTGGCGCGGGTGACCGCGTACCGGTCGCCGTCGCGGGTGAGTTGCAGCAGCCAGGAGGCGCTCTCGCCGGGCACGTCCGTGGCGACCAGCGCCACCGGGGCGCCCTCGACGCGTCCGGAGAAGAGGATGCCGGACGAGGGCAGGTGCGCCCGATCGTCGGCGGGTGACCGCCAGGCGCGTACCGCGTCGGTGACCGCCGCCGTCGTGGTGGCGTCGCCGGACAGGTCGCCCCGGGGCGGCCACACCGTCAGCGTGCCGTCCAGGCTGTCGTACCCGACCCGCAGATCCTTCGGCTTGCGGTCGGCGACCGGGCCGCATGCCGTGGCGGCCAGCAGGGCGGCCAGCAGGACGGTGAGCGCCCTGCCGTGCCGGCGGTCTGGAGTCACCTGATCCGCCCTCCCGATCGCCTCGTCGTCGCTGTGGGAAAGCGCCATAGTACGAGATGTCCGACGCGACGCCTCCGGTGGCGGTCGGTCCATCCACCACATTGGACGACACCGGGGTTTAAGTACCCTTTCGTCGCTCGGGTAGACTCCGCCGACTGTGACGCCTGCCGAGTCCCGCGCCCTGTCCGCGCCGCACCGGGAGGCGGAGGCCCGCTCCGACGAGACAGTGAGCCACCACACTTCGGCCGCCGCTCCCGTCGCGCCCGCCAGGGTTCCCCGCGTCGCCGAATCCGTGCTCGCGGGGCCGCCCGCGGCGCCGACGTCCGCGCCCGCCGCGGCCGGGGCGGACGAGGAAGCGGAATCCGCAGTGGAGGCCCCGGGCCGGACACGGCGACCTTGGTGGATCGGCTGGACCCGGCGGCGGCAGGACCTGGCCGTGGGTGCGCTGTTCCTGCTCGCTGCGCTCTGGGTGACCAGTCGGCTCTGGCTGGACCCCTCCGGCCGGGTGGCCTCGCTCTACACCGGCGACCCGGCCCAGGTGCAGTTCTTCCTCGCCCACTCGGTACGTGTGGTGCTGCACGGCGAGTTCCCGTTCTACACCGAGCAGTTCAACTACCCCGATGGCGTCAACCTGATGGCCAACACGGCGGTGCTGGCGCTGGGCATCCCGATGGTGCCGGTGACCCTGCTCTTCGGACCGGCGGTGTCCTTCGTGGTGCTGGTGACGCTCGGCCTCGCCGGCACCGCCATGGCCTGGTACACGGTGCTCTCCCGGCACCTGGTGCGCACGCCGCTCGCCGCGGCCGTCGGCGGCTGGTTCTGCGGGTTCTCCCCGGCGATGCTCTCGCACGCCAGCTGGCATCCGAACATCATCAGCCAGTTCCTGCTGCCGTTCATCGTCTGGCGGCTCCTCGTGCTCACCCGGTCCCACCGGCCGGTGCGCGACGGGGTGCTGCTGGCGTTGTTGGTCACCGCGCAGGCGTTCATCAACGAGGAGATCCTGCTCTTCACCGCGATGGCCTGCGGGGTCTTCCTGCTGGCGGTGCTCGCCCAGGA
This sequence comes from Micromonospora sp. NPDC005087, assembly GCF_042872965.1. Lineage (NCBI taxonomy): Bacteria > Bacillati > Actinomycetota > Actinomycetes > Micromonosporales > Micromonosporaceae > Micromonospora > Micromonospora sp. NPDC005087. The sequence goes on along the minus strand of NZ_JBIALB010000006.1, from coordinate 163,682 downwards.
GCCGGCCCGCTGGTCGGCGGTGTGGCGACCGCTGGGCGCCGGTTTGGCCGCCTGCGCGCTGCTGGCCGGGGCGCTGCTGGCGTACCCGCTGTACGTGCAGTTCGCCGGGCCGATGGCGTACCACGGGCTGAGCGACGCGGTGCAGGACTACGGCAACGATGTCGCCGCCTTCTTCGCCCCCGGCTCGCCCACCCTCGGCGGCAACCAGCGGGCCAACATCAACCTGGCGCCGAACTACTCGGAGGAGAACGCCTTCTTCGGCTGGAGCCTGTCGTTGCTCGCCGTCGGTGTCGTGGTGTGGCTGCGGCGGGACCTGATCGTGCGGGCGCTCGCGGTGACCGGCGGGTTCTTCGCCGTGCTCTCCCTCGGCGAACGGATCTCCTGGTGGGACCGGGAGCTGGTCACCGGGCCCTGGCAGTGGCTCGTCCACCTGCCGCTGCTGGACGCGGTGGTGCCGACCCGGTTCGGTCTGATCACCAGCGTGGTGGTCGGTCTGCTGATCGCGCTCGCGGTCGAACGGGCCTGGGCGCTGCGTCCGGCCGACCGGCGCACCGTGCGGAAGCTCGTCGTCGCAGGCCTGGCGTTCGCGCTGCTGCCGGTCGCCCCGATGCCGCTGCGGATGGTGTCCCGGCCGCCGGTGCCGGAGTTCATCACCGCCGACCGCTGGCGGGCGTACGTCGGCCCGGACGAGACGCTGGTGCCGGTCCCGGTGCCCAGCATGGGCAACACGCACGGCATGCGCTGGGCGGCGGCCACCAACCTCGACTTCAAGATTCCCGGCGGCTACTTCCTCGCGCCCCGCAACGGCAACACGGGTGACCCGGGCCGGTTCGGTGGTCGACCGAGCGGAGTGGGTCAGCTGCTGGAGGAGGTGGCGACCACCGGCCGGACACCGAAGCTGGACGACCGGCAGCGCCGCCGCTTCACGGACGAGCTGCGGCACTGGCGGGCGGCGATCCTGGTGCTGCCGGTCCGGCAGCAGAACGTCGAACCGCTGCGGCGTACCGTCGAGGAGTTGGTCGGTCCCGGCCGTCAGGAGCTGGACGTCTGGGTGTGGGACGTCCGGACGCTGACCGACCGCTCAGTCTGATGACCGCCGGGACGGCGTCCACGGCGACCGCGGACCCGGCGCCGGCGGTTTCGGCGCCGGCACGCCGGTCCCGGCCCGCCTGGCTCCCGGACGCCCTGGTGGTGGTCGGCTACCTGGGGTTGGCCGTGCTGCTGACCAGCGGGCAGTGGCGCCACCCCGGGCGGCTCTTCCACCAGGCGGGCGACCAGGTCCTGTTCGAGTGGATGCTGGCCCACGCGGCCCGTGCCGTGGTGGAGGGGGAGAACCCGCTCTACAGCACCGCGTTGAACGCGCCGGACGGCGTCAACCTGATGGCGAACACCTCGGTGCTCGGCCTGGGTGTCCCGCTGACCCCGGTCACCCTGCTCTTCGGCTCGCAGGCGGCGTTCTGCGTGGCGGTCGTCTGCTGCCTCGCCGGCACCGCCACGGCCTGGTACGCGCTGCTGCGCCGCCGGATGGTCACCGCCCGGTCCGCGGCGGCGGTCGGCGGGCTGATCTGCGGCTTCGCCCCCGGCATGATCGCTCAGGCGGGCGCGCACCTGCACATGGCCGCCCAGTTCCTGGTGCCCGCGATCCTCGCCCTGGTGTTCCGGCCCGGACCGGGCGGGGTGTGGCGGCCCGGTGTGGGCCTCGGGCTGCTGCTCGTCTGGCAGGTCTTCATCGGCGAGGAGGTGCTGGTCTTCCTGGCGCTCGCCGCCGGGGTGTTCGCGCTGGGCTACGCGCTCACCGACCGGGTGTCGGCCCGGCGGCTCGCGCCGGCCCTGCTCGGCCGGCTCGGGGTGGCCGCCGTCGTGGCGGCGGTGCTGCTGGCGTACCCGATCTGGTTCCAGTTCCACGGCCCGCAGCACTACTCCGGGATGGCCTTCGCCACGCATGGCTTCCAACTGGACGCGGCGTCGTTCACCGCGTCGGCCCGGCAGACCGTGCTCGGTGACGACTGGCTGCCGGGGCTGCTCTCGCCGAATCCCACCGAGGAGAACTCGTTCTTCGGTCCCGGGCTGCTGGTGCTCGCCGTGGTGGTCGTGATCTGGCTGTGGCGACGGCCGCTGGTCCGCGCGCTGGCCGGCTGCGGGCTGGTCTTCGCTCTGCTCTCGCTCGGCACCGAGCTGCGGGTGGACGGCACGGCCACCGGCATTCCCGGGCCGTACCGGCTGGTCGCCGAGCTGCCGTTGCTCGACCTCGCGGTCCCGGCGCGGTTCGCGCTGGTCTGCGTGCCGGTGCTGGGCGTGCTGATGGCGCTCTCCCTGGACCGGGTCCGGGCGGCATGTCGGCCGAGGACCGCGCCGGGCCTACCGGTGCGGCTGCTGTGGACCGGTGCGGTGGCCGCCGCGCTGCTGCCCCTGGTCCCGACGCCGATCCGGGCCGTACCGGTCGCGCCCGTGCCGGAGTTCGTCGCTGGCGGCGGGTGGCGCCCGCTGGTGCCGCCCGGCCGGACCGTGGTCGCGGTGCCCCCGGTCACCGGTGCCGCGCTGAGCCCGGTGATGCTCTGGTCCGCCCGCACCGGGTTGGCCTTCCGCGCGCCCGGCGGGTACTTCATCGGCCCGACCGGTCCCGACGACCCGGCGGCGCGCTGGGGTGCGCCGGACCGGCCCACCGCCGTGCTGCTGCGCCGGGTGGCCGAGACCGGCGCGGTGCCGGTGCTCACCGACGCCGACCGCCGTCAGGCGGTCGAGGATCTGCGGCACTGGCGGGCCGCGCTGGTGGTGCTCGGCCGACTGGCGCACGGCGAACCGGTCCGCCGGACCGTCGAGGAGCTGCTCGGGCCGGGCCAGCCCGTCGACGGCGGGTGGGTGTGGGACGTCCGAGGCCTCGTCGGCTGACTAGCCCACCAGCGCGCGGACGTCCCAGACCCAGACGTCGTCGACCCGCTGCGGCGGCCCGATCAGGGCGGTGACCAGCTCGCGCAGCACCGCCTCGCGCGGATGCGCTCCGAGCACCACCACCGACGCCCGCCAGAACCGCAGATCCTCGACCGCCTGGCGGCGATTCTCGTCGGTGAGCGCGGGGACCGCGCCAGCGTCCATGGTGGAGTAGATGAGGCTGCTGGTTGGCCGGTTCGGTGCGCCGAAGACTCCCTCGCCCACCTCGTTCGGGCCAATGAAGTAGCCGCCCGGGATGGGGAACTCCTGCCTGGTCAGCGCACTCCAGCGCAGCGTCGGCAGACCGTGCACGTTGCTCGGGATCGGCACCGGCACCAACGTGCGGCCCACCGGCACGTACGGCCGCCAGCCGCCCGCGGTGATGAAGTGTGGCGGCGGGTCCATCGGCTGGGCCGGCAGCGGGCGGGGGAGGAGCGGCAGCACGGCGAGGGCGACCGCCGCGTACCCCACCGGACGCAACCACCGCCGGCGCGACGCGGCCGGTGCCGCTGCGTCGCCGGGCGTCGCCGGGTCCGGCTCGCCGGCACGCGGGGCCGGCACCCGGGCTCGGTCGGCCGCCGAGCGGCCCTGGCGGGACGCCGCGTCCCAGGTCAGTGCGAGCAGCACGCCCACGGCGGCGGTGACCACCAGGCTCAGCCGGGTCGGCATCATCATCTCGACCAGCGGCAGGTCGTCCGACACGTACGACCACGGTCCGCGAATCCCGGTCTCCACGCCGTTGAAGCGCACCCGCGGCCCGATCGAGGCCACGGTGAAGGCCACGATGAGCACCGCGACGATCCGGGCGGCCAACGACCGGCGCACGAGCAGCACCAGGGCCACCACCGAGAGCAGCACCAGCGGCCAGCCGAACCAGGTGTTCTGCTCGGTCAGCCCGATCGTCTGCTCCACCGCCGGGTCACCGGCCCAGGTGTCCCGGGCGAAGGTGACGAAGGCGACCAGGTCCTCGCCCCAGTTGTGGAAGACGCCGCCCTGCAGGCCGCGGTAGGACTGCGGGCCGCTGAACTGGAACCAGATCGGGTACGCGGCGAGCACCAGCGCCAGCCCGCCGGCGACGCCCAGTCCGGCCAGGAACGGGCCCGCCGCGGCGCGCGCCGCGGACGGCCGCTGCACGGTGTACGCCAGCACGACGACCAGGCAGGCCAGCGCGGTGAGCAGCAGCATCTCCTCGTTGATGAAGATCTGGTACGCCACCAGCACCCCGAGCACCAGCCCGTTGTGCCGCCACCGGCCCGGCTCGCCCAGCCGCAGCACCCGCAGCACGATCAGCGGCAGCAGGAAGTTGGACACGAAGTTGGGTTGGCCGTTGGCGTGGTGGATGATCCCCGGCGCGAAGCCGAGGAAGGCGCCACCGACGAAGGCCGCCGCCCGGGAGCGCACCAGGTGTCGGGACAGCACCCAGTACCCGGTGCCGGCGGTGGCCGCCAACGCTCCGCCGAGGTAGAGCGCGTACATCACCTGCGGGCCGAGCAGCATGGTCAGCGGGGCCAGCGGCAGGGTCACCCCGAGCAGCGAGGTGTTGGCCATCATGTTCACCCCGTCCGGGGCGTTCTGCCGCGCCGTGAACAGCGGGTTCTCCAGGTGCCGCAGCGAGTACGCGCCATGCGCGAACAGCCACTCGAACCAGCTGTGGTCGGTGGGCAGGTGCGAGGACACCCGAGCCTGCACGTCCCCCCAGTAATTGAGGCAGACGAAGATGCCCAGCAGCACATAGGCTCCGAGGGCCAACAGGTCGGCACGGGCCGGGCGGCGTCGAGGCCGTCGTGTCGGCTCGACCTCGGCCGGGTCGGCGTCGGTCCTGAAATTCAGCGAAGGGTCTACCACCGGCACGGCCACGACGCGCCATCGTACAGGCGAGGATGCGTCGCTTTTGCCAGGCCGGTACGCCCAACGGCAGGTTTGCGGGGCCCGTGCGCCGGCCAGCCGGAGTCGGGGATGGAAGGACGGTCGGTGTCGTCGATCATCGAGCTGGGCGCGGCGGTGCCGCTGCCGGTGCCGGCCGTCCTGACCGCCGCGACACCGGCCCCACCGGTCCTGCTCTGCCGTCGCCTCGACGGGTCGACCGCGCTGTGGCGGTTCCCGCGGTGACCGGCCCGGTGATCGAGCTCGGTGAGCTGCGGCACGAGCCGGAGCCCGACACGCTGCCCCGCCCGCCCCGCGCCAACAATCGGCCGCTGCGCTGCGCGCTGGTCCTGCTCTTCGTGCTGGCCACCCTCGTCGCCGCCGGGCCGGTGTCCGGGCGGGCCGTGGTGCCGCTGCCGGCCCGGCTCGGGGCCAATGTGGTGGTCACGGGTGACCTGTTCCTGGTCATCGACCCGATCACCCCCGAGACGCCGCAGCGGCGGCTGGCCGCCTTCCGGCTGCCCGGCGGCGAGCCGGTCTGGCAGGCGCCGTTGCCCGCGGAGGGCCGGTACTGGGGAGTCATGCCGCTGGCCGGGATGCTGCTGGTCACCGGGCACGAGATCGGCTCGGACGGCCGGGGCACGCTGACCGTGGTGCTGGACCGGGCGACCGGGGCGTATCGGTGGCAGCAGCCGGGCAACGCCATTCCGCTGACCGACGGCAACCTGCTGCTGCAGTCCGGCGGCGGTGACGAGCCGGGCAGCCTGCGCGCGGTCGACCCGTGCTGCGGCACCGTGCGCTGGCAGCAGACCACCGCCCCGGGTGAGATCAACTACCGGACGGTCGGGTACGCGGTGGACCGGGTGCTGCTCAGCAACGCGGACGGGTCGGTCGAGGTGCGCGACGCGGCCACCGGCAGAATGCTGGCCCGGCGCGACCTGCGGGCGCGCGGCGGGGCGTACGAGACCATGCAGGTGGTGGACGGCCTCCTGCTCACCGTCGGCGGGGCTCGGGCCACGGTCACCGCCTACGAGCTGGACCGGCTGGACCAGCGCTGGAGCACCACCGCCGACGGCTCGCTGTACGCGACGGAATGCGGCCCCGTCGTCTGCCTGCTGACCCGGGCCGGTCGGCTGCGGGCGGTCGATCCCGCGACCGGCCGGGAGTTCTGGAGCAGCGATCGCTGGGGGTGGGTCTGGCCGGTCGCCGGCCGGCTGGTGGCCACCACGTTGAGCAGCGCCGGTCCCGGAGCGGAGGAACTGGTCGTGCTCGATCCGGCGACCGGCCGGGTGCTGGCCGAGCTGGGCCGTTGGGAGCTGGCCGGGTCCGATCTCGGGGGTCCGATGATCGGGCTACGCCGGCATCCCGGCGGCGGGCTGCTCGTCGCCGAGCTGGACGTCCGTGTGGGCGCGGTGCGGATGCTGGACGTGCTGCCGGACGCGACCGGGGAGTGCCAGGCGAGCCCGGGTCGGCTGCTGTGCCGGCGGGTCGACGGCTCGTTCGGGCTGTGGCGGTTACCCGACTGATCACCAGTTGGCCTGGGCGGGCGGCGGGGGCAGCGGCACCGACGCCGGTCGCAGCACGTATGCCACACCGCCGCTGCCCCGTTGCCAGGCCACCTCGAACCGCTGCCGGGGCACGGTACGGCGTACCGCGTCGTCGTCCGGTGCGTACGGGTCGTTGAGCACGGGGTCACCGTCGGCGGTGAAGCCGACCAGCACCATCAGGTGCCCCCTGGTGTCGTACGCCAGCCCCGGCACCTCGCTGGCCCGGAAGGCGGCGGAGACGATCAACGGGATGCCGACGGCGATGAACTCCTCCGCCTCGGCCAGCGACCGCAGCCGGGTGACGAACGCGTCCACCCCGTGCAGCCCGGCGTACGCGGTGTTGAACGGCCAGTTGCCGGCCCCGGCGTACCCGTGGTCGTAGCAGTGCCGGGCGGCGTGCACCACCATCGGGCGCGGGCCGGGCGGCTCCACCCAGGCGTAGCGCTCCGGCGCCGGCTCGGCGCCCCAGTAGGCGAGCACCATCGAGGTGCAGGTGGGGCTGCACCAGGAGTCGCCGCCGCCACCCCACTGCGGGTGCTGGCCGGTGTGCAGCCGCTGCGAGTAGCGCGGAACGTCCAGCACCCTCCCGCGGCCGGCGCCGGCCGGCAGCTCGGGGACCGGACCGGCGGCGGGTGCCCGGTCGACCGCGCCCCCCGGCTCGCCGGCCGGGTCGGTCGGTGGGTGGCCGGTGGCGACCGCGCCGATGCTGCGCAGCACCGGGCCGGCCGGGCTGCCCGCCGGCCGGCACAGGGTCACCCGGGCCTGCCAGCCGGTGACCACCGCCCCGGTCACGATCAGCGTGTCGGTGTCCACCCGGGCGTCGGCGTCGCGCTGCCCGGGCACCGAGGTGCGCCGCACCGCGTGGTCGTCGGCCGCCCAGCGGGCCAGCAGGTACCAACCGGTGCTGGGCCCGTCCCCGTGCCAGCCGCGCAGCTCGACCTCGATCCAGCAGCCGTCGGGGGTGTCGGCGGTCCAGGACGGCACCACCTCGGCGACCGGGAAACCAACCCGGACCGGCGGCGACGTCCAGCTGCCCCGGGCCACCGACGGGTCCGCGTCGACCGGGGTCAGCCCCCGGTCGTCGGCGCGCGGGCCGTCACCGGTGCCGGCCGTCCGGTCCGTTGGCAGGCGGAAGCCCCGGTAGGCGATGTCCCGCAGGGCGGGTGGTGCCGCGATGGTCATGACAGGTCCGTCCGTCGCTCGGTGCCGGAAGCATCGCGTACGCCGCGATGGTCCGCAACGCCGGCCCGCGCGGGCGGCGAGGGACGATGGTTGCCGGCCGGCACTAGGTTGTCGGTGGTCAGCAGCGAGGAGGCCGGGATGCGGGTACTGGTGGTGGAGGACGAGCGCAACCTCGCCGACGCGATCGCGCGCGGGTTGCGCAAGCGGGGCATGGCGGTCGACGTGGCCTACGACGGTGACGCCGGGCACGAGGCGGCGTTCGTCACCCGGTACGACGTCGTCGTGCTGGACCGCGACCTGCCCGGCGTGCACGGCGACCAGATCTGCGCCGACCTGGCCGCCTCCGGCGCGCTGACCCGGGTGCTGATGCTGACCGCGAGTGGCACGGTGGCCGACCGGGTGGAGGGGTTGCAGCTCGGCGCCGACGACTACCTGCCCAAGCCGTTCGCCTTCGACGAGCTGGTCGCCCGGGTGCAGGCGCTGGGCCGGCGGGCCACCCCGGCCGCGCCGCCGGTGCTCGAACTGGCCGATCTGGTGCTCGACCCGGCCCGCCGGGTCGCCACCCGGGCGGGCGTGCCGGTCGACCTGACCAACAAGGAGTTCGGGGTGCTCAGCGAGCTGCTCAAGGCGCGCGGCGCCGTGGTGTCCAGCGAGGAGCTGCTGGAACGGGTCTGGGACGCCAACACGGACCCGTTCACCACGATCGTCCGGGTCACCGTGATGACCCTGCGTAAGAAGCTCGGCGACCCACCGCTGATCGAGACGGTGGTCGGCGCGGGTTACCGCACCGCCGGGGTGGGCGCATGAGCCGCCGTCTGCGGCCCACCCTGCGGTTGCGGCTGACCCTGCTCAACGGCGTGCTGCTGATCGGCGCGGGAGCGATCCTGGTGCTGCTGGCCTGGCTGCTCGTTCGTGACGCGTTGCGACCGACCGACGAGCTGCTGCCGGGCACGACCGTGGTGCTGTCCGACGGCCGGGTGCTCGAGGCCGCCCAGTGGCAGCGCCAGTTGGTCGACGCCGCCTCCGGGGAGTTGCTGGCCAAGGGACTGGTCGCGTTGCTGGCGATCAGCGTGGTCGGGGTGGCCGGCGCGTACGCGGTGGCCGGCCGGGCTCTGCGGCCACTGCACCAGGTCACCGCGACCGCGCAGCGGCTCGGTGAGGCGACCCTGGACCAGCGGATCGGCTACTCGGGCGCCGACGACGAGGTGGCCGAGCTGGCCAAGACCTTCGACGCCATGCTGGACCGGATCGCGTCCGCGTTCGAGGCGCAGAAACGTTTCGTGGCCAACGCCTCGCACGAGCTGCGTACCCCGCTCGCCGTGATGCGGACCGAGATCGACGTGACGCTCAGCGACGACGATGCGGACGCCGCCGAGTACCGCCGGATGGCGACGGTGGTCCGGGACGCCTCGGAGCGGGCCAACGGCCTGGTCGACGCGCTGCTGGTGCTGGCGCGCAGCGAGGCGCAGGCCGGGCGGCGGCTGGGCCGCCGCACCGAGTGTGACCTCGCCGCCGGCACGGCCAACGCGCTGTCGGCGATGCGCCGGGAGGTGGAGCGGATCGGCCTGCGGGTGCAGACGTCGCTGGAGTCCGCGCCGGTGGTCGGCGACCCGGGGCTGCTGGACCGGCTGGCCGGCAATCTGATCGAGAACGCCGTTCGCTACAACCACCTGCACGGCCGGCTCTGGGTGCGCACCGGCACCGACCGCGAGCGCTCCTGGCTGGTGGTGGGCAACACCGGTTTCGAGGTGGACCAGGCCGACGTGCCGGGCCTGTTCGAGCCGTTCCGGCGCGGTGGCCGGGAACGCACCGGGGCCCGTGGTTCCGGCCTGGGGCTGTCCATCGTCCGGGCGGTCTGCGACGCGCACGGCGGCACGGTGCGGGTGATCGCGCAGCCCGGTGGGGGCCTGGAGGTGACGGTCACCCTGCCGTCGGCGGACGCCCCGGCGGTGACCGGCCCGGTGCCCACCGCCGGCTGACCCGGCTCGGCGGGGTTGCGGGCGGCGCGGATCCGATGGCACGATCACGTGTCAGCTCGAGATCGAGAGGGGGTGCGTCGATGTCCACCATGTCAGGCTCCGCGCCCCGGGTCTGCGTCGGCTGACCCCCGGAGGCGGAGCGTCCCCATCCAGTACGGAGGGAACACCCGTGTATCCACGGATCCGCAACATCAGTTTCGACTGTCACGACACGTACGCCCTGGCCGGCTTCTGGTCGGCGGTGCTCGGGTACGCCCGGCATCCCGAGGACGTCCCGGGTGATCCGGAGGCGGCGCTGCTGCCACCGGACGAGGCGACCCCGGACCTGTTCTTCCAGGCGGTGCCGGAGGACAAGGTGACCAAGAATCGGCTGCACATCTGCCTGGAACCCGTCGAACGGACCAGGGACGAGGAGATCGAGCGGGTGCTCGGCCTCGGAGCCACCATGGTCGCCGACCGACGGAACGCCGACGGTACGGGCTGGGCGGTGCTCGCCGACCCGGAGGGCAACGAGTTCTGCGTGGTACGCAGCGCCGGGGAGCGTGTCCCCACCACCACTGTGAAGGACCAAGCGTGAGTTCGACGATTCACAACATCAGCATCGACTGCCACGACACGTACGCGCTGGCCGGCTTTTGGTCGCAGGTCTTCGACTGCCCCCGGCAGCCGGACGACTTTCCCGGTGACCCGGAGGCGATGCTCCTGCCTCCGGGTGGACCGGAGGTGCTGTTCATCGCCGTGCCGGAGGGCAAGGCGGTGAAGAACCGGCTGCACCTGGACCTGCAGCCCGCCGACCGAACCCGGGACGAGGAGGTCGAGCGACTGCTCGCCATCGGCGCGACGCGCGTCGACGACCAGATCAAGCCGGACGGTTCCGGCTGGGTTGTGCTCGCCGACCCGGAGGGCAACGAGTTCTGCGTGCTGCGCAGCGCGCCCGAACGGGAGGCGTCAGCGGCGGCGGCGCGGGCCGCCGCGGAAGACGGCGAACAGGCCTGACCGCCGGCGTACGGCGTCGGGCCCCGGCCACCCGAGGGTGGCCGGGGCCCGTTCGGTCCGTACGGCTCAGGAGCGCTGCTCGACCTGACCCCGGATGGTGACGAACTCGGCCTTCGCCTCCGCGCCGGACTTGAAGAACATCACCACCAGACCCACGCTGCCCTTGTCGGCCCAGACGCAGACGCCCAGCGGCACACCGTCGGTCGTGCCGTCGCCGCAGCGCGCCTCGCCACCGAGCGGACCGGGCTCGACGGCCGCCATCGTGGCCACCCCGAGCTCGGTGGAGAGCCCGGTCACCGCGGTGTCCAACTCCTTCTTCGGGTCCGACATCAGGCCGGACGTGCCGGCGATCATGACGAGGTCCTCCTCGGCGGGGTTGCCGTAGAAGGCGCCGACGGCGCTGGTCTCGTTCTGCACCGTCGACTTCATCTCGGCGACCAGATCGTCGGAGAGCCTCTGCAGCTCCGGGTCGTCGATCTTCGGCCGGCCGGCGAGGGTGGTCGGCGCGACCACCCGCGTGTTGGTGGCGTCGACGACCTCGCCCACCTCGTCCTTGACCGCGAACCAGGTGATCGCCGCGCCGCCGAGGCAGAGCACCAGCACCACGGCCAGCACGATCAGCACGATGCGGCCGACCTTCGACTTCTTCGCGGGTGGCGGGCCGCCAACCATGCTCGGGTCGCCCCACGGCTGACCCTGCTGAGCGGGCGGGAAGCCCTGCGGCGGCGGCGGGAAGCCCTGCTGCGCGGGTGGGAAGCCCTGCGGTGCGGGCGGGAAGCCCTGCGGTGCGGGCGGGAAGCCCTGCGGTGCGGGCGGGAAGCCCTGCGGTGCGGGCGGGAAGCCGGGCTGGCCGCCGGGCTGCGGCGGCACCGGCTGGCCGGGCTGCTGCGGCGGGGGATAGGAACCGTGGGGCGGTCCGTAGGGGTCGGCCGGCGGCTGGGACATCAGTCAGCTCCAAGATCGGATAGCAAAGCGGGTGATTTTAACCCGGTGACGAGTCCGCGCGCTGCCCGCGGCCGGTGCTCCCGTCCTCGGTACGCCGGGGCAGACGCGATCGCGGTGGCCGGCCCGTCCACGAGGGACGGCCCGACCACCGCGATGGTGGTGCCGCGAACGGTCAGGCGGGCAGGCTCGCGGCCCCGCGCGGCAGGAACCGCTGGCCGGTGACGCGCTCGCTGGTGCCGGTCCGGTCCAGGTACGGCGTGACGCCGCCCAGGTGGAACGGCCAGCCGGCGCCGAGGATCATGCACAGGTCGATGTCCTGCGCCTCGGCGACCACGCCCTCGTCCAGCATCAGCCGGGTCTCCTGGGCCAGCGCGTCGAGCGCGTTCTGCTGTACCTGCTCGGCGGTCAGCGGCTGGTCACCCACGACGAGCAGCTTGGCGACCTCCTCGTTGACCTTGTCGTCGACCACGATGGGCTGGCCCGAGTCGGCGATCCGCTTGAGGTTCTCGCTGACGCCGAACCTGTCCGGGTACGCCGCGTGCAGGGTGCCGCCCACGTGGTGCGCGACGGCCGGCCCGACCAGCTGGAGCAGGGCGAGCGGGCGCATCGGCAGGCCCAGCGGGTCCAGTGCGCTGTTCGCCACGTCCAGCGGGGTGCCGGCGTCGACGGCGGCGAAGACGGTGCCCAGGAAGCGGGTGAGCAGCCGGTTCACCACGAACGCCGGGGCGTCCTTGACCAGCACCGAGGACTTCTTGAGCTGCTTGCTCACCGCGAACGCGGTCGCGAGGGTGGCGTCGTCGGTCCGCTCACCCCGGACGATCTCCAGCAGCGGCAGCACCGCCACCGGGTTGAAGAAGTGGAAGCCGACCACCCGCTCGGGGTGCTCCAGCTCCGCGGCCATCTCGGTGATGGAGAGCGAGCTGGTGTTGGTGGCCAGCACCGCCTCCGGCGAGACGATCTTCTCCAGCTCGGCCCAGACCTGCTTCTTGACGCCCAGGTCCTCGAAGACCGCCTCGATGACGAAGTCGGCGTCGGCGAAGGCGCTCTTGTCGACCGTGCCGCTGACCAGGCCGTACAGCTTGGCGGCGGTGCCCTTGTCCATCCGGCCCTTGGTGACGGCCTTCTCGATCTGGGTGTGCACGTAGCCGACGCCCTTGTCCACCCGGGACTGGTCCAGGTCGGTCATCACGACCGGCACCTGGAGGCGGCGGGCGAACAGCAACGCCAGCTGGCTGGCCATCAGGCCGGCGCCGACGATGCCGACCTTGGTGACCGGCCGGGCGAGGCCCTTGTCCGGCGCGCCGGCTGGCCGCTTGGCCCGCCGCTGCACCAGGTCGAACGCGTACAGGCCGCTGCGCAGTTCCTCGGAGAAGACCAGGTCCGCGAGGGCCTCGTCCTCGGCGGCGGTACCGGCGGCGAAGTCGCCGTCCTTCGCCGTCTCCAGCAGGTCGAGCGCCTTGTACGCGGCCGGAACCGCGCCGTGCAGTCGCTGGTCGAGGGTCTGCCGGGCGAAGTAGAGCACGCCCGCCCACATGTCCTTGTCGACCTCGGGCCGGGTCACGGTTACCTGGCCACGCACCACGCCGGCCGCCCACTCCAGAGACCGCTCCAGGAAGTCGGCCGGCTCCAGCAGCACATCAGCGATGCCCAGCTCGGCGGCCTGCTTCGGCTTGAGCATCTTGTTCTGCATGAGCGGGTTCTGGATGATCACCTGGGTGGCGGCGGGGATGCCGATCAGGTTCGGCAGCAGCTGGGTGCCGCCCCACCCGGGCACCAGACCGAGGGAGACCTCGGGCAGCGCGAGGGCCGCGGCGCCGCCGGAGAGCGTCCGGTAGTGGCAGTGCAGTGCCAGCTCCAGGCCGCCACCCATCGCCGCGCCGTTGACGAACGCGAACGTGGGCACGGTGCTGTCCTTCAGCCGGGCGAAGACCCGGTGGCCGAGCCGGCCGATCTCCAGCGCCTGCGCGCGGTCGGCGAGCTGCGGCAGGCCGACGATGTCCGCGCCCACGCAGAAGATGTACGGCTTGCCGGTGACCGCGATGAATGCCGGGTCGGCGGCGAGCGCGGCGGTGATCGCCTCGTCCAGGCTGGCCAGCCCACCCGGGCCGAAGGTGTTCGGCTTGGTGTGGTCGAAGCCGTTGTCCAGCGTGATCAGGGCGGCGGGTCGGTCCAGCCCCGGTACGTTCACCTGACGCAGCAGCGCCCTGGTGACGACCTCGTTCGGTGCGGCGAGCGCGCTCACTTGTTGCCCTCCGTCCAGTGCGGGTTCTCCCAGATCACGGTGCCGCCCATGCCGATGCCGATGCACATGGCGGTCACGCCGTAGCGGACCTCGGGGTGCTCGGCGAACTGGCGGGCCAGCTGGGTCATCAGCCGCACGCCCGAGGAGGCCAGCGGGTGACCGATCGCGATCGCGCCGCCCCACGGGTTGACCCGCGGGTCGTCGTCGGTGATGCCGAAGTGGTCGAGGAAGGCGAGCACCTGGACGGCGAAGGCCTCGTTCAGCTCGAACAGGCCGATGTCGTCGATGCTGAGCCCGGCGATGCGCAGCGCCTTCTCCGTCGACGGGATCGGGCCGACGCCCATCACCTCCGGCTCGACGCCGACGAAACCGAACGACACCAGGCGCATGGCGACCGGCAGGCCCAGCTCGCGGGCGGTGGCCTCGTCGGCGAGCAGGCTCGCGGTGGCGCCGTCGTTCAGGCCGGCCGCGTTGCCCGCGGTGACCTTGCCGTGTGGGCGGAACGGGGTCTTCAGGGTGCCGAGCTTCTCCAGCGAGGTGTCCCGGGGAGCCTCGTCGACGGTGGCCAGACCCCAGCCGCCCTCCGCGTCACGGATGGACATCGACACCAGGTCGTCCTGGAGCTTGCCGTTCGCGTACGCCTTCGCGGTCTTCTGCTGCGAGGCGAGCGCGAACGCGTCGGTGCGCGCCTTGGTGATGTGCGGGACCAGGTCGTGCAGGTTCTCCGCGGTGGCGCCCATGACCAGCGCGGACGGGTCGACCAGCTTCTCCGCGATGATGCGCGGGTTGGGGTCGACGCCCTCACCCATCGGGTGGCGGCCCATGTGCTCGACGCCGCCGGCGATGGCGATGTCGTACGCGCCCATGGCGATGCCACCGGCGACGGTGGTCACCGCGGTCATCGCGCCGGCGCACATCCGGTCGATGGCGAAGCCGGGAACGGTCTTGGGCAGACCGGCCAGCAGGGCGGCGGTCCGCCCGATGGTGAGGCCCTGGTCGCCGATCTGGGTGGTGGCCGCGATGGCGACCTCCTCGACCCGCTCCGGCGGCAGCTGCGGGTTGCGGCGCAGCAGTTCACGGATGCAGCGGATCACCAGGTCGTCGGCGCGGGTGTTGGCGTACATGCCGCCCGCCTTGCCGAACGGGGTACGGACGCCGTCGACGAAGACGACATCCCGAACTTCACGGGGCACTTGAGCCTCCTTTTCGACCATGATCCGGCCTTCGCGCCGACAGACGGCACTCCGGACTGAACGAGGGTCGCCGACACGGGCAGGTCCCCCGGATGCTACTCGCCAGTAACCAAACTCGTCCCCACCCCCCACTGTGGCCCACCCCACACCCGTCGGGCCGGACGGCAATTACTTCATCACCAACCGCGGTCGGGGTGGGGGTGGGTCAGGGGAGTTCGGGGGTGGGAGGGTCCGGGTTGAGGGCGGGCGTGAGGTGGGGGGTGAGGAGGGCGATCTGCCACTCGCGGGCGTTGAAGCCCCGCAGGGTCTCCGCCACGGTGTCCTCGGTGAGCTCCTCCGGTGGGGTCCAGGCCAACCGGCGCACCGAGTCCGGGGTGATCAGATTCTCCGGGGGCAGGTTGTGCTTGCTGGCGATGCGGACCACCACCTCCCGGGAGCGGGCCAGCCGACCGGCCGCCACCGGGTCCCGCTCGGCCCACCGGTGTGGCGGAGGCGGGCCCTCCACCGCGGGCGTGACCGGCAGTGCGTCATCCGGCAGTTGCCGGGCGTCGTCGAGCGCGGCCAGCCAGGTGCGGGCCAGCCGGCGCACCGACCGACCGCCGAAGCCGGGCAGCGTCAGCAGGGTCTTCTCGTCCTTCGGGTCCAACTCGGCAGCGGCGATGATCGCCGAGTCGGGCAGCACCCGGCCGGGCGCGGCGTCCCGCCGGGCCGCGATCTGGTCCCGCGCGTACCACATCGAGCGGACCCGGGCCTGGGCCCGCGCCCCGCGCACCCGGTGGATGCCGGAGGTACGCCGCCAGGGCTCCGCGCGGACCCGGGGTGGGCGGGCCCCGGTCCGGACCAGGGCGGCGAACTCCTCCGCGGCCCAGGCCGACTTGCCCTGCCGGGCCAGCTCGGCGTCCAGCGCGTCACGCAGGTCGGTGAGCATCTCCACGTCCAGGGCGGCGTAGGTGAGCCACGACTCGGGCAGTGGTCGGCTCGACCAGTCGGCCGCCGAGTGGTGCTTTTCCAGGGTGAACCCGAGCAACTGCTCGGTCAGCGCGGCCAGGCCGACCCGCTCGAACCCGGCCAGCCGGGCGGCCAGTTCGGTGTCGAACAGCCGGCGCGGGCGCAGCCCCACCTCGGCCAGGCAGGGCAGATCCTGGCTCGCCGCGTGGAGCACCCACTCGGCCTCACCGATCACGGCGTCCAGCGCGCTGAGGTCGGGCAGCGGCAGCGGGTCGATCAGCACTGTGCCGGCACCGGCCCGGCGCAGCTGCACCAGGTAGGCGCGCTGGCTGTAGCGGTAGCCGGAGGCCCGCTCGGCGTCCAGGGCGACCGGGCCGGTGCCCGCGGCGAAACGCGCCACGACCTCGGCCAGCTCGGTCGGAGTGGCCACCGGATCGGGGGTGCCGTCACGCGGGGCGGTCAGCGGAACGGGCCCACCGTCGGTCGGGTCGACCCCGTCGCCCGCCGGCTGCGGCTGGGCCGACGGCGGGTGCTGGGGTGCGGTGCCCTGGAGCTCTTCGGCGGGCCGACGGCGCAGGGGTGGTTCGTCGGTCACCTGCCAACCCTAGTGCGCGCGGTGATCCGGCGGGTGCAGCCGGTCCGGCGTGTGTCGGTCGGGTGTCCGCAAGGTGGCCTTTGGATGCCGGTCGAGGGTGGTCGACGGGTCAGGTGGCGCCGGCGGGGCGGCGGTCGGACAGGGCGGTCACCCCGGGTGGAGGCAGGCCCGCCGTGGAGGAGAGCAGCGCGCACCAGCCGAGCAGGTGCGGGGTCAGGTCGTCGTCGACCGGGGTCCACGAGGCGCGGATCTCGATGTCACCGGCGGTGGGTGGGCCGGCCAGGTCGCCGAACCGGGTGGACATGGTCTGGGTGACCGTCCCCCCGATGGCGCGGTGACCGGCGTCGTGGGCGTCCAGCGCGTCGGTCAGCCAGGTCCAGCCGACCCCGGGCAGCAGCGGGTCGGCGGCCAGGTCGACCTCCAGCTCGGCGGTCACGTAGGTGACCAGCCGCAGGGTGCCCTGCCATGCCTCGTGCCCGACCGGGTCGTGCAGCAGGATCAGCCGGCCGGTGGTCACCTCGTCGCCGTCGCGCAGCACCGTCGCGGAGAGCGCGAACGCGTACGGGGCCAGCCGCTGGGGGGCACCGACCTCCTCCAGCGTGATCTCCGGCCGGGGCGCCGCCGACCGCAGCCCGGTGACCGCGCGGGCGAAGGTCTCCGGGAGCGCGATCGGGGGGGCCATGCAGGCAGCCTATGCCGCCGTCGGTCCCCCGGCTTCGACGGCGCGCCGACGCCCCGTTCGGCGGCGGGAAGGTGTTCTTCCTTTCACCCCGGGCGGGGAGGGGGTGGGTGCCGTGGCACGATTGCGGCGATGAGCACGGAGACCACGGGCACTGCCGCCCGAGACGGAGAACAGCGCCCCGGAGGGCCGGCCGACTCGCCCTTCATCCGGGCATGCCGGCGCCGGCCAGGCCCGCACACCCCGGTCTGGTTCATGCGGCAGGCTGGCCGCTCACTGCCGGAGTACCGGGAGATCCGGGCGAGCGTGCCGATGCTGGAGTCCTGCCGTCGCCCGGAGCTGGTCACCGAGATCACGCTCCAGCCGGTGCGCCGGCACGGAGTGGACGCGGCGATCCTGTTCAGCGACATCGTGGTGCCGGTCGCCGCGGCCGGGGTCGACCTGGACATCGTGCCGGGCACCGGCCCGGTGGTCGCCGAGCCGATCCGCACCGCCGCCGACGTGGAGCGGATCCGCCCGATCAACCGCGACGACGTCTGGTACGTGGACGAGGCGGTCCGGCAGCTGGTGGTCGAGCTGGGCGACACCCCGCTGATCGGGTTCGCCGGCGCGCCGTTCACCCTGGCCAGCTACCTGGTCGAGGGGGGCCCGTCGCGGACCCACGCGAAGACCAAGGCCCTGATGTACGGCGATCCGGAGCTGTGGCACGCGCTCTGCGGCCGGCTGGCCGAGGTGACGCTCGCCTTCCTCCGGGTGCAGGTCGAGGCCGGGGTATCCGCCGTGCAGCTGTTCGACTCGTGGGCCGGCGCGCTCTCCGAGGCCGACTACCGCCGCTACGTGTTGCCGCACTCGACCGCCGTGCTGAGCGGGCTGGTCGACGCCGGGATCCCGCGGATCCACTTCGGGGTGGGCACCGCCGAGCTGCTCGGCGCGATGGGCGAGGCCGGCGCGGACGTGGTCGGCGTCGACTGGCGGACCCCGCTGGACGTCGCCACCGGCCGGATCGGCCCGGACAAGGCGGTGCAGGGCAACCTGGACCCGTGCGTGCTGCTCGCGCCCTGGCCGGTGGTGGAGGCCGAGGTGCGCCGGATCCTGGACCAGGGCAGGGCCACACACGGGCACGTGTTCAACCTCGGCCACGGGGTGCTGCCGGAGACCGACCCGGACGTGCTGACCCGGGTGGTCGCGCTGGTGCACGAGCTTTCCAGCCGCCGGGCCGACCAGGGCTGACACGCGATGCGGCAGCCCTGGCGGGTGGCGGTGGTCGGCGGCGGGATCGCCGGGCTGGCGGCCGCGGTCCGGTTGCGCGACCGCACACCGGCGGGCACCGAGATCACGGTGTACGAGCAGTCCGGCGCGCTGGGCGGCAAGCTGCGCACCGGGGAGCTGGCCGGGCAGCCGGTGGAGTTCGGCGCCGAGTCGTTCCTGATGCGCGACCCGACGGGCGCCGAGTCCGCCGCGGTGGCGCTGGCCCGCCGGCTCGGGCTGGCCGACGAGATCGTGCACCCCACCGTCGGGCAGGCCGCCCTGGTGGTCGACGGGGGGCTGCGCCCCATCCCGGGCGGCACCCTGGTGGGCGTACCCGGGGATCTGGATCGGGTGCGAACGGTCGCCCGCCCGGTCGCGGACGCCGACACCGACGGTGGCCGGCCGCTGGTCGGGCCCGACGCGGACGTCTCGGTGGGCGCGCTGGTCCGGTCCCGCTTCGGTGACGAGGTGGTCGACCGGTTGGTCGACCCGATGCTGGGCGGCGTGTACGCGGGCCGCGCCGACGATCTCTCCCTGGTCACCACCATGCCGGCGCTGGCCCGGGCGGCCCGGGTGGAGCACACCCTGACCGGCGCGGTCCGGGCGGCGCAGGCCGCCGCGCCGCGCGCTCCCGGCACTCCGGTCTTCGGCACCCTGGCCGGCGGGCTGAGCACGCTGGTCGAGGCGGCGGTGACGGCCAGCGGCGCGACGGTGCGGCGCGACGCCGCGGTCCGGGAACTGACCCCGACCGACACGGGTTGGCGGCTCACGGTCGGCCCGACCCGGGACCCTGAGCTGGTCGAGGTGGACGCCGTGGTGCTGGCCGTGCCGGCCCGCCCGGCGGCCCGGCTGCTCGCCGGCCCGGCCCCGGCGGCCGCCGCGGGCGTCGGTGCGCTGGACTACGCCAGCGTCGCGCTGGTCACCCTGGCGCTGCCGCAGCCGGAGCTGCCCGAGCTGTCCGGCTTCCTGGTGCCGAGCACCGAGGGGCTGCTGATCAAGGCGTCCACCTTCTTCACCACCAAGTGGGGGCACCTGCGCCGGCCCGACGGGCTGGCGCTGGTCCGCGCCTCGGTGGGTCGGTACGGCGAGGAAGCGCAGCTCCAGCGCCCGGACGCGGATCTGGCGGCCACCGTGCACCGGGAGTTGTCGGCGGTACTCGGCGCGCCGCTGCCCGCCCCGGTCGACGGGCACGTGCAGCGATGGGGAGGGGCTCTGCCCCAGTACACCCCCGGGCACGCCGACCGGGTCGCCGCCGCGCGGACGGCGTTGCGGGCCGCGCACCCCACCCTGGTCCTTGCCGGCGCCGGCTACGACGGCGTCGGCATTCCGGTCTGCGTCCGCTCCGGCGAGACGGCGGCCGACGAGATCATCACAGCACTGGGAGGATCGGCGAGATGACCGAGCAGACCAACGCGGCCCGAATGCGGGAGCTGAACGACAGCATCCGCTACACCATGTGGTCGGTGTTCCGGGCCAGCGCCCCGCTGCCGTCGCTGCGGGACAACGTCACCGGTGAGGTCGAGTCCCTCTTCGAGGAGCTGGCCGGCAAGGACGTCGTGATCCGCGGCGTGTACGACGTATCCGGGCTGCGCGCCGACGCGGACATGTTGATCTGGTGGCACTCCGCCTCCAGTGACGCGCTCCAGGACGCGTACCTGCGGTTCCGCCGCACCACGCTGGGGCGGGCGATGACCCCGGTCTGGTCGCAGATGGCGCTGCACCGGCCGGCGGAGTTCAACAAGAGCCACATCCCGGCGTTCCTGGCCGGGGAGGAGGCCCGCCCGTACCTCTGCGTCTACCCGTTCGTCCGCTCGTACGAGTGGTACCTGCTGCCCGACGCCGAGCGGCGCGAGATGCTGGCCGAGCACGGCCGGCAGGCCCGTGGCTACCCGGACGTGCGGGCCAACACCGTGGCCTCGTTCGCGCTGGGCGACTACGAGTGGATGCTCGCGTTCGAGGCCGACGAGCTGCACCGCATCGTCGACCTGATGCGTGACCTGCGTGCCTCCGGCGCCCGCCGGCACGTCCGGGAAGAGGTTCCCTTCTACACCGGTCGCCGCCGCTCGGTCGCCGAGATCGTCAACTGCCTGGTCTGAGCCCGGGGGCGCGGCTCAGAGCGGGCGGAGCATGACCTGTTCGCGGCGTACGCCGTCGGGCAGGAGGTCGCCGAGCTCGTCGGTGCGGCTGAAGCCGGCGCGCTGGTAGAGGGCCTTCGCCGCCGCGTTGTCCGGCATCACACTGAGGCGCAGCCGGTCGGCGCCGCTCTCGCGGGCCCAGTTCGCCACCGCGTCGATCAGTTGGTGGCCGACCTTGCGGCCGCGCCCCTCGGGGTGCACCCACATCGAGATCAGCTCCGCGACGAGCGGGTCCGGCGTGGGTACGCCGCTGGCCATCCCGACCGGCCGCCCGTTCAGGCTGGCCAGCAGGTTGTGCGAGCCGGGGATGCTCAGCCGGTCGCGCCAGCGCTGCTCGCGGTCGCCGTCGCCCTGCCAGTCGGCCAGCCGGGAGCCGAACGCCTCCGGTGCCTCGGTGAGGGCGGCGAGCCGCAGCTCGCGCCAGGTGGGCCAGTCGTCGGGGGTGAGCACGGTCATCTCGATCATGTCGGGATGATGCCGGTGACCGGCGGGGGCGCACCACCGGATTTCCCCGCCGGCCGGCGCCGCACCCCCGCCCGGGTGCGGCGCCGACCGGGGATCAACTGGTCGTCGTGCAGGAGACCAGCGGAACCTGGTTGCTGCCGTTCCACGAGCCGAGGAAACCGAACGTGGTGCTCGCTCCGGCGGCGAGGCTGCCGTTGTGGCTGACGTTGCGCGCGGTGACCAGCGTGCCGTTGCTGGCGACGGCGGCGTTCCACGCCGAGGTGACCTGCTGGCCGTTGGCGTAGTTCCAGCTCACCGACCAGCCCCTGGTGGGTGAGCCGCCGGCGGTCACCCGCACCTCGGCCTGGAAGCCGCCGGGCCACTGGCCGGTGACCGCGTACGTCGCCGTGCAGGCGCCGGCCGGCGGCGGCGTGGTCGGCGGGGGAGTGGTGGGTGGCGGCGTGGTCGGTGGCGGCGTGGTGGGCGGGGGAGTGGTCGGCGGAGGCGTGGTGGGCGGCGGGGTGCCCGGTCCGCCGGAGAAGTCCACGTCACTGCACAGGTAGTACGACTGGTCCAGGTGGCTGGCCTGCCAGATGGTGTAGACGATGTGCCGGCCGGTGCGGCCCGACGCGTTCACCGGGATCTCGATGGAGACGCCGCCGGTCTCCTGCTTCCACTGCGAGGCCGGGGTGTTGCCGATCTGGCCGGACAGCACCAGGTCGTCCCAGCCGAGCGTTTCGGTCAGCGGGTTGAAGCCCTGTCGGGTCACGTACACCCGGATGTAGTCGGCGCCGTGGCTGGCCTGGTCGAAGAAGCGGACCCGGAAGTTGCTCGACACCGGGGTGGCCTTCCAGGCGCCGACGGTGTCCAGGGCGTTGTACCGACCGCTCTGGGTGCGCCCGCCGCTGCACAGTTGACCGTTGGGAATGGCGCCCTGGTGGTTGCCGGCCACGCCCTCGCGGAACAGGCCGTTCCAGTTCCACATGGCGTTCGGGTCGGCCTGCCAGGCCTGCCAGCACATCGGGTCCTCGGTGGCCATCCGAGGGTTCTGGAAGTCGCTGCCCCAGCGTTGCCAGCAGCTGTAGTTGCGCGAGGCCGGGTCAACGACCGAGCCGTGCGCCGAGGCGGGCCGGACCAGTGCGGTGGTCAGCGCGGTGGTGAGCAGGAGCGTGGCGGCCGCCGCGCTGGCGAGCAGCCAGAGCACGCGTGGTGATCGGACGAGAGTGGACATGGAGCCCCCGGGGGGATGAGGTCGGACGACGACACCCGGACCGCCGGGAGATGCCCGCTCCCGTGCCTACTCGCAGGCTCCCGCGATGGCTCTACCCGGCACGATGCCAGGCAGATCGTCAGCCGTCAATGCCGTCGCGACGCATCGGGGTGTGCGGGATGCCGTCCTCGACGTACTCGGGGCCGCTGACCGTGAAGCCGTGCCGGGTGTAGAAGGCGACCAGGTGCGACTGGGCGTCCAGCACGCAGGGCCGGTTGCCCACCACCTCCAGCGCCGCGGTCATCAGCCGGCCGGCGTGCCCGCCGCCGCGCGCGGCGGGGGCCACCACCACCCGGCCGATCCGGGCGACGCCGTCCGGGTCGGCCAGGATCCGCAGGTACGCCAGCGGCGCGCCGCCGTCGGTCAGCCAGAGGTGCCGGGTGCCGGGTTCCACGTCCCGTCCGTCGAGCTCCGGGTACGGGCAGTGCTGCTCGACCACGAACACGTCGATGCGCAGCTTGAGCAGGTCGTGGAAGGTGTGGGCGTTCAGGTCGGCGAAGGACGCCGTCCGGACCTCGATGGTCTGCTGGGGCACCCACCGATGGTAGGCCGTCCGGTCGGGCGGGGCCCGAGGCGTCCTGCCGATGGTCACGGTACGTCCGCCCGGGTGGGGGCGAGGTAGGTGGCGGCCACGGCGGTGAGCAGCAGCGCGCCGCCGACGATCACCGGCAGCGGGAGCGGCTCGTGCAGCAACGCCACGGCCAGCGCCGCCGCGGTGAGTGGTTCGAGCAGGGTCAGTACAGCGGCGACGCTGCCCGCGGTGGTGCGCAGCCCGGCGTAGAACAGCGCGTACGCCACCGCGGTGGTGATCACGCCCAGGTGCAGCAGCAGCGCCACGGTGTCGACGCGTACCGGTACGCCGACCCCGGCGACCAGCGCCAGCGGGGCCAGGGTCAGCGCACCGATCACGGTGGAGATGGTGGTCAGCGTCATCGGCGCGGTGCGCTGCGACACCTGCCGGGTGATCAGGGTGGTCACGGCGTAGCCGAGGCCGGATCCGGCCGCCGCGAGCAGGCCGAGCAGCGGGGCGGGCGCCGCCGTGGTGGGCTCCGCGGTGGCACCGGTGATCAGGGCGAGGCCGGCCACGGCGGCACCCAGCGTCCCGAGCCGCAGCGGGCCGGGCATCCGGCGGGCCCGCACCGATTCCCACGCCGCGGCGAGCACCGGGGCGAGGCCGAGGCTGACCACGGTGGCCACGCCGACTCCGGCCAGGGCCACGGCGGCGAAGTAGAGCGCCTGGTAGAGGCCGAGGCCCACGCCGGTGAGCAGCAGCGGCACCGGCGCCGCGCGCAGGGCGGCCAGGATCGCGCCGAGCCGACCGGCGGTGCACGCCAGCAGGACGAGCGCGGCGATGGCCAGGCGGTGGAAACCGATGCTCACCGGGCTGAGCCCGGTGCTCTCGCGCAACAGTTGCACCGCTACGCCGGTGGTGCCCCACAGCACTCCGGTGACGGTGATCTGGATCAGGCCGGTGCGGGCCTGGGTGACGGCCGGGGCCGGGGCGGCCGGCGGCGCGGTACGGGAGGTGGACACGGGTGCGCTCCGAAAGGGTGAGCCGTTGACGGGACGACGTCGACGGAGCGCGTACGGCGAGGTGGCCGAGTCGGGTCAGTGACCGCTCGGCGAGAGGCGTGGCGCTCCGGTCAGGAGCGCGGCGGGGGCAGGACGCCCAGGAACGGCCGCATTCCACGACCGTACCGCAGGGGCGGGATCAGGCGGGGCGTGCCCCGACGGCGTCGCGGATCTCGGCGCCCTCGGCGCCCTCGACCGCGCGGGCGCAGTGCCCGCAGCAGAAGAACCGGCCGTTGACCTCCACGCCGTGCCCGACGATCTTGATTTCGCAGTGCTCACAGATCGGTGCCAGTCGGTGGATCGCGCACTCGAACGAGTCGAAGGTGTGCACGTCGCCGCTGACCGTGCGCACCTCGAACGCCATCCAGTAGTCGTTGCCGCAGACCTCGCACGTAGCCATAGAAACCCCCGTATCAGGACATGTGTCTTCAGAATGCCTCGCCGTGTGGCGGTACCGGGCGGAATGCCGCTACCCGGACGACCTCAGCGGCGTGTCGGCTCCGGCGTGTCGTCCGTTAGGCCGAGTGAACCGCCGCAGCACCGGGAGGGATCGCAATGATCAAGCGCAACAAACTCTTCGGCAACCAGACCCGGGTCACCTTCTGCCTGCCCCGGGACATCCCGTCCGGCCCGGTGAGCGTGGTGGGCTGCTTCAACGGTTGGGAGCCCGGTCGGCACGAGCTGGTGAGCCGCCGCGACGGCACCCGGACGGTGACCGTGCGGCTCGGGCCGGGCGAGTACCGGTTCCGCTACCTCGCCAGCGGTGGGGTCTGGTTGGACGACGAGTCGGCCGACCAGGTCGACGAGCGGGGTGGCCTGCTCCGGCTCTGACAGAAAACTCGTCACCATCGATGTATTTATCGATGGGGGTCTTTACTGTTAACAAAGTTTAAATTACGTTGAGGGGCACTCACCGGACCTGGAGAAGGAGCTGCCCCGATGCGTCGAAGAATCACCGTCCCGCTGGTGGCGGCGGGCGCCGTCGCCGCCACCCTCACCGTCGCCGCGCCCGCCCAGGCGCACGGCTACGTGTCCGCCCCACCGAGCCGGCAGGCGCTCTGCGCCCAGGGCCGGGTGCCCGACTGTGGGCAGATCAAGTACGAGCCGCAGAGCGTCGAGGGGCCCAAGGGCCTCCGCAGCTGCCACGCCGGCATCGCCCACTTCGCCGTCCTCAACGACGACAGCCGGGGCTGGCCGGCGACGTCGGTCGGCAGCTCGCTGACCTTCACGTGGGTGAACACCGCCCGGCACGCGACCAGCAACTGGGAGTACTGGATCGGCAACACCCGGGTCGCCTCGGTCAACGGCAACGGCCAACAGCCGGGCGCCACCGTCTCGCACAATGTCAACCTCGGTGGCTTCTCCGGCCGGCAGAAGATCCTCGCGGTGTGGAACATCGCCGACACCGCGAACGCCTTCTACTCCTGCATCGACGTGCAGATCGGCGGCGGTGGCGGCCCGGGGCCCAGCCCCACACCGACCCCCACCCCGACTCCGACCCCGCGGCCGACCCCCACCCCGACGCCGACCAACCCGCCTGCGGGCGGCACCTGGGCGGCCGGTCGGGCGTATCAGGTCGGTGACCAGGCCACCTACGGCGGGTCGACGTACCGCTGCCGGCAGGCGCACACCGCCATCGCCGGGTGGGAGCCGCCGAACGTGCCGGCGCTCTGGAGTCAGGTCTGACCGCACGGGTGCGGCCCCGGTCGCACCCGTGTCGCCGTCCTCGCGTGATCGGAGCAACCCGGCATGACCCGCCGAACCCCGCTGGCGCCCCTGCTCGCCGTGCTGCTGCTCACCGCCGCCTGCGCCGGACCGCCCGCGTCGACCCCGTCGGCCGTGCCTCAACCGGCGCCCACGTCCCCGGCCGGGTCGGCAGCGGCCGGGGACGCGCTGAGCGGCATCGACGTGGTCTTCCTGACCACGATGGTCGGGCACAGCGAACGCACCCTGGAGATCGTCCGGCTGGCTCGGGACCGGGTGCGGGACGGCTCGCTGCGCACCCTGGCCGCCGCCATCGACGCGACCGAGGCGGATGAGCTGGCCGCCATGCGCGGCTGGTTGCTCACGGCGGGCCCGAGTGCCAGCGCGGGCGCGCACCACCACGCCGGACACGGCGACGACGCCGCGCTCGACCGGCTACGGGCCGCATCGGACGCCGACGTCGACCGGGTGCTGCGCGAGGTGCTCGCCGACCACCAGCGGGCGGCGGCCGACCTGGCCCGGGCCCAGGTCGACGTGGGCCGCAGCGAGCAGGTTCGCGACCTGGCCCGGCGGATCGAGCAGTCCCGCACCGCCGAGGTCGAGCTGCTGACCGGGGCCGCCGGCCGCGCGGCGGTGACCGGGGTACGCCGCTGACGCCCCGCCGCGCGGTGGCTGCTCAGCTCAGCGCGATTCCAGCCGGATGGAGACCGAGTTGACGCAGTGCCGGGTGTCCTTCGGCGTGAAGCCCTCGCCGTGGAAGACGTGCCCGAGGTGGCTGTTGCAGCGGGCGCAACGGATCTCCGTACGGACCGCGCCGAGGCTGCGGTCCTCGATCTCCTTGACCCGACCCGGGATGGCGTCGTCGAAGCTCGGCCACCCGCAGTGCGAGTCGAACTTCGTGTCGCTGGAGAAGAGTTCCAGCCCGCAGGCGCGGCAGTTGTAGACGCCAGCGGTCTTGGTGTCCACGTACTCACCGGTCCACGGGCGTTCGGTGCCGGCCTCCCGGAGCACGTGGAACTCCTCGGGGGTCAGCCGGACCCGCCACTCGTCATCGGTCTGGGGCAGTTCGTTGTCGTCAAGACTCACGCCCCAACCGTACGTCGAACGTCGGGGGCGTGGCATAAGGTCGCGGGATGGGTGGCACCAAGGCAGCGGTCGCCGAGGTCGAGGTGGCCGGGCACACCGTCCGACTGAGCAGTCCCGACCGGGTGATCTTCCCGCAGCGGGGCTTCACCAAGGCGGACGTCTTCCACTACTACCTCGCGGTCGGCGACGGGATCATGCGCGCCCTGCGGGACCGGCCCACCACGCTGCAACGCTTCCCCGAGGGCGTCGAGGGCGAGATGTTCTTCCAGAAGCGGGTGCCGACCCGGGGTGTCCCGCCCTGGGTGACGACCGCGGAGATCACCTTCCCGAGCGGCCGGAGCGCGGCTGAGCTCTGCCCGGCCGATCTGGCCCACGTGGCCTGGGCGGCACAGATGGGCACGATCGTGTTCCACCCGTGGCCGGTGCGCGCCGCCGACGTGGACCGCCCCGACGAGCTGCGCATCGACCTGGACCCGCAGCCCGGCACCGACTTCGCCGACGCGGCGCGGGCCGCCGGGGAGGTCCGCGCGGTGCTCGACGAGCTGGGCGCCACCGGCTGGCCGAAGACCTCCGGCGGTCGGGGCGTGCACGTCTACCTGCGCATCGCCCCACGTTGGACGTTCACCGAGGTGCGCCGGGCGACCATCGCGCTCGCCCGGGAGGTGGAGCGCCGCTGCCCCGAGCTGGTCACCACCGCCTGGTGGAAGGAGGAGCGGGGCAGCCGGGTCTTCGTCGACTTCAACCAGATGGCCCGGGACCGGACGATCGCCTGCGCGTACTCGCTGCGGGCCAACGCGCGTGCCACCGTTTCCACCCCGGTCACCTGGGACGAGCTGCCCGACGTCGACCCCGACGACTTCGACCTGCGCACCGTCCCGGCCCGGCTCAAGGAGCGGGCCGACCCGCACGCCGGCATCGACGACACCCCGTGGGACATCACCCCGCTGCTGGAGTGGGCCGAGCGGGACGCCGCCGCCGGCCAGGGCGACCTGCCGTACCCGCCGGACCACCCGAAGATGCCCGGCGAGCCCAAGCGGGTCCAGCCCAGCCGCGCCAAGCGCACCCCTGGCGACGACAGCGCCTGACCGACCCCTGCCTCATGGCGGCGGCTGGGCCGTCCATGCCAGAAACCGGTTGAACAACTCCTGCGGGTCGGGTGCGGGGTTGGGGTTGAGCCTGTACAGGTCGGCCGTGGCGTCGAACAGCTGACCGGCCATGTAGATCGACAATGCCACCCGGTCTGCCCGGTACTCCACCCGCATCAGCATCCGGGCGGAGGCGCACGGCCAGGGGGCAGCGCACACCCGGCAGAGCCACAGGGGTCGGCGCGGCAGGTGCTGGTGCACGGGATGAAGGTTTCTCAGTGGACCGCGGTAATCGGCGGGTGAGGTGTTCGGCGCGGGCATACCCTTTACGGTGACCGAGGCGTTGCCTCGGGTCAAGGAGTCTGGTCAACTGTTTACGGTCCGCCGTATGGAGCTGGTGGGCGCTGCGGAGATTCGCGTGATGCTCGGCGGTATCAGCAAGCAGCGGGTGTACGTGATCACCAGTCACCGGAACTTCCCGGATCCGGTGGCGGACCTGGTGCAGGGAAAGGTCTGGCGGAAGTCGGATGTGATGGCCTGGATCAGGGAGCATCGGCCGGAGTTGGCCGAAGGCTGAGAAGGGCCCTCGGCGCGGCCGGGAACTGTCGTACACCTGTTCTAAAATTTGGGTGTGATCGATGAGTTGGCGCGGGCGGAGATTGCGGTGGCGGCCTGCGTCGACGCCGCCGTCTGGGCGCTCTCCGAGCACGATCTGATCGCGGCGCTCGATGCCACGCACCGGCTTCAGCAGCGGCTGGCGGCAGCGCAGTTGGCGGTTGTTCGGCAGTTGCACGGTCGGGGCACCTTGGTCGCGCAGGGCGCGTCCTCGTCGGCGGTGTGGCTGCGCCACCGCCTGCGACTCGACGTCTCCGCCGCCCGTCGGCTGGTCGGCCTCGCCGCCTCAGTCGAGGCGGCTCCGTCCGGCGTGCGCGACGCTCTGGCGAGCGGGGCGGTCACTGTGGAGCAGGCCCGGGTCATCGCCGGCACGGCCGCCGTGGTGTCGGCCTCGGCGGGCGCCGAGGTGGCCGACAAGGCCGTTGGCCTGCTGGTCGAGTGGGCCGAGCAGTTCGACCCGTCGCTGCTGCGCCGGATGGGTGCCCGGATTCTCGACCATGTCGCTCCCGACCTCGCCGACGACCTCGCCGACGACGGCGCCGCGGCGGCCCTCGCCGCCGAGGCCGCCCGGGCTGCGCGCGACCGGCACGTCACCATCTCCGAGCAGGCCGGCGAGCGGCTACGGCTCACCGGCACCCTCGACGCGGAGGGCGCCGCGCTGCTGCGCGCCGTCATCGACCCGCTCAGCGCACCCTCCGGGCCCGACGACACCCGCTCCGCCGGGCAGCGCCGCCATGACGCTCTCGCCGACGTGTGTCGGCTCGCGCTGCGCACCGGTGGGCTGCCGGAGCACGGCGGCGAGAGCGCCCAGGTTGTCGTCACCACCAGCTACGACGGACTGACGCGGCAGTTGCACGCCGGCGCCCTCGACATCGGCCTGCAGCTCACCCCCGACACGGTGCGCCGGCTCGCCTGCGATGCCGCCATCCTGCCCGCGGTGCTCGGCGGTGCCGGCCAGGTTCTCGACGTGGGCCGACAACGTCGCCTTGTCACCGGCCCGCTGCGGCGGGCACTGGTGCTGCGGGACGGCGGCTGTGCCTTCCCGGGCTGCGACCGACCACCCCGCTGGTGCGCCGCCCATCACATCGACCACTGGGCCGACGGCGGTCCGACCAGCCTCGACAATGCGGTGCTGCTCTGCGGCCACCACCACTGACACGTCCACCAGACCGACTGGGCGGTCCAACTCGCTGGCGACGGCCACCCGGAGTTCGTGCCGCCGGCCTGGCTGGATCCCGAGCAGCTTCCGCGTCGCAACCAATACCACCGGCGCACGTGAGGAGCCGATACCGCCAGGGTCAATATCAGGCGTTGCTCGCGGCAGACCTGCCGGCTCACTCAGTACAGGAAACAACATACCGATTGACTTTCGATAGATAGCGAGCGAAGCTCGATGCATGGTGACAGAACATCGAGCGGTTGCCGCTCTCCGGGTCTTTCTCGTGGTGCTGTTCGGGGTCCTGGTCCTGTTCCAGACCTTCTCGCTGCCGGGGCAGTTCGCGCACATGGCCCAGGAGTCGCCGGACGACGCCTACCTTCGGTGGCCGGCGACTGCCGTGGCGGTGTTCTGGGTGCTGTGCGTCCAGGTGGTCATCGTCTCGACGTGGAAGTTGCTCAGCCTGGTCAAGGACGACCGCATCTTCACCGAGGCGTCCCTGAAGTGGGTGGACGCGATCGTGTGGGCCATCGCCGCCGCGTGGGTGGTGCTCGTGGGTGTCTTTCTCTACGTCGGGTTCAACGCGGATGACCCGGGAGTGCCACTCCTGCTGTTCCTCCTGACGGTGGGCGTCACCGTGCTGGGGCTCCTGATGGTGGTGATGCGTGCGCTGCTGCGGCAGGCAACCACGCTGCGGACCGACATGGAAGCGGTGATCTGATGCCCATCGTCGTCCGCATCGACGTCGAGTTGGCCAAGCGCAAGATGAGCGTCGGTGAGTTCGCCGAACGTGTCGGGCTCACGCCAGCCAACGTGGCGGTGCTGAAGAACGGCCGTGCCAAGGCCGTCCGCTTCAGCACGCTGGAAGCGATGTGTCGGGTGCTCGAATGCCAGCCCGGCGACCTGCTCGAGTGGGTTGAAGAGGAGACCTCATGAGGTACGTCCTGACCGTCGCGGCCATTCTCGCGACCGCGCTCGGCGTCGCCGCCATCGTGCACGGCGAGGCCGACGACTCGCCGGGCCTCCAGTTCCTGGGCGTCGTGCTGGTGATCGGCGCGGTTGCGTTCGGAATACGGAACGTTCGGGGCGGCAGCTAGCCGTCCTGGCGTGCGGGCCGAGCTCACCTGACGCTCCCGAGTAACGATCAAGTAACGGGCGCGAACCTTTCCCGGTAGATGACCTGTCTTGATGGTCGTCGGCCCGCCAGGGCCAGGGGAGGCGTCGGATGAAGTTGGTGTGGAGGCGGGCCCGCGAGGCGCGCGGTCTGCTGGTTGCCGCGGTGATCGCCGCCCTGGTCGCCGTCGTGTTGGTCACCGGCCTTTCCGACTACAACCGCCGCGCGGTGGACGCCGGGCAGCGGGCGCTGGTGGCAGCCTCGCCGGCCGAGGAGCGCGGCCTGCTGGTCAGCGGCTCCGGTGGGCGCGACGCCGCCGAGTTCGCCGCCCGGGACGAGGCCGTGCGGGCCGGATTCGACGGCGGGTTCGCCGGCGTCCCGGTCACCGTCGCCGCGGCCCGGTACGGCACCGGCCGGGAGTTGACCGGCGACCTCGGACCCGTGCCCCGCACCGACGACGAGCCCATCTTCGCGAATGTGGCCACGTTCGACGACCTGGCCGGGCACGCGGAGCTGACCAGCGGGGCGTGGCCCCGGCCCGGGGCGAACCCGATCCAGGTGAGCCTCCCCGAGCGGGTCGCCGGCCAGCTGGGCCTGAGTGTCGGCGAACGCGTCCCGGTGCGCGACCGGTCGACCGAACAGCGCGGCGAACTCGTGGTCGCCGGCACCTGGCGGCCCCGCGACCCGACAGACGCGTACTGGCTCCTGGCCCCCGGAGTGGGGGAGGGCGGCGTCGGATCCACCACCTCGTACGGGCCGTTCGCGCTCGACCCGGCTGACTTCGCGGCCACCTTCCCGGGCTCGGTGTCGGCGTCCTGGCTGGCCGAACCGGACCTCGGCGGCGTCGACGCCGCCGACCTGCCGGCCATGCGGAAAGCCCTCACCGAGGCCACCACGGCGGTGCCCGAGGCCGCTCAACTGGGCAGCTCCGGGCAGGCGGTGACCAAGATGGAACTGCTGCTGGACCGGATCGCCCGCGCCGACCTGGTGGGCCGCTCATCGCTCGCCACCCCGCTGCTGCTCATCCTGGTGCTCGGCGGGTACGCGCTGGTGCTGGTCGCGGCCCTGCTGCACGAGGATCGCCGCTCGCAGACCGCGCTGCTGCGCGCCCGTGGCGCCGCTCGCCGGCAGTTGGCCGGCCTGGCCGCCCGCGAGGCGACCCTGGTGGTCGCCCCGGCCGCCGTGCTCGGCCCGCTGATCGCCGGTGAGGCGCTGCGGTACATCCGGCCCGGCGGGTCGGCGGAACTCTCCACCGCCGGCGGTAACACCACCCTGGTCTGGGCGGCCGCCGCGGCCGCCGCGGCCGGCTGCCTGGTCGCCATGGTTCTTCCGGCGCTGCGCAGCGCCGGCACGTACGTGGCGGACATGGCCGCCCGGTCGCGGCCGAACCGGGCCGCGAGCGTCCAGCGGGCCAGCGTCGACCTGGTGCTGGTTGCGCTCGCCGTGCTCGCCTGGGTGCAGCTGCGCCGGTACGCCTCCCCGCTGGCCGGCTCGGGTGGCCGGCTCGGGCTCGACCCGCTGTTGATCGCCGCCCCCACGCTCGGCGTGCTGGCCGGCGCCGTGCTGGCGTTGCGGGTGCTCCCGCCGCTCACGCGGTTCGCCGAGCGGTTCGTCGACCGACGGCCCTGGACGGCCACCATGTTCGGCATGTGGCAGGCCGGTCGGCGTCCACACGCCGGCCCGGTGCTGCTCCTCGCCCTCGCCGTCGGCGGCAGCACTTTGGCCTGGTCCCTGATCAGCACGGGGGAACGGTCCCAGGTTGAGCAGGCCAGTCACACGGTCGGCGCCGACCTGCGGGTGACCGAACGGACCGGGTCAGCCCCGCCGAGCCGCGCCGGTCAACTCTCCGCGCTGCCGGGCGTGGACCGGGTGTTGCCGGCGTGGCGGGACGAGACGCGGGTCGGCCGGGAGGACCTGCCGGTCACCGTGATCGGCGTTGACCCCGCCAGCGCCCCCGGCGTCGTCCGACTCGCCGACCGGCTGAGCGACGAACCGGTGTCGGACCAGTACAAGCGGATGGTCGGGGCGCGGGGGGAGCCCGCGGGCATCGAGTTGCCCGCCGACGCCCGCGCGATCACCGGCACGGTCCGCACCCCGGTGAGCAGGGCCGAACAGCCGCTCCGGGTCGCGGTGTCGCTGCTGGTCACCAGCTCCAACGGGCTCGCCCTGCGGCTGCCGGTAGCCGACTCCGACAGTGCTGGCGCGGCCACCCGGTTCACCGTGCGACTGCCCGACGTGGGCGGGGCGCGGCTGCGGCTGGCCGGGTTCGAAGCCGACGGCGGGCGGGCGGCCGGCAACTCCTACGGGCTCCAGGTGGACGGGTTGACGGTGGTCGTCACTGACGGCACGACCCGGCCCGCCGGGCTGACGGGTGACTGGGTGATGACGGTCCCCGGCAAGAAGTCCTCGCCGGTGGTGACCACCGCCACCGGGTTCGCCGCGGTCAACGCGGTGGAAGTGATTCCGGGCGGGGAGTTCGCGTACCAGCCGCCCACCCGGTTCGCCGTCGTGCCGGCCGACGACAGCACGCCCGTGCCGGTGCTGATGACCCCCGGGGTACGCGACGCACTGAGCCTGAGCGTCGGCGACACCGTCGACCTGACGCTCTCCGGGGCGACGCTCCGGGTCCGCCTGGTCGGTGAGCTGACCGCCGTGCCGGCCACCACCGGGGAGGGGGTGCTGCTCGACCTGCCCGCGGCGGTCGACACGCTGATTCGGGGCGGCGCGGTGCGACCCGTACCGGAGTGGTGGGTCGGCGCCGACGACCCGACGGCCGCCGACCGAGCGGCCAGCGAGCTGCCGGGCGTCACCGTGCTCAACCGGGAGGCGGTCATCGAGTCGGCCGCCGACGACCCGTACTGGCGCGGGTCCCGGACCGGGATGCTCGCCGCGGCGCTCGGCGCGGTGCTCCTCGCCCTGGTCGGCCTCATGGTGGACGTGTGGGCCACCGCGCGGCGCCGGCTGAGCGAGTTCGCGGTGCTGCACACCCTCGGCGCCACGCCTCGGCTGCTGGCCCGGGCGCTGCTGGCCGAACAGACCTTCCTCGCCGGCATCGGCGTGGGGGTCGGGCTGCTGCTCGGCGCCGCGGTCGGGGCCACCATGGCCCCGCTGGTCATCCTCACCCCGGCCGCCGGCCGGCCGGTTCCCCCGGCGACGTTCGCGCTGCCCTGGGTGCCGATCGGCGTGACCGCGGTCGGTCTGCTGCTGGCGGCGCTCGCCTTCAGCGCGTTCATAGCCACCGGCATCCGACAGCGGGTGGCGGCGGTGCAGCTGCGAATCGGGGGAGAACGATGAGCGTCGGCGCGGCCGTCCGGCGGGTCCGGGCGTACGGTGGGCAGTTCCTGCTCCTGGCGGTGCTGACCCTGGTGGTCACGCTGCTCATCAGCGGGGTGCCCCGGCTGGTCAACCGGCTCGCCGAACAGGGGCTGCGCGCCCAGCTGAACAGCGAGCCGGCCGCCCGCCGGGACCTCTCGTACACCTCCGAGTTCCTGACCGCCTCTCCGGTGGATTCGGTCATGGCCGACGCCCGTGGACGGTCCGAGGCCTTGGCCGAGCAGATGCCGCCGCCGGTGCGCTCGGCGGTGGAGGAGCAGTGGTTCAGCGTGGACGTCGCGCCGGCCCGACTGGTCGGCCCCGACCTGGCAGCCCGCAAACTGCTGGTCGACCTGAGTCTGCGTTCCGTCCCCGGCATCCAGCAGGCCGGCACCCTCGTCGAGGGGGCGTGGCCGAACGAGACGTACGTCCCCGGTCGGCCGATCGAGGTGGCGCTCCACGTCGACGTGGCCCGCAAGCTCAACCTGCGGACCGGCAGCCAACTGCGCATCGGTAACGCCACCCAAACCGGTCTCACCGACGCGGCCCCGGTGGTGGTGGTCGGGCTGTTCCGTCCCGTCGACCCTGCGAACGGCATCTGGGACGGGCTGCCACCGCTACAGCGGATCATCGAACCGATCGGGGACGGCCAGCCGTTGATCGTCGTGGGTGTGATCGCCGAGTCGGCCCTCAACAAGCGGGCTGCGGCCGGTTGGTCGGTGCGGTCCGACTGGCGGTACCGGCTGGGCGTCGACCGGATCGACGCGCGCCACGTGGATGAGCTGATCGACGGCCTGCAGGAGACGCAGCGCAGCAAACCGTCGAGCCTCACGTTGACCCAGGGTGTCGATGTTCCGCTGCGCGCGTTCGCCGCCCAGGTCAACGCCGCCCGTACCCTGCTCGCGGTGATCGCGGCCGGCGTGCTGGCCACCCTGGCCGGGCTGATCGTGCTCGCGGCCACCCTCGCCACCCGGCGGCGTCGCTCGGAGTTCGTTCTGCTGCGGGCCCGCGGTGGCGCCGCCACCGCCGGTGCCCGCCGCAGCCTGGCCGAGTCACTGCTGGTGGTGCCGATAGCCGCCGCGGTGGGCTGGTGGCTGGGCACCCTGTTCCCCGGCGTTCCGGACCCGACCGCGCCGTACGCCGCCGCGGCGACCGTCCTGGTCACCCTGGCGCTGCCGCTGGCGACACTGGCGGTACCGGCCGGTGGGGCGGCCCGTCGTGACCTGATCCGGGTACGCCCGTCGGCCCGCCGGCTCACCGTCGAGGTCTCCCTGCTGCTGCTCGCCGGGCTCGCCGCGGTGCTGCTGCGCCGGCGCGGCCTCACCCTCGGCGAGGTGGACCCGCTGCTGGTGTCGGTGCCGGTGCTGCTCGCGGTCGCGGCGGCGGTGCTCGCGCTGCGGGCGTACCCCTGGCCGTTGCTGCTGGTCAGCCGGCTGGCCGCGCGGACCCGGGGCAGCGTGGCCTTCCTCGGCACGGCGCGGGCCGGCCGGTCGGCCGTCGCCGCCCCGCTGGTCGTCGTGGTGCTGGCGATCGGCACCGCGGCGTTCTGCGCGGTGGTCGCCGCCGGCGTCGGCGCGAGCCGGGAACGGGCCGCCGAGCAGGTGGTGCCCGCCGACGCGGTGATCCGCGGGGAGCGCTTCGCACCCGACACCGTCGACGAGCTGGGCCGTCTGCCGGGGGTGCGAGCCGTCACGCGGGTGCTGTTCGAGTCCGATGAGCGACTTGCGGTGGACGAACTCGGCACCGACGCGCGGGTCGCGCAGACGACCGTGCTGCTGGTCGACGGCTTGGGACTGGACACGGTGGCCCGAGAATCCGATGTGGACCTGTCGGTCCCGGCCGCGCTGCGCACCGCTCGGCCCGGACCGGGGCCGCTGCCGGCGATCGTCTCCCCGGCGGTCGCGGCCGACCTGGCCAAGGCCAAGCTGGACCACTCCGCGTTCATCCTGGTGCAGGGCGAGCGGTACGAGTTCCGGGTGGCCGGCACCGAGGAGAGTTTCCCGCTGCTGTCGTCGAACAGCGGCCGGTTCGTCATCCTGCCCTGGCAGGCGCTGCCGGCGCGGAACACCACGCCCGTCCCGACCAGCCTGCTGGTCGCCGGCGACCGGTTGGACCCGGAGGCGCTGCGCCAGGCCGGTGACCAGGGACAGGAGCGGTACCAGCGCACCGGGGCGGTGACCGGCAAGGACCGGCCGATCGGGGTCACCGTCGACACCCGGGCGGGCGTCCGGCGGGATCTCGGTAACGGTGGCGCGAACGGCGTACTGGCCTTCGGGTTCGTGGCCGGCGCCGTCGGCGGCACCGTCCTCGGGTTGCTGGCCATCGCGTTCACCGTGCTGGCCGGTGCGCGAGCCCGGGGCCAGGTGCTGTCCCGGCTGCGTACCCTCGGCCTGTCCCGCCGGCAGTGGCGGGGGCTGCTGCTGGTCGAATTGACCCCGCTGGTCGCGGTGTCGGTGCTGACCGGCGCGCTGGTCGGCGCGGTGCTGCCCCTGCTGCTCAACCCGGTGCTCGGCCTGTCCGCGTTCACCAGTGGTATGCCGGTCCGGGTGGCCTTCGAACCCAGCCTGGTCGCCGCGGTGCTCGTGCTCGGGGCGGTCGCCCTCGGCTTCGCGGTCGCCGTCGAAGCCCTGAACAACCGCCGGTTGCGCCTCGGTGAGGTGCTTCGGCTCGGAGAGGAGAGCTGAGATGACCGCTACCGCCCAGACTCCACTGGTGCCCGACCTGGCCGCCCTGCAACAGCGGGCCGCGCAACGCGCCGCTGAGCGGGCCGGCGGCCAGGACCGGCTCCGTGGGCACATCGTCTGCGACGGCCTGGTGCGCATCTTCAAGACCGAGGGGGTGGAGGTGGTCGCCCTGCAGGGGCTCGACCTGGTCATCGACCGGGGTGAGCTGGTGGCGATCGTCGGTGCCTCCGGCTCGGGCAAGTCGACGCTGCTCAACATCCTGTCCGGCCTGGACACCCCGACCGCCGGTATCGCCCGGGTGGCCGACTACGACCTGCTCGCGCTGTCGGCCAAGCGGCGGCTCAGCTACCGGCGGGAGCTGGTCGGGTTCGTCTGGCAGCAGACCGGCCGCAACCTGCTGCCGTACCTGACCGCGCTGGAGAATGTCGAGCTGCCGATGCAGCTCGCGGGCAAGCGCTCCGGGCGGGCCCGGCGGCAACGAGCCCGGGAGCTTCTCGACATGGTCGGGGTGGGGTACTGCGCGGACCGGCGACCGGGGCAGCTCAGCGGCGGCGAGCAGCAACGGTGCGCGGTGGCGGTGGCGGTGGCCAACGACCCGGAGGTGCTCTTCGCCGACGAGCCGACCGGAGAGCTGGACGAGGCGACCGGCGCCGAGGTCTTCGGGGCGCTGCGCACCATCAACGCCGAGCTGGGCGTGACCATCGTGGTGGTCACCCACGACCACGCCGTGGCCACGCAGGTCCGCCGGACCGTCGCGATCCGCGACGGCCGGACCGCCTCAGAGGTACGCCGGACCGCGCGCGTCGGCGCGGACGGCAGCACCGAGCTGGTCAGCGAGGAGTACGCGGTGCTGGACCGGAACGGCCGGATGCAGCTGCCGGCCGCCTTCGTCGACGCGTTGGCGCTGCGGGAGCGGGTTCGGCTCGACCTGGAGCCGGACCATGTGCAGGTACGGCCCGGTGACCGGGCCACGGGTGGGCAGGAGGCACGGGCGTGAGCCGTCGGAACATGGTGGTGGCGGGAGCGGCCTGGCCCGGTGGTGCGGCCGGGGCCGACGGGCGGACCGGGTCCGCGCCCGGCGAGGTGGTCCGGGTCAGCGGCGTGAGCCGGACCTTCGGCCGGGGCGAGCACGCCGTGCACGCGGTGCGGGACGTCTCGTTCAGCGCCCACCGTGGCGAGCTGGTCGCCATCCGGGGCCGCTCCGGCGCCGGCAAGACCACGCTGCTGAACCTCATCGGCGGGCTGGACCGGCCCGACAGCGGTCAGGTGGTGGTGGCCGGGCACGAGGTGACCGCGGCGGGTGAGGCGGAGCTGTTGCAGCTGCGCCGGGGCACCGTCGGTTTTGTGTTCCAGACCTTCGGGCTGGTGCCGATCCTCTCCGCCGCCGAGAACGTGGGCGTGCCGCTGCGGCTGGCCCAGGTGCCGGCGGCCGAGCGGGAGCAGCGGGTCGCGGTGCTGCTGGAGCTGGTGGGCCTGGGCGGGCATGCGGCGCAGCGACCGTACGAACTCTCCGGCGGGCAGCAGCAGCGGGTGGCGGTGGCCCGCGCGCTGGCCAACGAGCCGGACCTGCTGATCGCCGACGAGCCGACCGGTCAGCTCGACTCGGAGACCGGTCGGTCGATCATGGACCTGCTTCGCGCGGTGGTGCACGCCCGTGGCATGACGGCCCTGGTGGCCACGCACGACCCGGCCCTGATCGACCTCGCCGACCGGGTGCTCAACCTGCGCGACGGTCAGCTGGTCCAGGCGTGATCCGGGCGGTGGTGGCCTCGTGGGGTGAGGGCTGACGTCGCGCGGGACACCACCGTCGGGACCTCAGAGCGCGAGCTTCATGCCCTCGTGGCTGGACACGAAGCCAAGGCCCAGGTAGAAGCGGTGCGCGTCCTGGCGGCTCTTGTCTGTGGTGAGCTGCACCAGGGCACAGCCGCGCTGCCGGGCCTGGTCGACGGCCCAGGTCATCAGATCGCGGCCCAGGCCCTGGCCGCGTCGGTCGGAGCGGACCCGGACCGACTCGATCAGGGAGCGCTCGGCTCCGTGCCGGCCGAGCCCCGGGATGTAGGTGATCTGAAGGCACCCGACCAGCTCGCCGCC
Source organism: Micromonospora sp. NPDC005087 (assembly GCF_042872965.1). Lineage (NCBI taxonomy): Bacteria > Bacillati > Actinomycetota > Actinomycetes > Micromonosporales > Micromonosporaceae > Micromonospora > Micromonospora sp. NPDC005087. The sequence continues at coordinate 125,069 of NZ_JBIALB010000006.1, read as the reverse complement.
CTGCTCGGCGACGATCAGCTGGTTACGGGGGTCGGCGCTGATGTCCGCGAACGCCCGCTCGTACGCCTCGTCGACCTCGGTGAAGTCGCGGGCCTTGCCCAGGACGTCGTCGGCGAGCAGGGTGATGACGGCGGGCAGGTCGGCCCGGATGGCCTCGCGGTAGATCACATCGGTCATGCCGGTGAGCCTGGCACAACGACATCGGCGGATGGGTCGGTGCCGCTTGCCGGTGCGGGGCAGCATGGGCGGCATGGAAGCCCTGCTGCTGCCGTTCCGCTGGATCTACCGGGCGTTGGTGTGGTTCGCGAACTCGCCGCGCACCCTGATCACGTCGTACCTGCTGATGATCGTGGTGGCCGGGGTGATCTATGGCGAGGTCGAGCAGCGCAGCCCCGCCGACGCCGTCTGGTGGGCGGTGGTGACCGCGTCCACCGTCGGGTACGGCGACATCTCGCCGACCAGTTGGGCGGGCCGCACGCTCGCCGCGCTGCTCATCTCGACCATGGTCCTGCTGGTCATCCCGCTGATCACCGCGCACTTCGCCAGCCGGCTCATCGTCGACGACGACGCCTTCGAGCACGAGGAGCAGGAGCAGCTCAAGGCCGACGTACGCCGGATGCGGGCGCTGCTGGAGGAGTTGGCCGCCCGGCAGGGCATCGAGCTGCCGCCGCTGCCGCGGACCGGGACGGTCACCGGGCCGGGCAGCGCAGCCCCTCCCTGGGAACGGTCAGGTCGATCAGGTAGGCGTCGACCGCGGCGGTGATGCAGGAGGTCTGCGGGTAGGCGGTGTGCCCCTCACCCTCCCAGGTGAGCACCCGGCCGACGCCGAGCATCGAGGCGAGCCGACCGGTCTGCTCATAGGGCGTCGCCGGGTCGCCGGTGGTGCCGACCACCACGATCGGCGGCGCGCCGGCCGCCTGGCCGGTCGGGTACGCGTCCCTCCCGCCCGGCCACTCGACGCAGCTCAGCATGCCGACCGCGAGCGCCGGCCCGAATAGCGGATACTTCGTGCGCCACTGCGACTGCAACTGGCGGATCTGCTCCCGGCTCGGCTTTTCCGTCTCGTCCGCGCAGTTGATGGCGAGGTTGGCGTCGAACAGGTTCGAGTAGTGCCCGTCGTCGCCCCGGCCGGCGTACGCGTCGGCGAGCCGGAACACGTCCTTCGGGTCGCCCTTGGCCAGCCGGTCGATCGCCCGGGCCAGCTCCTGCCAGCCGGACTCGGTGTAGAGCGAGGAGATGACCGCGTAGAAGACCCAGCCGGCGGTGGCCTCCCGCCCGTCGTCGCCGCGCACCGGCGAGACGCGGGCCTTGTCGATCGCCGTGGTGACGGCGGCGCGCGCGTCCGGGGCGATCGGGCAGCGGGCGGCGTTGGCGGAGCACCAGCGGGCGAAGTTGCCGAAGGCCCGCTCGAAGCCGCGGGCCTGGCTCTCCGACCCGGCCACCAGCCGCTGCCGCGGGTCGACCGCGCCGTCCAGGACCAGCGCCCGCACCCGCTGCGGGTAGAGCTGGGCGTAGATGGCGCCGAGCAGCGTGCCGTAGGAGTAGCCCAGGTAGGTGAGCTTCTCGTCGCCCACGGCGGCGCGGACCGCGTCCATGTCCCGGGCGGCCTGCTCGCTGCCGTAGAGCGGCAACTGGTCGCCGTACCGGTCGCCGCAGCCGCGCCCGATCCGCTGGCTGAGCCCCACGAAGCCGTCGAACGCGGACTGGCTGGTCGGATCGGGGTCGTAGCCGAAGCTGGCGTCCAGGTTGGCGTCGGAGATGCACTTGACCGGGCTGGACCGGCTCACCCCGCGCGGGTCGAAGCCGACGATGTCGAAGCGCTCGGTGATCGTGGTGGGCAACCCGCCGAACTGGGTGCCGAAGGAGAGGTAGACGGCGGTGTCGACGCCGGAGCCACCGGGGCCGCCCGGGTTGATTACCAGCGAGCCGACCCGGGCCCGCTGCTTCGTGGACCGGGCCCGCAGCAGAGCTATCTCGAAGGTCTGCCCCGCGCCCGGCCCGGCGGTCGCCCCGCCGCCGGTGCCCCAGTCGCGCGGCACCGCAATCCGGGCGCACTCGTAGCGCATGTTCGGGGCGCCCCGCCCGACCAACTCGTCGGCGACCTCCGGGCAGGCCCGCCAGGTCGGCGTCCCGCCGGCCGGCGCCGCCTCGCCCTCCACTTCGGTACGCGGCGCGAAGGCCGGCAGGGTGCAGCCGGCGGTGAGCAGCGCGGCCACGGCGAAGGCGGCGAGACGACGACGGACCCGGCGACTGGTCGCCATCCGAGGCTGGTCGGCGGTGCGGATCACGTGGTCCTCCGGGATCGGGTCGACGGCCAGGCTACGCCGGGCCGGTGGCGGCCCGGTCCACGGTGGCCGCCGGATCGCCGCGCAGCACCTGGTCCACGTCGAAGCGGATCGGGCGGTCGAGCTGGTCGTAGCGGCAGGAGCGGGGGTCGCGGTCCGGTCGCCACCGGACGAACTGTGCGGTGTGCCGGAACCGGTCGCCCTCCATCGCGTCGTAGCCCACCTCGACCACCAGCTCCGGGCGCAGCGGCTCCCACTCCAGGTTCTTCGTGCCGGTCCACCGGCTCACCCCGCCCGGGATGCGCTGGCCGCGCTCGTGGTCGCCGTGCACCCACGGGTGCTCGCCGCCAATGTCCCGGTAGGGCGCCAGCTCGTCGAGAAGCTCGGCCCGCCGAGCCATGCTGAACGACGCGCTCACCCCCACGTGGTGCAGCACCCCCGCGTCGTCATAGAGGCCGAGCAGCAGCGAGCCGACCACCGGACCGGACTTGTGCCAGCGGAAGCCGGCCACCACCGCGTCCGCGGTGCGGGCGTGCTTGACCTTGGCCATCAGCCGCTTGCCCGGCTCGTACGGAAGGTCGGCCGGCTTGACGATCAACCCGTCCAGCCCGGCGCCCTCGAAGACGTCGAACCAGCGGCGCGCGGTCTCCGGATCGGTGGTGACCTGGGTGACGTGCACCGGCGGACGGACCCCGGCCAGCGCATCGACCAGCCGCTCCCGGCGGCGCGGATAGGGCTGGTCGAGCAGCGCCTCGTCGCCGATGGCCAGCAGGTCGAACGCGACGAAGTCGGCCGGGGTGGTCTCGGCCAGCAGCTTCACCCGGGACGCGGCCGGGTGGATGCGCTGGGCCAGCAGCTCGAAATCCAGCCGGGGCTGGCCGTCCGGGCCGTCCCGCCGGATCACGATCAGCTCCCCGTCGACCGCGCACCGCTCGGGCAACTGCCGGAGGGCCTGCTCGACCACCTCCGGGAAGTAGCGGGTCATCGACTTGCCGCCCCGGCTGGACAGCTCCACCTCGTCGCCGTCACGGAACACGATGCACCGGAACCCGTCCCACTTGGGCTCGTACGTCACCCCGGGCGCGGTGGGCAGCTTGGGGACGCTCTTGGCCAGCATCGGCTCGACCGGGGGGTTGATCGGCAGGTCCACGGCGACCAGTCAATCAGACGGTGCCGACAGTCGTGAGGCAGATCACCGTGGGCGGCGGGGTGGCGTGTCCGCCCCCGCGCCGCTCGTCCTGTCCGGGCGAATCAGATAACCGCAGGTCAGAGCTAGTTTCACGGGATGTCCGAGTGGGTCTGTGACTGCTGCGGGCGGTGGCGGGTGAGCGTGGAGCTGATCCGGGGCCGCTACCGGTACCGGCTGACCCGGCGCTACCCCGAGCGGTTCGGCGGCGGCCGGAACGTGCTCGGCGAGGTCGGCTCGGTGCCCGAGCTGGAGGAACTGTTGCGCCGGCGTACCCCGCTGAGCCTGGCCGACCTGCACGAAGCCGCCTGACTCCCGGCGGCGCCGCCCCCACGGGCCGGCCGGCGGTTGCCACCGTCACGATCCACGGGCAGCCTCGTCTCCATAGCGCGGCGGCGCCGGGCGGCGTCGCCGGGGAGGAGACGCGATGCGGTTTGAAGCCGGCACGGAGATCGCCGCCGACCCCCAGCGGGTCTGGGCGGTCCTGGTCGACGTGCAGCGGTGGCCCGAGTGGACGGCTTCGGTACGCCAGGCCCAGCGGGGGGAGCCGGGGCCGCTCACCGTCGGCGCGACCGTCCGGTTGGACCAGCCGAAGCTGCGGCCGGCGGTCTGGCGGGTAACCGAGCTGACCGAGGACCATGCCTTCACCTGGATCTCCGACACGCCCGGGGTGCGCACCCGCGCGGAGCACCGACTGCTGCCGCTGCCCGGCAGGCCCACCCGGGTCGAGCTGGCCATCACCCAGTCCGGGCCGCTCGCCATGCCGGTCGGCTGGCTCTACGGCGGTCTGCTGCGCCGCTATCTGCGGCTGGAGGCCGACGGGCTCAGGCGTCGGTGCGAACAGGGCTGACCGCCGGCTTCTCCAGCACCGCCAGCCGGATGCCGTTCGGGTCCGGCCGGTGCGCCACGATCCGATAGCCGTGCCGCTGGTACAGCCGCAGGTTGCGGGCGCTGTCCGCGCCGGTGAACAGGGTGAGCCGGGCCACCCGGCCGGCGCAGGCCGCCTCGATCGCGGTGAGCAGCCGTCCGCCGACACCCTGGCCCTGCTGGTCCGGGGCGACCGAGAGCCGCCCGACGTGCGCGGTGTCGCCGTCCAGGTGGGCCCGCACCGAGCCGACCAGCCGCTGCCCCACCCGGGCGGCGAGGACGGTGATGGGACCGGCCAGCACCGCGGCGATCTCGTCCAGTGTCTCGGTCAACGGCGGCAGGAACGGGTCGGTGTAGTGCTGCGCCTCGGTCAGGTACGCGGCGCGCTGCACGGTGAGGATCTCGCCGGCGTCCGCGACACCGGCCGGGACGATGCTCGCCTCGACGCTCATCCGGGCAGCACACCACAGCCGCCGCCGTCCTCGACCGGCGGCCCGCCCGCGCCGGCCGTACCCTGGCCCCTGTCCGAGACGAGGACGAGGGGGAGTGGTGGCCGAGCTGACGTACCCGGAGGTGGGACGCACGCGGCACGGGCCGCTGCCCGGCGGATACCACCACCTGCGCCACCGGTTCGCGCTACCGGCCGGCTGTTTCGAGGCGGCGGCCGAGGCCGTGCTGAGCTGGCGGCTGCACCGCGAAGCCGGGGTGCGGATGCGCACCGACGCCCCGCGGGCCACCGAGGGAGTCGTGGTGAGCGCCGGTCTGGGCATCGGTCCGGCCCGCATCTGGGGACCCTGCCGGGTGATCTGGAGCGAGGACTCGCCCCGGCTCGCCGGCTTCGGCTACGGCACCCTGGCGGGGCACCCGGAGCGCGGTGAGGAGGCGTTCGTGGTCGGCCGCGACGACACCGGCGCGGTCTGGTTCGAGGTACGCGCGTTCAGCCGCCCGGACCGCTGGTTCACGCTCGCCGCCGGCCCAGCCGTCCGGGCGGTGCAGCACGGGTACGCCTGGTGGCTCGGCCGCACCCTGCGCCGGCTCTGCGCCGGCCGCTGAGCGCCGCCGGTCAGAACCGGGCGAACGAGCGGATCGGCGCGCGGGGGCCGTACTTCGGTGCCCGGATGCCGGCGGCCTCCAGCAGCAGACAGACCCGGCCCCGGTGGCCCCGGAAAGGCTCCAGCAGCGCCAGCATCCGGGCGTCGTCGCCCCGTGCCTCGCCGGCGAGCGCCCAGGCCACCGTGTTCGGTATGTGGTAGTCGCCGACGCTGACCGCGTCCGGGTCGCCGTAGGCGGTGCGGATCACCTCGGCGGCGGTCCACGGGCCGATACCCGCGACGGCGGTCAGCCGGCGGGTGGCCTCGGTCGCGTCGGCGCAGCGCTCCAACCGGTCGGCGACCGCGGCGACCCGGCGCAGCGTGTCGGCCCGGCGCTGCTCCACCCCGAACGGGTGGAACACCCAGTACGGGGTGGCGGCCACCGCGGCGGCCTCGGGTGGCAGCAGCAGCGGTTGCAGTGGACCGGGCGCCGGCTCGCGGAAGTGCCGCACGGTCGCCGCGTACGCCCGGTACGCCTCCTTGCCGGTGACCTTCTGCTCGAAGACCGCGCGCAGCAGGCGGGGAAAGAGCTGCCCGGTGGCCGGCATCCGCAGGCCGCGGTGCTCCCGGGCCAACCGGGCGACCAGCGGGTGCGCCGCGGCCAGCTCGGCGAAGCCGGTGAGGTTGTCGCGGAGCCCGGCGATCGAGTCGGCCCGGGCCAGCACGTGCCCGGTGCCCGGCCCGTAGCCCTCGGCGACCAGTTCGCCGCCGGCCGGCCGCAGGGCCAGCGTTGCCGGCCCGTCCGGAGTGCGGGTTGCCCACCAGAAGGTGCCGGCGGCGATGCGCGCGCACGGGTCGTACGGGCTGAAGGTGAGCGACCGGACCGACGCGGCGAGCCGGTAGCCGGCCGGCGGGTGCAGCACCCGGGTCGCGGCGGGCTCGGTCTCGGTCACTCCGCCACTCTGCCAGGTGACGGATCGCCGCCGCGGACCGCCATACCGGCTACGTGTCCGCGCGGGGAGAAGCATGACGGCACGTTCAGTCGGCCGTCCCGGTGTCGGCGTACCCGCTGAACGGCCAGGATTAGTCGGGCGGATCGGCGCAAATCATTCTTATGCGACTATCGCTTGTATGCCATGTATCCGTCCTGTGCTTCTTTGATGGCACGCAGGTGAATATGCTGCTCGGGGCCACCTGCGCGGCCCCTCCGTCCCGATACCGGAGCGGGGTTGGCTGGCCAGCGAGGCGGGTGCGGTTGCGGGTCGTACGCTGCTGATCACAGCGTCCCCTTACCGCGTCGACTCGTCGCGCGGCGTAACGGGGGAGCTGTGGAAAGGCATGCGGTGATGGCTGCGTACGTACTGGTCCGGTCCGAATGGGTGGCGGTCGACGCCACGGTCCCGCAGCAGCGCTGACGGTGGCCGCGAACGACGTGGCCACCCCGGCGGGACGGCCCGAAGCATGATCGCCCTGCGCATCTACCGCCTGATGCCCCAGCCCGTACGCCGCGCCCTGCTAGGCATGCTGCCCGCGCACCGGCGGATGGGCCTCGTGCGCACGTTCTCCCGTCGGCGCGGTGCCGACACCGTGCATCCGCTGGGCGCCCACGTGCGGGTCTCCGACGGCGGCATCCGTACCCGCGCCGAGGTGGTCGCGAAGGCCACCCCCTTGCGGCAGTGGCACCGCAACCTCACCGCCGTCACCACCGCCCTGGAGTCGGCTGGCATCGAATACCACTGCATCCGCAACGACGACCACCTGCGCAGCACGGTCGCCGTCCTCGACGACCAGCGGGGGGCGGTGCGACGCCTGATCCGCTCCGCGCCGGCGCTGTCGGGCGCCCAGGTGCGGGTGGTGCAGGTCAAGCCCGGCCGGGACCAGCCGGACGCCGTGCCGACCGAGGTGTTCCAGGTCTGGTTCCCGGTGACCGACTTCCGCGCCGGCGTGGTCCTCGGCGTCCAGTTCGCGTGCGAGATCGAGTTTTGGAGCCGGCACGGGGACGTGGTCCGCGCGCCCCGGCGCAACGGCGTGGTCGACGAGGCGCCCGCCGAGGCGCAACGGGTCCGGGTCGCCGCGGCACTGCTGAGCCATTTCGTCCCCGAGGCCGACGACCACAGCTACGGCACCCGCCGCGACCTGGCTGTCCGGGCGCCGGACCGGGTGGGCTTCCCGATCGACGCCGTCTACACGTGGGTGGACGGGTCCGACCCGGAGTGGTTGCAGCGGAAGATGGCCGCACTCGGCACCCCCGATGGCCCGCTGCACGCGATCGCGGCAAACACGTCGCGCTACCACAACCGGGACGAGCTGCGGTACTCGATGCGCTCGCTGCACAGCTTCGCACCGTGGCTACGCCGGATTTTCCTGATCACCGACAGTCAGTTGCCCAGCTGGCTCGACCCGAGCCACCCGATGGTCACCGTCGTGTCGCACACCGACCTCTTCGCCGACCTCGGCGGTCGGTCGTCGTTCAACTCGCACGCCATCGAGTCCCGGCTGCACCGCATCGACGGTCTGGCCGAACATTTCCTCTACCTCAACGACGACGTCTTCCTCGGTCGGCCGCTGCCGCCGACGCACTTCGTCCACGCCAACGGGATCGCGAAGTTCTTCCTGTCACCGGCGCAGTTCGGGCTGGGCGAGGCGAAGCCGAGCGACCCGCCGGTGAAGGCTGCCGGCAAGAACAACCGCCGACACATCCAGCGGCAGTTCGGCGTCACGATCACGCAGAAGATGAAGCACACGCCATTCGTGCTCCGGCGCAGCATCATGCGGCAGATCGAGGTCACCCTGCAGGCGGACGTGACGGCCACCGCGCAGCACCGCTTCCGCCACCACGGCGACCTCTCGATCCCGTCGTCGTTGCACCAGTACTGGGCGTACCTCACCGCGCAGGCGGTCCCCGGCGACATCGAGTACGAGTACGCCGACCTCGGTCACCCCTCGACGCCCGCCCGCCTCACCGAGTTGCTCGCTCGTCGGCACCGCGACGTCTTCTGCCTCAACGACACCGACTCGGACCCGAACGCGTTCCAGGAGCAGGAGAGCATGCTGGCCGATTTCCTGCCGCGCTACCTGCCCTTCCCGGCCCCGTTCGAGCTGCCCGACGACGTGATCGCCGAACGCCGGAAGATCGGGGCCACCGACCTGTGGCGACAGGCTCGCGGTGCCGACCGGCGCGGCAGGCAGCTGGACGCGCCGACGACACCCGCACTCCGGGTCGGCAGGCATGCGGACGCGGCCGTGGTGCACAAACCCCGGGTCGGTCCCCGGCTGGACGCGCCCACCCTGCCCTCCGGCCGCATCGCTGCCGGCCGACCTGCCGACCACCAGGCGGAGGAGCGCCGTCGGGGACCGGACCTTCCGCCGCGTTAGGGGCGGTGTCGCGGTCCCCGCTCAGCGGGCCCGGTTGCGGATGCTGCCCCGCTCGAACTGACTGGGCACGGGGAAGTAGCTCTCGAGGAAGGTCATGACGATCCGGCCCTGCTCCTCGGCGTCGAGCTGACCGTGGTGGGTGTCGTTGAGGCAGAACGAGTCGTAGCCCCGGGTCGTCATGATCTGGGTCAGCTGCGGGTGCTCCAACGGCTCGCCGGTGTTGACGTAGCTCATCCGGATGCTGCCCGGCACGGACCGCCCGGTCAGGTAGCCGACGTAGTGATGCAGCGAGGACGCGACCGAGACGTCGGAGTGGGACCGCAGCTGGGACGCGGCGGTGAGCTTCACCTCGTCGGCGAACTGCCGATCCAGCTCGTTGCCGACGCTGCGGGTCATCGCGTACGGCGCGTGCAGCAGGCCATGGGTCAGCGTACGACCGAACGCGTTCCGGATCAGCTGGCGGTTGTTCTTGGCCGCGCTGAAGTTGAAGTCGTCCTCCGCGTCGACGTCGAGCATCGGAATCGGCGTCGGCGAGAGGAAGAACCTCGCCCGGCCGGTCGGATCGAAGAACACCGTCGGCCGGATCGGGCGGCCCAGGAAGAAGTCGTCGTTGAAGTAGATGAAGTGCTCGGCGAGGCCGTCGATGTGGTGCAGTTGCGACTCGATGGCGTGTGAGTTGAACGTCGGCAGGATGCCGCGTCCACCGAACAGCTCGCGGTGATCCACGACGCTGACCCGGGGGTGGTCGGTGTCGAGCCAGGTCGGGGTCTGCCCCGCCGTCACCACGTAGATGTTGCGCACCCACGGGGCGTACATGTCGATGGAGCGCAACGAGTATCGCAGCTCATCCCGATCCCGGAAACGGGCCGACCCGTCCGCCGCCGCGAGCGGGTCGCGCCCCAGCTCCGCGAGGACGCGGTCCTTGGCCGCGCGCCACTGCGGGTCGTCCCCGTCCACCCAGGTGTAGACGACATCGACCGGGAAGTCCAGGTCGGAGATCAGCCGGTGGTTGAAAGGCTCGATGGTGGGATGCTGCCGCCCCCGCACCGTCAGGGTGGCCGGTGTCATGGCCGCCACCGGGACGCTCGGGCCGAGCAGTGTGGTGCGGGTGGCGACCAGCGCCGAGCCGTCCTGCGACGGGGTCCAGAACTCGAGGTCACAGCCGAGCGCGGGCCCGTACCGGAGGGTCCGCGACGACGACACCACCGGCCGGAACAGCCGCAGGCCGACGGCCTCGGCGGCCCGGCTCTCGGCGGTCAGGCACGCGGCGAGGGTCACGGCCGTGACCTTGGCGTCGGTGGTGAGGGTCTCGGCGTAGAAGGGCGCGGCGGAGAACTCCTCCGCGAGGGCGGCGAGCACCGCGTCGCGATGCTCCAGGGCGACCACCACCCGGTGTCGGATGCCGTGGTCGCGCGGCACCCAGTAGGGAATGGCCTGTCTCCAGAGGAGATCGGTCACCGCGGTGAAGTTGGCGTGGGCGGCGTCAGCGGGCGTCAGGTCGTCCCGGACGACGCTGAGGCGGCCGCCGGAGCGGACCAATCCCGCGACCGTCTCCTGGATACGCCCCTCGATGGTCGCCACGTCGGGCCCGCTGGTGATCTGGCCGGGGAGGGAGGCTGCGGGAGCGAAGCCGGATCCGCCGGTGCGTCCGACCCACGCGGCGAGCCGGTCGGCGCCGGCCGATTCGTTGTCAGCGCGCGCCGCGATCAGCTCCGCGAAGAGCTCCTCCCAGCGCCGCATGATCGGCTCGATGCGGTAGTCCTCGGCGGCGCGCAGCGCGCCGGCCCCGAAGTCCTGCCGCAGCCGCTCGTCCGCGATGAGTCTCATCATCGCGTCGGCCAGACCGTCGATGTCGCCGGAGCTGACCAGGAAGCCGTTCTCGCCGTGGGTGATGATCTCCGCTGGTCCGGTCACGATGTCGTACGCCACCGCGGGGACGCCGGCCGCGAACGCCTCCAGCAGCACCAGCGGGAGCGCCTCACCGTCGCGCGAGGACAGCAGCGCGATGCTGGTCTTCGACCACTCCTCGACCATCCGGCCGGTCGGCCCGAGCACCTGCACTTTGTCACTCAGACCGAGGTCGGCGGCCAGGCTGCGCATCTCCGCGAGCAGTGGACCGCCGCCGAAGACCCGTAGCGTCCAGTCCGGATACCTGTCGGCGACCGTGCGGAAGGCGCGGATGGCGTGGTCGATGCGCTTCTCCGACACCATCCGACCCGCCACGCTCACCACCGGGTTGCGGAGGCTGGACCGGGGCCGGAACCCGTCGGGAATGCTGTTCGGGATGACCTCGATCCGCGGGCAGGACGTCGCGAAGGTGTCGACGAACCAGTCCCGGGTGCGATCGGTCAGCACCACCAGCGCGTCCAGTCGCGGCGCGAACTGGAACAGCGGCTCGCCGGTCCCGCCCCGCAACTGCGACGGCCGGTGCTCCTGGTGCACCGTGACCACGGAGGGCGGCGCGAGCGTGACGGCCATGGCCATCAGCGCCGGCGAGGAGGAGACGAGTACGTCGGTGTCGAGCGACCGCAGCGCACGGTCGATCTCCAGGTCGGCGAGGCGGCTGCCCTGCTTCTCCCAACGAGCCGGCATCAACCGGCTCCGGCTGCGGTACAGCGCCTCGTACGTCTCGTCGTCGACGCTCGACGGTCGGGTCGGTCGCGGCGTCGGGCCGGTCAGGTCGACGAGGTAGCGCATCCGCACCCGCTCGTCGGCCTGGAAGAAGCCCTCGTCGCTGGTGCGGTAGACGCTGATCACCTCGACCGTGTGCCGCCGCGAGAGGTGATCGGCCTGGGTGAGGATGGCGCGTTCCGTGCCGCCCATGGCATCGGCGGTCAGCAGGAGGAAGGTGATCTTCAACTCGGTGTCCCCGTGAAACGTGTGAAGCGGAGGCAGGCCACCGCCAGATTGCCGGCTGCGGTGTAGTACGGGCGGTAACCAACGAACTGGTCGCCGTCCAGCGGCAGGACGGCCCGGCTGACGCGGAGGACCGTACGTGGGTCGGTGAGGTCGTGCAGGAACCGGCCGAGCCGGACCACCCGGGTCGCGGAGGTGCGCACCCACGCCTCCCAGATGACCTCCTCGCCCGGCCGGTCCGGCGCCAGGTCGGCGAGGGGTACGACGAACTCGAAGCCGTCGTCGACCGGTGCGATGGGCACGACCACGTCGGCGCCACCGCCCCGCGGCGTGAAGACCACCGCCGGAGCGTCCTGCGGCCGTACGCCGACGAACCGGGCCCGGATCCGGGCCTCGGCGTGGCCGGTCGCGAGCTGGACCACCTCGGCCCGGGCGCGCGCGCCGGTGACCGTGAGCTGGGCGAGCCCGTCGCCGCTGCGCCCCGGCCGGTACAGCCACCCGGACACCGGGTGCGGCGGGTTGCCCACGGTCGGTCCGTCCCGCTCCGGGGTCTCGTCGACCGTCAGGGAGAAGCGACGCTCACCTGCCGCGCCGGCGTCCACCGCGAGCCCCACCGACCAGGTGCCCTTGCCCAGCGCGATCTCGTCGGCGGAGTCACCGAGACGGGCCACCACCTCCACGGCGAGCCGACCGTCCTCCCGCCGGACCGTCGCCGGGCAGCGGAGCGTGTCGCCCTCGCGAACGAAGAAGATCTCGGCCCGGTCGGCCGGGTCGGTGTCGGCCGGCAGCACCGCGTGCACGTGCAGCGTGCGCCCGTCGAGCACGGCGAAGAAGTCGCAGTCGGCCGGTGGCAGCCCGGCGACCGGGTCGTGCCGCAGGCGGATGACCCGCTCGACGAGCCGGTCGGTGACCAGACCGGCGCGGCGACGGGCACCGTGTACCGCCTGCAGCAGTCGGGGCTGTGCCAACCGGTTGGGCGGATTCATCGGACCCACCCGGGTTCGTCGCTCGCCGGGTCGACACCGCCGGGCGTGGGGGCCTGCCAGCTGGGAATCGCGGCGGCCTCCGGAAGGTACGTCGCCGCCCGGGCCGTCGCCGTCATCCTCGCCCGCTCCGCCTCGACCTCGGGCGGAAGCTCGAACGGCGCCCGGAACGGAAGGTACGCCGAAAGGAAGTCGGTCAGCATGGCGACCTGCTCGGAGAGGAGGACCTCGCCCGAGTCGGTGTCGTTGAGGCAGAACACGTCGCAGTGCCGCCGTGCCAGCAGGTTGGCCAGCTTCACCGGGGTAGACGGGTGGGCCAGGTCGGCGTACGTGTACCGGATCGACCCGGGCACCGCCTGGCCGGAGAAGAACGACCAGTAGTGCTGCAACGAGGACGGGATCGAGAGATCCTGCGGGTGCCGGAACTGATGCCCGGCGGTGCCCACCACCTCGGCCGGCAGGTGTCGCTCGATGTCCTCCAGCACGCTCTTGCGCAGCGGGTACGGGACGTGCCGCATCTTCTGCGTGATGGTGCGCCCGAACCGTTCCTCGAGGTGCTGGCGGTTGTTCTTGCCGGCTGCGGTCACCGGCGCGTCGTAGACGGTCGCCGGGCCGACGTCCAACTGGGCCGGCGACGGAAAGAACTTCGCGATGCCGTTGGCGTGGAAGAACGTGGTCGGGAGCAGCGGGCGCCCGAAGAACATGTCGTCGTTGACGTAGATGAAGTGCTCGCTGAGGCCCGGGATGAGGTGCAGCCGGGACTCGATGGCGTGCGAGTTGAAGGTCGGCAGCTGACCGGTGCCACCGAAGATCTCGCGGTGGCGCACGACCCGCACCATCGGGTGCTCGACGTCCAACCACGGCGGGACCTGGTCGTCGGTCACCAGGTAGATCTGCCGGACCCACGGCGCGAACGACACCACGGAGCGCAGCGAGTACCGCAGCTCGTCGCGGCTGGCGTAGCGGGAGGCGTGCGCGCCGACCAGATTGATCTCGGCCTGCCCGTGCTCGCGCAGGGCCGCGTTCTTCCGTGCCTGCCAGTCGCTGTCGTCACCGTCCACCCAGGTGTAGACGACGTCGATCGGGAAGGTGATGTGCTCGTGGCCGAGGCCGGCGAACTCGGCCCGGGTGCGGTAGGTGGCCGGCCCGCCAGCCGGCACGAAGCGGCTGAGCTGGGACGCCGGGACGCGGATCGTCTCGCCCGTCTCCGGCACGGCCGCCGCGACCTGGTTGCCGCGCGGCGCGACGAGGTCCGCCTCGGGCTTCTCCTGCGGCGACACCGTGCGCCAGAACTCGACCTCACAGGCGAAGGCACTGCCGAGAACGGTGTGGCCGAAGGGGTCGGTGACCGCGTGGAAGACCTGTGCGATCGCATCGGGGTGGTTGGCGCCGACCTCGCGGCGACCCGCGTCGATGAAGCGCAGGGTGACCCCGTCGGTCGACGTGGCCCGGCCGAGCACCTTGAGCACCGTCGCCCTGTGTTTGCGCGACACGGCGATCGCGCTGCGCAGGTCGTCGGCGTGACGCACGTGGAAACCGTCGATCCCGGCCTCGTCGAGCGCCCGGGTCACCAGGTCGAGGTTGCGCTGCCGGAGGGCCAGCGGCGTCGCCTCCTCGACGACCCGAGCATCCACCCGGAGGCCGTCGACATCCCGGACCTGACGCACCTCACCGGGCGCGGTCCGGGATCGGCGGACGGTGACCCGGGTCAGCCGACGGACGAGCCAGAGCTGCCGTTGGGGCGGCACGAGCTGGATGAGTCGCTCCCGGTACGCCTTCGGCACCATACGGTGTGGGCGCAGCATCATCCTCGACCGCCGTTCCGACGCGTACGCGCGTCATTCGCGATCCGGCGGCGCGGGCGGGCCGGGCCACTCCGTCCCGACCACGGAAGGGCAACGATCACCCTGCGTCCCACGCCTTGCCCCCGTTTCCTGTCGCCGACCGGTGAGCGGTCGACGTCGTCCCATCGCCTGTGCGGGCATGCCGCACGGGCGGCCGGCTCACCACGCCGGTCGCGCAGCGGAAAGGTACCAGTGCGATCTCCGCCCGAACACCCTCTCCTCACCTCGGGGTAACTGTCCGTTCGGATTACATCGGGCAAATGGTGCCTTTGCGATCCATGACGTTCCGTCGGTGCCGGTCGCGAACCGTCACTGGCCGGACGAGCAGGCCCGACCAGCTTCGGTGACCTGGTAGATCCGCACGTGGCCCTCCCGGTGGACCAGGGTCAGCCGGTCGCTGTCGTCGAGCCGCTCCTGCTCGTAGTTCGCCGGCCAACCCTTGTAGTCGCGGCCGCCCACCACCAGGTACTCGATGGCGAACCGGCGTACCGTGCAGCCCTGGTTCTTCGGCGCCTTCTTGTTGTTGACCAGCCAACTGAAGGCCCGCCACCGGTCGGTGTAGTTCTCCCGGCCCACCTTCTCGAGCGGCGGGATGCCGAACAGGGTGGGCGTGCCGTAGTCGGCGTAGGACCAGCTCATGAACTGCCGGTGCCGGTCGTACGCGACCACCTTGCCCGGCGGGGTGTGCTCGGCCAGCCACTCGAAGGCCCGGGGGTACTCCTGCCCGACCGGCGCCCGCTGCACCATCGCCTTCCGCAGCGGACGCCATGTGTCGGGCACCAGGGCGAGCGACGCCAAACTCAGCACCACGACCGAGGCCGCGACGGCGGCGGGGGCGGCGGATCCGCGCAGCGTCCCGGCGCGGGCGACGAGCCGCACGAGCAGCCACTGGACTCCCAACCCGATGACGATCGCGCCCGCCACGGTGAGCACCCCGTAGACCGGGAAGATCATCGCACGGGGTCGTTCGCTGTCGCCGTACCAGAGGCTGGCCAGGGCCCGCGCGGCCGACGAACCCGACGCGACGGTCCAGATCCCGACGAGCGTGAACAGCACGCCGGCCAGCAGCCACGGGCGGGCCCAGCGCACCTGCGGCAGCACCAGCGACAGGGGAGACGCGAGCAGACAGGCGATGGCGATCCAGAGGCCAACCTGAACGGCCAGCCCGTGGATCTGGACTTTGGAGCTGTCCGGCAACGGGTAGGCCCACAGCACGTAGCGTTGCGCATCGGTGACCCAGTACTCGATCGCCTTGCCCCACTGGCCGAGCAGGTCGGGCGGTTCGGTGATCCGCTCACCGCCGGCGCCCAGGATGACGCCGAGCAGGGGCACGAGCGAGACGAGGCCCGCGACGGCGGCCGCCCCGACGCCCGCCGCGCTGCGGCGCCAGGTCAGCGCCCCCCTCGCCACCAGGAGTACACCGAGCGCGAGAACGCCAACGAAGAGGACGTCGTACGAGTGCGTCATCACGATGCCGGCGCCCCCGAGACCGGCCAGCAGGCCGAGCCGTACCGGGTGTGGGCCGCGCAGAGCGAGTGCGAGCAGCAGGGCGACCCCACCGGCCAGGCAGGGAGCGGTCTGCTCGTTGACCCGGCCGGAGATCAGCGAGGTCCACATCGGGCCCAGGAAGACCGGGGCGGTGGCGGCGGCGGCCGCGATCACCGGTCCCCCGCGGAGGATCCGGACGGCGGCGTAGATGCCGGCGACCAGGGCGAGCGGCCCGATGACGATCGCCCACGCGGTCATCGTCGTGCTCATCAGCCCGCCGGACAGGTGGGTCGCCTGCGCCCAGGCGACGTTCTCCGCCAGCGGATAGAACTCGCACGAGGTGACCGTATCGGTCGAACCCGAACTGCACGCCGAGGTGATGTCGACACTGTTGGTGTCGAGAATGCGTCTCGCCATGTAGCCGTGGTTCATCGCGTCCCAGCCGGGAGTGGCGACGAGTCGCCCCACGATCGCCCAGCCGTACGCCACGCTCACCACCGACGGCACGGCGACCCCGATCAGGTCGGCGCGACGCGGCAGGACGGGCCGAATCCGGAGGCGCGACGCCAGTGAGCGGCGCTGGTCGTCGTTCGTGTGCTCGGCGCCGCGCTCGGCGGTCGGCCGCTGGTTGTCGGCGGTGCGCCGGCACAGCAGCCGGGAGAGCGCGACCGCGGCGCCGGCCACGAGCAGCTCCACGACGAGCGTCGCCAGGGCGCTGTCGGGAAGCCCGAGCGTGGGCAGCCAGGCCATCGTCAGCGCGATCAGGCCCAGAGTCAGGGCGGGGGCGGCCGCCCAGGCAACCCAGCGGTAGCGCCCCGGCGGAAGGGCGAAGCCGAGCAGCGCCCCAGGCACGACGGCCACGAGGAGGGCGATGAGTGTGGTCAAGATTTCTTACCTCCCGGTGGTTACCGCAGAGCGGCAGCGGCCGGAAGGTTACCGGAACAAGGGCCGGTGGGCGGTACCCACTGCCTGCCTGCCTGCCTGCCGGGCGTCGGCGCCGCCGTCGGGACGGGTCATGCCGCTGAGCCCGGAAGCCCCTCGATACGACGGTGGCCGGCCGCGCCCTCCCCGGCTGCGACCGACCACCGCGCTCTCGTGGCGCCCGGGCTCAGTACGAGTAGCCCGAGCTGCCGGCGTCGTTCGACCCGCTGTCCGCTGGCGGGGCGACCGCCTTCGGCGTCGAGGTGGGCAGGCAGCTGAGGTTCTTCTTGCCGTCCGGCTGGACCACGAACCAGGTGCCGCCGACGGCCTGGCCCTTCCACTGGCCGGGCTTCTTGTCACCGATGTAGCGGTACACCGGCCAGCCGCCGACAGTGAGCTGGCGGGTGCCGTCCTGCCGGGTCACGCTGCCGACCTTGTCGTCGGAGACGCCGGTGAGCTGCGCGTTGCCGTCGGTCAGCGCCGGCGGCCACACCTGCGCGCACTTGTCCACGCAGTTCGATGCGGGCGGGTCGGCGGTGTCCTTGTCGAAGCGGTACAGGATCCAGCCGTCCTGATCGGTGACCACCTTGCCCATCCGGGCGACCTTCTTGCCGATCAACTGCTCGGTCAGGTCGACGTCCGCGGGCGGCGGCGCGTCGGCGGGAGCCTCCGCGGACGCCGAGGCCTCGGGTTCAGCCGCCGCGGTGGGCTCGGCCGCGGCGACGGCGACCGGCTCGGCCGCGCTCGAGTTCGCCCCGTCGTAACCCGCAGGAGCGCAGGCCGTTAGTGCGACCATCGCGCTCGCGACGATGACGGTCCGCTTCATCTGTGCCACGTGCCCTCCTCATTCTTGGCAGTTCACCCATAGGTACGGCAGGAGAGCTGTCAAGGTTGAAGGAGTAACAGTGGTCAATTTCACGTGAATTGATTGAACCGATCCGGGTGCCCGTGCGTGTGCCCGAGCGCGGACCGCTCCGATGCAACGACGCATCGGCGCCGGCCATTGTCATAATGGCCGACGCCGATGCGGTACGCGAACCTACATGGGCACCGTGACCAGCGGACTGGCCACCCCGTTACCGTTCACCGACTGCACCTGGATCTGCTTGATGTCGGCGACCTGGGCCGACGTCGAAGCGCTCAACTCGAGGCCCTGCGGGCGAGTGTTGGTGCCGTAGCCGCCAGGCGGCACCGACCAGGTCGAGATGACCTCCGTGGTCGAGTTCTTCCGCTGCACCACCAGTCGGCAGATGAGCGGGCCGGGCAACCGCTGAAGGCTGAAGTTGATCCGGGTGCCGTAGTCCTTGGTGACCAGGAACATCGTCGTCTGCACACCCGTGGTCGGGTCGGTGGCGTCGACCTGGTCACCCTCCTCCTCGTTACCGCCGACCCCCGGGCCGGAAGGCGCCCCGGTCGGCGCACTCGTCGGCGGCTCGTTCCCCGGCGCGCTCAGCGTCGGCTCGGCGAGCACCCCCGGCGGTTCGTCGTCGGTGACGCTCACGAAACCGACCGCGGTCAGGCCACCGAAGACCACCACCGCCGCGGCGGTGGCGAGCAACTGGCGGAACCGGGTGCGTCGTCGATCGGCGCGGACCGCGACCAGCGTCCGGTCCAGCAGCGCCGGGTCGGTCGCGGCCTGCTCCAGCGCCATCATCGTCTCGCCGTCGATGCCGGAGAGGAGCCCGACGACCGGCACCATCGTCTCCAGCTCGGCCGCGCAGGCCCAGCAGGTGGCGAGATGCTCCTCGAACCGCTCGGTGTCCTGCTCGTCGAGGACGCCCAACGCGTACGCGGCGACGTCCATGTGGTCTGGCCGGCTCATTCTGTCACCCCCCGCTCCTGCAGAGCCGTGCGAAGCGCGCGCAGCGCGTAGTAGACCCGCGACTTGGCGGTGCCGAGTGGAAGCCCCAACTCCTCGGCGGCCTCCGGCACCGTCCGCCCCCGGAAGTACGTCGAGATCAGGATCTCGCGGTGCGACTGACTCAGCGTACGCAGGGCGTCCGCCACGGTCATCGTGCGCAGCACCCGGTCGGTGCTGTCCGCCTCGGCGAACGCGGTCAGGTCCCGGTCGTACGTTTCCGGCGGCCGGGCCTGCTCGCTGCGATGCTCGTCGATCGCGATACGGCGGGCCACGGTGACCAGCCAGGGCCGCAACGACCCCTGCCCCTGCGCGCCGAGGCGGTGCGCGTTGCGCCAGGCCCGCAGCAGCGTCTCCTGGACGATGTCCTCCGCGCGCTGCCGGTCCCCCCCGGTGAGCCGCATGACGAACATCAGCAACGGACCGGCGTGCTCCGCGTAGAGCAGCCGGATCAACTGGTCGGAGTGGCTCGCCTCGGTTGACGTCGCCTGATGGCGCCCGGGCGCCGGTCGCGGCGTCACCGGACCATTCTGGCGAGCGGGCGGTCGTCCGTCGACCCCCCGGGCAGACGAGGTCGGCCGCGACGAGGGACGTGCGGACATCCAGTCCACGCGAATCGCGTCGCCATGCCAACCGGCCGCCACCGCATGCATGCAGACCTCCGGGGTGTCTGTTGACCAACGCCGCCCACCAGGCGGGCCGCCCGGTGGTACGCAGCGCCGCCCCGAGCGGATCAACAAACCGCGAAAAAAGTTCTGCGCTGCCGCTCGGCGGACAGATCAGCGGCGGACGGAGAACAGGCCCGGCGGTGGCGGGTCGGAGCCGGTGGCGTCGGCGTCCCGCACCACCGGAGCACCACCGGCGAAGCGGTCCAGCTCGTCGCCGGCCACCACCCGGCCGGGAAACCAGTCGCCGGCCGCCCGCCGCGTCAGCTCGGCCACCGGAGGCGTGGTCCGCCCGGCGACCAGGACGAGGTTGCCGTACCGACGGCCGCGCAGCACGGCCGCGTCCCCGACCAGGCAGGCCCGGGGCAGCACCGAGCGGACCGTGGCGACCTGCCCGCGGGCGTGCCGCAGCGGCGGGCCGTCCGCGAGGTTCGCCAGGTACCAGCCAGCCGGCCGGAGCACCCGGGCCACCTCGGCCGCGTACTCCACCGAGGTGAGGTGAGCCGGGGTGCGAGCGCCGGCGAAGACGTCGGCGACCACCACGTCGTAGCTGGCGTCCCGGGTGGCGGCCAGCACGGCGCGGGCGTCCTCGACCCGGACCCGCAGCCGGGCATCGGCCGGCCAGGGCAGCGCCCGGCGGACCAGCTCCACCAACGCGCCGTCCACCTCGGACACCCGCTGCGTGGAGCCGGGCCGGGTGGCGGAGACGTACCGGGGCAGGGTCAACGCGCCACCACCGAGGTGCAGCACCCGCAGCGGCTCGCCGGTGGGCGCGATCAGGTCGATCGCCGCGGCCAGCCGCCGGACGTACTCGAACTCCAGGTGGGTGGGGTCGTTCAGGTCGACGTGCGACTGCGGGGCGCCGTCCAGCAGCAGCGTCCACGAACCGGGCCGGTCCGGATCCGGGATCAGCTCGGCCTGCCCGGTGTCCACCTGCTCGACCACCCGGTCACCCGCCCGCTTGCGTCCCATCCCGACCAGTATCCGCGGTCAGCGGCCCGCTCGGGCCGCGGCCGTCAGCGCACGGTGCAACAACCGGGAGTCGCCGAGCAGGGCCCGCAGCCGGCGCTCCAGGCCGGCGATCGGGATCAGGTTCTGCGGGGCCCGTGGGTCCTTGTACGGGGTGGAGGCGAACCGGGGCAGGGTGACCAGCGACAGGTCGGCCAGCTCGATCGCCGCCTCGACGGGCAGGTCGGCGGAGCACTCCACCCGGACGATGCCGGCCCACGGCGCGCCGACAGCCACCGGCAGCCGCAGATACCACGACCAGCCGCCCCACGCCGTGCCGAGCCGGAACACGGGCGAACGTTCACCCGGCGCCAGGGTGGTCACCACCGCGGTCAGCCGGGCTTCCAGGTACTGGCTGTGCTGGGTCTTGATGTAACCGAGTGTGCGCGGCAACTGCCGCCGGCTGCGCAACGGGCCGTCCACCACCAGCAGATCGCCGTCGACCCGGGCGGCGTCGGAGACCGCCACCTCCAGCGCGGTCAGCGGGCCCTGCACGGCAGCCGGCAACTTGGCCAGCTCACCGGTGCCGCCCACCCGGTGCACCGGGTAGCGGATCGCCCCCGCCACCACGTCCTGCGCCGACGGGCTCGCGGTGAACAGGCCCCGGCCCACCCGGGCGCCGGCCAGCTGCGCCGCACCCCGGCCCAGGTCGCAGCGGACCACCCCCGCCGCGTACGAGGCGGCCAACCCGGGGAACGACCCCCCGTCGGCCTCGGCCGTCCAGATGCTCGCGTCGATCCGGCGTACCCCGTCAACCAGCAGCACCACGTCCGGCGCCCGCACTCCCGGCCGTACCCCGATCGCCCGCCAGTCCACGGCCGGCAGCTCCACGTCCGCGTCGACCTGCGCGCTGCTCGGCGTGGCCGGCCCGGCGGCGGACGCCTCGAACGACGCACCGTACGCCGGGTCCCACGAGTCGACGAAGAACGCGGCGTCGGTCACGGAGTCGCGCCTTCGTTCGCGACTGCGGGGCTCCGCTGCGCTGCACTCCTCGCGCTCACCGGCCGGTCCGTTCCACGCGCGCCGAGCGGGCATCCTTGCGCACCTCGAACCGGACCGGGATCCGTTCGGCCAGCGCCGGCACGTGGGTGACCACGCCGACCATCCGGTCGCCCCGGGCGGCCAGGTTTTCCAGGGTGGCCGCCACCGTGTCCAGGGTGGCCGCGTCCAGCGTGCCGAAGCCCTCGTCCAGGACGATCGACTCCAGGGTCGCCGCCGTGGTCGACATCCCGGCCAGCTGCTCGGAGAGCGCGAGCGCCAACGCCAGCGACGCCTGGAACGTCTCGCCGCCGGAGAGCGTGCGCACGCCCCGGCGCAGCCCGGCATCGTGGTGGTCGACCACGAAGAACTCACCCTTGTCGTGCACCAGCTCGTACTGCCCGCCGGAGAGCTCCCGCAGGATGCCCGACGCACCGTCGACCAGCAGGTCCAACGCCTCGGCCAGCAGCCACCGTTCGAAGTTGTTGGCCCGCAGATGCCCGGCCAGCGCGCGGGCCACCTGAGCCTCCCGCTCGTGACCGGCGCGCTGCTCGCGCAGAGTCCCGGCCTGCTCGCGGCGTTCCCGAAGCCGACGCCGGTCGGCCTCGGCCCGCTCCACCGCCACGGTCGCGGCGTGCACCGGATCGTCCGCGACCGGCACGTCCGCGGCGGCGAAGATGCCGGCGATGCTCCGCTGCACCGCGTCGGCCGCCCCCTCGGCCTCGGCGACCACGGCGGCCCGACCGGCCCGGTCGGCGCGGCGCCGGTCCGCCTCGGTGGCCGCCCAACCGGTCAGCGCCGCCCACGCGGCGGAGACGTCGTCCCGGTCGGTCGCGGGAGGGCCGAACCGGGCCAGCCCGTCCCGGATGGTGTCGAAGCCCCGCCAGGCCGCCCGCAGCCGCTCCTCGGCGGCGTCCACCCCGGCGCGGGCCGTTCGGGCCGCGTCCCGGCCGGCCCGAACGGCGGTCGCCGCCTCCTCCAGCGCGCGCCGCAGCCGGGCGTGCTCGGCCAACTCCCGGCGCAACACGGCCGGCTCGGCCGCCCCGGAGAGCTGCCCGGCCAGCTCGGCCAACCGGGCGTCCAGCTGCTCCTGCCGGGCCCGGGCCTGCACCAGCAGCCGTTCCAGGTCACGCGCCGCCGCGTCCCGCTGCTGCACGACCGCCTGGGCGGCCTTCGTTGCGGCCCGCGCCGCCTTGCCGGCCGCCGTGGCGGCGGCCACCGCCGAGTCGGCCGGCACCGCCGGCACCTCGGCCACCGGCTGCTCGCAGACCGGGCAGGCGGCGCCGGGATGCAGGTGCACCCGCAGGCCGACCGCCAGGTCGGTGGCCTTCGCCTCCTCGTGCGCCCGGAAGGCCGCCTCCAGCTCGGCCTCGGCCCGCTCGGCGTCGGCGCGGGCGGCTGCCAGCGACGCTACCGCCGCGGCGTGTTCGCCGTTCGCCGCGGTCACCGTCGCGCGGACCGTCTCGGCCTCGCCGGTCAGCCGGTCGCGGTCGTCGTACGCCCGCAGCAGCATCCGCAGCGCGCTTTCGTCCCCGGCGCCGGCGAGCTCGCCGCGAAGCTTCTCCTCCCGCTCCTCGGCCAGCGAGACGCCGGTGGCCGCCGCCTCGGCGTCGGCCCGTGCCATGGTCACGGCGAGGGCCACCTCGGCCACGCCGCCCGGCGCGCGCACCCCGGTCAGCACGGTGAGCTCGTCGTCGAGGGCGCTCAGCGCCGCCGCCGCCTCGCGCGCCGCGGCCCGGGCCGCCGCCAGCTCCGGCACAGCAGCGGTCACCGCGGCGGCCAGCTCGGTCATCCGGTCGACCCGGGCGTCGGCCTCGGCCAGCGCCTCGTCGTCCACGCCGGTGAGCCCGGCGAGCACCTGGTCGACCGCGTCCAGTCGGGCCTCCGCCTGCGCCGCGCGCGCGGTCGCCCGCTTCTGCACGTCCTCGTAGACGCCGAGGCCGAGCAGGTTGACCAGGATCTGCTGCCGGGTCGCCGGCTTGGCGTGCAGGAAGTCGGCGAACTGGCCCTGCGGCAGCACCACACAGCTGGTGAACTGCTCGTACGGCAGCCCGACCGCCTCCAGCACCGCCTGCTCCATCTCGGCGGGGGTGCCGGCCACCACCTCGCCGAGGTCCTCCGGGCTCAGGCCGGTGTCCAGCTTGGTCACGTCGAAGCCGGCCGGCATCAGCTGCAACCCGGCGTTCGCGGTCTTGACGTTGCCCCGGCCGTCCCGGCGCACCACCCGGGTGGCCACGTACCGGGCGCCGCCGGACTCGAAGACCAGCCGAACCCGGGCCTCCGTCGCCGACGGCGCGAGCGCGTTCGCCAGCCCCCGGGTGCCGCCCCAGCGGGGCACCGTGCCGTAGAGGGCGAAACAGATGGCGTCCAGCACGGTGGACTTGCCCGAGCCGGTCGGGCCGATCAGGGCGAAGAAGTCGGCGTCGGTGAAGTCGACGGTCGTCTCGTCCCGGAAGACCGTGAAACCGGCCATGTCCAGCCGCATCGGACGCATCAGTGCTCGACCTCCTCGAAGAGTTCGTCGAAGAGCTCCCGGACGCCCTCGTCGGCGTGCCCCCGGCTGTCCAGATAGTCGGCGAACAGCTCCCGGGGCGAGCGCCCGGAGCGTTGCGCGATGCGGGCGCCGCTGCCCGGCGCGGCGAGCAGCTCCGGGTCGATCCGGATCTCCAGGGCACGGGGAAGCAGCTCCTGGACCTCTTCGCGGAGGCCGGCGCGGGGCTGCTCCCGCACGTACACCCGTAGCCAGGCGTCCGGCGCCTCGATCTCGGCGAGCTGGGCCAGGGTGCCCCGCACGGTGCGCAGCGCGCTCGCCGCGGTCACCGGCACCTCGCGGACCCGGGCCGCGGTGCTCGCCGTCACCTCGACCACGGTCACGGAGGGGACGTTCTCCTGCTCGCCGAAGTCGACCGCGAGCGGACTGCCGCTGTAGCGCACCGGGCAGGGGCCGATGACCCGCTGCGCCCGGTGCAGGTGGCCCAGCGCCACGTAGTGCGCGGTGGCCGGGAAGACGGTGGCCGGCACGGCGTAGCCGAGCACGGTGTGCGCGTCCCGCTCGCCGCCGCCGGTGGTCGCGCCGGTCACCGTCAGGTGCGCGGTGACCAGGTGCACCCGGTCCGGCTCGGTGAAGCCCTCCGTGAGTCGACCCAGCACCCGTCCCAGGTGGTCGGCGTACGTCTGGTTGGCCTCGGCGGCGGTCAGCTCGTACATCTCCAGCGCGCGCACCGCGTACCGCTGGGACAGGAACGGCAGCGCGGCCAACTGCCACCGCTCGCCGCCGGCGGTGGTGCCGTCGATCACGTGCTCGTCCGGGTTTTCCCGTACCCCGCCGCGCAGCGTGATCCCGGCAGCCTCCGCCCACGGCCGCAGCGCGTCCAGCGCCGGGCCGTTGTCGTGGTTGCCGCCGATCGCGACCACGTCCGCGCCGGTGCGGCGCAGCGCGGTCAGCGCCCGGGTGACCAGCCGGGTGGCCTCGGAGGTGGGCGCGGCCGTGTCGTAGAGGTCACCGGCGACGATGACCAGATCCGGCTGCTCGGCTATCGCGATGTCGATCACCCCGGCCAGCACGGCCTTGTGTTCCTCGGCCCGGGACTGCCCCTTGAGCACCTTGCCGACGTGCCAGTCCGAGGTGTGCAGGATCTTCATGGCTGCGCTGGCCCCCCTAGAACGGGATGTCGTCGTCGGTGCCGCCGCCGGAGCCCACGACGGCGAACGGGTCGGCGGACTGGGTGATCGAGCGCAGCGTCTCCGATGGCGCGCGGCCCGCCTCGGAGACCCGGGTGGCCCAGGCCGGGAACGGGAACTCCAGACAGAGCGGCACGGGGATGTCGGGCTGGTTGACGAACATGGTGCCCGGCTTGGCCAGCAGCGCCCGTTGCCGCTGCGCCGGCGGCAGGAAACCGTACTCCGGGCGGGAGGCCTCGGCCGGGTCGAGCCGGCCGACCACCCGGATCGCCGAGTTGGTGACGATCCGCCGCTCCACCTCGCTCGCCGTCTGCTGGGCGCCGATCAGGATCACGCCGAGCGAGCGGCCCCGCTCGGCGATGTCCAGCAGCACCTCCTTGATCGGCGAGGAGCCCTCGCGGGGGGCGTACTTGTTGAGCTCGTCGAGGACGACGAAGAGCAGCGGCTTGGCGGTTCCGGACTTCTCCTTGCGCTCGAACTCGCTCTTGAGCGTCACACCGACCACGAACCGCTGGGCGCGGTCCGGAAGGTTGTGCAGGTCGACCACGGTGACCTGCGCCGACTCGCTCGTGTTGATCGAGTGCGGGCGGCGGGTGGCGAGGTCGCCGCGGATCAGCCGGGCGAGGTCCTTCTTGCTGCCGATCAACCGCCTCGCGAACGCGTTGACGGTGCCCAGACCGACCGCGCTGCCAGCCCAGTCGGAGCGGGTCTCGTCGTCGTTGAGCTGGTCGACGATGTGGTCGACCAAGTCGCCGTAGGAGCCGAGCCGGACCCCGTCGATGCTCACCCCGCCGTCGGCGGGCTGGGCGTAGCGGGCCAGGTGCGCGGTGACCGAGTGGACCACCATCGTGTACTGCTGGCGCTCGTCGTCGGCGTCGGCGAAGACGTACGGCAGCAGCCGGTCGGCGCAGAACTCGCTCAGCGTCCAGTAGAAGGCGTCGACGCCGGTGAGCCGGCTGCTCACGTCCGGAGTGCCGGCCGAGTCGCCGACCCGGGGCGGGGCGTACACCCGGACGTCGGGGAACGCGCCGGCGGTCAGCCCGAGCTTCGCGTACGCCGCGCGGGTGGGCTCGTCGAGCCGGGTGTTGGGATGGTCGAGGAAGAGCAGGTCCTCGCCCTTGACGTTGAAGATCAGCGCCTTGGCGTTGACCGCGTCGCCGCCCAGCACCCCGGAACGGAAGACCGAGTAGAGCAGGAAGGTGGCGAAGCTGGTCTTGGTGGCCACGCCGGAGATGCCGGAGATGGAGACGTGCGCGCCCCGGCTGCCGTCGAGGAAGTCGGCGTTGAGGTAGACCGGCACCCCGTCGCGACCCATCCCCATCGGGATGCGCCGCTCCATCCGGTCGAAGTGCAGCGCCCGGGCGCGGGCGTCGCCCTCGGCCCGGTGCACCACCGCCCCCGGGGTCGGCGGCACGTAGAACTCCGGGTCGACCCGGGTGGTGGTCACCTCGGCCGCCTCCTGCACCTGCGCGGGCAGCGTGCCGTCGGCGATGGCGAAGACGTCGGAGTCGAACTGGGCGCCCTCGTGCCGGGCCCGGACCTGGGTGACCACCCCGGCGATCGTCACCGGCTCGCGGTCGGGCAGCTCACGCCGCGTCACCACCACGTCGTCGAGCTGGAGGTAGCTGCCGGGGGCCACGGCCGTCCAGAACTGCAACGGGGTGGCGTCGGCGGTGCCCAGCACCCGGCCGACCGGCTCGCCCGGGGTGTCGAGGCCGGCGTCGGTCATCGGGCGACTCGGGTCGGTCGGGCATCACGGTCGGCGCGCATGAGGTGCATCCTGCCCGAGGAGTACGACAGGTTGCCACGCGACGCGGCGGACGACACCATCGCCAGTCAGGCACGCGACGCTGGGTGCCGGGTCAGCGACGGGCCGTTGCCGACCCGGGGTTCACTCGCGGGCGTGGCGGAGCATGAGGACGCCGTCGTCGGCGGCGAGCACGTGCCGCAGCGGCAGCTGCCGGGGTGGCGCGGCGTCGCCGGCGATGATCCGGCCCGGGCCCGGCCCGGCGAGCAACGGCGCGACGGTGAGACACAGCTCGTCCACCAGGTCGGCGGCGGTGAGCGCGCCGAACAGCTGCGGGCCGCCCTCACAGAGCAGCTCGGTCAGCCCACGCTTGTGCAGCTCGTCGAGGCCGGCGGCCAGGTCGACCCGGTCGGTGCCGCAGCGCAGCACGTCGGCGACGTCGGTCAGCCCGGGCTGCGGTTCGGCGCCGGCGTGGGTGAGCACCACCGGGCGGACCGGGGCGTCGGCGAACGCGGCCTGCGCCGGGTCGAGGTCGAGCGAACCGGAGACGACGACCAGCGTCGGGTACTCGGCCAGCCCGTGCTCGCGGCGCCAGGCGCGGCGGCGCTCGTCGAGCCGGACCGCCCGGTAGCCCTCGTGGCGCAGTGTGCCGGCGGCCACCACCAGCGCGTCGCAGAGCATCCGCAGCAGGCCGAACACCCGCTTGTCCGGCTCGCCGGAGAGCCCGGCGGAGTAGCCGTCCACGGTGACCGCGCCGTCCAGGCTGGCCACGAAGTTGACTCGCAGGCGGGGCTGGTCGGCGCGGCCGTAGAGCGCGGTGAGCGCGGCGTCGTCCAGCGGCTGCGCCGCCGGCTCGGGCCAGAGCCGCCGGATCGGGATTCCGACGGTCATTCGCTGGCCGGACCGGTGACCGGAGGGGTCGGTCGGGCGGTACGGTGCTGGCAGTCGCACCAGTTCCGGCCCGGGCAGTCGTCGTGTCGCCGGGCCCGGCACGCTCGGCAGATCATGCTGGCAGCCTAAGCCGCGGGAGGACAGGACAGCATGCCGCGTCAGATCTTCCAGCTGAAGATGTCCCTCGCCGGCGTCCGTCCGCCGGTCTGGCGCCGGGTGCTCGTTCCGGCCGGCTACACGCTGGATCGGCTGCACCGGGTGGTGCAGCACGCGATGGGTTGGCGGGACTGCCACCTGCACTCGTTCGAGATCGACGCGGTGCAGTACGGCGAGCCCGACCCGGACGGCGAGCTGGCGCTGCACGACGAGCTGGACGTGCGGCTCGACGCGGTGCTCGGCAAGGGCAGCCGGTTCTCCTACACCTACGACTTCGGCGACTGGTGGGAGCACGACCTGGTGGTCGAGGACGCGCTGACCGCCGACCCGGAGGAGCGGTACCCGGTCTGCCTGGACGGCGAGCGGGCCTGCCCGCCGGAGGGCATCGGCGGCCCGTCGGGCTACCGGGCGCTGCTGGTGGCGCTGGGCGATCAGGGCGATCCGGCCGACGTCGCCGACCCGGCGCACGCCCTGCTGCTCGACTGGGCGGGCTCCACATTCGACCCCGCCCGCTTCGACGTCGACCGCGCCGGCACTCTGCTGCGCCGCTTCTGCTGACCCCGCGTCGCCCGCCGCAGTGGGCAACCGTGGTGAGTCGCCGGCCGAGGTGCCGGGATTTTCGCGTTTTCGGGTGACCTGCCACCGGGGTCGATGGCGGTAACGATCTGGGAACGCTCCCATCGCCCTATTGACACCCCCGTTACCCGCCGGCAATCTCATGGGAGCGCTCCCGGAGGTGGCGCGGGTCACCCACGCTCCTCCATCCGGCCGCCGGCACCGCCGGCGCCGACCCGGCGCGGCAAGCACCCCCCACCACAAACCACCCAGCCTCACCACCGGAAAGAGGGGTCAGCGAATGAGTGTCACCACGCGGCGTACCCGCCTGGCGGCCGCTGCCCTGGCCGCGATCACCGCAATCGGCGGTCTCGCAGCCTGCGGCAACGACGACGAGCCGGCGGCCGGCGAGAAGCCGGCCAAGCTGGTCGTCGACACCTTCGGCGAGTTCGGCTACGACGAGATCGTCAAGCAGTACGAGAAGGACACCGGAATCAAGGTCGAGCTGCGCAAGACCGCCCAGCTCGGTGAGTACCGGCCGAAGCTGGTCCGCTACCTGGCCACCGGCAAGGGCGCGGCGGACGTCACCGCCCTGGAAGAGGGCATCCTCAACGAGTTCAAGCCCAACCCGCGCAACTGGGCCGACCTCACGCCGCTGGTCGCCGACCACTCCAAGGAGTACCTGCCCTGGAAGTGGGAGCTGGGCAAGGCATCGGACGGCCGGCTGATCGGCCTGCCGACCGACGTCGGCAGCCTCGCGGTCTGCTACCGCAAGGACCTGTTCCAGGCGGCCGGCCTGCCCACCGAGCGCGACCAGGTGTCGGCGCTCTGGACGGACTGGAAGGGCTTCCACGAGGCCGGCCTGAAGTACAAGCAGGGCAGCGGCGGCAAGGCGTTCATCGACTCGATCACCGCCGTCTCCAACGGCGTGCTCTTCCAGGGCAACGGTGATCTGTTCTACGACAAGGACGACAACATCATCGCGGACACCAGCCCCGCGGTGAAGAACGCCTGGGACACCGCCACCTCGATGGCGGACATCTCCGCCAAGGCGCAGACCTGGTCGCCGGAGTGGTCGGGTGGCTTCAAGCAGGGCACCTTCGCGGCCACCTTCTGCCCGTCCTGGATGCTCGGCATCGTCTCGGACAACTCCGGTGCGGCCAACAAGGGCAAGTGGGATGTCGCGGCCGTGCCGGGTGGCGGCGGTAACTGGGGCGGCTCGTGGCTCGCGGTTCCGGAGCAGAGCAAGTACCCGAAGGAGGCGGCGAAGCTCGCCGAGTACCTGACCAACGCGAAGAGCCAGGTGGACGCCTTCAAGCTCAAGGGCCCGCTGCCCACCAACCTGGAGGCGCTGAAGAACGACGCGTTCCTCAGCTACACCAACGAGTACTTCAGCAACGCGCCGACCGGCAAGATCTTCGGGGAGAGCGTCGCCAAGATCCAGCCGATCCACCTGGGTCCGAAGCACCAGGCGGTGAAGGAGAACGCGCTCGAGCCGGCCCTGCGGGCGTTCGAGAACGGGCAGGCCGACAAGGCGAAGGCCTGGGAGCAGTTCACGAAGGACGCAAAGACTCAGGGTGCCTTCTGAGTGATTCCCTGCCGGTGGCGTTCGGGAGTACCCGGACGCCACCGGCCGGTCCCCTCCGCGTAGCTCCCTGCGCGAGGGCCCCCGGGCCTCGCCGGAAAAGGAAATTCGCATGAGCCTGTCGGCCACGACCGCACCGCCGTCGCCAGCAGCACCGCCTTCTCCCGACGTCTCTTCCCGACGTAGCCGGGGAAGGTTTCTCAACCGCCTCGATGTCAAGTACTCGCCGTACCTCTACATCGCCCCCTTCTTCCTGATCTTCGGCGCGTTCGGGTTGTACCCGATGTTGCGTACCGCCTGGATGTCGCTGCACGACTGGGACATGATCGGCGACCGCTCGTTCATCGGCTTCGACAACTACACTCGGCTAGCGTCCGACGAGTACTTCTGGAACGCGCTGGTCAACACGTTCGGCATCTTTGCCCTGTCGACCATCCCGCAGCTGTTGCTCGCCCTCTTCCTGGCGAACCTGCTCAACCGGACCTTCCTGCGCGCCAAGACCTTCTTCCGGATGGCCATCTTCATGCCGAACGTGGTGTCGGTGGCCGCGGTCGCGATCGTCTTCGGGATGCTGTTCCAGCGGGAGTTCGGCCTGTTCAACTGGCTGCTCGGCTTCGTCGGTGTCGACCCGGTCGACTGGGACGGGCACCGCTGGAGTTCCTGGATGGCCATCTCCTCCATGGTCAACTGGCGGTGGACCGGGTACAACACCCTGATCCTGCTCGCCGGCATGCAGGCGATCCCGAAGGACCTCTACGAGGCCGCGGCGATCGACGGCGCCAGCCAGTGGCGGCAGTTCTGGCAGATCACCCTGCCCATGCTCAAGCCCACCTTCATCTTCGTGGTCATCCTGTCCACGATCGGCGGCATGCAGCTCTTCACCGAGCCCCTGCTCTTCGGCAACGGCAACATCATCGGCGGCAACCAGCGGGAGTTCCAGACGCTGGCCATGTACATGTACGAGATGGGCATCGTGAACCTGAACACCGCCGGCTACGGAGCCGCGGTCGCCTGGGCCATCTTCATGATCATCGTTGTGGTGTCGGTGTTCAACTTCCTACTCGTCCGCCGCTCGGCAAAGTGAGGAGAGATCGATGATCTCGGCTTCCCAGCGCCTGTGGCGCACCAGCCCGCTGACCTACATGGCGCTCGTCCTCGCGGCGCTGCTGTCGATCTACCCGTTCTACTACATGATGGTGATCGGCACTCGCAGCCTGGAATCCATCAACGACGTGCCGCCGCCGCTGACCCCCGGCGGAGCGTTCGGTGACAACTTCGGGCGGGTGCTCGACAACGACGCCGCCAACTTCCTCACCGGCATGATGAACTCGATCATCGTCTCCTCGGTGGTCACCCTGTCGGTGGTGCTCACCGGTTCGCTGGCCGGGTTCGCCTTCGCCAAGCTGCGGTTCAAGGGCAGCAACGCCCTCCTGCTGGCGATCATCGTCACCATGATGATCCCGACCCAGATGGGGCTCATCCCGCTCTGGGGCATGATGCAGGACCTGGGGTGGTACGACACCCTCTACGCGGTCACCGTGCCATTCCTGGTCACCGCCTTCGGCGTGTTCATGATGCGGCAGTACGCCAGCCAGGCGATCTCCGACGAGCTGATCGAGGCCGGTCGCGTCGACGGGGCGAGCACGTTCCGGATCTACTGGAGCATCGTGCTGCCCGCGCTGCGTCCCGCCGCCGGCGTCCTCGGTCTGCTGACCTTCATGGAGACCTGGAACTCGTTCCTCTGGCCGTACGCCATCCTCACCCCGGAGAACCCGACCCTGCAGGTCTCGCTCTCCTTCCTCTCGTACGCCTACTACACCGACTACTCCCAGGTGTTCGCCGCCACGGCCATCGGTACCGTTCCGCTGGTCATCGTGTTCATCGTGTTCGGCCGCCAGATCATCGGCGGGATCATGGAAGGTGCCGTCAAGTCGTGAGCAACCCCGCCAGCCCGCCCGCCGTCGGCGTCCTCGACGAGCGCCCCGGGCTGACCTTTCCGCCCGGCTTCCTGTGGGGGGCCGCGACCGCGGCGTACCAGATCGAGGGGGCGGCGGCCGAGGACGGCCGTACCCCGTCGATCTGGGACACCTTCAGCCACACCGACGGCCGGGTGGTCGCCGGGCACACCGGCGACGTGGCCTGCGACCACTACCACCGGCTCGGCGGCGACGTCGCGCTGATGGCGGAGCTGGGGCTCAAGTCGTACCGTTTCTCGGTCTCCTGGCCCCGGGTGCAGCCCGGCGGCGCCGGCGCGGCCAACCCGCAGGGCCTGGACTTCTACCGCCGGCTCGTCGACGAGCTGCTGGCGCACGGGATCGAGCCGTGGCTCACCCTCTACCACTGGGACCTGCCGCAGCCGCTGGAGGACGCCGGGGGCTGGCCGGCCCGGGACACCGCCGCCCGCTTCGCCGACTACACCACGCTGGTCGCCGACGCGCTCGGCGACCGGGTGCGCTACTGGACCACGCTGAACGAGCCGTGGTGCTCGGCGTTCCTCGGCTACGGCTCCGGGGTGCACGCCCCCGGCCGGTCCAACGGAGCGGACGCGGTCCGCGCCGGGCACCACCTGATGCTCGGGCACGGCCTGGCCGTGCAGGCGCTGCGGGCCGCCCGGCCCGGCTCCGAGGTGGGGGTGACCGTCAACCTCTACCCCGTCGACCCGGCCAGCGACGCGCCCGGCGACGTCGACGCCGCCCGGCGGATCGACGGGCTGGCCAACCGGTTCTTCCTCGACCCGCTGCTGCGCGGGTCGTACCCGGAGGACCTGGTGGCCGACCTGAGCGCGGTGACCGACTTCGATCACGTACGCGATGGTGACCTTGCCACCATCTCCACGCCGCTGGACCTGGTCGGGATCAACTACTACAGCCGGCACGTGATCGCCGCCCCGGTCGAGGGGGCCGAGCCGGAGCCGTACTGGCGGGCGCCCTCCTGCTGGCCGGGCAGCGAGGACGTCCGGTTCGTCACCCGAGGCGTCCCGGTCACGGACATGAACTGGGAAATCGACGCCCCCGGCCTGGTCGAGACGCTGCGCCGGGTGCACGACGAGTACACCGACCTGCCGCTCTACGTCACCGAGAACGGCTCGGCGTTCGTCGACACGGTGGTCGACGGGGAGGTCGACGACGTCGACCGGCTCGCCTACTTCGACGCCCACCTGCGCGCCGCGCACGAGGCGATCAGCGCCGGGGTGCCCCTGCGGGGATACTTCGCCTGGTCGCTGATGGATAATTTCGAATGGGCCTGGGGTTACACCAAGCGGTTCGGCATGATCCACGTCGACTACGAAACCCAGGTCCGCATCCCCAAGTCCAGTGCCAGGTGGTACGCCTCGGTGATCCGACGCAACGGTCTGGCCGCACAATAGGCTCGGGCCAGCCATCAGGGCGGTCCCGGTGTCCACGTCCCACAGGTGGCACCGGGCCCGCCCGCCGTCGGAGGAGCAGACGATGACAACGCAGCGCACCCGGTCGCTCGGGCGCCCGACCCTCGACGCGGTCGCGGCGCGCGCCGGCGTCGGTCGGGGCACGGTCTCCCGCGTGGTCAACGGCTCGCCCCAGGTCAGCCCGGAGGCCCGGGCCGCGGTCCAGCAGGCCATCGCCGAGCTGGGGTACGTGCCGAACCGAGCCGCCCGCGCGCTCGTCACCCAGCGGACCGACTCCGTCGCGCTGGTGGTGTCCGAATCCGGCGAACGGGTCTTCACCGAGCCGTTCTTCGCCGGCATCGTGCGGGGGATCAGCTCCGCCCTGCTGGAGACCCCGATGCAGCTCTGGCTGGCCATGGCCCAGTCGGCGGTGGAGCGGGAGCGGGTCGAGCACCACCTGACCAACCAGCACGTCGACGGCGTCCTGCTGCTGTCGTTGCACGACTCCGACCCGCTGCCGACCCTGCTGGAGGAGCGCGGGCTGCCCGCCGTGCTCGGCGGTCGGCCGGCCCGGATGCTGCAACCCGGCGCCCAGCCGGCCTGGTTCGTCGACGTGGACAACGTGGGCGGCGCCCGGCAGGCGGTGGAGTACCTGGCCGGCCGGGGGCGGCGACGCATCGCCACCATCGCCGGCCCGCAAGACATGGGCGCCGGCCTGGCCCGGCTGGCCGGCTACACCGAGGCGGTCAAGGCCAGCGGGACCGGCGTCAACCCCGACCTGATCGCGTACGGCGACTTCAGCGAGGGCAGCGGCGCGGCCGGCATGCGCCGGCTGTTGGACGCCTGCCCGGACCTGGACGCGGTCTTCGTCGCGTCCGACCTGATGGCGTTCGGCGCGCTACGGACGCTGCGCGAGGCCGGCCGGCGGGTGCCCGAGGACGTCGCGGTGGTCGGGTTCGACGACGCGCCGATCGCCCGGCAGGCGGACCCGCCACTGACCACCGTCTTCCAGCCGGTGGAGGAGATGGGCCGGCAGATGGCCCGGCTGCTGGTCGCCCGGATCCGCGGCGACGACCTCCCCGCCCCCCACATCCTCCTGGACACCCAACTGATCCACCGCACCTCCGCCTAGCCCTGGGCCCCGTCCCCGCCGTCCCCAGCCCAGTCCGGCCCCGGCCCCGGCCCACGGCCACCGCCACGATCTCGCGGTGCGCGGTGCGCGGTGCGCCGTCAGGCGGGGGTGGGGGTCCAGCGGCGGAGTTCGCGCTTGGCGAGGGAGGAGCGGTGGACCTCGTCGGGGCCGTCGGCGAGGCGCAGGGTGCGGGTCTGCGCCCACAGGGCGGCCAGCGGGGTGTCCTGGCTGACGCCGGCGCCGCCGTACCCCTGGATGGCCTTGTCGATCACCCACTCCGCCATCGCCGGGGTGCCGATCTTGATCGCCTGGATCTCGGTGTGCGCGCCCTTGTTGCCGACGGTGTCCATCAGCCAGGCCGTCTTGAGCACCAGCAGTCGGGACTGCTCGATGCGCACCCGCGACTCGGCGATCCACTCCCGGACGACGCCCTGCTCGGCCAGCGGCCGGCCGAACGCGACGCGCTCGTTCGCCCGCCGGCACAGCAGCTCCAACGCCCGCTCGGCCATCCCGATGAGCCGCATGCAGTGGTGGATCCGGCCCGGACCCAGCCGGGCCTGGGCGATGGCGAAGCCGGTGCCCTCGGCGCCGATCAGGTTCTCCGCCGGCACCCGGACGTCGGTGAAGTCGATCTCGGCGTGCCCGCCGTGTGAACCGTCGGTGTAGCCGAAGACGGTCATGCCCCGGCGCACCGTCACGCCCGGGGTGTCCCGGGGGACCAGCACCATGCTCTGCTGGCGGTGCCGGTCGGCGCCGGGGTCGGTCTTGCCCATCACGATGAAGATCTCGCAGCGCGGGTCCATCGCACCGGACGACCACCACTTGCGGCCGTTGATGACGTGCTCGTCGCCGTCGCGGACGATCCGGGTGGCGATGTTGGTGGCGTCGGAGGACGCGACGTCCGGCTCGGTCATGCAGAACGCGGACCGGATCTCGCCTTCCAGCAGCGGCATCAGCCAGCGCTCCCGCTGCGCCTGCGAACCGAACTCGGCCAGCAGCTCCATGTTGCCGGTGTCCGGCGCCGCGCAGTTGACCGCCTCCGGCGCCAGGTGTGGGCTGCGCCCGGTCAGCTCGGCGAGCGGAGCGTACTGGAGATTGGTCAGGCCGGCGCCGTAGCGCGGGTCGGGCAGGAAGAGGTTCCACAGGCCGCGCTTGCGGGCCTCCGCCTTCAGCTCGGCCAGCACCGGGGTACGCGACCACGGGTCGCCGGCGGCCACTTGCTCGGCGTGCACCGCCTCGGCCGGATAGACGTGCTCGGTCAGGAACCGGGTCAGCTCGTCGCGCAGCTCCTCGGTCCGGGTGTCGTACGAGAAGTCCATCACCGCTCCCTGGCGGCGGTCAGCCCGTGCGCGACCAGCGGTGCCACCATCTCGCCGATCCGGTCGAAGCCCTCGCCGAGCGTCTGCCCGAGCGAGTGGCGGTAGTGGATGCCCTCGCAGATGACCGCGAGCTTGAAACAGCCGAGCGCCACGTGCCAGTGCAGCGGCCCGACGTCGACGTCGCTGCGCCCCGCGTACCGGTCGATCAGCTCGGCGCCGGTGGGGAAGCCGGCACGCGGGCCGAGCCCGTCGGCCACCGGGTTGCCGGCGGCCGTCTCGCTGTCGCCCAGCACGTCCCAGTACGTCAACAGCAGCCCCAGGTCGGCCAGCGGGTCACCGAGGGTGGCCATCTCCCAGTCCAGCACCGCGTGCACGGCGACCGGGTCGGCCGAGGCGAGGAGATTGTCCAGGCGGTAGTCGCCGTGCACGATGCGGCCGGCGTTCGCGCCCTCCGGCGCGGTGGTGGCGAGCAGGTCCCGCAACTCGTCGATGCCCGGCAGCGGGCGGCTGCGTGAGCGGTCGAGCTGCCCGGCCCACCGGCGGACCTGCCGGGCCAGGTAGCCCTTCGGGCGGCCGAAGTCGCCCAACCCGACCGCCGCCGGTTCGACGGTGTGCAGCGCCGCGAGAGTGTCCATCATCGCCATGGCCAGCGCGCGGCGTCGCTCGTCGCCCAGCGGATCGGTCTGCCGGCGGGTGCGGAACACCTCGCCGGGCATCCGCTCCATCAGGTAGAACGGCGCGCCGATCACCTCCGGCTCGGTGCAGAGCAGCAGTGCACCCGGCACCGGCACCTCGGTCGGCGCCAGCGCCGAGATGACCCGGAACTCGCGGCCCATGTCGTGCGCGGTCGCCAGCACGTGCCCCAGCGGTGGCCGGCGCAGCACGACCTCGCGGTCGCCGAGGCTCAGCAGGTAGGTGAGGTTGGACTTGCCGCCCGCGATCAGCTGTGCCCGCAGTGGCCCGACGGCCAGCTCGGGGTGGTGTTCCGCCAGATAGCCGGCGAGCCGGTCCAGGTCCAGACCGGCGGGGGACGCCGGAAGGGCCCCCGGCCGGAGCGCATCGACGGCCGGATCGGTCATCCGACTAGTTGATGGCAGCCCGCTCACGTTGTCAAGGTCAGATTTTCCCCTAGGGACATGCCTCTGCAACAGGGACGAAATGGTCAACGCCCAGGCTGTGACCAGCCGGCCGGCGCCGGCCCGCCGAGCGGAGGGACAGACATGTTGCTGCGAGTTCGGGTCACCCTGCCGGACCGTCCGGGCACCCTCGGCCAGGTCGCCCGCACGTTGGGCGTGTCCGGTGCGGACATCGTCCAGGTGGTCGTCCTGGAGCGGCTCGGCGGGCGCGCGGTGGACGACTTCACGGTGGTCTGGCCGGGCGCGGCCCGGGTGGAGCGGCTGCTGGCCGGGCTCGCGGCGATCCCGGGCGTACGGGTCGACGGCGTGTGGCGGGCGATCGGCGCGCCCACCACCACCGGTCAGGACGCCGAGCTGCTGGCCCAGGTCGCCGCGAACCCGGCCGACGGGCTGGCCACGCTGGTCGACGCGGTACCCGGGCTGCTGGCGGCCGACTGGGCCGTCGCCGCCGTGGTGCCGGTGGACTGGGCCTCGCGGGCCGGAGGCACCGGTGGGGCGACCATCGGGCACGCCAGCTGGCGGGCCCCCGTACCGCCGCGACTTCCGGAGGTGACCCCGCTGCGCGGCCGGTCGATGACCACCCCCGACGGCACCCACCACGCGATCGCGCCGTTCGGGCGGGCCGGCCTGGTCCTGGTGGTGGCCCGCGAGCAGAGCGGGACCCTCTCCGCCGCCGCGTTCCACAGCACCGAGGTGGACCGGCTCACCCAGCTCGTCCGGGCCAGCGCGGTGATCCTCGGCGACCGGCTGGACCTGGTCGGCGCGCCCCCGGTGATCGCCGGCCCCTGAGCGGTGGCCCGAGGAGTTCCCGAGCCGTCACCGGCGAGCAACCGGGTGGCAACAGCCCGGGACGAGGCTCGTACCGGGGAAGGGAGCCAACCATGACGTTGTGGCGGATCCGAGCGACCGTGGACGACCGGCCGGGTTACCTGTCGGTCCTCACGGCGAGCCTCGCGCTGCGCGGAGTCAACATCCTCACCGTGCAGGTGCAGCCCACCGAGCACGGCGCGGTGGACGATTTCCTCGTCGACGCGCCGGACGCGCTCGACGAGGCCGAGTTGCTCGCCGCCGTCGAGCGGGGGCGGGGCCGGGACTGCTGGGTGGCGCGCAGCGAGGCGCGTGGCCTGGCCGACCAGCCCACCCGGGTGCTCGGGCTGGCCAGCCGGCTGGTGCGCGACCCGGACGCGACCGGCGAGGCGCTGTCCACCCTGCTCGGCGCCGACTCGGTCAGCTGGCGGCCCGCGTCGACCAGCGTCGACCGGGGGATCATCGGCACCAGGATGCTGCTGGCGGACCCGGCGGGCGGCTCGTTCGCGCTACGCCGGGCCGCGCCGGCCTTCACTCCGGCGGAGTACGCCCGGGCGCAGGCCCTGGTCGAGCTGGCCGCCACCGTGACGCGCCGGGCCGCCGAACAGGTCACCGTGGTGCTGCCCGACGGCGCCGAGCTGGCCGTCCGACCGGCCTGCGCGCACGACCTGCCCGGCGTGCTGGAGCTGCACGAGGGGTGCTCGCCACGCACCCGGCAACGGCGCTACCTGAGCGGGGCGGCGCTGCCGCAGCAGGCCCGGTTGCGCAGGCTGCTGGAGCCGAGCCGAGGGCTGACCCTGCTCGCCACGGCCACCGACGACGGCGGCGTGGAGTCGGTGGTCGCGATGGCGAACCTGCTCGGTGAGGGCGACGAGGCCGAGGTGGCGCTGCTGGTGCGTGACGACTGGCAGCGGCGTGGGCTCGGCTCGGTGTTGCTACGCCGGCTGGCCCGGCACGCCGACCGGGCCGGGTACGCGGCGCTGGTGCTGCACGTACAGGCCGAGAACACCCCGATGCTGCGCACCCTGCGCCGGCTGAACCGGCCCAGCTCGGCCGAGCGTGACGGGACCCTGCTCAGTCTCACCGTCCCGCTCACCGCGGAAAGGAAGGGCACCTTCTTAACGCCTGGTGCATAGGAAGGGCCCCTTGTTAACAACGAGGCAGCTCGCGGAGGTTCACCCGGGGACGGAGCGCGGACGTGTCAACGCGCGGGCGGTTCGCGCTGGCCGCACACGCAGAACCGGTTGCCCTCGGGGTCGGCGAGCACCACGTACGGCGGCTCCGTCGGATGCGGGTCGGTGGGGTAGTGCCCCCACTCCACCCGCCGGGCGCCGAGGGCGAGCAGCCGGTCGAGTTCCTCGTCGAGGCTGCGCTCGCCGGCGTCGAGGTCCATGTGGAACCGAGGGAACTCCTGCACCGGGCTCTCGCTGAGGTCCATCGCGATGGCCAAGCCCGGCGCCCCGGGCGGTGGCTCCAGCACGATCCAGTCATCGCCCTCGAATCGGGGCGCCCGACGACGGTAGCCGAGGGCCGCGGCCCAGAACGTTCCCGCCCGGTCGGCGTCGGACACGCCCAGGGAAAGCTGCGCGATGATCGCCATCTCTTTACGGTACGCCGCCAGGCCCGGTGTTAAGAGGGGCCCCTTGCTATGCACCAGGCGTTAACAAGGGGCCCTTCCTTACATCTCGGTCAGGTGGTGGGGTAGCTGCTGTAGTCGGGGAAGTTGCCGTAGAGCCGGCTGTCGCCGCCGACGGTGACGGCCTGCACGAGGAGGTCACCGCCGACGAACGCGCCCTTCCAGGAGGCGCCCCGCCCGCCGAACGGCTCGTCGCGATCGCCCCGCGAGCGCGGCTTGTTGATGCCCACCTTGAACGCCTGGAGGTCCACCGCGAGCTTGCCGGCCTCGTCGGTGTCGTCGCAGGCCAGCGACGCGACGAGTGCGCCGTTGGAGGCGTTCATGGCGGCCAGCAACTCGTCGGTGGTGTCCACCACGACGATCGTGTCGACCGGCCCGAACGGTTCGGCGTGCATCAGCCGGGACCGTCCGGGCGGGGCGAGCAGCACCGACGGCGCCACGTACGCCGAGGTGTCCTGCCCGGGCAGGAACGGCGCGCCGGTCAGCTTGCCCCGGTGCAGCGGCACCGCGCCGCCGCGGACCGCCTCGTCGACCTTCCGGCGCAGTTCCTCGGCCTTGGCGGCGCTGATCAGCGGCCCGAAGTCCAGCTCGGGTAGCGGGTCGCCGGGCCGCCAGGTCTCCTCGACCGCGAGGGGATGCCCGAATCGGATCGAGGAGACCACCGGCAGGTACATGTCGAGGAACTCGTCGACCAGGTCACGCTGTACGACGAACCGGGGGTACGCGGTGCAGCGCTGCTTGCCGTACTCGAAGCCCTTCCTGAGGTGCGCGGCGAGCATGTCCCACTGGGAGAAGTTCCAGATGCCCCAGGCGTTCAGGCCCTCCTGCTCGATGAAGTGCCGTTTGTCGCTGTCGAGCAGCGCGGCGGCCACCTTGCCCCCGTTGGAGCGCCCGCCGACGAACGCCACCGCGCCGATCTCGGGTGCCCGGACCAGCACTTCGGACAGTTCCTCGCCGCCGCCGGAGACCAGCGTGGCGGGCAGTCCGGCCCGGCGCATCAGCGCGTGCGCGACGGTCAGGCAGACCGCGCCGCCCTGGGACGGGGTCTTGGCGATGACCGCGTTGCCGGCGAGTAGTTGGACCAGTTCGGCGTGCACGAGGACGCTCATCGGGTAGTTCCACGAGGCGATGTTGCTGACCGGGCCGGGTAGCGGCTCGCGGCCGTCGGCCAGCATCCGGTCGATTTCGCCCGCGTACCAGCGGACGCCGTCCAATGCCCGGTCCACATCGGCGCAGGCCAGCCGCCACGGCTTGCCGATTTCCCAGACCAGCAGCAGCGCGAGCAGGTCGCGGTGGGCGGTGAGCGCGTCCAGCGCGTCGATGACCCGCGCCTTGCGGTCGGCGAGCGGGGTCTGGGCCCAGGCCCGGTGCGCGGCGGCGGCGTGCGCGACGGCGGCGCGGGCGGTGTCGGCGTCGAGCCGGGGGAGGTTGATCACCACGGTGTTGTCCACCGGGGTGCGGACCGGGGCGGGGCGGCCGACGGCCCGCCACTCGCCCTCGACCAGGTTGTGCAGGGTGGTGACACCGTCCACCTCGGCGCCGAACGCCTCGGGGGTGGCGGCCACCGCGCGGGCGAGTACGTCGGACCATGCGGTGCCCTCGGCGAGTCGTAGTGCCATCGCGTTCTCCTCAGGGTTGACCGGGGGAGCGGCGGCGTCGATGGCACCGCTGGTGATCGGTACTGTCCCGCGCCGGGTAGCGGGTCAGCAACAGTACGTTTGTCTGGCTGGATGCCCCGAGGCGCGCTCGTCGGACGTTGCGCGCGGCGTTGACCGGCCTGAACTGCGGGTAAGTCTGCCAGCTATTTATTGCCGTCGATGATGTGAGCTATCTCCAGGCGCCGTCGACCGGGTTACCCGTCGGTACGGATCGGCATCCGCAACGGATCAACCGCCACCGACGACGGCGGCCGGCCGCCGGACAGGGTCCGGCGGCCGGCCGCGGGGCCGAGCGGGATCAGCTGGTGAAGGTGATCCGGTCGCGACGGCGCCGCATCATCAGCAGGGCGCCACCGCCGATCAGGGCGACGCCGCCCAGCGCGAGGCTGGTCACGGCCACACCGGTCAGCGGCAGACCGCCGCCATTGTCGGTGCCACCCGCGCCGCCTCCCGTGCTGGCCGAGGCCGAGACGGAGCCCTCGGGTGCGGTCGAGTCGGACGGGGAGACCGAGTCCGACGGCGAGACCGAGTCCGACGGCGAGACCGAGTCCGACGGCGAGACCGAGTCCGACGGGGAGACCGAGGTCGACGGCGAGGCCGAGGTCGACGGCGAGACGGAGCTCGACGGCGTGGGGCTCGGGGACTGGGTGCCCCCGGTGCCGGCGCACGTGTGGGTCAGGTTGAAGAAGTTCTGCGGAACCTGCCCGTGGATGGTCGACTCGCCGCTCTCCAGCTTCCAGCCGGACGGCGTGGCGAACCAGACCTTCTTGGCGCCGTTGTCGGTGGTGAAGTGGCCGTCCGCAAGGGTCTTGTAGGTGTCGGCGGTGCCGTTGTTGTCGGTATCCCAGCCGATCCGCACCGCGTCGACGCTCTCGACGCCCTTGCCGGGCCAGATGAAGACCCAGACGTCCTGGTCGGCCTGCTGGCCTGCCGCGCACTTGCCAAAGCCCTGGTTGAAGCCGTTGTCCGCCGCCAGGATGTGCTCGCCGTCCTGGTGCAGGACGGGATTGGTGACGGTGGTCGATGCCCAAGCCGGGGTGGCGAGAGCGAGACCGGCCGTGGCGGCGGCCGTGCAGACGGCCGCGCGCACCAGGCGCCGACGCTGTGGCATGAGTATTCCTCCGAGATTGGCCGAGGGGACGGCACATGATCCCATGTACGGGATCTTTTGGCGACATCGGTCGATCGGCCTGAGCTGGGACGACGTGCCGGACAGGAACAGGATTCGGGCCAACTTCTGCGGCTTTCCTGCGCGTGTCGCCGTAACACGTACCGCCGCCGCGACGCTCCGCGCGCTCCGGCGGGCTTCCCAACCCGCAGTGCTCACATTACATTGTCGACTATCCATGGGAGCGCTTCCGTGGATCCCCGTGGTGACTCCGCCACCGACAGGAGCCCGCCATGCCCCATCCCACCCGGCCGTCGCCCGGCCGCCCGGACCGGTCCCTATCACCGGTCGCCGACCAACCCTGGCCACGGCGACTGCTCGCCGCCGGCGTCGCCCTGCTCACCGGGCTCGCCCTGGCGGTGGCCGCACCGCCGTCCGGGCCCGCGTCCGCCGCACCGGCCTTCGACTACGCGGAGGCGTTGCAGAAGTCGCTGCTCTTCTACGAGGCGCAGCAGTCCGGCCGGCTGCCCGACTGGAACCGGGTCTCCTGGCGCGGCGACAGCGCGCTCACCGACGGGGCCGACGTCGGGCTGGACCTCACCGGCGGCTGGTACGACGCCGGTGACCACGTGAAGTTCGGCTTCCCGATGGCGTTCAGCGCCACCATGCTGGCGTGGGGCGCGGTGGAATACCGCAGCGGCTACACCGCCTCCGGGCAACTGCCGCACCTGCTGAACAACCTGCGCTTCGTCAACGACTACTTCATCAAGGCGCACCCGTCGGCCAACGTCCTCTACGGACAGGTCGGCAAGGGCGACGACGACCACAAGTGGTGGGGCCCGGCCGAGGTGCTGCCGATGGCGCGGCCCGCGTACAAGATCGATGCGAGCTGTGGCGGCGCGGACCTGGCGGGGGAGACGGCGGCTGCGATGGCCGCCTCCTCGATGGTGTTCCGGCCCACCGACGCGGCCTACGCCGACCGTCTGGTCGGGCACGCCCGGCAGCTCTACACCTTCGCCGACACGGTGCGGAAGTCCTACCACGAGTGCATCACCGACGCGACGAGCTTCTACCGCTCGTGGAGCGGTTGGCAGGACGAGCTGGTCTGGGCCGCGATCTGGCTGCACCGGGCCACCGGCGAGGCCAGCTACCTGGCCAAGGCCGAGAGCGAGTACGACAAGCTCGGCACCGAGAACCAGTCCACCACCCGCTCCTACAAGTGGACCATCGCCTGGGACAACAAGCAGTTCGGGGCGTACGTGCTGCTGGCCAACCTGACCGGCAAGCAGAAGTACGTCGACGACGCCAACCGTTGGCTGGACTACTGGACCGTCGGCGTGGACGGGCAGCGGGTGCCGTACTCGCCGGGCGG
Source organism: Micromonospora sp. NPDC005087 (assembly GCF_042872965.1). Classification (NCBI taxonomy): domain Bacteria; kingdom Bacillati; phylum Actinomycetota; class Actinomycetes; order Micromonosporales; family Micromonosporaceae; genus Micromonospora; species Micromonospora sp. NPDC005087. The sequence continues at coordinate 81,577 of NZ_JBIALB010000006.1, read as the reverse complement.
CATGGCCGTGCTCGACTCCTGGGGCGCGCTGCGCTACGCCGCCAACACCTCGTTCGCCGCGCTGGTCTACAGCGACAAGACCACCGACACCACCCGCAAGGCGCGCTACCACGACTTCGCCGTCCGGCAGATCAACTACGCGCTCGGCGACAACCCGCGCAACTCCAGCTACGTCATCGGGTTCGGCGCCAACTCGCCGCGCAACCCGCACCACCGCACCGCGCACGGCTCCTGGTGGGACAGCCAGACCGTGCCCGTCGAAACCCGGCACACCCTCTACGGCGCGCTGGTCGGCGGGCCGTCGGCGGCCAACGACGCGTACACCGACAGCCGGTCGGACTACGTGATGAACGAGGTGGCCACCGACTACAACGCCGGCTTCACCTCCGCGCTGGTCCGGCTGGTCTCCGAGTACGGCGGCACCCCGCTCGCCGGCTTCCCGGTCGCCGAGACGCCGGACCTCGACGAGGTGACCGTGGAGACCACGGTGATGCAGGCCGAGCCCCGGGCGACCGGTCTCAAAACGATGATCTACAACAGGTCCGCGTACCCGGCCCGGGCGCTGACCGACGCCCGGTTCCGCTACTACTTCCGCCCGGACGGCGTCGGGCCGGTGCAGGTCACCCCGGGCTACACCCAGGGCTGCCCGTCCCCGACCAGCGCGAGGCAGCTCAGCGGCGACATCTGGTACGTCGAGGTGGACTGCACCGGGCACACCATCGCCCCGGCCGGGCAGTCACAGCACCGGATGGAGGTCCAGTTCAAGATCGGGGTGCCGGAGGGCGGTACCTGGGATCCGACCAACGACCCGTCGTACCAGGCCACCGCCGGGCCGAACCGGAAGGTGCCGCTCTACTCCGGCGGCACCCGGATCTGGGGCGACGAGCCGGGGCCGGCCGTGCCGGACACCACCGCTCCGACCGTGCCGGGTAAGCCGGTGGCGTCCGAGCTGACCCCGAGGTCGGTCACCCTGAACTGGGCGGCGTCCACCGACAGCGGCGGTAGCGGGCTGGCCGGCTACGAGGTTCGCGAGTTCCTGGTCGGCAACGACGTGGTGGGTAACCGGCGGAGGACGGACCGTAGTTATCCACTGGCGGTGGACAACGAGCTGGTGATCCGGCCCGTCACCGGCACCGCACTGACCGTCTCGACGCTGCTGCCGGAGCGGACGTACCAGTTCACGGTCGTGGCCCGGGACGGCGGGCAACTCGTCGGCAGCCTCGCCGATGCTCAGCGTGACCACGCCGCCGGCAGACACCGCCGACACCACCGCGCCCAGCCCGCCCGGCGCCCCGGTCGCCTCGGCGGTCACCGCCACGGGGCTCACCCTGAGCTGGGCGGCGTCGACCGACAACGTCACAACCAGGGCTGGTCGGCGACGGTCAGCCAGACCGGCGCGGCGGTGACCGCGACCAGCCTCTCCTACAACGGCACGGTGGCCCCGGGGGCGTCGGTGAGCTTCGGCTTCAACGGCACGCACAGCGGCAGCAACCCTCGACCGACGGCCTTCACCGTCAACGGGATCGCCTGCGCCCTCGCCTGACGCCCACCGCTACGAGGGATAACCCGGCGGGATTCGGGGCAAGCCAGCGTTGTGCGGGAATTGCTGACCGTCGGGCACGGGACAGCCGACCGGGTGCGGCTGGGGGAACTGCTGACCGGGGCCGGGGTGGCCCTGGTCGTGGACGTGCGGCGGTACCCGGCCAGCCGCACCAACCCGGACGTCCGGCGGGAGGAACTCGAGCGGTGGCTGCCCGAGTGCGGCATCGACTACCGCTGGGAGCCGCGCCTGGGCGGACGCCGCCACGTTCCGGCCGGGGAGCCGGAGCCGGACACATGGTGGACGGTCGCGGCGTTCCGGGCGTACGCCGCGTACACCCGCACGTCGGAGTTCGACGCGGCGTTGGACAAGGTGCTGGCCGACGCGGCCGCGCGGACCACCGCGGTGATGTGCAGCGAGAGCCTCTGGTGGCGCTGCCACCGCCGGCTCATCGCCGACGTCGCGGCGCTCGGTCGCGGGACGCCCGTCGCGCACCTGATGCCGGACGGGCGGCTCAGCCCGCACCGGACGGCCGAAGGCGCCCGCCGGCTGCCCGAAGGGCACCTGTGCTGGGACGGTTGAGGGCCCGGCCGTCGCACCCGATGGCGTACCGGGGTGCCGGCGGCTGGCTAGGCTCGACCCGTGCGGGCACCGAAGCGCGATGACACGGTGCTGTTCGTCGTCTACGACGGGGTGCGGCTGCTCGACGTCACCGGTCCACTGGAGGTCCTCACCGTCGCCAACGAGCACGGCGGGGCGTACCGGTCGGTGCTCGCCTCGCCCGACGGCCGGGACGTGGTCAGCAGCGCCGGCGCCCGGCTCGGCGCCGACGTTGCGCTGCCCGACGTCGTCGCGCCGGTGGGCACCCTCGTCGTGCCGGGCGCGCCCGACTGGCAGGCGGCGGCCGCGGACCGGGCGCTGCTGGACCAGATCTGCCGGCTCGCCGCCGGGGCGCGACGGACCGCGTCGGTCTGCGCCGGGGCGTTCGCCCTCGCCGCGGCCGGCCTGCTCGACGGGCGGCGGGTGACCACCCACTGGGACCTGGCCGACCAGCTCTCCGCGCACTTCCCGGCGGTCACGGTCGACCCGGATCCGATCTTCATCACCGACGGCCGGATCATCACCTCGGCCGGGATCACCGCCGGCATCGACCTCACGCTGGCGCTGGTCGAGGCGGACCTCGGCCCGGAGATCGCCCGCGCGGTCGCCCGGCACCTGGTGGTCTTCATCCAACGCCCGGGCGGGCAGTCCCAGTTCAGCGTCCGGACCAGCGTGGAGGGCACCCGCAACGCCGTGCTCCGCCGGGTGCTGGACGCGGTGGTCGGCGACCCGGCCCGGTCGTACGACCTGGCCGGCATGGCGGCGCTCGGCGGCGTGAGCCCCCGGCACCTGGCCCGGCTGTTCCGGGCCGAGCTGGGCACCACCCCGGCCGGGTACCTGGACCGGATCCGGGTGGAGGCGGCGCGCGGCCTGCTGGAGCGCGGCGACGACACCCTGGACGTGGTGGCCCGGCGAGTCGGTTTCGGCTCGCCGGAGACGATGCGGCGGATCTTCGTGCGGTACGTCGGTGTCAACCCCGGCGCCTACCGGTCCCGCTTCCGCACCACCGGCATCTCCGGCCACCAGTGACCGGCGGTGGTCTCCGGCCGGCGTCCCGACCGGAGACCACCGGGATCACCGGCCGGAGGCGAGTTCGGGTTCGGGGACGACCGCCGGCGCGGGATCAGACTGCCGCAGGGCGACCAGCGCGGCGACGGCGAGCAGCGCCACCGACAGCCAGAGGCCGACCGCGATCCCGCCGGAGTCCGACAGCACGCCGGAGACCAGCGGACCGACCGCCTGGCCGAGCGAGAACGCCACCGTCAGCAGGGCGATGCCGGCGGTCCAGCCGCCGACCGGCAGGGCCCGGCGGGCCAGCACCGTGGCCGCCGTCGGACCGGCCATGAACGCGCTGCCGAACACCACCGCCGAGAGCAGTGCCGCGGGCAGCCCGGCGGGCAGCAGCAGCACCGGCAGCACGCCGAGCAGCACCACCAGGGACACCAACGCCGGTGCCCGGCCACCGGGCAGCCGGCTGACCAGCCGCCCCCACACGGTGAGCGTGGCCAGCGCGGACGCGAGGCCGAGCGTCACGAAGAACGCGGCGACCCCCGGCGTGCGCAGCCCCTCGTCGCGCAGCAGCGCGATCACGAAGGTCAGGTAGCTCACGTAGCCGGCGCCGAAGAGCACGTACCAGACGAAGGTCGGGGCGAGCCGCTCCAGGTCCGCCCGGGGCATGCCGGCGCGGGTGACCCCGGTCACGGGCGCGACTCGGCGGACGGCGAGCAGAGCCGGGACGACCGCGAGCACGGCGGCCCCGCCGAGCAGCAGCCAGCCGACCCGCCACCCGGCGTCCCCGGCCACCGCGAGCGCCGCCGGCACCAGCAGACCGGAGAGCACCACCCCGATGCCGACCCCGGCCATGTAGAGGGCCACCATCGTCGCGGCCCGCCGCTGCCCACCCCCGGCGGACACCCGGGCGGCGAGCGCCGAGCCGAGCACGAAGGTGACCGCCGTGGTCACCCCGCCCACGAAACGCAGCAGGCCCAGCACGGGGTAGTCCGCGCTCGCGGCGGTGAGCAGCAGGATGAGCGCGCTCACCGCGAGGGTGCCCAGGAACGCGGCCCGGTCGCCGAACCGGCGGGCCCAGAACACGGCCGTGCCGGCGCCCAGCAGGTAGCCGGCGGCGTTCGCGGTGTTCAGGCCGCCGGCCTGGGCGTACGTCCAGTGCAGGTCGCCGCGCATGGCGGGCAGCAGCAGGGCGTACGCGAAGCGGGTGAAGCCGAGCGCCACGACCGGCCCGGCGGCCAGGCCGAGCGCGATCAGCGGTTCCCGCCAGGACGGGAATCGGGACATGGTTCCTCCTCGGTCGGCGGGCTCGTCGGCCCGCTGATCAGGTGGAACCCGGCACTGCCGGTGGTCGGTGGCCGGCCGGATGGACCGGTGACCCTCGGATCGGGACATCGGCGGTGGACGCGGTGGTGCCGCCGCTCACTCCACCAGGTCGTCGGCGAGCAGGTCCATCAGCAGGCCGTCGTGCCAGCGCCCGTCCTCGCCGCGCTCGTAGCGGCGCAGCACCCCGACCGGCCGGAAACCGACCTTGGCGTACGCGCGGATGGCGGCGCTGTTCGCCGCCGCCGGGTCGATGGTGAACCGGTGGTGGCCGTACTCCTCGATGAGGTGTCGGGCCAGGGTGCGGATGGCGTCTACGCCGAGCCCGGCGCCGCGTACCGCAGGGTCGAGGAAGATGTCCAGGCTGGCGTGCCGGTAGTCCGGGTCCGGCTCGGCGTACCACTGGATCGCGCCGATCACCCGGCCGTCGTGCTCGATGGCGTACAGGGTCAGCTCGTCGTCGGCCAGGTCGGCGCGAACGGCTTCCACCAGGTCGTCGCCGCCCCGCCACCACCGGCGCACCTCAGGATCGGCGCGGATCGCCGCGAGGGCCGGCACGTCCGCGACCGTCGCCGGTCGCAGAGTCACCGCCCGCCCCCGCAGCATCGGCTCAGCCCCGGATCTCGCCGTGCTCGACGCAGACCGCCGACCAGCCGACCGGCAGCACCTGCACCTTCATCCGGCGGCGGCAGCGGTGGCAGTATCGCGGCGGCTCCAGCTGGCGGGCCGACGCGCAGCCCGGGTGGGCGCCGCCGGCCGCCACCGGCTCACCGCACCGGTCGCACCACAGCTCCGTCGTCGTCATGACCGTCACAGCGTGGCGGAGAGGGCCTTGACCGGCATCTTCAGCTCGTCCAGCAGGTCCAGGTCGGCGGTCGCCGGCCTGCCCAGCGTGGTCAGGTAGTTGCCGACGATCACCGCGTTGATCCCGCCGAGCAGACCGTCGCGGGTGCCGAGGTCACCGAGGGTGATCTCCCGGCCGCCCGCGTACCGCAGGATGGTGCGCGGCATGGCCAGCCGGAACGCGGCGATGGCCCGCAGGGCGTCCTTGCCCTCCACCACCGGGCGGTCACCCAGCGGGGTGCCGGGCCGGGGGTTGAGGAAGTTCAGCGGCACCTCGTGCGGGTTCAGTTCGGCGAGCTGCGCGGCGAACTCCGCCCGCTGCTCGACGGTCTCGCCGAGGCCGAGGATGCCACCGCAGCAGACCTCCATGCCGGAGTCGCGGACCATCCGCAGCGTCTCCCAGCGCTCCTCCCAGGAGTGCGTGGTGACCACGTTGGGGAAGTACGACCGGCAGGTCTCCAGGTTGTGGTTGTAGCGGTGCACGCCCATGTCGACCAGGTCGTCGACCTGCTCCTGGGAGAGCATGCCCAGCGACGCGGCGACCTGGATGTCGACCTCGGCCTTGATGGCGGCGACGCCCTCGCGCATCTGCTTCATTAGCCGGGCGTCCGGGCCGCGGACGGCGGCCACGATGCAGAACTCCGTCGCCCCGGTCTTCGCGGTCTGCTTCGCCGCCTCGACGAGGGACGGGATGTCCAGCCAGACCGAGCGCACCGGGGAGGTGAACAGGCCGGACTGGGAGCAGAAGTGGCAGTCCTCCGGGCAGCCGCCCGTCTTCAGCGAGACGATTCCCTCGACCTCGACCTCCGGACCACACCACCGCATCCGCACGTCGTGCGCGAGCTGGAGGGCGGCGGGCAGGTGCTCGTCGGGCAGGTTCAGCACGGCGAGGACGCCGGCCTCGTCGAGGCCGACGCCGTCACCCAGGACCTGGGTACGGGCCTGGTCGAGGATCTCTGGCATGGCTCGTACCCTACAAGGCCCCCCGGTCAGCCGGAACGGCCCGCCGGCCGGGCGAGCGGGACGGCCGGCGTGGTCGGGATCTAGCGGTACGCGGCAGCCGTCGCATCGGCCCAGCCGCGAGGCTCACGTTCGGTGCGGTCGACCTCGCGTACCGAGTGGATCCGTCGGGCCGGTGGTGGCGGGTGGTAATTTCGCCCGGCGGGTGTCGGCGTGACCGGCGCGGACGGTGGCGAAGGGGTGACGGTGGCGGACTGGCTGGCGGCGCTCGACCGCCGTGCGGATCTGCGGGCGAAGGCCGGGCTGACCCGGCGGCTGCACCCGCGTCCCGCCGCCGACGGCATGATCGACCTGGCCGGCAACGACTACCTCGGCCTGGCCACCCACCCGGAGGTCACCGGTGCCGCCGCGGCGGCGCTGTCGGCGTACGGGCTGGGGGCCACCGGGTCGCGCCTCGTGCGCGGCTCCACCGACGCGCACCAGGCGCTGGAGGACGAGCTGGCGCAGTGGCTGGGCACCGACCGGTCCCTCGTCTTCTCCTCCGGCTACCTGGCCAACCTGGGTGCGTTGCGTGCCCTCGTCCAACCCCGGACGCTGCTCGTCTCCGACGCGCACAACCACGCGTCCCTGATCGACGGCTGCCGGATCTCCGGCGCGGAGACCGTGGTCACCGCCCACGCCGACGTGACGGCGGTGGCCGCCGCGCTCGCGGTGGCCCCGGGCCGCCCGGCGGTGGTGGTCACCGAGTCGGTCTTCTCGGTCGACGGCGATCTCGCCCCGCTGGCCCGGCTGCACGCGGTGGCCCGCCGCTACGGCGCGCTGCTGCTGGTCGACGACGCGCACGCGCTCGGCGTGACCGGTCCGGCCGGCGCCGGGGCGGTCGCCGCCGCCGGGCTCGCCGGCGAACCGGACGTGGTGGTCACCGCAACCCTGTCCAAGGCGCTCGGTGGCGCGGGCGGGGTGGTCGCCGGCCCGGCCGAGTTCGTCCGGCACCTGGTCGAGACCGGCCGCACGTTCATCTTCGACACCGCGCTGCCGCCGGCGGTCGCCGCCGGGGTGCACGCCGCGCTGCGGCTGGCCCGGGCCGGTGATGACCTGCGTACCGAGCTGGCCGAGCGGGTGGCCCTCGCGGTCGACCGGCTGCGTACGGCCGGGTTGACCGTCTCCGCGCCGGACGCGGCCGTGATCTCGGTGACCGCCCCCGGGCCGGAGGCGGCGACGACCTGGGCCGCCGACTGCCGGGACCGGGGTGTCGCGGTGGGCTGCTTCCGGCCGCCGTCGACCCCGGACAACCGCTCCCGGCTGCGCCTCACCGTCAGCGCCGGGGTGTCCCGGCCGGCCTTCGAGCGGGCACTGGACGTCATCGTCGAGTGCGCGCCATGAGCGCGAGGAGTGAGCCGGTGTTGCGAGCCCCGCAGTCGCGAACCGAGATGGCCCCGTGAGCGCGAGGAGTGAGCCGGTGTTGCGAGCCCCGCAGTCGCGAACCGAGATGGCCCCGTGAGCGCGAGGAGTGAGCCGGTGTTGCGAGCCCCGCA
>NZ_JBIALB010000006.1:0-73670 GCF_042872965.1 Micromonospora sp. NPDC005087 | reverse complement strand
CAGTCGCGAACCGAGATGGCCCCGTGAGCGCGTGGCAGGGGGTGGTGCTGGTCACCGGTACCGATACCGGTGTCGGCAAGACGGTGGTGACCGCGGCGATCACCGCCGCCGCGCAGGCCGCCGGGCTGCGGGTGGCCGTGGTCAAACCAGGTCAGACCGGTACGGCCGGCGGTGAGCCCGGCGACGTGGACGCGGTCAACCGGCTGGCGGCGCCGCTCACCGGTCGCACCCTGGCCAGCTATCCAGACCCGCTCGCGCCGCTGGCCGCCGCCCGGGTCGCCGAGCTGCCGCCGCTGGAGCTGTACACCGCCGTGGACGCCGTCCGTGGCGAGACCGACAAGCACGACCTGGTGCTGGTCGAGGGGGCGGGCGGACTGCTGGTGCCGATGGGGCTGCGCCCGTCTGGTGAGCCGTGGACGATGGCCGACCTGGCGGTGTCGCTCGGGGCGCCCGCCGTGGTGGTCGCCCGTGCCGGGCTGGGCACCCTCAACCACACCGCGCTGACCCTGGAGGCGCTGGACCGCCGGGCGGTGCCCGCCGGCGTGGTGATCGGCGCCTGGCCGAACACGCCGGAGCTGGTGCACTGGACGAACCTCACCGACCTGGTGCCGAACCTGCTCGGCGCGGTGCCCGCCGGTGCCGGCGCGATGGACCCGGGGGTGTTCCGGCGCTCCGCTCCGGGCTGGCTGACGCCGTCGCTGCACGGCGTGCTCGACGACTGGCGTGCCTGGGCCGAGGAGAGCGGCTGAACACCTCACTTTCGTCAGTGTCCGCCCAGGTCGAGCGTGGGTAGCGTGGCCGCCGTGAGGATCGCGAGGTGGCTGGCGGACGGGGCGTCGGGGGTGGTGCGGCGACAGGGTCTGGCGGATGCGCTGCTCTGGGCGGTGCTCGCCGCCCCGATCGGGTACGCGAGGCTGACCCCGCCGCACTCGCGGCACAACCTGGAGTTGCTGCTGGCTGGGCTGACGGTGCTGGCCGTGGCGGTGGCACTGGGACGGCGTCGGCCGCTGGTCGGGCTGCTGCTGGTGGTGCTCGGGTCACTGGTCGACGGCAACTTCGTGTTCGCCATCCCGGTGTTCAGTTACCTGACCGGGCGGCGCAGCGCCGGGGCGGCCCCGGCGGCCGTGCTGTTCGGCGTGATCGCGGTCGGTGGCACGACGCTGAACCTGGGTTTGCTCGGCACCGGGGCGGGCACCTGGTTCCTGCTCGCGTCGGTGCTGCTGTTCGCCGGGGTGTTTCCGTGGCTGGTCGGCCGGTACCGCCGGCAGCAGCAGGAGCTGGCCGACGCGGGCGGCCGGCACGCCGAGGCGCTGGCGCGCGAGCAGCGCGGCGCCGCCGAGCGGATCCGGTTGCGTGAGCGCGCCCGGATCGCCGAGGAGATGCACGACTCGCTCGGTCACGACCTCAGCCTGATCGCGCTGCGCGCCGCCGCGCTGGAGCTCGCCCACGACCTCGATCCCGGGCACCGTGCGGCGGTGGGGGAGCTGCGGACCAGCGTCGCCGCCGCCACGGAACGGCTGCACGGCATCATCGGGGTGCTCCGGGAGGAGGGCGGCCCGGCGGGGCTCCGACCGGCCGGCGAGACCGTCACCGACCTGGTGGACGGGGCTCGGGAGGCCGGGATGGCGGTGCGGCTGGACGCGCCGCCCGGTGCCGTGGAGCTGCCCGGGATGACCGGGCCAGCCGCGCACGGGGTGGTCCGGGAGGCGCTCACCAACGCGGCCCGGTACGCCCCGGGCGCCCCGGTCACCGTCACCCTCGCCCCCTTCGGGGACGGGATCGAGGTGCGGGTGCGGAACGGGCCGCCACCGGCCGGCCCGCTGCCCAGCCCGCCGTCCTCCGGCAGCGGTCTGCTCGCCCTCGCCGAGCGCGTCCGGCTGGCCGGCGGCGTCCTGGACACCGGTCCGCACCCGGACGGTGGTTTCGCGGTACGGGCCCGGCTGCCGCTGTCCGCCGACGCGGCGGACGTCGTTCCCGCCGAGCCGTGGTCGGCCGTGGTTGCCGAGCCCGGCGTGGGGACCGGCGGTGGTGCTGTCGACGGGGTGGAGCGGCCGGTCGACGCCGCGCGTCGGCTGAGCGAGGCCCGCCGCCGGGTACGCCGCAGCCTGTTGACCGCGCTCGCCGCCCCGGCGGGGCTCGCGCTGGCCCTGTCGCTGGTCTACTACTCGTTCGCCACGGCCGGCACGGTGCTGGACGAGTCGGCGTTCGACCGGATGCGGCCCGGCACCCCGCGCTCCGATCTGGCCGATCTGCCCCGCCGGGCGCTCACCCCGCCAACGGGCGCGGAGAAGGTCGGTTGCGAGTTCTACACCGACGGCAACTTCCCCCTCGCCGAGCCGACCTGGCGGCTCTGTTTCACCGATGGCCGGCTGGTCAGCAAGGAGCGGATCGCAGGATGACCACGGATACCTTCGCGGCCACGCCGGTTCGGGTGGTCCTCGCCGACGACGAGGCGATGATCCGGGCCGGCGTCCGCGCCATCCTCGCCGCCGACCCGGGCATCGAGGTGGTCGCCGAGGCCGGCGACGGGCGGACGGCCGTGGAGCTGGTGCGCGCGCACCGGCCCCGGGTGGCGCTGCTGGACATCCGGATGCCGCGCCTGGACGGGTTGGCCGCCGCCGCCGAGATCCGCCGGGTGGCGCCGGACACGGCCACGCTCATGCTGACCACCTTCGGTGAGGACGACCACGTGGCCCGGGCGCTCGGGCACGGTGCCAGTGGGTTCCTGCTCAAGGCCGGCGACCCGCGCGAGCTGATCGCCGGGGTGCACGCGGTCGCCGAGGGCGGGGCGTACCTGTCGCCTCGGGTGGCCCGCCGGGTGATCGAGCTGGGCGCCGGGCGGTTGGCCCGCCGGCCCGCCGCGCGGGACCGGACGGCCGGGCTGACCGAGCGGGAGCGGGAGGTGCTGGCCCTGGTCGGGGCGGGGCTGTCCAACGCGGAGATCGCCCGCCGGCTGCACCTGGTGGAGGGCACCGTGAAGAGCTACCTGACCAGCATCTTCACCCGGCTGGATGTCCGTAACCGGGTGCAGGCCGCGATCATCGCGTACGAGGCGGGGCTGGTCGACGGCTGAGCGGGGGCCCGGGAGCCCCCGCTCAGCGCTCAGGCGTCGCGGCGGCGCAGCGCGGCCCGGCCCAGCAGCAGCGCCGCGCCGGCCCATCCGGCGAGCAGCAGCAGCCCGATCGCGGCCGGGTACGGCTCGGTGTCGCCGGCCATGAAGTGCGCGCCGGCCACGCCCGGGAAGACGTCGGCGATCCGGTTCAGCACGGTGATGTCCGGTTCCTGGAGCGACAGCGGCACGATCATCAGGGTGGCGAAGAGCACGGTGAGGGTGAGCACCGCGCTGCGCAGCGCCGCGCCGAGGCCGAGCGCGAGGACGCCCACCAGCGCCAGGTACGTCGCCACGGCCACGATGTCGCCGATCGTGCCGGCGGCCGGTGCGCTGCCCCACTCGCCCAGCAGCGGCCGGGCGGCCAGTGCGCCGACGCCGCCGAGCAGCAGCCCGAGGACGAAGATGACCGCGCCGGTGACCACGGCCTTGGCCAGCAGCACCCGACCCCGGGACGGGGTGCACTGCAGCGTGGTCCGGATGGTGCCGCTGGTGAACTCGGCGGTGATCGCCAGCAGGCCCAGCGCCAGCACCGCGTACTGGGTCAGCTCGACCGAGTCGATCAGCACGGTGCCAACGGTGACGATGCCCCGGTCGTCGAGCGGGTCGTCGTTGGTGTTGTCGTTGGCCGCGTAGATGGCGAGCTGTGCGGCGCTCGCGGCCATCAGCACCAGCCCGGCCAGCGCCGTCCACCAGGTGGTCCGCACCGAGAACAGCTTGGTCCACTCGGCGGCCACCGCGCCGCGGAAGTCGGCCGGGGCGGGGCGGGTGTCCGGGATGGTGATCGTGCTCATCGTGCCTCGCTTACGGTCGGGCCGCCGGCGTACTCGACGCTGTCAGCGGTCAGCTCCATGAACGCCTGCTCCAGCGACGCGCCGTGCGGGCTCAGCTCGTGCAACCGCACCCCCAGCTCGTACGCCAGGTCACCGATCCGGTCCACGGCGCTGCCGCTGACGGTCAGCTCGTCGGGCCCGGCCGGCTCGACGGTGGCGCCGGCGGCGGTGAGGCGGGCGGCGAGGGTGGCCAGCCCGTCGGGGTGCGGACTGCGGACCCGGACGGCGACGGCGCTGCCCGCGATCACGTCGTCGATCGGCGCGTCGGCCAGCAGCCGTCCCCGGCCGATCACCACGAGCTGGTCGGCGGTGAGCTGCATCTCGCTCATCAGGTGACTGGAGACGAAGACGGTCCGACCCTGGTCGGCCAGCGAGCGCATCAGCTGCCGCACCCAGCGCACCCCGTCCGGGTCGAGGCCGTTGACCGGCTCGTCGAACATCAGCACCGGCGGGTCGCCGAGGAGTGCGCCGGCGATGCCGAGCCGCTGGCCCATCCCGAGGGAGAGGGTCCGGCCCGGCTTGGCGGCGGCGCGCCCGTCCAGCCCGACGGTGTCGAGCACCTCGTCCACCCGGCGCGCCGGGATGCCGTTGCTGCGGGCCATGGCCAGCAGGTGCGCCCGGCCGGCGCGGGCGGGGTGGATGGCCCGGGCGTCGAGCAGGGCGCCCACCTCGTGCAGGGGGCGCCGCAGCTCCCGGTACGCCCGTCCGCCGATCAACGCCTGCCCGGCGGTGGGGCGGTCCAGGCCGAGGATCATCCGCATGGTGGTGGACTTGCCGGCGCCGTTCGGGCCGAGGAAGCCGGTGACCCGGCCGGGTGCGACGTCGACGGTCAGCGCGTCGACCGCGGTGGCCGCCCCGAACCGTTTCGTCAAGCCACGTAATGTGATCATGCGTTGACGCTAGGCGTGCGGACCGCCGCCCCACTGCGCCCGAACGGCACCACCCGACCCTGACTTTCGTCAAGCCGGGGGCGGTTTGGTCACCGTACGTAGTCTTCCAGCAGCGCCGGTGTGAGCCCGGCCCGGTGGATGGCCTTCAGCGCCGCGAGAAGGTCGTCCATGAGCGCCGGCCGGAAGTGCATCAGCAGGACGTCGCCGGGCCGCACCACCTTCTCCGGGGTCTGGTAGCGAACGACCCCCTTGTGCACGGTCTCGGTCCAGTGGAAGACGGCCTTCATGCCGCAGTCGTGCGCGGCCCTCAGAGTGGTGGCGTCACGATCGCCGAACGGTGGGCGGAACAGTGTCGGGCGCTTGCCGAACAGCGTCTCCAACGTGTCCGCCGCCCCGCAGATCTCCTGCTTCTGGAAGTCGTACGACCTGCCGGGCAGTGACGCGTGCCTGCTGGTGTGATTCTCGACGACCCCACCCGCCGCCTCGATCTGCCGGAAGTAGTCGGTGTGTTCCGCCGCCGCCGGCGAGTTGAGGAACATGGTGACCGGGATGTGGGCCTCGCGGATGAAGTCGATCACCGCGGGCGGACGGGCCAGCGCGCCGTCGTCGATGGTGATGAAGGCGACCTTCTGCTTGGTCGGCAGCCGGTGCCAGAACGGGGCCGGACCGTTCGTGGGCAGCGGCACCGGTTGCGGTGGTGGCGCCGCGGGAAAGACCGGCACCTGCGACAGGTACCAGGCCAGGCTCCCGGGTACGGGCTTCTGCGTCGGCGACGGCGAGGTCGACGGTGTCGGGGGCAGGGCGGACGGGCTGGGCTGGGTCGCGGTGATCTGCCGGGCGTGGAATGTCTGGCCGGGGCTGGCTGCGCAGGGACTCAGCGCCAGCAGGGCCAGAAGTGGGACGACGACACGGATCCGACGGGCGGGGGTGGCTGACACGCCCGGAAACCTACCGAGTTGATGTCAGGAGCCGGTCAGCTCGGTGTGGTGATCCTGTCCTCCCGGCGACGGACGATGAAGGCGTCGGGCATCCGGAAGGTGAGATTGTCGGGACACCACGGCGCGCGGACCACGGTCGTTGCGTCGAGCAGCGGCGCGGCCTCGGCCACCACAACGGCCGCCTCCATCCGGGCCAGCACGTCGCCGACGCAGCGGTGCGCGCCCGCCCCGAACGCCAGGTGCCGGCGCGATCCCCGCTGGCCGGGGCGGAACTCGTCCGGCGATTCGACGACTGCCGGGTCCCGGCCGGCGCGGGCCAGCCAGAGTACGAGGCTGGTGCCCGCCGGCACCGCGGTCCCGCCCAGCGTGCTGTCCGCCGCCGCCACCCGGCGCCAGGTGACGATGGGCGGTTCCAGTCGCAGCCCCTCCTCCACCACGTCGGCCACCGTGACCTCGCCGGTGCGGAGCCCGGCCCGCACCGCGGGTTCGCCGGCCAGCCGGTGCAGGAGCAGGGTGAGGAACTGTGAGGTCGTCTCCTGCCCGGCGACGAGCAGGAAGAAGAGCGCACCGACCACGACGTCCGGCGTGTGCCCGGCCGCGCGGAGTTCGGCGGCCAACCCGCCGCCGGTGGCCGCGAAGTCGCGCAGCACGCCGTGGAACCGGCCCACCTCAGTGGCGAGCGCCAACTGGCGGTCGGCGTCCAGCGGCGCCCAGAACAGCTCCAGTGCGGCCCGCGCGAACTCCTTGACCGCGCCGACCGGCGCGTCCGGCAGCTCGACCAGTCGGGCCAGCACCAGCAGTGGCAGGTCGGCGGCGAGTTCCGCGTAGAGATCGACCGGTTCACCGGCGTCGAGCGTCGCGGTCAGCCGGGCGACCCGGTCCCGGACCAGCGCGGTGAGCCAGGGACGCTGCGCGGCGACCCGAGCGGGGTGCAGCGCGTCGGCGACGATCGACCGGATGGCCGGATGGCTGGCACCGGAGTTGTTGGCCAGGGTGGGCGGCAGCCGGAACCGATGCCCGGCGAGCACCCGCAGCGCCGTCACCGGCATCGGAGTCACCGCGTCCAGCGCGTTGTCCGGCCGGTAGGTGACCGGGTCGGCGAGGACCTCGCGGACCAGCGCGTGGCGGGTGGCCACCAGGTGGCGTACGCCGACGTGGTCGGCCACCGTGGCCACGTCCGGCCACGGTGCCCCGACCGCGGACTCCCAGCTCCGGAACAGCACGCCGACACGCTAGCCGGCGGCTCCCGGCAGGCCGGCCCGCAACCGCCAGACGGTGGTGCGCTTCACCCGGACGCTCTCCAGTGCCTCCGGCACCGGCACGTCGTAGTGGGCCAGCTCGTCGAAGCGGTCCCGGGGCAGGAACGCCCGACCGGGGTCCCCGACCAGCACCAGGGCGCCGGCGCGGGTGGCGCGGAGCAGGAACCGCAGCATCCGGCGGGCCATCGCCTCGCTGTAGAAGGCGTCCCCCGCGAGCACGACCTCGGCGTCACCGGCGTCGCCGTCGAGGATGTCGCCGAACTCGGCGTCAACGCGTACTCCGTTGGCCTCGGCGTTGAGCGCGACTGCCGCGACCGCCAGTTCGTCCACCTCGACGGCCCGCACCGACGCCGCGCCGGCGCGGGCGGCGGCGATGGCCACCAGCCCGGAGCCGGAGGCGAGGTCGAGCACCCGGCGGCCGGCGACCAGCTCCGGATGGTCAGTCACGTAGCGCGCGAGGGCCTGGCCGCCGGCCCAGGCGAAGGCCCAGAACGGTGGGGGCCGGTCACTGCTGAACTCACCCTCGGTCAGCTCCCAGAGCCCGATCGGCTCGTCCGCCTGGTGCAGCCGCACCTCCGGGACGAAGGCGACCGGGGCGAGCCGGGCGTGCAGCCGGACGAACGTGCTGGAGAGTTCGGACACCCGGGAATTGTCCCAGCGACCCGGTGTCCGGCGTGTCGCGGGGGAGCGGTGACCGGTTCACCACCGTCGGTGATAACCCGCCCCGTGCTTGCCGCCCGGTGCGAACACACCCGTCTGGTCGGGTCGAGGCCGCGCTCCTAGCGTTGCGGGGTGGGGACGACCGAACGGAGGACGGCGGTGGTGACGGTGTGGCGGTACGCGCTGAGGCTCGGGGTGGTGCTGGCCTGTCTGAGTGGCGTGGAGCTGGTGCTCGCCGCTCCGGCGCAGGCGGCGTTCACCACCGAGCTGAGTGGGTTGCCGGCTCGGTTCACGGCCGGCGACCAGGTGCGTACGGTCTCCGCGGTGGTCTCCCGGACGGACCGGCGCGGTGGATGCGTGAAGGTGCGCTGGTCGATGGTGCTCAGCGTGCAGGGCATCCGACTCGACCAGGTGAAGATGGACCGGGTGGAGGAGACCGGCGACTTCCCGCTGGAGATCCGGACCGAGGGCGACGTGGCCCGGCTGACCGACCGGCAGCTCGACCCCGGCACTCTCTGCCCGAACCGCACGGTCACCGCCCGCTACCGGTTGGCCTTCGCCGAGGACGTCACCGACGGGCGGGTCACCCTCGCCGCAGAGGCGTACGACGAGAACCTGCGCCTGCTGGCCCGGCAGACGGCCACCCGCTCGGTGGTGGGAGTGGGCGGCACCCCGAGCGCGGCGGCGGAGCCGACCGCGACACCGGCGGAGCCGAGCGACCCGGCGACCGAGCCAGCCGGGGCCGAGAGCGACCCGGCGGAGGAGCCGGTCGGCGACGAAGCGATCGACGCGGCCCCTCCCGCGGCCGGCGCTGGTCGTCCGGTGGCGCAGTCCGGCGGTTTCGGTCTGGTGCAGGCCGCGTTCCTGCTCGGCGGATTGCTGCTCTTCCTGGGGGTGGGGTTGCTGCTGCGGCTGCGTCACCTGACCCGAGCGGCGACCGCCGAGGCGGACGACCCACCGGTGGACCGGCGCTGGGAGCGCCCCCCGACCGACCGCTGGCGGCCGGCCCGCTGGTGACCGGGTCGTGGGGCCGTTGAGGATCTGTCCGGCGTTGGCCGGAGGGCCCGCTGGTGACCGGGTCGCGTTGATCGGGGGCCGTCGGGGCCGGCGGAGGTCCGCCGGCCCCGACGGTGTCACTTCGAGAACGCCTGGAACTCGGCGATCCTGACCTGGTCCCGGGCCGGGCTGGCGGTCGCGCAGTCCGTCGTCGTGGCCGGGTCGTTGTCCTGCTCACCGGCGTAGTGCGGGCCGCCGGTGCACTGGCTGGCCAGCACCTCCAGTCGCAGGTGGGTGGCGAGCGTGGTGGGCACCGCGAACGTCCGGAGGTTGATGTCCCGGCTGTACGCCCGGTACGCCCCGCCGGGGAACGCGTCGCCCGCACTGGTGTAGATCCGCTGCCAGCGCGCCGGATCCGCGCAGTCGGTGGTCTTCGCGTTGCAGGCGGACACCGCGAACGAACGCAGCGCGCTGAGCGCGTTCTGACTGCCGGTGTCCGGGTCCGCGACGATCGCCGGGCGCAGCATCGCGCTGACGTTCACCCGCTTGACCACCTGGGGGGCGTCCCCGGGAAGTGCCACGGTGAGCTGCCGGCCGGCCACCCCGTCCAGCGAGGCCCAGTTCGTCGCCTCGGTGTCGTCGCCGATCCGTTCCAGGTTGACCCCGTCGCCGGTGATGGTGGCGCCGGACGCCGTGGACGCGAGGTTGCGGCTCATCCGCAGGTCCACGTACCCGTCGTGACCGGCCTTCGCGACCACGCTGAGCCGCTGGTGCCCGAAGCCGGGCGCCACGGCGAGCAGGTTGTACGTGCCGGCCACCAGCTCCACGGTGTCCGGCAGCGGCGTCGCCGGGTCGGTGTCCGCCACCGGCACCGCCCGCGCCTCGTACTCCCCGGCGTACACCCGGATCGGCGCGTCGGCGCTGTCGCCCCGCGGCCGTAGGGTGAGCGTCGCGTTGCCGCCGCTCGGCGAGGCGAAGCTCGGCGTCGGGTCGGTGTCGGCGGCGCCGTTGGTGACGGCGTCCCGGCCCATTCCGGAGCGCGCGAACTCGGCCCAGATCAGGTCCTGGTTGGCGCCGCCGAAGCGGAGCAGGTCGGCGGTGAGCATGTTGTCGCGCATGTCGAGCATGCTGACCTGGCTGGCGGCCTGGAGCAGGAACGAGTCGAAGACCAGCTGCGACCAGCGTCGGTTGCCCGGGCACTTGTCCGCGGCGACCTTCCCCTGCGCGCACTCCAGTTGCCGTTGCGGGGTGCCGAGGCCGTACCGCTTCACCAGCGCGGACCGGACCCGGAAGTTGGTGGCGCCCCAGATCTCCCCGTCGGCGTGCACGGCGGGTCCACCGGTGTTGTAACCGATGTCGGAGTAGTTGAGCGGGCTGCGGCTGAGGTCGTAGTTGCGGATGCCGCTGACCAGGTTGCCGGTGACGTAGCCGCCGGTGACGAAGGGCGTCTCGCCGGGGGCCCGCAGCCCGTTCTGGAAGAGGTACTCGGCGGCGAGCAGGTCGCCCCAGGACTCACCCATCGCACCGCCCTGGTGGCCGCCGATCCCGCTGTCCGGGCCGGCGATCATCCGGTTGGTGATCGCGTGGGTGTACTCGTGGCCGATCACCGTCATGTCGTAGTCGCCGTCCACGCACGGCGGGTACGGCCCGCCGGCCTGCGGCTGCCACAGGTACATGTTGGTGGTCGGCGGCAGTCCGTCGCGCGGGGTGCCCTGGTTGGCGTTGTTCCGGTTGCCGCTCAGCGCCCCCTGCTGGGCGCGGCCCTGCTCGGCGTCGCCGCCCAACCCGGCCGGGGTGAGGTTGACGGCCTGGAGGTTCCACGCCGACTCGGTGAAGCCCAGCTGGTACGACCAGTCGTGCATCCGGTTGTGCATGGCGAACAGGTTGGCGATCGACGCGTCCGCGTCGTTGCGCTGGGCGGACGTGAACACGTCCGGGTTGCACTTCGCCTGGTGCCACTGGTCGGTGAACGGGTATTCGTAACGGCGTTCCAGGCTGGGCGGGGCCGGGACGACCGGGGTGCCGGCACCCCAGGACAGCACCGTGTTGGCCGAGTTGCCGCGCGAGGTGAAGGTGGGCGTGCCGGTGGCCGCGTCGACATCCCACGGCTGGCCGGTGGCCGGGTCACGGAAGGCCGCCTGGCAGCCCGGCGCGGGGTCGCCGCACCAGCGCACCCGAGGGTCCTGCCCGGGGCCGAGATCGCGGGGCGGAGTGGCCGGGAAGACGGCCCAGCTCGGGTTGTCGGAGTCGAAGTCGACGAGGTCCTCACGGACCAGCACCTGCCCGGTGATCCCGTCCACATAGGTGGTGAAGGCGGCCGGGTGGTCGGTGTCCGCGCTGATCAGGGTCACCTCGTACCCGGCCCGGGGCCCGTCCAGCGGGGTCGGCACGGCCACCGCGCGCACGGTGTGGCTGGCCACCGCGCTGGCGTCCAGCTTGGCGTCGGTGAGCGCGGCGGCGTACGCCTGCTCGGCCGTGCGGGTGGCCGGTGCGGGTACGCCGGTGGTGCGGGCCAGCGAGGAGCTGACTGAGAGCACCGTGCCGCCGGTGACCGCGACGGTGACCAGGCCGTCCGGCCCGGCCGGCAGGTCGCCGAAGCGCTGCCGCAGGGTGACCACCGCTCCGCTGCCGATCGGCCGGACCAGCACCCGTTCCAGGGCGGCCACCGCGGCGGTGTCCATCCCGAACAGGTCCCGGTTGGCGGCCAGGTAGGCGCGGGCGGCGGCCTCCGGGTCGGTGGGCAGCCCGGTGGCGAGCGGGGCGCGGCCGGGGCCGAGCGCCTGCGGGGTGCCGAGCCGGTTCCATCGCACGTCGGGGTCGGCGGCGCGGGCCAGCCCGCGTTGGCGGGCGTCCGGTGCCGCCGTACCCCGGCGGTTGTCGACGTCGGCGTGCTGGTGCCCTTCGGCGAACGGCCCGGACCGGCGCTCGGCGGACGGCGCGCCGCCGGCGGGGGCTGCGGTGCTGACGCCGGTGGGGAGCAGCGCGGCGACCGTCGCCGTCGACGCCAGGATGGCGATGAGCCGGCGTCGACGCCGGCTCATCGGGGGTGACCACTCCGGTTGTGGCACGGGACCTCCTCGTGGGAGCGGATGACCGGCGGCCGCCGGCCGACGCTGCGCGGTAACGCATGTGCATCTGTGGATATCAGCCGGTCGGGGTGGCGGCAAGGTCCGGGCACGCCGACGCGCCGACGGATCGAGATAATTTAACTTTACAAAGTAGGCAGCCTAGTAAAATGAGCGTGACGCGCGCCGGCCCTGGCGCTGGTTCCGCCGCTGCGACGGGCGGCGCGCTCAGGCGACCGGCGACCAGTCGGGGTCGCGGCCGAAGGCGGCAAGGAGGCGGTCCTGCTCGTCGTCGCCGGACACCCGCACCCCGCCCCGGACCAGGTCGTCGCGCCGGTAGTCGTCGACCCGGCCGGCGAACCATCGGGCGCACACCCGCACCACGTCTGGGTCCAGCCGCGGCTCGGCGCCGATCGCCACCGCCACGTCCCAGCCGTGCACCATGTGTTCGGCGAGGAGCTGCTGGAGGTACTCGTCGGCCGGGGTGTCACCGGCGGACAGGTGCACGGTGCGATCGCGCGCGCCGGGATGGGTGGCGGCGATCTCGGCCTGCGCGGCGGCCTCCCGCGCCGTGGTGGCCGGGTCGGCGCCGAGCTGGTCGCCGTCGAACCGGCCGCCCACCTCGTCGACGGTCCGGCCGGCGAGCAGCGGCACGCTCCACCGGTCCTCGCCGACCACATGGTTGACCAGGGTGCGCACGTCCCAGTCCGGGCAGGGTGTCGGGTCGGACCACTGGCCGGGCCCGACCTGGTCAACCCGGTCGACGAACTCGGCCAGGCTCCGGCGGTACGCCTCCAGCAGATCCATGCTGCCGATTGTTCCGGGCGGCGTGGCGAGGCGAGTGGTTTTGCCGGGCCCCGGCAGGGTGATCCGCGCTGGCCGGCGGTCGGCCGCCCGCGGATCAGTCCAGGTCGGTCGGGTCCAAGCCGAGCTCCCGGGCGGTGACCAGGCGGACCCACTCGCCGAACTGCCGGCGGGAGATCACCCGGTCGTGCACGGCGAACTGCACGGCCAGGCCGTCCATCACCGCGCTGATCCGCCAGGCGGCCCCGTCCGGGTCGGCGCACTGGAAGGTGCCGTCGGCGACCCCGGCGGAGATCACCGCGGCGAGGTCCTGCCGCCAGCGCAGGTCGAGCCGGCGGGAGACCTTCTCCACCTCCGGGGTGCGTAGCGACTCGGACCAGCCGTCGATCCACATGGACCAGGAGGTGGCCCGCCCGGCCGGGGTGTAGAGCTTGAGGATCCGGCGGAGCTTGGTCAGCGGCGGGGCCGAGGATCGGGTCACCGCGTCCAGCCGGGCCAGATCCTGCTCGACCGCGTACGCGAGCGCCTGCGCGAGCAGCCGCTCCTTGGTGACGAAGTGGTAGAAAACCAGGGCTTGACTGACCCCGGCGGCCTGCGCCACGTCCGCCGTCCGGGTGTTGGCCAGACCGCGCTCGACGATCACGTCACAGGCGGTGCGCAGCAGGGCATCCAGGCGGATCTCGGCCGCACGTCTCGTCACGACCGTTACGGTAGCCCATCCGACCGAACACGAACAGTTACCCGTCACCGTCCGATCCGCGACGCGACAGTCGGAACCCGGACACTTCCAGACGGTGCCTTCCGTCGTTTTCCTGAGGGCGTACGTCGAGGTCCGCCGGCACCAGCTGACGCGCCGGAACGCTCGTCGCCCGCCGCGCCACCCGGCGACGGGCATCTCGACCCCGCGACGTCGGAGTGTGACGGCTGCCAACCATCAGGGCAGCCCCCTAGGAAGCCTGGCGGTGGTGGGGCTGGTCCCGCCCGGGCGGACGCGCCGACGCGGACCCCGAGTTGGCAGTCGTTCACCGGCTCGGCTAAAGTTCTCATCCGTCACCCGGGAACGCCGGGGGCGTGCGGACGTAGCGCAGCTGGTAGCGCATCACCTTGCCAAGGTGAGGGTCGCGGGTTCGAATCCCGTCGTCCGCTCGGAGCTGCCGCCACGTACGACGGGGGCAACCTCGGTGGGGTGGCCGAGAGGCGAGGCAACGGCCTGCAAAGCCGTGTACGCGGGTTCAAATCCCGTCCCCACCTCAGCAACAAGGCACGGGCGATTGGCGCAGTGGGAGCGCGCTTCCTTGACACGGAAGAGGTCACTGGTTCAAACCCAGTATCGCCCACCAGCAGAAAACGGCTCGTTACCGGAATCCCGGTAACGAGCTTTTCTGTATGCGCTCGCCAGGTCGCGAGCTCGCCAGCTCACTGCGTGAGCGACGTCAGCAGCTCCCGCAGCCAGGCGATCTCGGTGCGGCTGGTGGCGGTGGCGATGCGGAACAGCCCTCGGCGGAAGGGGTCGTCGGGGAAGTCGTCGGCGCGCAGCGGTCGGTCACCGTCCCAGAAGAAGCTCGCCGGCTGGGTGAGGAAGTCGAGCCGTCGCCGCAGCACGGCGGCCTGACCGGCTGGGTCGTCCAGGTGGCGCAGGAAGGCCAGCAGCGTGAACCAGCGGTTCTCGTCGGTGATGAACAGTTCGTCGGGGGTGCGCAGCCGGCGCAGCAGTTCCGCCTGCCCGGCGGGGCTGAGGGTGAGCACGTGCCGTGGCGCCGCCACCTGGCCGGCCTGAACGTCGCGACGTAGCAGGCCCGCGCGCTCCATGCGCTTGATCGTCGGGTAGAGCGTCCCGTCCGCGATGGGCCGGACGTGGCCGGTGAGCGCGGCGACGCGCCTGCGCAGCTCGTACCCGTGCAGCGGGGCGTCGGCCAGGAAGCCCAGTATCGCGAACTCCAACATCGTGTTAGCTTACCTCCACAAAGGGATACCTCGACTTCGAGGTATCGGTCAGGAGGTAGTAATGCACGGCGCCCAGGTGCGGCCAGACGGCACGACGATTCGCTGGGTGGAGTTGCCCGGCGCCGAGCCCGCCCGGGTCTACCTGCACGGGCTCGGCGCCTCCTCACCGGTGTACTTCGCGGCGGTGGCCACCAACCCCACGCTCGCCGGACGGCGCACCCTGATGATGGATCTGCTCGGGCACGGCATCAGCGACCGGCCGGCCGACGCCTCCTACACGCTGGAGGAGCACGCCGACCTGCTCGCCACCGCGCTGACCACGGCCGGGGTCAGCGCCGCGGAGGTGATCGCGCACAGCATGGGCGGCTCGGTCGCCATCGTCCTGGCCGCCCGCCACCCGCACCTTGTCGCGGCCCTGGTTCTTGTCGATGCCACCCTCGACCCGCAGCCTCCGGGCGTCGGGATCCGCGCCCGCTACACCGAGGAGCAGTTCCTGCACGGCGACGGCCGATCCGAGACGCTCGACCGTGTCGGGCCGGCCTGGG
Organism: Micromonospora sp. NPDC005087; assembly: GCF_042872965.1. NCBI lineage: Bacteria > Bacillati > Actinomycetota > Actinomycetes > Micromonosporales > Micromonosporaceae > Micromonospora > Micromonospora sp. NPDC005087. The sequence continues at coordinate 58,627 of NZ_JBIALB010000006.1, read as the reverse complement.
CGGCGACGATGCGACTCACCGGTGCGGAGGCGCTCTACCGGACCGCCTCCCACCTCGGCCGCGGCACCACACCCACCATGCGCGACCTGCTGCTCGACCTACCGGTGCCGCGCACCTACCTCCACCCGGCCGACAGCGAGCCGACGGGTGTGCGTGCCCTCACCGACGCCGGCGTGCGGGTGGTCGCCGTGCCGGACGCCGGTCACAACATCATGTTGGACAATCCGGAGGGCTTCGTGGCGGCCACCGCCGAGGCACTGCGGGCGTAGGCCACGCGCTCGCTTCCGGCTCGGCTCAGAAGGTCAGCAGCCGGAACGTGCCCACGGTGCGGAAGCCGAGGCGGCGGTAGACCGGCTCGCCGACGGGCGTCGAGGTGAGTGCCGCCGTGCGGACGCCCCGCCCGGCGGCCAGGTCGAGCGCGGCCCTGGTCATCGCCGCGCCGATGCCCCGCCGGCGCTGCTCGGGCTGGGTGCCGACGAAGTACAGGGTGAGCAGCCCGTGGCTGAGCCAGGCCACGGCCGTCCCGACGATCCGGCCGTCGTCGAGGCGACCGGCCAGCCTGATCACCGTGCCGTCGCCGGCGAACGCCTTCTCCCGCTCGATCGCCGCCGCCGCGCCTTCCGCCGGGATTCCGGACACCCGGGCGTAGGCGCCGACGAACGCGTCCAGGTCGGTGGCTTCGGCGATGTGCAGGCCGGCCGGTGTCGGCGCGCGCCGGATCCGGCGGAGCTTGCCCGGGCCGCCCGTCCGGACCTCACCCTGGTGCCGGCGTTCGTGCACGACTACGACGGACGGCGCGACAAGCTCGACCTGCTTCGGCGGCTCGCCGAGGAGGGTGCCCTGACCCTCCGTGTCGCCGGCCGGTTCCCGCCGGAGGAGGCGTCCCGGGCGCACCGGATCCTTGAGGCGGGCGGGGTGCGGGGCCGGCTGGTCATCGAGTTCTGACGCGGCGGCACCCGGAGCGCCCGGTCCGGCGCCGACCCACCCGCACGCCGCATCGGCCTACCCGGTCGCGGAGAGCAGCGCCTCGGCGAGGTCGGTGCGGGTGTTGAGCAGCGTGCGGCCCTGGCGCTGGGTCACCACCAGACCGGCCGCGCGTAACGCGGTGAGATGTTGGGAGACCCCGCCGGGCGACATGCCACTGCGCCGGGCCAGCTCGGTGGTGCTCACCGGCCCGATCAGCTCGGAGAGCAGCCGGGCCCGGCCGCGCCCGAGCACGGCGGCCAGCGCGTCCGGGACGCCGGTCGGATGCTCCCAGAGCGCGCCGAGCCCACGGGCGGGATAGGCGAGCTGCGGCGCGTCCCCGGCGGACACGCTCGCCACCGACGGCCACACGAAGACCGACGGAACCAGCACGAGGCCCGGACCGTCCGCGACGTCCGGGGCCAGGCAGTGCCGCTGCGCGACGAGCAGGGTGTCGTCCTCCCACCGGACCTGGCGGTGCAGATCGTTGAGGAGCACCGCCGCGCCGTCCTCGGCGAGCAGGCGAGCGCGGGCGGCGACGTCGGCGTCCAGCAGCAGCCGCAGCCGGGGCCAGTGCGGGGCCAGGGCGATCCGCCAGTACGCCTCGATCTCCTCGGTCAGCCGGCGCAGCCCGACCGGCGGGTCTGCGTACAGGGCGGCGAGCGCGGGCGTGCGGTCGCCCGGGTACAGGTCCAGGTGCGCGCGGACGGTGTCGGTCGGGGTGGCGCGGACGGCGGCCAGTTCGGCGGCCAGGTCCGGGATGAGGCCGGCGGGCGGCGGGGTGAGGAAGTCGGCCAGGTAGCTGGGCCGGGCCGGCACCAGCTGCCAGAGCAGCCCGCCGTTAGCGTCGATCAACCCGGCCTCGACCAGCGGTGGACGGACCCGGCGTACCCAGGGCAGGTGGACGGCGTGGTCCCCGGGGTCGCGCAGCACCCGGATGCTCGCGACGACCTCCCACAGGCAGGAGACGGCGAACCGGATGCGGGCGACCGCACCCGCCGACAGGCTGATGGCGACCACGGCACCCCCGGTGGATTCAGCTGGGACTGAAACATTACCGCCAGGGTCGGGGCCGGCCGAGACTTGCCGTGTGAGCGAACAACACACCCGAGCCGAACTGTTCCGATCCCTGCACACACCAGGGTCGCCGCTGGTCCTGGTCAACGCCTGGGATGCCGCGAGCGCCCGCATCGTGGCGGCCGCCGGCGCCCGCGCGGTGGCCACCACCAGCGCCGGCGTCGCCTGGAGCCTGGGTGTACCCGACGGCGACGTCCTCGGCCGCGACGCGGCCGTCGATATGGTCGGCCGGGTCGCCGCCTCGGTGGCGCTGCCGGTCACCGCGGACATCGAGTCCGGGTACGGCGCGACGCCGGCGGAGGTCGGCCTGACCACCCGCGCCGTGCTCGACGCCGGTGCGGTCGGCGTGAACATCGAGGACGCCCGACGCGACGCCGGCGCGCCGTTGCGCGACGTGCCCGACCAGTGCGCCCGGATCGGCGCGGTGCGGGGCGCGGCCGACGCGGCGGGGCTGCCGCTCTACGTCAACGCCCGGATCGACACGTTCCTCAGCGGCGCCGGGGACGTCGACGAGACCGTGGCCCGGGCCACCGCCTATCTCGCCGCCGGCGCGGACGCCATCTTCGTGCCCGGGGTGGTGGACCCCGTGACCATCCGCGCGCTGGTGCGGGCGGTGCCGGCGCCGCTGAACGTGCTCGCCGGGCCGGGTGCGCCGACGGTGGGGGAGCTGGCCCGGCTGGGGGTGGCCCGGGTGAGCCTCGGCTCGTCGGTCGCGGAGGCCGCGTACGCGGTCGCCCGCCGGGCGGCGGACGAGGCCCTCGGCGCGGGCACGTACGGCGCGCTGGCGGACGCCCTCGACTACGGAACGCTCAACGCGCTGATGCGTTGAGCGACGAGGGCCGTGCGGTGCCGGAAGGAGGCGGTGCCTCCCGCGGTCAGTCGGGGTCACGGATGCGACGGGCCGGCCACCTCGATCGAGGTAGCCGGCCCGGCATCGCGTGATCCGCCGGCGCCGCCGGTGGTCGTGTCACAGCGGCGGGCCGATGTCCCGCCGCTCCTCGACCCGGCGGTACTCCACCGGCTGCTCACTGGTGGTGACCACCGCACGGCGGCGACCCCAGATCAGCGTGGTCATGATCAGGCCGAGCACACCGGCCGCCATCAGGATCCAGCCGACCACGTCGAGGTTGATGCCGCCGACGCTCGCGTCCAGCGCGAAGGTGAGGATCGCGCCGAGCGCGATCAGGAAGATGCTGGTGCCGATACCCACGACAGCCTCCTTAGGGGGATGTGGTGCGCTGTCGAGCCCTTCAGTACCCCGGCGCCGACCAACGCAACCCGCCACCGGCCAGGGTGGCGCTCCGGGCGATCTTGCGATCGGGTAGAGTTCACCTGTCGCCGGGGCACACCGGCGACGTGCGGACGTAGCGCAGCTGGTAGCGCATCACCTTGCCAAGGTGAGGGTCGCGGGTTCGAATCCCGTCGTCCGCTCGCGATCCGCCCCACGGGGCCTGGCTGCCGGTTCGGGCGGTCACCACGGGCGATTGGCGCAGTGGGAGCGCGCTTCCTTGACACGGAAGAGGTCACTGGTTCAAACCCAGTATCGCCCACCAACGAAAACGGCTCGTTACCGGAATACCGGTAACGAGCCGTTCCGCGTTGGACGACGTCGCCGTCGGAGCGCGTTCTGCTGTGGGGAGATCCGCTACGGGTGAACACGGGTGCCGCCCGTCGCCACGACCCGGCAGGGTGGACCGCATGAGACTGCTGGTGCTGGGCGGGACGGGTTTCGTGGGTGGTGCGACGGTCGCCGAAGCGGTCCGTCGGGGCTGGTCGGTGACGGTGTTCAACCGGGGGCTGCACGGGTCGACGCCACCCGGCGTACACCGGTTGCGGGGTGACCGGAGCGCGCCGGGCGGCCTGGCGGCGCTGGCGGGCGGTGAGTGGGACCTGGTGGTCGACACCTGGGACAGCGCTCCCCGGGCGGTGCGGGACGCGGCCCGCGCGCTGGTCGGGGCGGTCCCGCACTACGCCTACATCTCCAGCGGATCGGTCTACGCCCCGCCGGCGCCGACGCACGTCGGCGAGGAGGCACCCACTGTGGACGCGTCCGCCGATGCCGTCGACGGGGACTACGCGGAGTGCAAGGCGGGCGGGGAGCTGGCCGCGACGGAGGTCTACGGCGAGCGGGCGCTGCTGGTGCGTGCCGGGTTGATCCTCGGGCCGGGGGAGGACATCGGCCGGCTGCCCTGGTGGTTGCGGCGGGTGGCCCGCGGCGGTGACGTGCTCGCGCCCGGCCCGGTGGACCTGCCCGTGCAGTACATCGACGTACGCGATCTGGTGGGGTGGACGCTGGACCGGGCCGCCGAAGGGGTCGGCGGTGCGTTCAACGTGGTCAGCCGTTCGGGGCACACCACCATGGGTGAGCTGCTGGATTCGGTCGTCAAGGTCACCGGCTCCGGCGCGACGCTGCGCTGGACCGACCCGGCAGCGATCCTGGCCGCCGGCGTCGTGCCCTGGAACGACCTGCCGATCTGGATTCCGCCGCGTCACGAGTTCCGGTGGTTGCAGGAGCGCGGCGTGGAGAAGGCGTACGCGGCGGGGCTGACCTGCCGCCCGGTGACGGAGACCGTCGCCGACACCTGGCGCTGGCTGGACGCGGTGGGGTCGGTGCCGCCGCGTGCCGGCAAGCCGCGCCGGGCGACGGTGGGGTTGGACCCGGCGCGGGAGGCGGCGCTGCTCGCCGCCTGAACGGGGGTTCGTCGAGCGGGGCGGTGGCGCCGGCTCAGGGGGCCGGCGCCACCGGCAGGTCCAGCACCTCGTCGACAGCGCGGCGGGGGGTCGGCCGGCCGGGCTGGCCGTAACCGATCCGCAGCACCATCTGCGGCGTGCCGAACCGGCCCAGTGACAGCCGTAGCTGCTCCCGCGCGCCGGGTACCTCGATCGGCTGGGAGAGCAGCGACACGCTGAGCCCGGCGTCGGTGGCGGTGAGCAGCACCCGTTGCAGGGCCTGCCCGGCGACCACCTGGTCGACGGCGGTGTTGCCCACCGAGCCGAGCACCCCCACCAGTGGCTCCGGCTCGAAGTCGCGCCTCGGGGCTCGGTCGCGCCCGCCGAAACCGCGCGCCGGCAGCACGTCCTGCGGCTCGCCCTGCGGACCGCCGGCCGAGGCCGGCACGCCGTCCGGCGCGGGCTCCTGGCGGAGCCACCGCTCGCGCTCTGACCGGTAGGCGGGGTCACGCTCCAGTACGCGGTGCGCGCCGCGGGCGATCTCGCCGAACGCGGAAAACGCGCTCACCCCGATCAACAGCTCCAGCCAGCACTGCTCGGCGCGGGCCGCCTCGCCGAGCCGCCACCGTGCGTCCGCCGGCACCGGGTTCGGCCAGAACGGCATCCGGTTGCTGAACCGGCGGGGGATGGCGGCGTGCAGGCTCTGCTCGCCGGGCGTGGGCGGGCGCGGAACGTCCGGGACCAGGCGGGCCAGCAGGTCCGGCTCGGCCGGGTCGGGGCGGAGCCGCACCCGGGCCGGGACGCCGGCCACGGCCAGCGCGATCCGCAGGTTGAACAGCGCCGCGCCGCAGGCGATGCGGACACCCCACCCGCTCGGGTCGGTCGCCGGCAGCCGCCGGGCCGGGTCGGCCAGCACCTCGATCCCGCCGTCGCGCAGCCGCAACCGCCACGGCTGGGTGTTGTGCAGCGAGGGTGCCCGGACCGCGTCCACGGCGGCGGTCCGCAGGTGGGCCGATGTGTAGCCGATGTCCATGGCGGTGCTCCTCTCCGATGGCCGGCAGCCGGCGGTGCTCCGACGTTCGCCGCACCCCTACGGTCCGTCCGTCGGGTGGGTGCCGGGCAGGGCCGGACGTCCCGACCCGTCGGGCCCCACCGCCCCTGGCTGGTGCGCCGGCCCACCCCGGACCTCGGACCGCCCCGGTCGGGACCTTCGGCCCGTGCGCGGGTCGCGGGACCGGGGTAGAAACGAGGAATGATCCGGGTGTTCCTCCTCGACGACCATGAGGTCGTCCGCCGTGGCCTGGCCGACCTGTTGCAGAGCAGCGGCGACATCGAGGTGGTCGGCGAGTCCGGCTCCGCCCTGGAGGCGGCCCGCCGTATTCCGGCGTTGCGGCCCGACGTGGCGATCCTCGACGCGCGGCTGCCCGACGGCAACGGCATCGACGTGTGTCGGGACGTGCGCGCCGTCGACTCGTCCATCAAGGGTCTGATCCTCACCTCGTACGAGGACGACGAGGCGCTGTTCGCGGCGATCATGGCGGGTGCCGCCGGGTACGTGCTCAAGCAGATCCGCGGCACCGACCTGGTCGACGCGGTGCGGCGGGTGGCGGCCGGGCAGTCGTTGCTCGACCCGGCGATCACGACCCGGGTGCTGGAGCGCATCCGCAACGGCGTCGAGCAGCCGCGCGAGCTGAAGTCGCTCACCGAGCAGGAGCGGCGGATCCTGGAGTACGTGGCGGAGGGGCTGACCAACCGGGAGATCGCCGGGAAGATGTTCCTGGCCGAGAAGACGGTGAAGAACTACGTCTCCAGCGTGCTGGCCAAGCTGGGTCTGGAGCGCCGCACCCAGGCCGCCGTCCTGGCCACCCGCCTGCTCGGTAAGACCTCCTGAGCCGACCCGCCCCGGTCAGTCGCGCAGCGGCACGGACCAGCTGACCTCGGTGCCGTGCGGCTCGACCGGGCGGACCGTGAAGGTGCCGCCGTGACGTTCGGCGCGTTCGCTCAGGTTGATCAGGCCGCCCCGGGCGGCGGCGGGGTCGCAGCCCACCCCGTCGTCGGTGACCGTGACGGTGACGTGTCTGGCGTCGACGCGGACGCCAACGGTGACCTGGGTGGCCTGCGCGTGGCGTACCGCGTTGGACAGCCCCTCGCGTAACACGGCGGTGAGGTCCGGGCGGACCGCGTCCGGGACGGCGCTGTCCACCGGCCCGGTCAGCTCCAGGTGGGGTTTGTGGCCCAACGACTCGGCGGCCACCTCGATCGCCTCACGGATCTCTGTACGCAGAGCCGCGGTCATCGGCGTACGCAGCTCGAAGATGGTCCGGCGGATGTCCCGGATGGTCGCGTCCAGATCGTCGACGGCGGCGTTGATCCGCTTGGCCACCTCTGGGCGGGTCATCATCGGCGCGGCGCTCTGCAGTTGCAGGCCGGTGGCGAAGAGCCGCTGGATCACCACGTCGTGCAGGTCGCGGGCGATCCGCTCACGGTCCTCCAGGACCACCAGCAGCTCCCGCTCCTCCTGGCCGCGGGCCCGTTCCATGGCCAGCGCCGCCTGACCGGCGAAGCTGCCCAGCAGGGCCACGTCGTCCTCGGTGGCGCCGCCACCGCGGTCCGGCCGGTGGGCCACCACCAGCACGCCGTGCAGGGTCTCGGCGGTGGCCAGCGGGGAGATCACCGCCGGCCCGGTGTGCAGCAGCGCCGGCCACGGGGCGGCGTGCGCGAGATCGTCCACCTGGTCGTGCCGGCCCTCGGCGATCGCCGCGCCGAAGCTGGTGTCGGCGGCCGGCAGGACCGTGCCGACCAGCGCGCGCGCCTGCTCGTCGGCGCCGTCGACCACCTCGACGGTGTACTGCGCGGCGTCGGTGTCGTAGAGCATGACCAGCGCCAGCTCGGCTTCGGCGACCTCCCGGGCGCGGCGGGCGACCAGCGCCAGCGCGTCGGTGCGGCGGACCTCGCCGAGCAGCACCGTGGTGATCTCGGCGGTCGCCGCCAGCCAGCGTTCCCGCCGGTGCGCCAGGGCGTACAGGCGGGCGTTCTCGATGGCCACGCCGGCCGCGGCGGCGAGCGCGACCACGATCTCCTCGTCGTCCTCGGTGAACTGCGCGCCGCCCTGCTTCTCGGCCAGGTAGAGGTTGCCGAACACCTGCTCCCGGATGCGCACCGGCACGCCCAGGAAGCTGTGCATGGGCGGGTGGTTGGGCGGGAAGCCGTAGGAGCGGGGATGCTGGGTGATGTCCGGCATCCGCAGCGGCCGGGGGTCGTCGATGAGCAGGCCGAGCACGCCCCGACCGTGCGGCAGGTCGCCGATCTGCGCGTGCTGCTCCGGGGTGATGCCGTGCACGATGAAGTCGTAGAGCAGCCGGTCCGGGCCGACCACGCCCAGCGCCCCGTACCGGGCGCCGACCAGCTCGCAGGCCGCCTGCACGATGCGTTGCAGGGTGCTGCGCAGATCGAGGTTGGTGCCGATGCCGACCACCGCGTCGAGCAGGGCGCGCAGCCGCTCCCGGCTGGTGACCACCTCGCCGACCCGGTCCAGCATCTCCTGGAGCAGCTCGTCGAGGTGGACCCGGGACAGCGGGCTCAGCCCGAGCGACGGGGTCACCTGGGCTTCCTTGCGGGGCTGTGGCGTGCTGGTCACCGCGCGATGGTATCGCCGGTGCCCGTCCTGTCCAGGCCCGTCAGCCGTGCCCGCCGCGGACCGCGGAGGTGTCGACCACCTGCGCGGTGGTCAGCCGCGGGGTGTGTGGCGGGCCCGCGTGCGCCGGGTCCGCGATCCCCAACCGCAGCACGAGGTACGGGAAGCCGAGGCCGGAGAGCAGCTGTCGCAGGGTCTGCCGGGTGCCCGGCACCTCCACCACCGCGCTGAGCGGCACCGCCGACACGCCGAGCCGGGTGGCGGTCAGCCAGGCGGCGGAGAGCGCCTCGCCGGCGCGCAGCCAGCTGTCCGGTTCGTCCTCGTCGCCGTGCAGCAGCGCGTACACCGCCATGCGGTCGTGGCCGGGGCCTACCGGCAGGCTGCCGGGGCGGCCGAAGTCGCGGGCCGGCACGGTGGTCTGCGGGGGCTGCTCGGGCAGCACCTCCGGCGGCAGCCCGGTGCCGGTGCCGGCGCGGCTGGTCCAGTACGCCAGCTCGGCGCGCAGCGCCGGATCCTCGGCCTCGACCGTGTCGGCGTGCGCCGCCGTGGCGGCCAGCTCCAGCACCTGGTCGCGGTCGAGGATCTGGAGCCGGCAGCCCTCGGCGGTGACCGCTCGGATGATCTCTTCGATCGCGGCGGTGGGCACCGGTTCGTCGCTGACCGGCCGCCGGTCCGTGTGCCGGACCTGCATGCACTGCACCATCCGCATCGCGTCCGGGTCGACCTCGGCGCGGTCCAGGGTGGTCAGCCGGGCCAGCAGCTCGGTGTCGCTCGGGTCGGGCAGCCGCTCCACCACCGCGCGCCACCCCTCGGCGGCCAGCGCCAGCCGGGCGTGGTGCAGGGCCGCGCCGCAGCTCAGGGCGAGCAGCCGGCCCTCCGGGTCGGTGGCCGCGAGCTGGCGGTCGCGGACCGTGCGCAGCTCCAACGCGTCGGGCAGCACCCGCCAGCGCCACGGCTGGGTGTTGTGCACCGAGGGGGCGTGGCCGGCGGTTGCCGCGGCCGCCGCCAGCGCGGTGGTCAGCTGGCCTTCCTGACTCATCGTCACGACCTCTCCGTCTCTGCCAATCGTGCCTGACGTGGCGGTGATGCGCGTGGGGTTGCCCGCTCCATCCTGTGGCATCCGACGACGGCGCGCAGGGGTCGTAGGTCCCGGTCGGGCCGGGTCGTTACGCCCCCGGGGTCAACGTTCCCGGACGACGGCGACCGGGCAGTGGGCGTGCTGGATCAGCTGCTGGCTGACCGAGCCCAGCAGCATGCCGGCCAGCCCGCCCCGGCCCCGACTGCCCACCACCACCAGCCGCGCGTCACGGCTCGCCTCGATCAGCATGGCCGCCGGGCTGCCCGGGACCAGGTCGATGCTCACGGCGAGATCCGGGTACGTCCGCCGCCACGGCTCCAGCGACTGCTCCACGGCGGCCCGCTCGTCCGGCGCTCCGGCCGCCCCGCCGGGGCCCTGGGTCCAGGCGTGCAGCACGCGCAGCGGCACCCGCCGCTGGGCCGCCCGTTCGGCGGCGAAGCCGAGCGCCACCAGCGACGGCTCGGAGCCGTCCACGCCGACCGCCACCGGTCCACCCGACGCGTCGGCCGGTGCCCCGCTGGCCCCGTCCCGGACCACCACGACCGGGCAGTGCCCGTGCGCGGCGACCGCCACCGCCGTCGACCCGACGAGCAGTCCACCGAACCCGCCGTGGCCGCGGCTGCCGAGCACCAGCAGACCGGCCTCGGCCGAGCGTTCCTGCAACACCAGGGCGGGCGGGCCGTCGTACACCTCGCCGGTGACGGTGAGCCCGGGATGCGCGGCGGCGGCCTGCGTCGCCGCCTTCCGGACCAGTTCCTCCACCTGCCGCCGTGCGGTGTCGTCCGGCCAGACGCCGGGCGCCACGCCCGGACCGACCCAGCCGGCCACGGTCAGCCATTCGAAGACGTACGCCAGCCGCACCGGCTGGCCGCTGTGCTCGGCCTCGTCCAGCGCCCAGTCCAGAGCCACCGAGGCGTCGGTCGAGCCGTCGTAGCCGACCAGGATCTCCGCGTCACGCACGTCGTCCTCCTCAGCGGTTGGTCGGATCGGTTTCGCGGATCCAGCGCCACTCCGCGACCTGTGGGTCGTCCTCGCCGTACCGGCGGGTGTAGTCGCGCGCCGACTGCCGGGCGTCGACCATCTGCTGCCGCAGGTGCGCGGCGCGGGCGGCCAGCCCGGGCACACGGTCGATGACGTCGATGACCAGATGGAAGCGGTCCAGGTCGTTGAGCATCACCATGTCGAACGGGGTGGTGGTGGTGCCCTCCTCCTTGTAGCCGCGCACGTGCAGGTTCTCGTGGTTGGTACGGCGGTAGGTGAGCCGGTGGATCAGCCACGGATAGCCGTGGTACGCGAAGATGATCTGGCGGTCCTCGGTGAAGATGGTGTCGAACTCTCTGTCGGTCAGGCCGTGCGGGTGCTCGGTGTCCGGCTGGAGCCGCATCAGGTCCACCACGTTGACGAGTCGCACCTTCAGCTCCGGGAGATGCTGACGCAGCAGCTCGGCGGCGGCCAGCGTCTCCAGGGTGGGCACGTCACCGCAGCAGGCCAGCACCACGTCCGGCTCGGTGCCGCCGTCGTTGCTGGCCCACTCCCAGATGCCCAGGCCACGCCGGGTGTGCTGGATCGCCTCGGTCATCGTCAGCCAGTTCGGTGCCGGCTGCTTGCCGGCCACCACCACGTTGATGTAGTGCCGGCTGCGCAGGCAGTGGTCCATCGTGGCGAGCAGGGTGTTGGCGTCCGGCGGCAGGTAGACCCGAACCACCTCGGCCTTCTTGTTGACCACGTGGTCGATGAAGCCCGGGTCCTGGTGGGAGAAGCCGTTGTGGTCCTGCCGCCAGACGTGGCTGGAGAGCAGATAGTTCAGCGAGGCGAGCGGCTGCCGCCAGGGGATGGCCCGGGTCACCTTCAGCCACTTGGCGTGCTGGTTGAGCATCGAGTCGACGATGTGGATGAACGCCTCGTAGCTGGTGAACAGGCCGTGCCGGCCGGTCAGCAGGTAGCCCTCCAGCCAGCCCTGGCACAGGTGCTCGGAGAGCACCTCCATCACCCGGCCGTCTGGGGAGAGGTGCTCATCGCCCGGCACCGTGCCCGCCACCCAGGCCCGGTCGGTCACCTCGAAGGCGGCGTCCAGCCGGTTGGAGGCGACCTCGTCCGGGCCGAACAGCCGGAACGTCTGCGGGTTGGCGGCGATGACGTCCCGGAGCCACGGGCCGAGCACCCCGGTCGCGCCGGCCATCGGCTCGCCCGGGTGGGGAACCTCCAAGCCGTAGTCGCGGAAGTCGGGCAGGCGCAGGTCGCGGAGCACCACGCCGCCGTTGGTGACCGGGTTGGCGCTCATCCGCCGGTCGCCGCGCGGCGGCAGTGTCCGCAGCTCGTCCACCGGCGCGCCGGTCGCGTCGAACAGCTCCTCCGGGCGGTAGCTGCGCAGCCAGTGCTCCAGCTCGGCCAGGTGCGCCGGGTTGTCGCGTACCTGTGACAGCGGCACCTGGTGGGCGCGGTAGGTGCCCTCCACCTGCTTGCCGTCGACGTCGCGGGGGCCGGTCCAGCCCTTCGGCGTCCGCAGGATGATCATCGGCCAGCGGGGACGCTCGACGACGCCGCCGGAGCGGGCCCTTTGCTGGATCGCGGCGATCTCGTCCAGCGCCCGGTCCAGCGTCGCGGCGAGGGTGCGGTGCACCTGGGCCGGGTCGTCACCGGCCACCACGTACGGCTGGTAGCCGGAGCCGCGCAGGAGGTCGAGCAGGTCCGCCTCGGGGATCCGGGCGAGTACGGTCGGACTGGCGATCTTGTAGCCGTTGAGGTGCAGGATGGGCAGCACCGCGCCGTCGCGGGCCGGGTTGAGGAAGACGTTGGAGAGCCAGCTGCCGGCCAGCGGCCCGGTCTCGGCCTCGCCGTCGCCGATCACGCAGGCCACCACCAGGTCCGGGTGGTCGAAGGCGGCGCCGTAGGCGTGGCTCAGCGCGTACCCCAGCTCGCCGCCCTCGTGGATCGAACCCGGCACCTCCGCCGCCACATGGCTGGGGATGCCGCCGGGGAAGGAGAACTGGCGGAACAGTCGGGCCATCCCCGCCTCGTCGCGCGACACGTCGTGGTAGCGCTCCGACCAGGTGCCCTCCAGCCAGGTGTTGGCCACGATGGCCGGCCCGCCGTGCCCGGGGCCCGTGACGAACATGGCGTTCAGGTCGCGCGCCACGATCACCCGGTTGAGGTGGGCGTAGATCAGGTTGAGCCCGGGGCTGGTGCCCCAGTGGCCGAGCAGCCGCGGTTTGATGTCGTCGGGGGTCAGGGGCTCCCGCAGCAGCGGGTTGTCGAGCAGGTAGATCTGCCCGACGGTGAGGTAGTTCGCGGCGCGCCAGTAGGCGTGCAGTCGGCGCAGCTCGTCGTCGGTGATCGACCGGTTCGGATCGAGTGCGGTGTCCATGATGCTGTGCCTCTCGCAGATCGGGGAGTGGGGCATCCGACGTCCAGCCTCGCCGTCGCCTGCGCCCCGAGGTCAGGGCCGTTGGTCCCGGTTCGGGCGGGCGTCGGGCCCGGTGAGCGGGGCCTCGGCCAGCCCTCGGACGACGATCACGGGGGCCGGGGAGTGGTAGAGCATGGACTGGGCGACCGCCCCCAGCATCCCGCGGCCCGGTTCGTCGCCCCGGGCGGCGACCAGCGCGACCTGCGCCGAGCGGGACACGTCCACCAGCACCTGTCCGGGATCGCCACGGATGACGCGGCACTGGGCCTCCACGTCCGTCCGACGGGTGGAGAACCGGGCCACGACCTCGGCCAGCTGGTCGCTGACCCTGTCGGTGTCCTCGTCGGGCTCCACCACCCGCAGCGCCAGCAGCCGGGTGCAGCGCCGGGCCGCGCACTCGAAGGCCCACTCCAGAGCGAGGGTCGAGCTGGGCGATCCGTCCACCCCGACCAGCACCGGGCCCGGCGGCGGCTGCTCCTGGCGGACCACCAGCAGCGGGCAGCCGGCCCGCGCGGCCAGCTGCACGGCGGACGTGTCGGCCGGAATGCACCTGGCGGTGCCGGCCATCCCGCTGTCGCCGACCGCGAGCAGGAAGGCTGCTTCCGATCGACGGATCAGGATCGGCAACATGCCGCCCTCGACGATCTCCCCGCGGACGGTCAGCCCCGGTTCGATCCCGTGGGCCAGTTGCGCGCCCCGCGTGATCAGATCCTCGGCGTGGTCCCGGGGCGCGGCGACGGTGTCGGCGGAGAAGGCCGCGTGCCAGTCGAAGGTGTGCAGCAGGTGCAGTGGCCGGCCGTGCGCGGAGGCCTCCTGCGCGGCCTGGTGAACGACCGGGAGGTCGCGGTCCGAGCCGAGGCCAACCAGCACCGCTGCATCGGCGGATGTAGCCATCCGACATCACCTCCCGGGCGTCGCGCCCGGCACGACCACGCTGTCCCTGACCGAGGGTAGTCGGGTGGTAACGATGGCGGGCCGGATCGGGCAGCGCCGCCGGACGTGATGGCGGCAGCTCGTCAACGATGGTTGACACGAGTGGCACCGTCAACGTATGTTGACGACATGAGTCAGGCGACGGAACTCGCGGCGGCAGCCGGCAGCACCGACCCCCGGGTCGGGCTGCGCGCCGTCCGCGCGCTGCGCCGGCTGCTCGAGCGGCTCGAGGTGGTCCAGGTGGACAACGCCCGTCGACAGGGCTGGTCCTGGCAGGAGATCGCCGACGCGCTCGAGGTCAGCCGGCAGGCGGTTCACAAGAAGCACGCCGGGCGGCCGGCGGTCAATCAATCCTGGGAGGCGTGATGTTCGAACGGTTCACCGACCGGGCGCGCACGGTCGTGCGGCGGGCGCTGGAGGAGGCGCGGGCCGAGGGCCAGCGCCCGGTCGGCACCGAGCACCTGCTGCTCGCCCTGACGGCCGACGAGGCGGGTCTGGCCAGCCGGGTGCTGGCCGACGCCGACGTACGCGCCGACGACCTGCGTGAGCGAATCCGCCGGCACACCGCCAGCGGTGGCGCCGGCCTCGGTGACGCCGACGCGGCGGCACTGCGGGAAATCGGCATCGACCTGGCCGCGATCGTGGCCCGCATCGAGCAGTCCTTCGGCCCGGACGCCCTGCGCGAGGCCGTGCCGGCGCCGCGCCGACGCTGGGGCCGCCGGCGGTACCTGGGCGGGCCCTTCTCGCCCCGCTCGAAGAAGGCGCTCGAGTTGTCGCTGCGGGAGGCGGTGCGGCTGCGGCACCACCACATCGGCACCGAACACATCCTGCTCGGGGTGCTCCGCGAGGGGCAGGGGATGGGCGCGCTGGTGCTCACCGAGGCCGGGGTCGACCTCGACGACCTGCGCCGCCGGGTGGAGAGCGCGCTACGGACGGCGGCCTGACGATGCGGTGGCCGGCGCGTTGAAACCTGTCTGTGGCACTTCCGACGCGGGCCGCTCGCGGGCTCGCTGAAGCCGCCCCGGTGCTGCACACTGGCGCCGTGGATGCTCGACAGGACAGGCGGCCCTCGGGCGGCGACGGTGGACTGCGCTCCGCCGTGGTGGTCAACCCGGTGAAGGTCGCCGATCTCGACGACCTGCGCCGCACCGTGAACGACGCCCTGGCCGCCGCCGGCTGGCCCGAGCCGCAGTGGTTCGAGACCACCGTCGACGACCCCGGCCGCGGCCAGACCGAGCAGGCCGTCAAGGCCGGCGTCGACCTGGTCTTCGCCTGCGGCGGCGACGGCACGGTGATGTCCTGCGTCAGCGCCCTGGTCGGCACCGACGTGGCGTTGGCCGTGCTGCCTCAGGGCACCGGCAACCTGCTCGCCGCCAACCTGGGTCTCTCCACCGACCTGGCCGCCGGGCTCCAGGTCGCCGTCGAGCGCGGCCGGCGGCTGCTCGACGTCGGCGCCGTCGAGGACCGGTACTTCACGGTGATGGCCGGGATGGGCTTCGACGCCCAGATGCTCGCCGCCACCTCCGAGACCACCAAGGCCCGCATCGGCTGGCCGGCATACGTGGTGGGCGCCGCGCGTCACCTGCGGGACCGGCCGATGCGGGTGCAGATCCGCATCGACGACCGGCCGCCGGTACGCCGCCGGGCCCGCTCGGTGCTGATCGCCAACGTGGGCCGGCTCCAAGGCGGCGTGCGGCTGCTCACCGAGGCCGAGCCGGACGACGGCTGGCTCGACGTCGCCGTGCTCACCCCGCGCAACCTGCGGCACTGGCTCGCGCTCGGCTGGGCGGTGGTCCGCCGCAACGGCCGGGTGCCGCAGATGGAGGTGTTCCGCGGTCGGCGCGTGGTGGTCACCAGCAACCGGGCCCAGCCCCGGGAGCTGGACGGCGATCTCATCTCCCCCAGCCGGCGGCTGCGGGCGGAAGTCCGACCCCAGGCGCTCTGGCTGTGTGTGCCCCAGCCTGAGCAGGCCCCCGACCTGGCCGTCGACGCGCGAAGCGCCGGGGAGCGAGGCGAGCAGCTGATCGAGGAAGCACGCCGTGAGTAGCACCCGGATCGTGCCGGAGACCCGGCTGATGGCCGACGAGGAGCTCTCCGCTGACGACGCCTGGCACACCCTGCGCCGCCAGGGCGGCTGGCACCTGCTGCGGGACGCCTTCATCCGGTTCCGCTACGGCGACGGGTTCAGCCACTCCCGGGCCTTCGGGCTGCAACTCTGCCTGGCCGTGGTGCCGTTCCTGATCGCCCTCACCGGTCTGATCAGCGAGCTGGGCGTCGAGGAGGGCGGCCGCATCGTCGCCGACACCGTGCTGGCGCTGACCCCCGGCCAGAGCGAGCAGATGGTGGCCGAGCTGCTCGGCGAGGGTGAACGCGTCGAGGACGCCGGTGAGCTGGCGCTCACCCTCGGTCTGCTCACCGGGCTGGTCGCACTGACCACCACGATGGCCCAGATCGAACGGGGAGCCAACCGGATCTACGGCGTGGAGCGGGACCGCCCGGCGCTGTGGAAGTACCTCCGCGCCGCCGTGCTGGCCGTCACCGCCGGCCTGCCCGCGCTCGCCGGCTTCCTGATCCTGGTGGGCGGCGGCGCGATGGGCGACTCGGTGCGGGAGCACTACGAGTGGGGCGAGGTCGCCGACGGCATCTGGACCGTGGTCCGCTTCCCGCTGAGCCTCGCGCTGACCGTGCTCGCCGTCGCGGTGCTGTTCCGGCGTGCGCCGCGCCGCAAGCAGCCTGGCCTGTCCTGGCTGTTCTTCGGCGCCGGCATCGCCACCGCGCTGTGGTGGCTCGCCAGCCTGCTGCTCGCCGCGTACGTGCGGTTCAGCGACGGCTTCGGGCAGACGTACGGCGCGCTGACCGGGATGATGGCGCTGCTGCTCTGGGCCAACCTCACCGGGATGGCGCTGTTCGGCGGGCTGGCCTTCGCCGCCCAGCTGGAGGCGCTGCGCATCGGCGTGCAGGAGCCGGCCCAACCGGACCTGTGGAAGCCCGAATCGGACCGCGCCGAGCTCTTCGACACCGGGGACATGACCGCCCTCTAGTGCCCGCCGCCGGTCGCCCGCGTGTACGGGCAGCGCCGATCGGGTAAAGCGCCCTCGCCAATGGACATGGGAGGTGCGGGGTGACGGCGCTCAAAGAGGTGGCGCGGCGTCCGATCGGGCATTTCGCCGAGCGGAGCATCGCCGGCCTGGTAGCCGTCACCGGCGCCGGGGTGGCTTTCGGGCTGCTGTTGTTGCTCGTCCGGATGCGGTGGAGCCCGTTGCAGGACGCCGACCACGCGGTCGCCGAGTGGTTCAACGGTCTCGTCGCCCCGCACCACGCGCTGGTCACCGTGCTCCAGGCGGTGACCGACCTGGGCGGCCGGCCGATCCTCATCTGGCTGGTCACCATCGCCGTGGTCGGGCTGCTGATCCGGCGGCAGCCACGGTTGGCCGTCTATCTGATCATCACCGGGGTCGGTGGCCTGATCCTCGACCCGTCCCTGAAGACGCTGGTCGGTCGGCTCCGCCCGGTCGTGGACGTGCCGATCGCCAGCGCGCCGGGCAACAGCTTCCCGAGCGGGCACGCGCTCGGCTCGTTCGTCGCGTACGGGGCGCTGCTGCTGGTGTTCCTGCCGGCGATGGCGCCCCGGTGGCGTAGGCCGGCGATCGCCGGTACGGCCGTGCTGGTGGCGCTGGTCGGGCTGACCCGGATCGCGCTGGGCGTGCACTTCGTCTCCGACGTGCTGGCCGGCTGGCTGCTCGGCGCCGCCTGGCTGGGCGTCACCGCGTACGCGTTCCGGCTGTGGCGGCGCGAGCGGGGGCGCCCGGTGCCGCCGCTGAGCGAGGGTCTGGAACCGGAGGCCGGGCACGACATCGCCCCCGCCCCGGCCGAGGAGCACGTGCTGGCCCACCCTCGCTCGGCGGTGGCCGAGCTGCTGGTCGGTTGGGTGCTGGTCTTCGGGGCGCTGTACGCCTTTGGCACGTACGTCAGCTACCACGCCAAGGGCACCTTCTTCGCCACGCTCGACACCGAGGTGCCGCGCTGGTTCGCCGATCGGCACACCGAGGCGCTGACCGAGGTGAGCTGGTGGTGGAGCAAGTTCGGCGACACGCACGCCATCCTGCTGATCTCGCTGGTGTTCTGTCCGCTGGTGCTGGCGGTGTGGCGGCGTTGGCGGCCGGTGCTGTTCGTGGCGCTGGCGATGGTCGGCGAGCTGACCCTCTTCCTCGCCTCCGCCCGGGCGGTCGACCGGCCACGCCCGCCGGTGGAGAACCTGGACGGGCAGATGCCCACCTCCTCCTTCCCGTCCGGGCACATCGCGGCGACCATCTGCGTCTGGCTGGCGATCGCCGTCATCGTGCTACCGCGTACCGACCGCTGGTGGCGCTGGATCTTCGTGGCGCTGGCGGTGATCATGCCGGTCGGGGTGGCCACGTCCCGGATGTACCGCGGGATGCACCACCCGACCGACTTCATGGGCGCGATCCTGCTCTCCGCGCTCTGGATCGGGCTGCTCTACCTGGTCATCCGCCCCAACGCCGACCTGAAGGAAGGCAATCAGCCGGCCATCGAGTCGGAGGACGTGGACACCCTCGACGACGAGCTGGCGCGGGCCGGCCGGGCCGACTGAGCGCCGCGCCGTGCTGCGCGTGATGACCTGGAACATCCGTACCGGCGGTCGGGACCGGGGCGGCCCCGACCGGCTGGACGCGGTGGTCCGGGTCGTCACGGCGCAGGCGCCGGACGTGCTGGCCCTGCAGGAGCTGCGCGGCTTCGACCGGGGCGGACTGATGGCCGAGATCGCGGGTCGGGTGGGGATGACACAGCACCTGGCCCGGTCGTGTTTCGGGCAGCCGGTGGCGGTGCTGGCCCGGCCGCCGCTTCGGGTCGTCGCCGCGGGGGCGCTGCGTCGGCCGTTCCACCACGCGGCCGCCCGCGTCGTGGTGGCCACCTCGGCCGGCCCGCTGACCGTGCTCAGCACCCACCTCCACCCGTACTCCGGGGGACGGCGTCGGATGGAGGTCGACTGGCTGGTGGCCGCGGTGCGACGCGCCCAGGGGCCGCTGACGCTGGTCACCGGTGACCTCAACTCGCTCGACCCGACCGTCGACCACACCGCGCGCCTGGCCGGGATGCCCGATCTCTACCGTCGGCGCCACCTGCAGCGGACCGGAGGCGCCGTGGACACCCGCGCTGTCGCCCGGCTGCGGGCCGCCGGCCTGGTCGACCTCTGGCTCTCGTACGCCGCCGGAGCACCGGAGGCCGACGGCCTCACCGTGCCCACCCGGTTCGGCGGGGAGGAGTTCGCGGGGATGCGGCTGGACT
Source organism: Micromonospora sp. NPDC005087 (assembly GCF_042872965.1). NCBI lineage: Bacteria > Bacillati > Actinomycetota > Actinomycetes > Micromonosporales > Micromonosporaceae > Micromonospora > Micromonospora sp. NPDC005087. The sequence continues at coordinate 39,562 of NZ_JBIALB010000006.1, read as the reverse complement.
ACCTGTTCGGCACTGCGGCGGTGGCCGAGCGGAGCCGGTGCGTCCGGGTGGTCCGCGAGGGGGACGCCGAGACCGCCTCCGACCACTACCCCGTCGTCGCCGAGCTGGACCTCGACCCGGCCTGAGCCGGGCCCGTGCGCCCCGGCCCGGGACGCACGGCGCCGGGCGGGTCAGAGGACCAGGTTGAGCAGGACGGTCAGCACGACCGAGGCCACGATCGAGAAGAGGATCATCAGGAGGCAGCCGAGGCCACCGCCGAGCGGGCGGATCTCCGTGTTGCCGAAGCGCATGGGGTTCACCTGTCCGTGAAAGCGGGGGTGGGGGCGAGCGCGACGGCCAGCGGGGTGAGGTAGCGGTGCGAGACCGCCAGGCCGTGCACCAGCACGATCGGCGGCGCCCCGGTCCCGGGATCCGTGCTGCGCCGGGTGTGTGTCCGCAGTCCGCCGACCTGCCGCCACTCGCTGGTCAGCCCGGCGGCCGGCCGGGGCGCGGCCAGCGCCAGCCGCAGTTCGGCCCGACCGAACCGCCCGGCCGGGTTAGCCTCACAGCTCGCGCAGCCGGGGCAGCAGCTGCTCCTGCGCCCAGTCGAGGAACATCGGCTGGGTCTCCCCGCCGATCTGGACGATCGCCACGTGGGTGTAGCCGGCGTCGACGAACTTCCGGAACGCCTCGACGTGCGCGTCCACGTCCGGGCCGCAGGCGATGCCGTCGGCGACGTCCTCCTCGCGGACGAACTGGGTGGCGGCGGCGAAGGAGTCCGGGCCCGGCAGTTCGGCGTTGACCTTCCAGCCCATCCCGAACCAGCGGAACTGGTCGTGCGCGATCTTGCGGCACTCGGCCTCGTCCGGGCCGTAGCAGATGGCCACCTGCCCGTAGCGCGGCTGGCCGGCGCCGCCCGCGTCGTCGTACATCTCGATGATGTGCCGGTCGGGCTCGGTGGCGACGATGCCGTTGCCGTACTCGGCGGCCAGGGTGGCGGACTGTCGGCCCGAGGCGGCGATGGCCATCGGGACCGGCTGCTCCGGGCGGTCCCAGACGTAGGCGTCGGGCACGTCGAAGTGGTTGCCGGAGAAGGTCAGCGACTCGCCGTTGAGCAGCGGTCGGATGATCTGCAGGGCCTCCTCGAACATCTCGTGCCGCTGCTGCACGTGCGGCCAGCCACCGACCACGTGCTCGTTGAGGTTCTCCCCGGCGCCGAGGCCGAGGGTGAACCGGCCGTCCGAGAGCGCTCCGATGGTGCTGGCCTTCTGCGCGACCACGGCCGGGTGGTAGCGGCGGATCGGGCAGGTCACGAAGGACATCAGCTCCGCCCGGGAGGTGGCGTGGGCGACCGCGCCCAGCACCGACCAGGCGTACGGGGAGTGGCCCTGGGCATCCAGCCAGGGATAGTAGTGATCGGAGATCACCAGCTGGTCGAAGCCGGCCGCCTCGGCCCGTACCGCGTGGTCGACCAGTTGCTTCGGACCGGCCTGCTCGCACATCAGGGTGTAGCCGACGCTGACCATTCTGGTTTCTCCTTCCCGCCGACGGATCGTCCCGGGATACCCAGCTCGGCAGCGGTCAACCCTCCCGTCCGGTTCGGACGGGAGGCGCTTGACGGATGACCGTGACCTGCCTACGGTCGGTCTTAACCGGTTAAGAGTGCCGGGTGTGGCGCACACCCTGTGGTGGGGATGACCGCCCCGTGACGGCCCGCGTTCGCGTGGGCCGTCACGGCCGTCCGCCGGCTGCGGCTCGGCCACTGAACCGGTTGCGCCGACCAATCCATCGCCCTACGCTGATGCGTGCGCCGCCGGGATCCGGGCGGCGGCTGTCGGGCTGCAGCCGCCTTCCCCTGTCACGTCCCACCCCTGTCGGGCACCGGGGGTCCTCCCTGAGGAAGGCCATGAAGACTCGACTCTCCGCCGCCGGCGCGGCCCTGCTCGCGCTGCTCGTCGCCGTGCTGGCGTTCGGCCAGCCGGCGCACGCCGCGGCCGGTTTCACCGTCGCGGGCGGCAAGCTGTACGACGCCAACGGCACCGAATTCATCATGCGCGGGGTCAACCACGCGCACACCTGGTACCCACAGCAGACCAGCTCGTTCGCCGACGTGAAGGCGCTCGGCGCGAACACCGTCCGGGTGGTGCTCTCCAGCGGCGACCGGTGGACCCGCAACACCAACGCCGACGTCGCCAACGTCATCTCGCTGTGCAAGGCCAACCGGCTGATCTGTGTGCTGGAGGTGCACGACACCACCGGCTACGGCGAGCAGAGCGGCGCGATCACCCTCGCCCGGGCCGTCGACTACTGGCTCAGTCTCGCCGACGTCCTGGCCGGCCAGGAGAAGTACGTCATCGTCAACATCGGCAACGAGCCCTACGGCAACCAGAACTACGCCTCCTGGGCCACCGACAACGCCAACGCGATCACCCGGCTACGCGCCGGCGGTCTGACCCACACGATCATGGTGGACGCGCCGAACTGGGGGCAGGACTGGTCGTTCACGATGCGCGACAACGCCGCCTCGGTCTTCGCCGCCGACCCGGCCCGCAACACCGTCTTCTCCATCCACATGTACGGCGTCTTCGACACCGCCGCGGAGATCAGCGACTACCTGGGTCGCTTCCGGGCGGCCGGCCTGCCCATCGTGGTCGGCGAGTTCGCCTTCAACCACTCCGACGGCGACCCCGACGAGGACACCATCCTCGCCTACAGCCAGGCCAACGGGATCGGCTGGCTGGGCTGGTCGTGGAGCGGCAACGGCGGCGGCGTGGAGTATCTCGACATGGCCACCGCCTGCAACCCGGCCGGCCTGACCAGTTGGGGCCAGCGGATCTTCAACGGCGCCAACGGCATCCGGCAGACCGCCCGGGAGGCCAGCGTCTTCGGCGGCACCACTCCGCCACCCACCACTCCACCGCCCACCACTCCGCCGCCGACGACCCCGCCGCCGACCACGCCCCCGCCGGCCGGTGGGTGCACGGCGACGTACACGGTCATCGGCCAGTGGCGGGGCGGCTTCCAGGGTGAGGTGCGGGTGACCGCCGGCGCGACCGCGATCACCGGCTGGAGCGCCCGGTGGACCTTCGCCAACGGCCAGAGCGTCAGCCAGTCCTGGAACACGACGCTGACCAGCAGCGGAGCCGCGGTGACCGCGCGCAACGTGGCCTACAACGGCCGGCTGGCCGCCGGCGCCAGCACCAGTTTCGGCTTCCTCGCCAGCTGGACCGGCAGCAACGCCAGGCCGGAGGTGAGCTGCACCGCGAGCTGATCGACGCGCAGGTGGCCGGGCCCGCACCGGGCCCGGCCACCGTGCTCAGCCGTGGTCGGTGCTCCCGGCCAGGTTAACGATGACGACCCCGGCGATGATCAGTGCGATGCCGGCGAGTTTGGCCAGCCCGACCGGCTCATCCAGGAAGACCGCGCCGATCGCCACGATGGTGGCGGTGCCCAGGCCGGACCAGAGGGCGTACGCGACGCCCACCGGTATCTCCTTGACGGCCTGGGCCAGCAGAATGAACGCCAGCAGATAGCCGCCGAGGCAGGCCACCGTCGGCCCGATCCGGGTGAACCCGGCGGTGGTCTTGAGCAGGCTGGTCGCCAGCACCTCGGCGGCGATGGCGATCCCCAGCAGCACGTACGCCATGCGGTCCTCAGTCCTGAGTGTTCGGTGGGTCGGTCGGTCCGGGTTCGGCGGCGAGCCGGGCCGCCCGCACCATGAGGTAGCGATGCTCGGGCAGGCTGCTCGTCCGCCCGGCGGCGGCCCGGTAGTCGGCGATCGCCCGGGCTCGGTCGCCGGCCATCTCGTGCAGGTGCGCGCGGGCGGCGGAGAGCCGGTGGTGCCCGGCCAACCGTGGGTCGTCGGCCAGCGCGTCGAGAGCGGCCAGGCCGGCTGCCGGCCCGTGCACCATGGCGGCCGCCACGGCCCGGTTGAGCGCCACCACCGGGCTGCCGGAGAGCTGTTCCAGCACCCCGTAGAGCGCCAGGATCTGCGGCCAGTCGGTCGCCTCGGTGCTCGACGCCTCGTCGTGCAGCGCGGCGATGGCGGCCTGAACCTGGTACGGGCCGACCGGCCCGCGCGGCAGCGCACGGGTGACCAGCGCGACGCCCTCGGCGATGGCCGAGGCGTCCCAGCGGGCGCGGTCCTGGTCGGCCAGCGAGATCAGCTCACCGGACGGCCCGGTCCGCGCCGGGCTGCGCGCCTCGGTGAGCAGCATCAACGCCAGCAGGCCGGTCGACTCGCTGTCGTCGGGCAGCAGCGTGTGCAGCGCGCGGGTCAGCCGGATCGCCTCCGCCGCCAGGTCGACCCGGCGCAGGTCCGGGCCGGTGGTGCTGGTGTGCCCCTCCGTGAAGATCAGATAGAGCACCTGCCGTACGGCGGCCAGCCGGTCGGCCCGCTCCGCCGGCTCCGGCATCCGGAACGGCAGCCCGGAGGAGCGGATGCGCTGCTTGGCCCGGCTGATCCGTTGCGCCATGGTCGCCTCGGGCACCAGGAACGCGCGGGCGATCTCGGCGGTGCTCAGCCCACCGACCGCCCGCAGGGTCAGCGCGACGGCCGACGCGGGCATGAGCGCCGGGTGGCAGCAGAGGAAGAGCAGGACCAGGGTGTCGTCCCGTTCGGCGGTCAACTCCTCGTCCGCCGCGGGCGCGTGCTGGCGGTCGTCCGGGTCCCGGCGGGCGACCAGGTCCTCGCGGCGGCGCCGCGCCTGCTCGCCGCGGACCAGCTCGATCATCCGGCGGTAGCCGACCTGGATCAGCCAGCCGCGCGGGTTCGCCGGCAGCCCGTCCGCCGACCACTGGGTGGCGGCGGCCAGCAGCGCCTCCTGCACCGCGTCCTCGGCGGTGGCGAAGTCACCGAACCGGCGGGCGAGCACACCGAGGACCTGCGGCGCCAGCTCGCGCAGCAGGTCCTCGACGCGGGGATCGGTGGTGGCCAGCCCTCACAGCTCCTGGGCTGGGGCGGACATGATCGGGTGCACCTCGATCGGCATGTTCAGCGGCCGGCCGCCGGGGCCGGGTGCGGTGGAGATGTACGCGGCCAGCTCCACCGCCCGCTGCGGGCTGTCGCAGTCGACGATCCAGAACCCGGCGAGGAACTCCTTCGTCTCGGCGAACGGTCCCTCGGTGACCACCGGCGCCCCGCCCTCACCGGCGCGGACGATCCGCGCCTGCTGCGGGCCGCCGAGGCCCTGCCCGTCGACCCACTCCCCGGCCGCGGTGAGCTTGCCGTTGACCTCACCCATGAACCCGATGTGCGCCTGGATCTCCTCCGGAGTCCAGGTGTCGATGCCCGGGAAGTCGGTCCCGGCGGCGCTGAACTGCATCAGCAGCATGTACTTCACGATTCGCTCCTCACGCCTGCGCACCATCTTCGGTGCTCTCACCCTGAGGTAGAAGCAGCCGGCACCGTTCTCGACACCCCGGCCAGAGATGTTCCGGGAATTTTCTCAGTCGATGGCGTCGACCTCCAGCACCAGGCTCTGCTCCGGATGCAACGCGGGCACCTGCACCCCCACCCGGGCCAGTGCCGCCCCGCTGAGGGTGACGCCGCCGGCCAGCCAGGCCGGCGCGGACCGGTCGATGGTCGCCGGGGCCGGCACGTCCGACACCGGTCGCACCCGGTACCGCCGGCCCGGGTCCAGACCGGGCAGCCGGACCGCGCCCGGGGTCTGCGCCACCGAGGTGGCCAGCCGGGCCACCGCGTACACCGCTCTGGTGCCGTCGTGGTCGACCACGCCGTGCGCCCAGACGGCCGGGTCCGGATGGTCGACCCGGACCACCCGGCCGGCGTGCAGCAGCGGACGCAGCCGCTTGTGCAGCGCGACCCAGGCGGCCAGCTCGGTCTGCTCGACGGCGCTAATCGACGCGATGTCCCACTCGATGCCGTGGTGGCCGAAGAGCGCGGTGGCTGCCCGGAAGCCGAGGTCGTGCACCCGGTGGGTGGTGTGCGAGCGTTCCGGCCCGACGTGCGTGCCGATCAGCTCCGGTGGCAGCAGCAGCCCCGTCCAGCGCTGGATGCTGAGCCGTTCCAGGGCGTCGTTGCAGTCGCTGGCCCAGACCCGGTCGGTGCGCGCCAGGATGCCCAGGTCCACCCGGGCGCCGCCGGATGCGCAGCTCTCGATCTCCACGCCGGGGTGGCGGCGGCGCAGCTCGTCGAGGAGCCGGTAGACCGCCAGGGTCTGCCCGTGCACCCCGGGGTGGCCGTGGTGCCCGGCCTCGGTGAGGTCCCGGTTGTGGTCCCACTTGAGGTAGCTGATGCCGGGGTGCTCGGTGAGCAGTTTGTCGAGCCGTTCCAGCAGGTGGTCGTACGCCTCCGGGCGACCCAGGTCGAGCACCTGCTGGTTGCGCCAGAGCGGCGGCAGCCGCCCCGGCACGGCCAGCAACCAGTCGGCGTGCGCGCGGAACAGGTCGGAGTCGGGGTTGACCATCTCCGGCTCCACCCAGAGGCCGAACTCCAGACCCCGACCGGTCACGTGGTCGATCAACGGTTGCAGGCCGTCCGGCCAGACGCCCTCGTCGACGAACCAGTCGCCGAGCCCGGCGGTGTCGTCGCGCCGGCCGCGGAACCAGCCGTCGTCGAGCACGAACCGTTCGACGCCGATCTGCGCGGCCCGGTCGGCGAGCGCCCGCAGCCGGTCCAGGTCGTGGTCGAAGTAGACGGCTTCCCAGACGTTCAGGGTGACCGGGCGGGGGGAGCGTGGGTGCCGGGGCCGGGCCCGCAGGTGGGTGTGCAGCACGTCGCTGAGCCCGTCCAGCCCGGCGTCGGACCAGACCGCGTAGAGCAGGGGAGTGGCGTACGACTCGCCGGGGCCGAGCCGGACCTCGCCGGGGGCCAGCAGCTCACCGCCGCCGAGAGTGGACTCGCCGGTGGGCCGGCGCTCGGCGAAGGTGACGTGGTCGCCGCTCCACGCGGTGTGCACCGCCCAGACCTCGCCGTGGCCGAAGCCGAACCCGGCGGTGCCGGCCACCAGCAGCAGGGTGGCGTCGTGCCCGGTGCGCCCGTGCCGGCCTTCCCGGACCCAGCTGCCCAACTGCCACGAGTGCCGCTGCGGGGACCGCTCCCGGCACCACCGGCCGGTCAGGTCGAGCAGTTCGGTGGCGACCGCCGGCACCGGCAGCACCGGGGTCAGTTCGCGCAGCTCGTACGCGTCGTCGCCGTCGTTGCGCAGCCGGTGGCGCAGCAGCAGCAACCCGGTCGGGTCCACCTCGATCTCGATGGTCAGGGACAGCTGTGCGTCCGGGTCGCTGGCCCGTACGGTCACCCGTGCCGAGCCCTCGTCGGCGGGTGGTTCGACGTCGAGGCCGTCCAGGCGGAAGGCGGTGGACCAGCCGGTGCCGCCGCGGTGCCCGGCCAGACCCGGCCGGCCGCTCCAGCCGGCGCTCGGCTCAGGCAGCAGGGAGAGCACGGTCGGCTCGTCGAAGCTGCTCGGCACCACCGGCGGTACGGTCGCGTCGACGAGCTGGCGCAGGTCGTCGTCGTCGAGGTCGCCGATGTCGCCGCCCCAGTGCGCGATCCGGGGCAGCCCCGGGCCGCGCGCGTCGAGCACCAGGCTGGTCCGCGCGCGGCGCAGGTGCAGGATTGTCATCCCTTTGAGGCTCCCAAGGTCAGGCCCCGGACGAAGTGCCGCTGGAGCATAAAGAAGATCACCAGAGTGGGGATCGCGACGAGCACGCTGCCCGCCGAGACCAGGTTGTTGTCGGTGAAGAACTCGCCGCGCAGGTTGTTCAGCGAGCTGGTCACCGGGAACTTGTCGCCGGTGCGCATGAGGACGGTGGCCCAGAAGAACTCGTTGTAGATCCAGGTCACCTCCAGGGTCGCCAGCGCGGCCAGGGCCGGCCGGCACAGCGGCATGGTGACCTGCCAGTACTGCCGCCAGATGCTCGCCCCGTCGACCATCGCCGCCTCGTACAGGTCGCGGGGCAGCGCCTTCATGTAGTTGCTGAGCACGAAGACGCAGAACCCGCACTGGAAGGCCACGTTGATCAGGATCAGACCCCAGTAGCTGTCGTAGAGCAGCTCGGAGTCGCTCATGAACTCCGGCAGTGGCACCTCGGTGAACAGCCGGAACAGTGGGATGAGCAGCGCCTGCTGGGGCAGCAGGTTGGCCGCGGTGAACACCCCGAGCAGCACGAGGTTGAGTTTCCAGCTGAACCGGGCGATGACGAACGCCACGCAGGAGGCGAGGAAGAGCGTCAGCAGCACCGCCGGCACGGTGATGTACACCGAGTTGAGGAAGTGCTTGCCGAACTCCGCGGTCCGCCAGGCGGTGACGTAGTTGTCGAGGGTCCAGCCGCCGAACGAGACGTAGCCGTTGGCGGCGGTGTACTCGTAGGAGCGCAGCGACGTGAGCACCGCCCAGGCGATCGGGAAGAGCCAGGTCAGTGCGACGGTGATGAGGAAGCCGTGCAGCAGCAGCCGGAGCGGGGTCAGCTTGCGGCGGGCCGGGGCCTCGACCCCACCCTCGGTACGCCGGGTCACGGTCGCCGTGCTCATTGCCGGTTCTCCCTCATCACGGTCGCCAGGTAGATGGTGATGAAGACCAGCGAGACGACCAGCATGATGGTGGCCAGCGCCGAGCCGAATCCGATCCGGCTCGCCTCACCCACCACGTTCTGGGTGACCAGGGCGGAGATCAGCTCCAATCCGTTGCGGCCCTTGTTGACCACCCAGACCAGGTCGAACGCGCGCAGTGACTCGATCACCGTCACCACCAGCACGATGATGTTGATCGGCCGCATCACCGGGAACACCACCCGGAAGAACGTCCTGCTCTCCGAGGCGCCGTCGACCGCCGCGGCTTCCCGCAGCGACGGGTCGACGCCCTTCAACCCGGCCAGGTAGAGCAGCATGATGTAGCCGACGTGCCGCCAGCCGGAGGCGACCATCACCGCCCAGATGTTGACGTTCGAGTCGCCGTACCAGTCGACGTTGCTGCCGAACACGGCGTTGATCAGACCCTGGTCGCGGGAGTAGAGCAGCTGCCAGACGAAGCCGATCAGCGCCAGCGAGAGCACCACTGGCAGGTAGAGTGCGGTCTGGTAGAAGCGGCTGCCGCGCAGCTCCTTGTCGAGCAGGACGGCCAGGAACATGCCGAACGGGCTGGCCACCAGGAACAGCGCCGCCAGCCAGAGCAGGTTGTGCTGGATCGCCGGCACGAACGGCGGGTAGATGTTCACCACGTCGCTGTAGTTGCGGGCGCCGACGAATTCGATCTCGTTGAGTGGGCCGATGCCGTCCCAGTTGGTGCCGGAGAGCAGCACGGTGGCCGCTGCCGGCAGCCAGACGAACCCGGTGACGAGCAGCAGCGGGACGAGCACCATCAGCGTGATGACCACGCGGTCGGTGCGGGACAGGAGCCGTAGCCGCCGGCGACGACCACCCGTGGGGGTGGTCGCGGCCGGCGAAGGCACGGCGCGATCCGCTTGGATCAGGGGCAGGTCGGACACGATGTCCTCCCCCTTCCGCCGTCAGTCGGTGAAGATCGACTTCTTCTGGTTCTCGATGCTCGAGGTGAGCCCGCCGATGTCCTTGGGGTCCTTGATGAACTGCTGGAGCGCCGGGATGATCACCGTGGAGGCGAAGTCCGGCCGGGTGTCCCGGTCGAGGAACTGGGCGATCTCGGTGGCCGACCCGACCAGCTCGGCCGCTTTCTTCTGCAGGGCGGTGTAGCCGCTGACGTCCGCGCCGGAGTTGGCGACCAGGGTGGCCGGGTCGTTCTTGACCGTGATGTCCGCGGCCGCCTTGCCGCCGAAGTACTCCAGCAGCTTCCGGGCGTTGTCCTCGTTCTTGGGCTTGCGGGCCATCATGTAACCGTCGATCGGGGCGTCCAGGGCCTTGGCGCCGATCGCCGGGTCGATCTCCGGGAACGTGAAGAAGTCGAGGTCGTTCTGCTCCTCGTTGCTGAACTGCTGGCCGACGAAGAGACCGAGCAGGTACATGCCGCTCTTCTTCTGCTGCAACGACTGCGCCGCCTCCTGCCAGGTGCGGCCGAGGCTGTCCGGCTGGTGCAGGGGGAGCAGGCCGGCCCAGGTGTCGAAGACCTTCTTGACCTTGTCGGAGGTCCAGGCCTCCTTGCCGGCCATCAGGTCGACGTGGAACTGGTAGCCGTTGATCCGCAGGTTGAGGATGTCGAAGGTGCCCATCGCCGGCCAGCCGTCCTTGTCGGCGAAGGCGATCGGGGTCAAGCCGTCCTTCTTCATCTGAGCGGCGAGGGTGGTCAGGTCGTCGAGGGTCTTCGGCGTCTGGTAGCCGTGCTGCTGCCAGACCGACTTGCGGTAGAAGACCGCCCACGGGTAGTACGACGCCGGAACGAAGTACTGCTTGCCATCGTCCCCGGTGGACGCCTTCTTGAAGGCGTCGGAATAGCCGGAGAGCTTGCCCCACACGTCGCTGATGTCGCTGGCCAGGCCCTTCTGGGCGAAGAAGCGCATCCGGTAGCCGGCGAACCAGGTGAACACGTCGTCCGGCTTGCCCTGCAGGTAGTTGTTGATGTTCTCCTGGAACGTGTTGTGGTCGACCGTGTTCACCGCGACCTGGACGCCGGACGAGGTCTTGAAACCGTCCGTGACCTTGGCGAGGACGTCCTTCGGCTTCGGGTCGGACTGGTTCGAGCCGAGGGACACCTCCTTCGACTCGGACCCGCCGGAGTCGTCGCCGCAGCCGGCGAGCAGGCCGGTGCCGAGCAGCGCGCCCGTGCCGGCCGCGCCGGCCAGCAGCGAGCGTCGGTTGATGCCGGCTACGGAGGGCGGTACGAGCCGAGCCAGGTACTCGGCTTGGGATCGGGGACGGGACATCTGTGCCTCCTGCGGATGAAGAGGTGCTACGCCCAAGGGCCGTCGGGGGTGGTGAAGGCAGGTTCAGCGCCGTGAATGCACATTCGGATCCCACGAGAATCCACAATGGCGAACACGAACGGCCATTGGGGCCTCAAGCTACCCGTCCGCCGGGCGCTGTCAAGAGGGCAATTCGCCTCCCGGAACCCAGTCGTGACACGGCCGTTACGTGGTAAACGTTGGAAAAGAAGTCGATGTTGGAACCTGTTGACTTTCGTGGGCTGCCGGGTGCAACCTCAGCTTTCATGCGGCGATGGCAGGGCAACGGCATCTATTTCGGCGGCGACTACAACCCCGAGCAGTGGCCTGAGCAGACCTGGTCGGAGGACGTCGAGCTGATGCGTCGGGCCGGGGTCAACCTGGTCTCCGTCGGCATCTTCTCCTGGGCCCTGCTGGAGCCCACCCCGGGCCGGTTCGAGTTCGGCTGGCTGGATCGGGTGCTGACCCTGCTGCACGACGGCGGCATCCAGGTCGACCTGGCCACCGCCACCGCCAGCCCGCCTCCGTGGCTGGCCCGCGCACACCCGGAGACGCTGCCCCGCCGGGCCGACGGCGCGATCCTCTGGCCGGGCGGGCGGCAGGCGTACTGCCCCAGCTCCCCGGTGTTCCGGGAGCGGTCGCTGGAGCTGGTACGCGCGGTCGCCGGTCGGTACGCCGAGCACCCGGCGGTGGTGATGTGGCACGTCTCCAACGAGCTGGGCTGCCACAACGTGCACTGCTACTGCGACGTCAGCGCCGAGGCGTTCCGCGACTGGCTGCGCGAGCGGTACGGCGACCTGGACCGGCTCAACGACGCCTGGGGCACCGCGTTCTGGAGCCAGCGCTACGGCGACTGGGCCGAGATCAACCCGCCGCGCACCGCGCCGACCTTCGCCAACCCCACGCAGCAGCTGGATTTCCTGCGCTTCTCCTCCGACGAGCAGCGGGCCCAGCTGCGCGCCGAACGCGAGCTGTTGAAGACGCTGGTCCGCCAGCCGGTGACCACCAACTTCATGATCGGCACCGGCATCAAGCACATGGACTACCACTCCTGGGCCGACGACGTGGACCTGGTCTCCAACGACCACTACCTGACCGCCGCCGACCCGCAGGCGCACCTCGGGCTGGCCCTCTCCGCCGACCACACCCGCGGCGTCGCGGGCGGTGATCCGTGGCTGCTGATGGAGCACTCCACCAGCGCGGTGAACTGGCAGCCGCGCAACGTGGCGAAGCTGCCGGGGGAGATGCGCCGCAACAGCCTGGCGCACGTCGCCCGGGGCGCCGACGGGGTGCTGTTCTTCCAGTGGCGGGCCGCCCGGGCCGGCGCCGAGAAGTTCCACTCCGCGCTGGTGCCGCACGCCGGGCCGGACACCAAGGTGTTCCGCGAGGTCTGCCAGCTGGGCGCGGACCTCAGGGCGCTGGCCGAGGTACGCGGCAGCCGGGTGGACGCCGAGGTGGCGATCCTGTTCGACTGGGAGGCGTGCTGGGGCGTCGAGCTGGACTCGCACCCCAGCGTGGACGTCCGCTACGCCGACCGGTTGACCGCCCTGTACGGCGCGCTGTGGCGGGCCGGCGTGACCGCCGACATCGTCCACCCGTCCGCCGGCCTCAGCGGCTACCGGCTGGTCCTGGCACCCACCCTCTACCTGGTCCGCGATGCCGACGCCGACGCGCTGAGCCGGTTCGTCGAGGCCGGCGGCACCGTGGCGATCACCTACTTCAGCGGCATCGTGGACGAGAATGACCACATCCGGCTGGGCGGCTACCCGGGCGCGTTCCGGGAGCTGCTCGGCGTACGGACCGAGGAGTTCTTCCCGTTGCGCGAGGGCGAGCAGGTGCGGCTGGACGACGGCAGCACGGCCGACGTGTGGACCGAGTGGCTGCACCCGGAGGGCGCCGAGGTGCTCGCCTCGTACACCGATGGGCCGTTGCCGGGCGTGCCGGCGCTGACCCGGCGCCCGGTCGGCGCGGGCGCCGCCTGGTACGTCGGCACCCGGCTGGACGAGCCGGCCACCGATCGGCTGGTCGCCCGGCTGCTCGACGAGGCCGGCGTCCGCCCGGCGGCGCCGGCGCCGACCGGGGTGGAGGTGGTCCGGCGCCGCGACGGTGAGCGAAGCTGGCTGTTCGCGATCAACCACACCGGGAGCGAGGTACGGCTCGCGGTGACCGGCACCGAGTTGTTGACCGGAGCACGGTGCGCCGGTGAGCTGACAGTGCCGGCCGGCGAGGTGGCCGTGGTCCGGGAGGATCGGGCTGACGGACCGGCCTGACCCGGTGACAGTCACGGCGCGAAGGAGGTTCCCCAGGTGCTCGCCCAGCAGCGGCAGACCGCCATCCTCGATCTGATCCGCCAGCGTGGCGGCGTACGGGTGAGTCAGCTCGTCAGCCGGTTCGGCGTGTCCGACATGACGATCCGTCGCGACCTGGAGGTGCTGGCCGAACGCGGGCTGGTGGACAAGGTGCACGGCGGCGCGACGCTGGCCGGGCCGGGCTCCGCCGAGGAGCCCGGCTTCGCCGCGAAGTCGATCCGCCAGCAGGCGGAGAAGCGGGCCATCGCCGAGCGGGCGGCGACCATGGTGGAGCCGGGGATGGCCATCGCGCTCTCCGCCGGCACCACCACCGCCGCGCTGGCCACGCTGCTCTCCGACGTGCGGGGGCTGACCGTGGTGACCAACTCGATCCCGGTGGCCGACGCGCTCTACCAGAATCCGCGCGCGGATCAGACGGTGGTGCTCACCGGCGGCATCCGTACCCCGTCGGACGCGCTGACCGGGCCGGTGGCCGAGGCGGCGATCAGCGCGCTCAACGTCGACCTGCTCTTCCTCGGCGTGCACGGGCTCAGCCCGCGGACCGGCTTCACCACGCCCAACCTGCTGGAGGCCGGGGTCAACCGGTGTCTGATCGGCGCGGCCCGACGGCTGGTGGTGCTCGCCGACCACACCAAGTGGGAGACCATCGGCATCGCCACCATCGCCCCCTTGGAAGCGGCCGACGTGTTGATCACCGACGTCGGGCTGCCGGCGGAGGCGCGTACCGCGATCGGCGAGCAGGTCGGCGAGCTGGTCGTCGTCCAGGCCAGCTGACGGCCCGCAGCTCCCAGCCGGTTGGTCCGCTGCCCGGGTCGTCGGGCAAAATGGGTGGCGACGCGACTGGCGGCACCTGGGATGGCAGAACCATCGGGGAGCTCATCGCGGGGGTCGACCGCCTGGGCTTCCGCGCCGAGGAGAGCCATGCCGTCAACCGATGAGCAGACCACCCCGCACACTGCCACTATGCTGCCGGGTCAGCCGGTGGCCGACGCGGTCCTCGCCGATGTTGCCGAGCGGGTGGCCGTGCTCCGCGCCGCTGGCGTCGTCCCGGCCCTGGCCACCGTTCTGGTCGGCGACGACGATGCCAGTGCCGGCTACATCGGCATCAAGCAGCGCCAGGCCGCCCAGTTGGGCTTCGCCTCGCCGCACCGCCACCTGCCCGCCGACGCCACGCAGGAACAACTCCACGAGGTGATCGCCGCCTTCAACGCCGATCCCGCCGTGCACGGGATCCTCGTCCAGTACCCGGTCCCCGACCACCTGGACTACGACGCGGCGTTGCAGAGGATCGACCCGGACAAGGACGTCGACGGCATGCATCCGCTGAACCTCGGTCGGCTCGCGCTCGGGCTGCCGGGGCCGGTGCCCTGCACGCCAGCCGGCATCGAGGCGTTGCTGGCCCACCATGGCATTCCGGTCTCCGGGCGCGAGGTGGTCATCCTCGGTCGCGGTGCCACGCTCGGGCGGCCACTCGCCACCCTCCTCGCCCAGAAGCGCCCCACCGCCAACGCGGCCGTCACCGTCGTGCACACCGGCGTCGCGGACTGGCCCCGATACACCCGCCGGGCCGACATCCTGATCGCCGCCGCTGGCGTACCCGGCATCATCCAGCCCGAGCACGTCAAAACGGGGGCCGTCGTCATCGGCGGCGGCGTGCGGTACGCGGGTCGGCGGCTGCTGCCGGACGTCGACGAGGCGTGCGCCGAGGTCGCCGGGGCGATCACCCCCCGAGTGGGCGGGGTGGGCCCCACCACGGTGGCCATGCTCTTCCGCAACGCCGTGGCCGCCGCCGAGCGTCAGGTCGGCTAGGGAGCATCGGCGGGCAGGCAGGGCCCGCGGTGGTCGGCCGGGCGCGCGCACCGCCGGCGACCGGGCATGATCCGGTCGCAGAACACCCAATGTCGTACGTGCTGCGCGTCCTCGGCCGAGACGGTGGCGCCGGTGACGTCGACCTGCGGCGTCGAGGCCAACGACCGGGCGATCGTACGGGCCAGGTCCAGCGCCCCGGCCAGGTCGGCGACCGTCACCGGCAGGTGGATCACGTGCCGGGGCGGCGGCTCCGCCGGTTCGGTGTACGCCTCCACGGCGAATCGCGGCAGCGGCGTGAAGAGCCCGCTGTACTGGTGTTCCCATCCCGGGCTCACCGCTGACGCCGCTCGGACCAGGCGCCCTGCCAGTCGCACAGCGCCCGCTTCACGCGGGCGTTCTCCCCGCTGAGCCGAGCCAGCCTCGTCGGCGGCGTCAAGAGCGGCACGTTCGGGCGCGCAACCCACTGATTCCGGTTGCACCCTTCCAGGCGGTGGCGTCAGTTGATCGACTCGGTATCGCGGATGTCGGGGTGTCCCGCGACCGGGATACCCCGATTTCGCTGATGTCGAGTTGATCAGCAAGGGGGAAGGGGCGGAGGTTTCAGGTTTTCCGGGCGAGACGGTGCTCGATGAGGACCTGGACACCGTCGAGGATCCGTTGCAGGCCGAACTGGTACAGCCAGTCCCGGTCGGCCTCGGGGTCGTCGGTCGACGCGAAGCCACCGCCGCTGAACGCGGCCATCAGCGCGGGGAACCGGGCCGGATCGATGATCCGGGTGAAGAGCGTCTCGTAAGGGTCGGCGTCGGCGATCGCGGTGGGCGCACCGGCCGCGTGGAACGTCAGGTCGGCGAAGCTGTGCGCCTGGATGAGCAGGATGGCCGACACCTTCTCGTTCTCGTCGAGCGGAGTCGGGCCCAGGGCGCGCAGGCCGTACTCGAACCAGCTGAGCTGGTGCGGGGTGGCGGGCGGGCCGAACATCGACAGCGTCTGCAGGATCCACGGGTGGCGGCGGAGCTTGCGGACCGCGGCCCACGACCAGCGGTCCAGGTCCGACCGCCAGCCCTGGCCGGTCACCAGGTCCGCGGGTGGGGGGCCGACGGCGGCGTCCTGCATGTGCAGGATCAGCTCTTCCTTCTTCGCGACGTGCCGGTAGAGCGACATCGTGGTGAACCCGAGGCTCTTGGCGACCCGGCTCATCGACACGGCGCCGAGGCCGTCGGTGTCGGCGACCTCGATCGCGGCGCCGACGATGCGCGCCAGCGACAGCCCCTCCCGTGCCTCGGGGGCGGGCTTGGCCGTCCAGACCGCCTCGAGCGGTGACATCGCGCGTTCCATGAGGGGTTGATCCTATACCCGGTGTATGGCATACACTGAGTTTATGGCATACACAGTTGAACTTGAATCAGTCACGAAACGGTTCGGCGGTGTCGCCGTACTCGATGGGGTCGACCTGCGGGTCGAACGCGGCAACGTCGCGGCACTGCTGGGGCCGAACGGGGCCGGCAAGACGACGGCGGTGAAGGTGCTCTCCACGCTGCTGCGTCCGGACGGCGGCCGGGCGGTGGTGGCCGGGCACGACGTCGTGTCCGCGCCGGCGGCGGTACGCCGATCGATCAGCCTCACCGGCCAGTACGCGGCGGTCGACGAGATGCTGACCGGCCGGGAGAACCTGGTCCTCATGGGCCGGCTGCGTCACCTGACCAGGGCAGCGGCGCGGGCCCGAGCCGACGAGCTGCTTGACCGCTTCGAGTTGACCTCGGCCGGCGGGCGGCGGGTGTCGACCTACTCCGGCGGAATGGCCCGCCGGCTGGACATCGCGCTGAGTCTCGTGGTCGAGCCCCGGGTCCTGTTCCTCGACGAGCCGACCACCGGGCTGGACCCGCGCAGCCGCCGCGACGTCTGGGGCTCGATCGCGGAACTGGCAGCCGCCGGAGTCACCGTCCTGCTCACCACCCAGTACCTGGAGGAGGCGGACCGGCTGGCGGACCGGATCACCGTGCTGCACGGCGGCCGGGTCGCCGCCGAGGGGACCGCCGAGCAGCTCAAGGCCCGGGTCGGCGGCGAAACCGCGCAACTTGTCCTGCCCGACGCCTACGCGCTCGCCCGCGCCGTGGCGGTGCTCGCCGCGAACGCGGTACCCGCCCGGGAGGACGCCGAGACGCTATCCCTGCACGTGCCCACCGACGGCAGCGCGGCCGCGATACGAGACCTGCTCGGTCTGCTCCACGCCCAGGGCATCGAGGTGGACCGGCTCGCACTGCACCGCCCCAGCCTCGACGAGGTGTTCCTCGCGCTGACCGAGCAGCCGCTGACCGAGCAGCCGCTGACCGAGCAGCCGCTGACCCAGCAGGCGGCCGGGCAGTCGCCGACCGAGCGGGCGTCGGCCGTGGCGGTGACCCGATGACCACGCCTCAGCTGACCCGGATGCCCGGCGTGCTCGTGGACGTGAGCGCGCTGGTCGGTCGCGGTCTGCGACGATCGGTACGCAGCGTCGACGCGTTGATCACCGCGATCCTGCTGCCGGTGCTGATCCTGCTGGCGTTCGTCTACGTCTTCGGTGGCGCGATCGAGACGGGCACCCGGTACCTGACCTATGTCGTGCCGGGGATCGTGCTGATCTGCGCGGCCTTCGGCTCGGCCTCCACGGGCGTGGGGGTGAACCAGGACATGACCACCGGGATGATCGCCCGCCTCCGTTCGTTGCCGGTCCTCGGCTCGGCGGTGCTGATCGGGCACATCGTGGCCAGCGTGGCGCGCAACCTGGTCTCGACCGCCGTCGTGGTCGCGGTGTCGCTCCTCCTCGGCTTCCGGCCGACGGCCTCGGTGCTCGACTGGGTGGCCCTGCTCGGGCTGCTGGCTCTGTTCATGTGCGGGATATCGGCGCTGTCGGCCGCGTTCGGCCTGCTGGTGACGAACGCGGAGGCGGCGGGAGCGTTCTCCTTCGTGGTGCTGTTCCTGCCGTACGTGAGCAGCGCGTTCGTGCCGCCGGAGACGATGCCGGACTTCCTCCAGGGATTCGCCCGCAACCAGCCGATGACGCCACTGGTCGAGACGGTCCGTGGGCTGCTGGTGGGCGGCCCCGTCGCCGAGTCGGCCCCGGCCGCGCTCGCCTGGGCCATCGGGTTCCTGGTGGTGGGCGTGGCCGCGTCCGGCGTGCTGTTCCGGCGCCGAGCGAGCCGCTGACACGACACAACACGCCGACATGGCGACACGGAGTGCCCACCGCCAGCACTTCACAGCCATCTCACAGGGCCTCCCGATAGGGTGCCCACGAGTCAACGTCCGACTCCATGGTGGAGCGGTCGGCTGTCGCACAGGAGTTCCGATGGTCTTCAAGAAGATGTTGAGCGCGTTCGGTGTCGGCGGTCCCAGCGTGGACACCGTGCTGACCAACCCCAACACCCGGCCTGGCCTGACCCTCGACGGGCAGGTCAACCTCGTCGGCGGTGACAGCCCGGCGGCCATCGAGCAGGTGGTGATCGGCCTGGTCACCCGGGTCGAGGTCGAGGGACACGACACCGAGTACGCGGGCACCATGGAGTTTCACCGCATGGCCGTCAGCGGCCCACTCCAGCTCGCGCCGAAGCAGCAGCTCTCGCTGCCGTTCCAGCTGCCGGTGCCGTGGGAAACCCCGATCACCGACGTGTACGGCCAGCGCCTGCACGGCATGACCATGGGCCTGCGCACCGAGCTGGCCGTGGCCCGCGCCGTGGACAAGAGCGACCTGGACCAGGTGGCGGTGCACCCGCTGCCGGTGCACGAGCGGATCCTGGAGGCGTTCCAGCGGCTCGGCTTCCAGTTCAAGCACGCCGACCTGGAGCGCGGTCACATCCGGGGCGTCCAGCAGACGCTGCCGTTCTACCAGGAGATCGAGTTCTTCGCGTCGCCGCAGTACGCCAGCACGATCCGGGAGGTCGAGCTGACCTTCGTGACCAGCCAGCGCGGGGTGGACGTGATCCTGGAGTGCGACAAGCGTGGCGGCTTCCTCAGCGCCGGGCACGACGCGTTCGGCCGGTACCAGGTGTCGCACGCCGACGTCGACCGGGTCGACTGGGCGCAGGTGGTCGACGGCTGGCTGCGCGAGACCACCTCCCGCTACGGCAGTCTGCGCTCCCAGGGCTTCGGGCCGGGTCACGGGCACGGGCACGGGCACGGCCGGGGGCACGGGATGGGCGGAATGGTGGCCGGCGCGGCGCTCGGCGTGGCCGGCGGCATGATCGCCGGCGAGATGATCGAGGACGCCTTCGAGGGTGACTTCGGTGGCGACTTCGGCGAGTAGTCGTCCAGACGCGACAGTGGCCTCCGGGAGATTCCTCCCGGAGGCCACTGCGCGTAGTGCTACCGCGTACCCGGTCAGTGCCGGGCCTTGCGCTCCTCGCTGCTGCGGTGGTTGCTGCCGGCCTTGGCCAGTCCACGGCTACCGAGGTAGCCCAGCGTCAGCAGGGTGATCAGGAACCAGGCGTTGTTGGCGCGGAAGATGTCCACCCCGGCGGAGTTCTTCCCGACTACCTGCGAGGCGACCAGTACGCCGGCCACCGCGATCAGGTAGATCCAGAACTCGGTGGTCTTGAACGCCTGCTTGGTCTCCGTACCGGGTGCCTGCATGTCGTTCCGGCGCCCGTCCTGCATGACCGGCATCTGCCTGGTCTGCGTGTTCTGCATCGACGCCGGGTTCTGGACGTCCGACGTCGGCCGGTTCATCGGCCGGGTGGAAGCAGCCTGCGTGCTCATCTGGTCCTCCTCAGGATGCGATGAGTCGTACCTGCATTCCCTCGCCCCGCTACCGCGTTTCGGCCACGGCACGGTTCGTGTTCAGGCGGGGACATCCCCCGACTACCCGAGCCCCCTGAGCAGGTAACACCCGACCGCCGGCCAAAAAGATCCCGGCCGGCGGTCGGGTGCGGTCAGCGCAGGCCGTTGCGGACCGCGACGCTCACCAGCAGATCCGGGTCGTCGGTGATGATGCCGTCGACACCGAGGTCGATGACCCGCTGCATCACCCGCGCGTCGTCGACGGTGTACGGGATCACCTTCAGGTCGTACCGCGTCTGAAGCGTCCGTACGTCCGGTCCGTGGAAGTATGCCGGGTTCTCCCGCAGGTACCAGTCGGGCGAGGCGACCGTGCCCTGGTGCGGGTCGTGCACCTGCCAGTTCGCCGACACCGTGCCGGCGCCCGCGGCCCGGGTCAGCTTGCCGAGGTCCTGGGACTTCCACCAGTCCAGCCCATCGGTCCACGGGCTCTTCACCGACGGGTCGCCGTACACCGCCTCGAGCGAGCACTCGTCCGCGAGGGTGGTGCACTCGGCCGGGCCGTACTGCCAGACCAGGCCGACCGTGCCGATCCGGCGGTCGAGCTGCCGGGCGTAGGTGATGGTGCGCCAGTCGAACGACTGGATGGTGGCCCGGTCGGTGAAGCCGGCCCGCTGGATCGCGCCGACCAGCTTGCGGGTGAAGCTGCGGTACGGCTCGGTGTCGTTCACCACCGGGCTGATCTTCGTCTCGATGTTCATCCCGATGTCACTGCGGCCACTCGCCTTCACCAGGGCGAAGACCTCGTCCAGCGTGGGAATCCGGGCACCCGGCGCGGGCACCTGAGCGGGCAGTTCGGGCAGTGTCTTCGTGCCGCAGTCGACGGTCTTGAGCTGCGCCAGGGTCAGCTCGTGCACCGGCTTGCCGACGTACGGGAACGAAGGGTCACCGGGGCGCACCGGGGCGGTGTCGACGCAGTGCGAGCCGTTGACCGTGCGGTCGTGCAGCACCACGAGCTTGCCGTCGGCGGTCACCCCGGTGTCCAGCTCCAGCGTGGAGATGGCCCGGTTGGCCAGCGCGTTCGCGAAGGCCGGCAGGGTGTTCTCCGGCCGGGTGGCCCGACCGCCCCGGTGCGCCTGGATGTCGAACGGCGCCGCGTACGCCTTCGGCAGCCGGTAGCCGCGCTGCGCCAGCAGGGCGCGCAGCCGGTCCGGGTAGTCGGTGATGATGCCGTCCACGCCGTCGTCGATGAGCTTGGTCATGGTCGGCAGGTCGTCGACCGTCCACGGGATCACCTTGATCCCGTAGCGGTGCGCCTCGGCGACCATCTCCCGGGTCACGTACGGCTTGTAGCCCGGGTCGGTGACCGTGCCGTTCTGCGGGAAGCCGTGTACCGGGGAGAAGGCGCTGGCGCCGAAGCTGCGGATCGCCTTGATCGGGTTGCCGCCGAAGTCGTCGATGTCCAGCCCGCCGAGCCACGGCGAGGCGCCCGGCTGGCCGGTCTGCAGGAAGTCGTAGTTGGTCAGGGCGACCAGCGGGAGCTTCGGCTCGACCTGGCGCATGCGCATCAGCGCGCCCCAGTCGAAACTCTGGATGGTGACCTGCTTGAGCAGCCCGGCGGCGCGGATCTCGGCCGCGGTGACCCGGACGAACTGCTCGCGGGGCGCGGTCTCGCTCGGCGCGCCGGCCTCCACCTTGGTCTCGACGTTGAGCTTGACGTCCTTCGCCCGATAGCGGTTGACCAGGGCGAACACCTCACGCAGTAGCGGCATCCGGGCACCCGGCACGGCGAGCTGGCCGGGCTTGTCCGCCAGCGTCTTCGAACCGCAGTCGAGGGTGCGCACCTGGGCCAGGGTGAGCGTGTTGATGTACTTCCCGACGTACGGGAACTCCGGGTCACCGGGCGACACCGGGGTGGTGTCGACGCACTTGGTGCCGGTGACCTTCCGGTCGTGGGTGACCACGGCCTGACCGTCCTCGGTGATCTGCACGTCCAGTTCGAGGGTGCTCACCCCGAGCTGGAGGGCGTTGCCGAAGGAGGCGAGGGTGTTCTCCACCCGCAGCCCGAGGCCCCCGCGGTGGGCCTGCACGTCGAATGTCCGGTCCGGTCGCGGCTTCGCCTGGGCGGGCACCGCGAGCCCGGTCGTCACCGTCGCGGCCACCAGGGCCGCGACGGCGGTACGGCGTACTCTGCGCACGCTGTCATCCCCTCCCGCCGGTGGGCGTCTCCCACCGGTCGCCGGACAGCATGGGCATCGTGGACAGCCGGCAGGCGGCCGGCGGACGGCGC
Organism: Micromonospora sp. NPDC005087; assembly: GCF_042872965.1. Taxonomy (NCBI): domain Bacteria; kingdom Bacillati; phylum Actinomycetota; class Actinomycetes; order Micromonosporales; family Micromonosporaceae; genus Micromonospora; species Micromonospora sp. NPDC005087. The sequence continues at coordinate 17,614 of NZ_JBIALB010000006.1, read as the reverse complement.
GACGGTGAACCGGGGTGGACGACCTCCGGGCCTCGGCGGGTTTGACCGGCCGGCCGTCGGGCACGCAGTCAGTTCCACAGCTTCTGCGAGGTGATGGACGTGCGTGAGGACGACATGCGGCAGGACGCCGCCCGCCAGGCCGAGGACCGGATCGCAGGTGGCGTGTACGGCAAGGGCGCCGTCGACGAGGTGACGGTGCCGCGCACCGATGTGGAGCGGATGATTCAGCAGGACGACCCGGACGATCCGGCGAAGGTGCGGGTCGATCCGCAGGTGCTGCGCGACGGCGGCCCCGTCGGGGGGCAGGGCGCGGTGACCACCACCGGTGGCACCGCCGGTCCGGCGAGCGTTCGCCGGGTGGCCCGGCAGCCGGAGCGGCACCGGGGCAAGGTGGCCCCGACGGCGACCGGCGACGCCACCACCGGCGGTCTGAGCACCCCGATGGGCGGCGGCACCAGCGACCAGTCCACGTCCGCGACCGGTCCGGGCAAGTCCATCAGGGACAGGTCCGTCGGCGACTGACCCTGTCGAGCGAGTTCGCACCGCCGCCCCCGCCGAGCGACCACTCGGCGGGGGCGTTGCGGTTTCCGGGGTACGCCGGTCAGCTGCTCGGGCGCAGGATGCCCAGGCGTTGGGTGGCGCGGGTGAGAGCCACGTACAGGTCGCTGCGCCCGCGCGGCGACTCGGCCACCATCCGGTCCGGATCGACCACCAGCACCGAGTCGAACTCCAACCCCTTGGCCTGCGCGACGGTCAGCACCACCACCCGGCTCTCCAGCTCCGGATGCTCGCCCACCGCGGCCTCCGGCAACGCCGCGGTCACCGTCGCGCCCAGCGCGTCCACCCGGCCGGCCGGCACGATCACGCCGAGCCGGCCCTCGGCCAGCCGGGCCGCCTCCCGGGTGGCCGCCGCCACCAACTCCGCGGCCAACTGCTCGTCCGGCACCGTCCGGTCCCACGGCGGTACGCCGCTCTCCCGCACCGAGCGCGGCGGCCGCAGTGCCGGGTCGATCTCGGCCAGCACGTCGGCGGCAACCGCCATGATCTCGGCCGGGGTGCGGTAGCTGACCGTCAACTCGGTCAACCGCCACCGCTGCGCCACGTACGGCGCGAGAGCATCGGCCCAGGAGGGTGTGCCGGTGAGCGCGCCGGTTTGCGCCACGTCCCCGACGATCGTCATCGACCGGCTCGGGCAGCGGCGCATCAGCAGCCGCCAGGCCATCGGTGACAGTTCCTGCGCCTCGTCCACGATGACGTGGCCGAACGCCCACTTCCGGTCGGCGGCGGCGCGCTGCGCGGTGGTCAGCCGGTCGGCCTCCTCCTGCCGCTCCAGCAGCCGGTCCGCGTCGATCAGGTCGGTGACGCCGAGGATCTCACCACCTTCGGCCTCGTCCTCGACGTCGATCGACCGGGAGCCCCGGGCGATCTCCAGCACGCCCTCGGCGTACTCCCGTTCCATCCTGCGGATCCGGTCCCGCCGGGCGGCGGCGGCCCGCTCGTCCTCGCCGAGCAGCTCGGCGGCCTCGTCCAGCAGCGGCACGTCGGCCGGCGTCCAGCCACCCGGCTCGCGGTGCAGCAGGGCCCGTTCGTCGTCGGTGAGCATCGGCGCGGCGGCGGCGATCCGGTCCGGGTCGGCGTACAGGTCGGCGAGCAGGCGCTGCGGGGTCAGCACCGGCCAGAGCCGGCCGAGGGCGGCCCGGATCTCCGGTTCGTCGCGCAGCTCCCGGCGGATCTCGGCGCGGTCGGCCTCGTCGAGCAGGTTGTCCCCGCCCAGCGGGTCGGCGCCGATCCGCTCGGCCACCTGGTCGGCGAGCGCGTGCACGATCTCCACGTCGAAGAGCGCCCGGGCCAGGTTGTGCGGCCGGTCCGCGCGGCGCACCCGGTCCCGGGCGGTGCGCACGGTCTCCGGGTCGAGGGTCAGCGCCTCCCGCTCCACCTCGATCTCCAGCGGCTCGTCCGGCACCCACTGCCGGTCCCGTACGGCCCGCGCCAGCACCTCGGCGAGCACCGCCCGGCCCTTGAGGGCGGCGGTCTCGGCGGGCTCGGTCCGCTGGGCGCTCACCCCGGGAAAGAGGTCTCCCTGGGTACGCAGCAGCACGCCGGTCTCGGCCAGGGTGGGCAGCACCTGGGAGATGTAGCGCAGGAAGGTCGCGTTCGGGCCGACCAGCAGCACGCCCCGGCTGGACAGCTCCCGCCGGTGTGTGTAGAGCAGGTACGCCGCCCGGTGCAGCGCGACCGCGGTCTTGCCGGTGCCCGGGCCGCCCTGGACCACCATCACCCCGGGCAGGTCGGCGCGGATGATCCCGTCCTGCTCGGCCTGGATGGTCTCCACGATGTCGCGCATCCGGCCGGTCCGGCCGGCGTTGAGCGCGGCGAGCAGCGACGCCTCACCGGTCAGCTCCTCGTGCGCGCCCGGAGCGGCGGTGGAGATGTCCAGCACCTCGTCGTTGAGCCCGGTCACCTTGCGCTGGCGGGTACGCAGGTGCCGCCGACGGCGTACGCCCTGCGGGTTGGCGGCGGTGGCGAGGTAGAACGGGCGGGCGGCGGGGGCCCGCCAGTCCATCAGCAGCGGGTCGTAATCGCCGCTGGTGTCGAAGATGCCGATCCGGCCGATGTAGTGGCGGGCGCCATCGTCGCCGTCGAGGCGGCCGAAGCAGAGACCGTTCTCCACGGCGGAGAACTGCTCGACCTGGTCGGCGTACATCCGTACCGAGCTGTCGCGCTGGGAGCGGTCCTGCAGGGTGCCGCCGGTGTTGCGCAGCTCGCCGGTGAGCCGCTCGGCGGCCTGATCACGCAGCCCGTCCAGCCGGTCGTAGAGCATCGAGACGTACTCCTGCTCGCGACCGATCTCGTCGTCAAGCGGCAATTCGCCGGAACCGCCGGAGTGCCTTGACAAGCCGTCTCCCTAAAGATTAGAATCCTTTGCAGGAACGGCTTTTGAGCCGTTCTTTTTTGTGCCCTCGAACAGTTGAAGATAGCGCGTCCCGCCGGCCTCGACCACGCTGACCGGGGCGGCGCGCTCGGTGATCACGAGGTGGCGGCGGATGATCCTGCGGACCGGGCAACGGGTGGTCTTCATCGGCGACAGCATCACCGACTGCGGCCGGCGGGACACCGCGGCGCCCTACGGCGCCGGCTACGTCAGCCTCGTTCGTGCCCTGGTCGGCGCCCGCCACCCCGAGCTGGACGCGGAGTGGATCAACCGGGGTGTGAGCGGGGACACCGTGCGGAACCTGGCCGCCCGCTGGGACGACGACGCCATCGCCGAGCGTCCGGACTGGCTCTCGGTCATGATCGGCATCAACGACATCTGGCGGCGCTACGGCGACCGGCCCGACGAGGCCGTCCCCCTCGACGAGTACGAGCGCACCCTGCGCGACCTGCTCCGCCGTGCGGTGGACGCCACCGGCTGCCGGCTGATCCTCGGCGACCCGTTCCTGATCGAGGCGGACCGCGGCGACCCGCAGCGCGCCGACACCGACCGGTACTGCGCCGTGGTGGCCGCGCTGGCCACCGAGTTCGACGCGGTGCACGTGCCGACCCAGGCGGCGTTCGACCGGGTGCTCGCGGTCAGCCCGGCGAAGCGTTGGGCCGACGATCGGGTGCATCCGCACCTGCCCGGCCACGCGGTGCTCGCCGACGCGTTCCTCACCGCCCTCGGCGCGACCGCCACCCCCTGACGCCGCCGCCCGGCGCCGGCTGACGGTCCGCTTCGCTCGACCACGGCGCCCACCGGACACGACGGCGCGCCGGGCCGACCGGTGGGTCGACCCGGCGCGACAACACCGGTAAATCAGCCGCGGGCGACCTGGTACAGCCGCTCCGGGGTGACGGCGCCGGCGAGCACCCGGCCGTCGTCGGTGAGGAGCACGCTGAACAGCTTGCCGGCGAGCAGCCGACCGCTGCCCCAATCACCACTGACCGCCGTCAGCCCGCCGAGCAGCTTCGACACGTCGACGTCCGGCGTACCGGCCGGCTTGTCGCGGGCTGGCTTGTCGCCGGCCGGCTTCTCGGTGGCCGGCTTGCCGCCGACGGCCCCGTCGAGGCGGGCCACCAGCACGGTGGTCCAGCCGGTGCCCACGGCGCGTACCTGCGGATCACCCGCCGGCTTGGAGTGGTCGGGCCGGCCCGCGGGCCGCTGCTCGGCCGACTCCTCGGTGACGGTCACACCGGGCGGCGGGTTGAAGGTGAACTGGTCGGCGGCTGGGCGTTGGTAGTCGACCTGGGTGAAGGCCACCTCGAACGCCGGCTGGTCGCTGCCCGTGGCGAGCACCTCGAAGCGCAGCGGCACGTGCTGCTTGGCGTCGATGGCGATCCGTAGCTGGTGCACCAGCGAGTCCTTGTCGCGCGGCTGGAGCACCAGCTCGTACGCGTCCCGCCCGGCGACGGTCGCCGACCGGCCGACGCTGACCTCGGTGCTCGGGTCGACCGCGCGCAACGCCAGGTCGGCTGCCTCCTGCGGGGTTGCCGGCAGGCTCGGCGCCGCCTCGGGCGCCGGACCCCCGGCCATGGCGTCGCCCAGCGTGACGTGGCGGGCGGTGTTGCCGCGGCTCTCCCAGCTCCACACGTCCCGGCCGTTGCGGATGATGTCCTGCTCGCCGAGGGTGTCCAGCAGCGCCACCCGCTGCCGCTCCGGGCCGGAGTACCAGACCCGCAGGGTGTGCGTGCCGGTCAACAGGGTGGTCAGGTCGTTGCCGGGGACCAGCCCGACCAGCGGCGGCAGGCCGAGGTCGGCGCGCTGCACGACCGTGCCGGACAGCCCCTCCAGCCGGGAGGTCTGCAGGTCGACCAGAAGCTGGGCGGCGGTGCGCGGCGGCAGGCTCGGTTCGGCCTCGGCGGCGAACGTGCCGATCGCGGCGCCGCCACCGATGACGGCGACGGCGGCGGTCGCCGGGACCAGCCAGCGCAGGACGGGACGGCTTCTCAGAACGGACATGTGGTACCTCCTGCCGACCATCCTGCCCTCTCGGCGCTGTGAACACGCTGAGGACGCCGATCCGCCTGCTTTGACCCAGGTGGCACCCTTGAGTCGTGCGGTTGCTGGTGGTGGAGGACGAGGCCCGGTTGGCGGCTGCGCTGCAACGCGGGTTGCAGGCGGAGGGGTTCGCGGTGGACGTGGCGGCGACCGGCCCGGCCGGGTTGGACGCCGCCCGGCACGGCGGGTACGACGCGATGATCCTCGACGTGATGCTGCCCGGCCTGTCCGGTTACGAGCTGGTCCGGCGGCTGCGCGCGGAGGAGCACTGGCTGCCGGTGCTGATGCTCTCCGCGAAGGACGGCGAGTACGACCAGGCCGACGGCCTGGACTGCGGCGCCGACGACTACCTCACCAAGCCCTTCTCGTACGTGGTGCTGCTGGCTCGCCTGCGGGCGTTGCTGCGCCGGGGCGCGCCGGAACGCCCGGCGGTGCTGGCCGTCGGCGACCTGCGACTGGACCCGGCCCGGCGGCGGGTGACCCGGGCCGACGCCGAGGTGACGCTGACCGCGCGGGAGTTCGCGTTGCTGGACTACCTGATGCGTCGACCCGGCCAGGTGGTCTCCAAGATCGAGCTGCTGGACCACGTCTGGGACGCCAGCCTGGAGACCGCGCCGAACGCGGTCGAGGTGTATGTCGGCTACCTGCGTCGCAAGCTCGGCCGGGACCGGTTGGAGACCGTCCGGGGCGCCGGCTACCGGCTGGCGACGTGAGCACGCACGTGCCGGCCGACCTGACGGCCGGTGGGCCGACCGCGCCTGAGGCCGCCGCGCCGACCGCCGACCGCCGGGGGACCTCCGCCGGTCCGGCGACCTCGGGCGGTCCGGGGCGCGTCCGCCGGAACTGGCGCAGCCGGGTGCCGGTGCTCGGGCTGCGCGGCCGGCTCATGGCGATCGGGGTGCTCGGCCTCACCGTGGCGCTGGCCCTCGGCGGGGTGGTGCTGCTCGGCGCGCTCGGCTACGTGCTCCAGCGCACCGTGGACACCGAGGCGTTCCGGACCGCCGACGCCGTCGCCCTGCTCGCCGCCGAGGACGCGCTGCCCGACCCGCTGCCGGTGGCCGGTGGGCAGGTCCGCGTCCAGGTGATCGACACACAGGGGCGGATCCGGGCCGCCTCGATCGACGCGGACCGGCTGGTCCCGATGGTCCGCCCGGAGCGGCTGAACGGTGACCGCCGGCAGCGGCTGGAGGTGCAGGCGGAGCGGGTCGGGCTCGCCGGCCCGGTCCGGGTGGTCGCCGTACCGGCCGGCACCGCGGCCGACCCGCTCACCGTGCTGGTCGCCCGCTCGATGGCCGATGTGCGGCACAGCACGCACGTGGTCCGGACCATCCTGCTGGTGGCGTTCCCGCTGCTGGTGGCCGTGCTGGCCGCAGTGGCCTGGCGGGTGGTGGGCGCGACCCTGCGGCCGGTGGAGGCGCTGCGCCGGGGTGCCGAGGAGATCACCGGGCGGGCCGGGACCGGGCGACTGCCGGTGCCCGCCTCGGCCGACGAGATCCACCGGTTGGCGGTCACCCTCAACGGGATGCTGGGCCGGTTGGAGTCCGCCCGGGCCCGGCAGCGGGCGTTCGTCTCCGATGCGGCACACGAGTTGCGCAGCCCGTTGACCAACATCCGGACCGAGCTGGAGGTGGCCCAGCGCCTCGCCGGCCGGACGGACTGGACGGCGGTGACCGCCAACCTGCTCGCCGACACCGATCGGCTGAGCCGACTGGTCGACGACCTGCTGCTGCTGGCCCGCCTGGACGAGACGCCACCGGCCCGGGGGACCGGGCCGGTGGAGCTGGGCGCCCTGCTGACCGAGGTCGCAGGCCGGTACCCGTCGCCGCCGGTGCGGGTGGTGCCGCCGCCCGGCCCGCTGTGGACGGTCGCGAACGCCGACGAGCTGCGCCGGGTGTTGGCCAACCTGGTCGACAACGCGGTCCGGCACGCGTACGGCGCTGTTCTGCTCGCCGTGGAGGCGACACCGGCCAGGAACCAGGAGGCCGCGTACCACCTGGTGACGGTGACCGACGACGGCCCGGGGATTCCGGTGGCCGACCGGGACCGGGTCTTCGGCCGGTTCACCCGTCTGGACGACGGGCGGGCCCGCGACGACGGTGGGGCTGGCCTCGGCCTGGCCATCGTGTGGGAGCTGGTCCGCCGCGCCGGCGGCAGCATCACGCTGACCGACGGCGACGACCAGCAAGGCCTACGGGTACGTCTGCTGCTGCCGGCGTTGCCAACCGACGAGGAGCCACGGGCCGGCCGCTGACCGACGGGGCTCAGCACGCTCAGTGGCGGCGGGTGCAGACCTCGTCGGCGCTGGCCACGGTGTCGGTGGACCAGACGACGGCCACCGTGAAGCAGTAGTCGTTGGCGCGGTTGAGCGCGTAGACGACGAAGCTGGTGGCACCGGCGGGCAGCGTGGCGATGGCGTTCTTACCCTGGCCGGCCCGGCCGGCGGAGACGACCACCGGCCCCTCACCACCGGCCGGGTAGGTCCAGCGCAGGGCGATGTTGTCCCGGTTGTCACGCAGGGCCACCGCGCCCGGTGGGGTGCCCGGCGCGGCCGTGGGCGGCGCCGCGCCGGAAGGGGAGGCACTGTTGCTGGCCGGCGCGCCCGTGCCGGTCGGGGAGGCGGTGCCCGGGCCGGGACGCTGGTCGTCCCCGTCGCCGACCCTCGCCACCCCGGCGATCACCGCCGCGGTGCCCAGCAGCACCACGACCACGCCGGCGACCAGCACCGGCACCAGCCGGTTGCGTCGCGGTGCCGGTGCCCGGTGCACGGGCACCGGCAGCAGCCGGGACGGTGTGTACGGCTCAAGCGGCGCGTACGGATCCGGCGGCGTGTACGCGCCGGGCGGCGTGTACGGCTCGGACGGCTGGTACGGCTCGCCTGGCCGGTGCAGCCGGTACACCCCCGACGCCTCTTCCGCGCCGCCCGCGAGCCCGACCACGGACGGGGGGACCGGTGTGTCGGTGGACTGGCGGGCGGGCTCGTCCGCCGGATCGGATGGCCACGTGAAGCCCACCGACCCACCCGGTTCGTCGGCCGGCGACCGAGGACTCGGCACCGCGCCGCCGCCGGCCACGCCCCCATGGCCGGCCAGCGCCTCATCGTCGCCGATGGCAGGGCCGGCCGCCGGATCGGCGTGCTGGGGCGGGGGAGCGGGTGGGTGATAGCCGGACCCGACCGCTCCGTCCCCGTGTGACGGGGCCCGGGCGGCCGGCACCACGGGGCTGTCCCGGGGCGTCTCGTCGGCGCAGGCGTGATCGGGGTTGGCCGCCGCCCGAGCCAGCGCCGCCACCTGCACGGCCAGCGGATCGTCGGCGGGAAGGTGCTGTCGGCACAGCTCGCGGGCCAGCGCCAGGTTGTCGTGCGCCTCGGCGAACTGCCCACAGTCGCGCTGCATCGCGCCGAGCCGGGCCAGCATCTTGATGCCGCTGGGATGCCCGTCGCCGTACACCTCGCGGTGCAGCTCCCAGGCGTCCTGGAGCCGGTCGCGGGCCACCGTGCACTGGCCGCGGGCGTACTCGACGGTGGCCAGGTCGGCGTGCGCGGCGAGCACCCGCAGCGACTCCGGGCCGTCCTGGGCGGTCAGCTCGATGATGACTTCCTGGTAGAGCCGGGCGGCCCGGGAGTGGCTGCCGACCCGGTGCAGCACCGCGGCCAGGGTCGCCGCGGCAGCCACGGTGCGCGGGTCGGAGCGGCCGTGCAACCGGGTGGTGGCCGCGTACGCGAAGGCGGCCCAACCCCGGGCGGAGTGCGGCTCGCCGAGCGCGACCAGCACCCGCGCCTGGAGGCTGGCGGCCTCGGCCAGCTCGGTAGTGGCGTTGGCCGGGCGCGGGTCGGCGTCGGTGAGCGCGTCGGAGAGCAGCCGCTGTGCGCCGGTCAGGTCGCCGGCGGACACGAGGTGGTGCGCCTGATCAGTCAGTTCGCCGAAGCCGGAGGGCACGCCCCATCGTGCTCATCCGACGACGGTAAGTACAAGACCCGCGCCCGTGTCGATCGGTCAGGATCTGCTCAGGTGCTCGGCCAGCGTCTCGCTGATCCGGCGCAGCTGGTCGACCTGGGCCGGGCTCAACGCGTCGAACAGGTGCCGGCGTACGCCCTCGACGTGGCCGGGGGCGGCAGCGGCGAGGGTGGCGAAGCCGGCGTCGGTGAGCAGTGCGACCTGCCCACGCCGGTCGGTGGCGCACTCCTCGCGGCGCACCCAGCCGGCCGCCTCCAACCGGGCCACGGCGTGCGAGAGTCGGCTCCGCGACGACCCGGTCGCCTCGGCCAGGTCACTCATCCGCAGTCGCCGGTCGGGGGCCTCGGAGAGCCGGACCAGGATCTCGTAGTACGCGTGCGGCATCCCCGCGTCGCGTTGCAGCTCGCGGTCGAGCGTGTCCATCAGCGCGCGGGAGGCGGTGAGGAACGCCCGCCAGGTGCGCTGCTCGTCGGAGTCCAGCCAGCGGGTCATGACCGTCATCATACCCGCAATGGTTGAGAGCTCAACTAAACCGCGCTAGCCTGGAGCCATGGGAATCCATCGACTCAACCACGCCGTCCTCTACGTCAGTGACCTCGCCCGTAGCGTCGCCTTCTACCGCGACGTGCTGGGCTTCCGCCCGGTGGCGATGACCCCGGACGGATTCCGGGGCGCCACCTTCCTCCAGGCCCCCGACTCGACCAACGACCACGACCTCGGCCTGTTCGAGATCGGCGCCGGCGCCGGGCGGTCGACCGCCGGCCGCGCCACCGTCGGGCTCTACCACCTGGCCTGGGAGGTGGACACCCTCGACGAGCTGGCCGCCACCGCCGAGCGGCTCTCGGCCGCCGGCGCTCTGGTCGGCACCTCGGACCACGGCACCACCAAGAGCCTCTACGGGCAGGACCCGGACGGCCTGGAGTTCGAGGTGGTCTGGCTGGTCCCGGCCGACCGGCTCGACGACGACGCGCTGGCCGCCCGCAAGCGGATCGGCCGGCTCGACCTGGCCGCCGAACGGCAGCGCTACGGCGGGCAGACCCGCGGCGGGGTGGGGATCTCCGTCCCGGCCTGACCGCTCGTAGGGTAGAACGGACCGATGTCGACCGACCGGACCACCGACTTCCTCCGCGAGCTGCTGGTCCGCCAGTTGACGACCTGGCTGCCCGCGGCCCTGCACCGCTCCAGGCGGGCCACCATCGCCCTCGCCTGGGCCGGTGACGACGCCGGCGGCGCCGAGGCCGCGCTGCGGGTGGTCGCCGGGCACGCCGACCAGGTGCGCGGCCGGCGGGTGACCGTGCTGGTGCTGGCCGACGGCGCCGCTGAGCTGCCGACCCGGCTCGGCCCGGTCGAGGCGGAACTGCCCGCCGAGGTCACCGTGCACCTGCTGCCGGGCGTCCCGGACCGGCTGCCGGTCGCGGTGAAGGCGGCCGGCGCCGCCGGCTCTCCGCTGTTCTGCTTCCTGGACCTGCCCGGCGCCGTGGCCCCGGAACTGGTCACCGCCGCGAGCAACGGCCGCACGGGGGAGCTGTTGCTGCACGCCGACAGCGGCACCCGCGACGCGCTGGTCGGCGCCGGCTTCCCGCTGGTCGCCGAGGTGGCGCCGGTGCTGCCCGACGGTGCGGCGGCGGGCGTGATCGCGTTCGGCAGCCGATCGGACCGGAGCCTGGAGGCCGTGCGCGACGCGCTCTGGGCCGTCGGCGCGGACCTCGACGTGCGCCTGTCCGACCCGGCCGACCCGGCGGGCGCGCCGGTCGACGTGGCCGGCGACCCCGACCCCGAGCCGCTGGCCCGCGAGCTGCTGGCCGAGCTGCGCCGGGGCGGGCCGCGGCCGGTCACCGAGCTACGCCGGCACACTCTCACCGCGACCGTCTACCGTGCCTCCGACGCCACCCGGGCACTCACCGCCCTGCTCGACGCGGGCGACGTGCGCCGCGAACGCGAGGCCGGCCGGCTGGCCGGCGACGAGATCATCAGTTCGACGCGCTGAGCGCGCCCAGCCGCCCCGGTCGGTGTCCGACCGCCCGCGGACGCCGAGCGGGGTGCCGGTGAATCACCGGCACCCCGCTCGACTCCCGGGACACTACGACCGGGACTTGTCCTGCTTCCAGGACAGCGGACCCGGCAGGTCGACCCGGTGCGCCCGAGCCCTGGAGTTCCAGGACCAACGCCCGATCTTGATGCTCCACGAGGAGAAGCCGTTCTCGGTGAAGTTCAGGATGATCGGACCGATCTTCTTGCGCTTGCGAAACATGAGGCCCATCGGAGGACTCCCCTCGTCACCGTTCCCTGCCGTGTCGAGATCGAACATTCCCGAACCGGTGAATTCCGAAACCCACTCGGTGTCCGGCATGGACGGTTGCCCGATGCGGCGTCGCGGTCTCCATTCCGGAGACGAGCTGCGGCCCGACGGCTCAGGCCGGGACGGGGTTCCGGTCCAGCGCGAGAACCCGGGTGACGCTGCCGTCCTCCTCGGTCACATCCTGCTGGTGGACGAAGCCGAGCTTGGCCAGCAGCCCGAGTGAGGCGTGGTTGGCGTCGGCCACCGTGGCGTACACCCGGGGCAGGTCGAGACGGTCGAAGCCGTACCGGACCAGCGCGGTGGCCAGCTCGGTGCCCAGGCCGCCACCCCACGCCGGCTTGGCGAGCGCGTAGACGAGCTCGTGGCCCTCGACGTCGTCGGTCCGCTTGATCTCGGCGTGCCCGACGTAGCGGCCGTCCCGACGGACCGCCCACACGTCGAAGAGGTCGTCGGCGTAGACCCGGCTGAACACCCGCCCGAACAGGTCGCCGGCGTCCGCCTCGGTCATCGGCCCGTCGCCCATGAACCGGCCCACCTCGGGGTCGGCGAGCAGCGCGACGAAGTCCTCGGCGTCGGCCGGTCGGTAGGGCTCCAGCAGCAGACGGTCGGTGCGCAGGGTGGGCGTGGGCATCAGCGGGGCTCCCAGGCGTCAGGCAGAGCGGTGAGCTTGCGGACGTGGGCCGGCAGCCGACCGCTGATGATCGCGGCGAGGCTCACCTCGTCGACCACCCGACGGACCGCGGCGCGTACCGCCACCCAGAGGCCGGGCAGGTTCTCCGCCGCGCCCTCGTACCGGGTCTCCTCCGGGCGCAGGCCGCGTACCCCGGCCAGCGGACCCTCCACGGCGCGCAGCACCGCGCCGACGGTCACCTCGCGCGGCGGACGGGCGAGCGTGTAGCCGCCCTCGGCGCCACGCTGGGCGCGGACGATGCCGGCCCGGCGCAGATCGGCCAGGACCGCCTCCAGGAACTTGCGGGGCATGTCCTGCTCCGCGGCGATGGCCTGGGTGGACAGCAGCGAGGGGTACGCGGTGGCGAGGCTCAGCGCCGCCCGTACCGCGTAGTCGCCGCGCGCGGAGATCTGCACCCTGCCATCATGCCCGGCTGGCGCCGATGCCCGGTCCCGCGGGCTGTCCGGGTGGGGCGGCGTGACCGCCGTTGGCCGGCTCGCCGGGGGCACCGGGGCGGAACCAGCCGGCATTGGCGGTCGCCGCTTCGGCCGGTGACCGGGGCCGGACCACCCGGGCGGCGGCCGGCTGGTCCCGGGCGGCCCGGAACGCGCCGGGGCTGAGCCCGATCTCCCGGGTGAAGAAGCGGCCGAAGTTGGTGGGTTCGGAGAAGCCCAGGTCCCGACCGATCCGGGCGATCGGCTCGTCGGTCGCGGCGAGCAGCCGTCCGGCCTGCAACGCGACCCGCTCGTCGATGACCTGCTTGGCGCTGCGCCCGGTGACGGCCAGGCAGGCCCGCGTCAGGGTCCGTACCGAGCAGCCGAGGGCGGCGGCGTAGTCCTCCACCCGCCGGGTGTACTGGTAGGCGTGCTCCACCTCGCGGCAGAACCGGTGGAACGTCTCGGCCTCGGGCCGGCCACCCGACCGGTCCCCGCCGGGCAGCGCCAGCCGCAGCAGCAGCACGGCGAGCTGGTGGCGGAGAAGGGCGCGGCCGGCGGGGGTGTCGCGGTGCCGCTGGCAGTCCACCGCCAGCTGGCTCACCTCGCTGATCACGGCGTCCTCGTCCTCGCCGGCCAGCTGCCGCCAGGTCGGCGGCGCGTCCGGGTCCACGTCGAGACCGCGCAGCGCCTCGGAATCCCAACCGACCACGGTGGCGTCGAACTGTGGGCCGGCGCAGCGCAGCACCTGGCCGGCGCGCACCCGCAGCAGCGTGCCGGGCCGGCACGGCAGCAGGTGGAAATCCAGCTCGGCGTCGCCGTGCCCACGGGTGGTGAGGATCAGCAGCTCCCGCTCGACGAACACCGGACGGAGCCAGCCCCGGTCGCCGGCCAGGTCGGCCAGCGCGAACGTGGCGATCTCGTCGGGGACGGGTGGCGCCGCTCCGATCATTGCCGCAGGAAGGGGACCGGTGGAGACCATCGCCTGCGACGGTAGCCCGAACCGCAGGTCACCGCATCCCGGCCACCGGCGGATCCGGCGCGCCGCCACGGGCTTGTCGCGGTCCCGGCGGCCGGGCTACGTTACCCGGCGGTAGCGCCGTCCGGTCTCCGGTCCGCCCGGCGCCCCGCCGGCCGCCCGCCGGACCGGCGGACCCGCCGACTCGCGATGGGATGGGCATGACGCAGCTGTTCTCGGTCGAAGGCAAGACGGTCCTGGTCACCGGCGGGTCGCGGGGGATCGGTCTGATGATCGCCCAGGGCTTCGTCCGGGCCGGCGCGCAGGTGATCATCTCGTCCCGCAAGGCGGACGTCTGCGAGGCGGTCGCCAAGGAACTCTCCGCCGAGGGGCGCTGCGAGGCGATCCCGGCCGACCTGGGCGCCGACGCCGGGGCCGAGTCGCTGGCCGCTGCCGTGCGGGAGAGCTTCCCCCGCCTCGACGTGCTGGTCAACAATGCCGGCGCGACCTGGGGCGCCCCGCTGGAAAGCTACCCGGAGGCCGCGTTCGACAAGCTCTGGGCGGTCAACGTCAAGGCCGTCTTCCGGCTGACCACCGCGCTGCTGCCGGCGCTGCGCGCCGCCGCCAGCGCCGACGACCCGGCCCGCGTGATCAACATCGGGTCGATCGACGGCATCCGGGTGCCGTGGATGGAGGTGTACGCGTACTCGGCCACCAAGGCGGCCGTGCACATGCTCACCCGCAGCCTGGCCCACCATTTGGCCGGCGAGCAGATCACCGTCAACGCGATCGCGCCCGGCCCGTTCGAGAGCAAGATGATGGCGTTCGCCCTGAACGACCCGGCGAGCCGGGCCAGCATCGAGCAGCAGGTGCCGCTGGGCCGCATCGGGCGCCCGGAGGACATGGCCGGCACGGCCATCTACCTCTCCTCCCGGGCCGGCGCGTACCTCACCGGCGCGGTCATCCCGGTCGACGGCGGCATCACCACGCACGGCTGAGCACCGGCCGACCCGGAGCGGGCAGGCCCGCGTACTCCCGGGGTGTGCCGGAGCCGCGCGGTCGGCAGATCCGCGCGGCCCCGTCATGGCCGGTGTTGCCCGTTCGGGCGGTGGTCAGCGACCGGCGAGCAGCCGGTTCACCGCCGTGTCGACGTCCAGGTGCTCGGCCTCGCGGCCGCGCGGGACGACGACGTAGGTCCGTCGAAGGAAACGCACCAGGACGCTGCGCGGCACCTCGAAGAGGGCGTTGCCGTCCGGTGACGACAGGGCCAGCGCGACGAAGTCGCCGCGCGGGGTGGCCCAGGGCCAGACCCGCACATCACCGATGCCGGCTGGCTCGTCTAGGCCGGTGACGAGCAGTTCGCGAGCGAAGGACCAACTCACCGCCTCGCCGCCAGCTGATTCGGCATGGAACAGGACATGGACCGCATACGGGTCAGCAGGGTCGTAACGCAGACTGGCACGCACCGGCAATGCGGTGGCGTCAGGTGCGACGAGCCTTAGCGACGTCTCGACCTCTACGGTCGTCGGTCGGATGACACTCATGGACGTTCTCCCCCCGGCACCGCTGCGGAACGCGCGTGTCCCGCTTTTCCCATACTCAGGTGCTACTCCTGGCTACGCTCCGCCATACGCTGACTTCACCCAGTGGTGGGAAGGGGGACGGAAAGGCCGCGTGAATGTGAGGATTCATGTAGGATTTCCGGTTCTGCCCAGTGCGTGATCCCGCCCGGCATCGGGTGGCTCAGTCGTCGACTTACTCCGGTAACGTCCAGTCGGCCGTTGCAGTGACGGGCCCGAGCGACACTGGGGGGTGAAATGGTCGCGAAGCGATCCTCAGTGGATCCGGCAGCGGCGTCCGGTCCGCCGAACGTCGCGGTCCGAGCAGCCGAAAAGCGGGGGTACGCAGTGCCAATGGAGCAGCCCGAGCGGTCCGGTCGGCCGGCGTCCGAGCCCGGCCGTCCCGGTGCCGGAGAAGCGGGCCGTTCTGGCGCCGTTGGCACGGGCCGTGCCGTCCGGGACGGGGCCGGTCGTGCCGGTGGCCTCCTCGTGGTGGCGGACCCGCCGCGGCGCCCCAACTGGCGGGAGCGGATCTCCACCACCCTCGACCTGATCCGGGCCAACCCCACCGGCCGGATCACCCTCAAGATCTTCATTGCGATCGCCGGGGCGTTGGTCGTGACCATCGGCATCGCCCTCATCCCGCTACCCGGGCCGGGCTGGCTGCTGGTCATCGCCGGGCTCGGCATCTGGGCCGTCGAATACCACTGGGCCCGCCGGCTGCTCGGCTTCACCCGCCGACACGTGCACGGCTGGACCAACTGGGCGAAACGCCAGTCGCTGCCGGTGCGAATCGTGCTCGGCTCCGTCGGCCTGGTCTTCGTGGCCGTGGTGGTGTGGCTGTCACTCAAGTACAGCCTCGGCATCGACGTGGTGGCCGCCGCGATGCACTACCTCGCGACGCACTGACCCCGGATTTCCGGTCTGGTTCCACGATCGGGTAGAGTCAGTGGCGCTGAGGGCGATTAGCTCAGTGGGAGAGCGCTTCGTTCACACCGAAGAGGTCGCTGGTTCGATACCAGCATCGCCCACCGTAAGTATTTGCAGGTACGAAGCCCGTTACCGGAGTAGCCGGTAACGGGCTTCGCTGTATGTGCGGCTTACGTTGGGAGCAGTTGGGGAGCAGCGGCGGAGGTGGCGGTCCCGGTCGGGTCATTGCTGGCGATCCGATTGACCGCCCTCATGTGCGACGCCGCCACCGGGGAAACCGGGCCCAGTACGCCGATCGGGCCGCTTGCCGATGCCTACACCTTCGGGCGCAACGCCTGCAGTACGTTCGTGCGGCGGCGCGACTCTCCGATCGTCGCGCGCGCTTCGCGGATAGCTGCTTGCGTCCGCGAAACGCTATCCCGTTGGTGGGTCAGGTCGGCCTCGATGCCGAGATTCTTGGACTCCGCCCGCCATTCCGGGTGGGCCGCCTCCAGCCAGGCCCTCGCCTCCTCGGCGATCTGACGCGACCGCTCATAGAACGGATGCTCCGACTTGAATGGAGCCCAGGCGACACCGCCGGGCGTGAGGTCGTACACGTCCAGGAAGGTCCACGACCATTTGCTTGTGGTGTTGGTTGCCTCGG
Source organism: Micromonospora sp. NPDC005087 (assembly GCF_042872965.1). Lineage (NCBI taxonomy): Bacteria > Bacillati > Actinomycetota > Actinomycetes > Micromonosporales > Micromonosporaceae > Micromonospora > Micromonospora sp. NPDC005087. Next base: position 1,193 of record NZ_JBIALB010000006.1, on the reverse strand, counting down.
CGGTGCGTTTCCCGGGCGGTTTAAGCACATACTCCTTCGCAGGCGCTACGCCACGCATAATCTGTGGCGCGGCCCATGCCCAGTCGCGATCGCGATCGCCCTGCCGGTCCGGGCCGGCATTAAGCACATAACGATCCTCGATGAGTTCGGTGGAACGAACCGTGGTCCACTCGGTGAAATAGGGCTCGGCGGGGTCAACCTTCCCCCGCCCGGCGACCCACGTCCTCCAGTCGATACATGCGGGCTCGACGCTGATGGCCAGCGGATGTCCCACTGAGCTCGTCCACGTGTAGACCGTTGCCTTCTTGGCCATGCGCCGACTCCTCACGTTCTGGGGGACGTTGCAGATACTGCCTGATCGGTGCGACATACACGGCCCGGGGACCCGTGGAGCAGGCCCGCGATCCCCGGCGCGACGCGGACGAAGACACCGAACGGCACCACCTTTGACGACCGGCCCGGACAGCACCTCACCAACCTGGTCCGCGAACTGGACCAGCGGGTCCTCCTGCAACGCTTTCAGCGACAGCCGCACCCTTTGAGACGCACGAAGACGCCGAATTTGTGGATCTCCGAGACAATTCCGCGCACCACCGTCGCCGCGCTGCGGCTGACGTCCAGACACGGCAGAACTCTGTAGCCGAGATGGCGATCTGCGGCTCCTGACCAGGTACACGATTATCCGCTGACGGCTCCGCTCGGGGGCCGTTCGACGCCGTGGCGTCGGCGATGCCTGGCGTCCCGGACAAGGGTCAGGGCGATGACGAGAAGGCCGAGCAGGGCGACGACGGCATTGGCAGCCGTGAGGAACACGGCCTCGCCATGGGTGGCGTGGTCGAGGTGGGTCACGTGGTAGAAGAAGTGGGGTATGGCGAAGGTCGAGAAGGCCGCCGCCGCGGGGATGGTGAACACGGCTCGAGGTGCGACGAACGCTATGCCGAGGACGACGGCGAGGCCGAGGGTGGCTCCGCCGAAGTCTCGCGCGTAGTGCTCGCTGAATGGCGGGGTGAGGGCGACGGTCGGAAAGTTCTTGTAGAAGCTCTCGGGAAAGGCCTGGTTCCAGAACCCGACGACGAGTTCGTCGAGGAAGAGAACGGCTAGTACTCCAGCCGGGGTTGTTGACCTTGGCTGAGCTGTGGCTCGGTGCGGTGTGGGAACGAGGGCAGCCACCGTCGATCATGGACGGTTGTGTG
>NZ_JBIALB010000005.1:0-425627 GCF_042872965.1 Micromonospora sp. NPDC005087 | reverse complement strand
CAGCCCCGGCAGAATGGGCGCGACCGTCCGCGCCGCACTTCATCTCACGCACTTCGAGTACCGCTACCTACCCGAATCTTGTTGAGATCACTTCAGTGGCGGGCACGAGTATCGGACTGACCCCTCAAAAATGTGCAATTTTTCGGAGCACTAACCTGCTGTACAGTGCTAACCCCTCTTCGACCAGTCCACTATGCGGCGGATCTGGAAGGCGAGCTGTCGGGCCTGCTCGATCGGCAGCCAGAAGTACCGGACCTCTCCACTCCCCTCCGATACCTCAATCACGACCATCGGCCTGGCGTCCGCCGGGCGGTGGCGCTGCTCTAGCCAGACGCGGATAGGGGCGGTTGCGTCGGACGTGTTGGCCGGAGCGGGCCGGGAGGCGTGCATCCCGTCCTCGCGGCAGAGAAGCCCCTTAACGCACCACCGAGGGCACGGGGGAACCTCCGGCGGGCTCAGCCAGCGCGCGTGATCCATCGGGCTCATCGGACCTACCTCCCTACGACGGCACCCCGCTCGCCTGAGCGGCGGCGGGGCGCGTCCAATGTGGACACTCCTGCTAGGGAGTCTTGTCCAATTTGTGCAGGTTTGGCTACCCTCCCTCTCCTGCTAAAGCCGGTCTGCGGGGGAGATCCGTCGGGCGGCCATCTGGGCTCGCTCGACCTCGGCGGAGCGCCCATACCGGCGGGGCATCTCCGGGGAGATCCACCCGAACAGCACCATTGCGTCGCTCTCGCTCCCGCCGGCTACCCGCCAGTTGTGGGCGGACGTGTGCCGGAGCTGGTGCGGGTGGATGTGCCCGATACCGGCCTGCCGGGCCCGACGCTCCAACATCTGATAGAGGCCCGAGGCGGTGAGGGGCTTACCGCGCGCTCCGAGCCACAGCCGGTCCTCGTAGCCGCTCCCCTCGGCGGCGAGCGGGTGGGCCTTCCGCGCCCGGAGGTAGCGGTAGAGGGCCTGCCCGGTCTTGGCGCCGTAGGGGATGACCCGAATCCGGGAGCCCTTCCCGAGCAGCCGTACGAGGTCGAGCACCTGGTCAATGTCATCGACAGCCATGCCGGCTACCTCGCTAACCCGAGGCGACCCGGGCTCGCACCACAGGCGGATGATCGCGGTATCGCGGCGGCTCTCGAAGTCTGTGCCGGAGCACTCGGCTAGGAGGATCTTCAGCGCCTCGTCCGGCACTACCGGGATCGGCTTCTCAACGACCTTCGGCGGGGTCATCTTCGCCATTGGCGAGGAGGGGATGAGGTCTTCCCGGACTGCCCAGTTGTAGAAGGCCCGGAGCGCTCGGTACCGGCCCGAGGCGGAAGCGGCCGAGCGCGTCTCCAGGACGTGGAGGATGTAGCCCTCGACCGAGCCACGGCTCAGCTCCAGGAGGTCTGCCTCGTCTACGAAGGCCGAGAGCTGGAGCAGGGTCTCCCGGTAGTTCTGGGCGGTGCGAGGGCTGCGGTTACGGATCTTGAGGTCACGCTCGTAGGCGTTGATGTGGAGGAAGTTGATCTTGGTCATGCACTGAAAGTAAGGTTCTGTACACGCCTACGCCTAGACAAGAAGAAGCCCCCTAGCGGCTGTTAGGCCTGCTAGGGGGCTGTCTGTGCGCCCGAAGGGACTCGAACCCCTAACCTTCTGATCCGTAGTCAGATGCTCTATCCATTGAGCTACGGGCGCAGGTGCTCAGCCAGTGTACACACCCGGCTTTCGCGCGGAGACTCCGGGATTCGAACCCGGGAGGGGCTTTAAGACCCCAACCGCATTAGCAGTGCGGCGCCATAGACCAGACTAGGCGAAGTCTCCCTGGTGGCCCGTAGACCACCGCGCCCGAGGATACAGGTCGCCACCCACCGGGAGCAAAGCGACTTCCGACGTACGCCCACCGAGGCCGCCGGCCCCGTGTTTCCACGCTGTGCGCCAGCGTGATCGGGACTACGCTCCATCGATATGCAGGAGCAGCCGCCCGCCGAGCCGACCCGCCGAGAGCCTGCTGACCGCGCGCGCCGACGCCCCCCACGGCCGACCTTCACTCCGCCGACGGCCGCCGAGCAGTCCGTGGAGAAGGCAGTGCCGGGGTCCGACCCGGCCGCGGCACCGGCCACCCCCGGCGCCCAGCGCCCTCGACGAGCCAAGCCCGCCCCTGCGGTGCTCTTCCAGCCACCGGAGCCGGACCGCCCCCTTCCCCGCCAACCGGTCCCTGCCGCCAGCAGGAATGACGAGGAAGCCGGGACGAGCGGCGGCACGACGGGCGTCGACGAGCCCGGTCCGGCGGCGGGCGCGGACCAGCCGAGCCGCTCGGGCAGTTCCGGGGAGGTCGACCAGCCAACCGACGCCGCGGCAACCGACCCGGGCAGCACAGCGGCTCCGGCGGATGAGCGAGCACCCGAGGGCGGCCCGCAGCAACCGGCTGGTACGCCGACCCGGACGCCGAAGGCCCGGGCCACCCCGGCCCGCAAGGCCGCCCCCCGGAAAGCAGCCGGCACCTCGACCGGGAAGGGGACCGCCACGACATCGCCGGGCGCCGACGTGACCCCGGCCACTCCGGCTGCCGGGCCGACCAGACGCGCCGCGCGCTCTACCGAGGCGGCGGCCACCCCGACCAAACGCACCACGACCCCGACCAAGCGGGCGGCAGGTCCCCGGAAGAACGCGGCCCCGAAGCAGGCCGCCCCCGCACCGCGACAACCAGCGGAGCAGACCCCGGCAGAGCAGCCGCCGTCCGCGGTCGTGGCCGGCGAGACCACCCCGACGGCCCAAGAGACCACCCCCGAATCGGAGCTGCGGGCGGTCACCGCGCACCTGCTCGACCATCCCGGCTTCGCGCCGGAGTTGCTGGCCCTGGCCGCGGTGCGGGCTCTCGGCCCCGGCGCGGCCGACTGGGCCGGGCGGCTGCGGGCCCGGTACCCGGACGCCCAAGCGGACGGCCTGGCCCGCCTGGCCACCCGGCGGTTCGTCCGCGCGGCGGGCGCGGGCGGGGCGGCCGCCGCGCTGGCCGGGCTCTTCGCGCCGCTGGCCGAGCTGGCCTCGGTGCTCTGGACGCACTCGAACCTGGTGCTGCACCTGGCGGCGGCGTACGGCCGGGATCCCGCGCACCCCGACCGGGCGGTCGAGCTGCTGGTGCTCACCCAGGTGCACCCGGATGCGGAGAGCGCGCGCGCCGCGTTGGCCGCGGTCGGGACGGCGGAAGACCCGGTCGAGGGCACGTGGCCGCGGGCGGCGGAGGCCGCGTGGCGGCTGGCCGCGCCGCTCACGGCGCAGGCCGGTGGGTGGCTGGCGTTGCGGCTGGCGTCCCGCCTGCTGCCGGGTGCGGCGGTGCTCGCCGCGGCGCTGGGCGACTCGGCGGCGGCCGACCGGCTCGCGGCCCGGGCGGTGGCCGCCTACCGGCCGTCGCCGGCCGATGTGGCGGGCCGACCGGTCAGAGCCAGGTGAACCAGTCCCGGGGCAGCAGCGCGTAGCCGACGAAGGCGACCACGTCGAGCAGCGTGTGCGCGATGATCAGCGGCATCACCCGCCGGGTACGCAGGTAGAAGTAGCTGAACACGACGCCCATCACCGCGTTGCCGACGAAGGCGCCGAAGCCCTGGTACAGGTGGTACGAGCCGCGCAGCAGCGCGCTGGCCGCGATGATCGCGCCGAGCCGCCACTGGAGCTGACGCAGCCGGGTGACCAGGTAGCCGACCACGATCACCTCCTCCAGCACGGCGTTCTGCACGGCGGCGAGGATCAGCACCGGGACGGCCCACCAGACCTCCGGCAGCGAGGCCGGCACCAGCGTGGCGTTGATGCCGAGCTGCGCCGCCACCCAGAACAGGGCCAGCCCGGGCAGGCCGATCAGCGCGGCCAGGCCGGCGCCACGCGCCAGGTCCTGGCCGGGTCGCCGGGCGTCCAGGCCGAGGGTCCGCGCCGGGTCGCCGGGGTCGCGGCTGAGCAGGTGTACGGCGAGCAGCACCGGCAGCAGCGCGAAGACGATGCCGAGCAGTTGGTACGTCAGGTCCAGCCAGGGTCTCGCTGACGCGGAGGTGTTCAGCGAGGCGGTCTGCTTGGAGAGCGGACCGTCGGCGGTCAGCTTCGCGATGATCGAGACCACCGCGTAGACCGCGGACTGGCCGAGGGAGAGGCCGAGGACCAGCAGCGTCTCGGTCCCCAGCAGCCGGCGGGACACCGGGCGGGTCAGCTCAACGGTCACCGCACCACTCTGCCCGACGGGCGGCGCCGGTGGCACGGCCGACCGGCCGGCATGAACCGATCGCACATTCTGTGCGACCGGTGAGCACGCTCCGTGGAGATTCTATGGGCACCCGATCCGCTGCCGTCTGGAGAAGGAGCGCCCCCGTGGACAACGTCGCGCGGTTGCTGAAAGAGAGCTGGACCCTGGTCGAGGAGGACCGGGTCCGGCTGAGCAGCCACTTCTACGCCCGGCTGTTCCTGCTCGACCCTGCCCTTCGGCAGCTCTTCCCGGTGCAGATGACCGGCCAGGGCGACCGTCTGCTGGAAGCGATCATCACGGCGATCCACACCGTCGACGACCCGGAGAGCTTCGACGAGTTCCTCCGGGCGCTGGGCCGCGACCACCGCAAGTACCACGTCGACGAGCAGCACTACAAGACGATGGGAGTCGCGCTGCTGGACGCGCTGCGCAGCACCGCCGGCGACGGCTGGAACCTGGAGTACGACCAGGCGTGGACGGACGCGTACGCGGCCATCTCGGCGAAGATGCTCGCCGGGGCGGCGAACGACGAGAACCCGCCGTTCTGGCACGCCGAGGTGCTGACCCACGAGCGGTACGGCCCGGACACCGCCGTGCTGACCTGCCGGGCGTTGCAGCATCCGCTGCCGTGGCGGGCGGGCCAGTACGTGAGCCTGGAGGTGCCGCGCCACCACCCTCGGGTGTGGCGGACGTACTCGGTGGCGAACGCCCCGAACGACGACAACGTGCTGGAGTTCCACGTGCGGTCGTCCGGGGCCGGCTGGGTGTCCGGTGCGCTGGTCCGCCGGGTGCGGCCGGGTGACCTGCTCCGGTTGGCGGCGCCAATGGGGTCGATGACGCTTGACCGGTCCTCGGAGCGGGACATCCTCTGCGTGGCCGGCGGGGTGGGGCTGGCACCGATCAAGGCGCTGGTGGAGGAGGTGGCCAGCTACAACCGCACCCGGTGGGTGCACGTCTTCTACGGCGCCCGGCAGGCAGCGGATCTGTACGGCCTGGCCGGGTTGCAGGAGCTGGTCGCCGTACACCCGTGGTTGTCGGTCAGCGCGGCGTGCAGCGAGGACCCGGACTTCGACGGCGAGCTGGGTGACATCCCGGACGTGGTGGCCCGGTACGGCCCGTGGACCACGCACGACTGCTACGTCTCCGGGTCGGCTCGGATGGTCCGGTCCACGCTGCGGGTGCTGGCCGCGGACGAGGTGCCGCCGCCGCACATCCGCTACGACACCTTCGGTGACCTCTAGGCGTTCCTCCCCGCACACCGGGGCGCGTGCCCCTGCCCCCTGGGGCACGCGCCCCGGTCCCGCCCCTGTCTCAGTAGCGCCAGGGGTGCCCGGTCTCCCGGTACTCCTCCACCGGCACCAGCGGCACGCCGGGCGCCATCCGGTCCACGTAGAGCCGGCCCTCCAGGTGGTCGATCTCGTGCGCGACCAGCCGGGCCATGCCGAACTCGAACGAGGTGATGATCCGGCTGCCGTCCCACTGGGCGTGCTCCACGTCCAGTCGCAGCGGCCGGGGCACCAGGCCACGGTGGTCGAAGAAGGAGAGGCAGCCCTCGTACTGCTCGTCGGTGTCCGGGTCGGCGTCGACCACGCGGGGGTTGAGCAGCACGACCGGCTCCGCCGAGCGGTCGGGGGGCCGCACCACGGCCGCCGCCCGACCGATGTCGAGCTGCGGGGCGGCGACGCCGACCCCCTTGCTGAACGGATGCAGCTCGTCGAGCCGGGCCAGGGCCGTGCTGAGCCGGTCGACCACCTCCCGGGCGACCTGCTCCTCAGCGGGCAGGTCGAACGGGCGGCCGCGCTGGCGGAGCAGGTCGGCGCCGCGCTGGACGATGCCGAGCCCGCGCATCCGGTCGCTGGGCCGGACCCGGGCCCCGCCGGGGCCGACGTCCGGGTCGGTGTCCGGGCGCGCCCGGAATCGCCACTGCATGCGGTAGCGGGCGTTCAGCGGTGGGTCCTCGGTCTGCCAGTCGAAGATCGCCCGGCCGCCCTCGTCGCGGCGCTGCGGCGCCGTTCGCAGCGGGCCCTCCTCCGCCGAGAGCGAGGTCTCCACCCCCCAGACCTGCGGGTCGAGCGCCGCCGGCAGGTCCAGGCGGACGGCGAGCTGTCGGGTGGGCAGCCGCACGGCCCGCTGGAACCAGGGACCCCACTTCTCCTGCCCGACGGAGTACGCGTACTCGATGGTGGCCCGGTCACCGGGGTAGAGCGGGAAGCGCCGCTCGCTGTTCTCGAAGAGCAGCCAGATTTCCTTGAACGCGTCCCGGTCGTGTTTCGCCCGCCAGTGCATCGGCTCCTGGTCACCGCCGCCGTCGTCCCGGCGGGCCTGTAGTTGCAGCTCGGCGAAGGTGAGCGGGTGCTCGCGGTGGTGCCGGTTGGAGCGACCGGGGTCGTTCGGGTAGCGGTCGACGGCGACCCGGACCAGGTAGCGGTTGATCGGTTCGGTGCCGGCGTTGTAGAGCTCACGGTGGATGACGCACCGGTAGCTGTCGTCGGTGTGGGTGAGGGTGGCGAGTTCACGCTCCACGACGAGGCCGGTGCCGGGTGGCAGCCACTGGCCGGGCAGGTGCGGCTCGCGGTGCTGTTGACCGGCGCGGGCGTGCCGTAGTTCGTCGTACTCCCGGAAGCGCTGCCAGATCGCGCCGCTGGCCTCCAGGACGGCCTCGGCGCGGCGGGCGAAGTCCTCGGTCGGGCGGTGCCGGCGCCCCTCGACGTGGCTGACGTAGGACGGGTCGAACCCCATCAGGACGGCCAGTTGCTTCTTGGACAGCCCCCGCCCGGTCCGCTGCCGGGCGAGCTCGGCCGCGAAGGAGTCGGCAGCCCGTTCGAGGGGGGAGGTCGTCATCGGCTTCCTCGTGGCCGGGAGTATCAGTTTCACGTTCCGTGCCCGTACGCACACACATCTGCCACCTTGCCGACACTTCGCTTGACAATCCACCGACCGACATCGATCCTGCGCCGGTGTTTTCCGAGGCCGCGGCCGGGTAGAAGGCCGGGGCGGAGCGCTGCTCCCGCCGGGAGCGGAGTGACCCTGACCTCCCGATACGGCTCAGGTGAGGCTTCCCTTAGACCTACGCGTGTGGTTAGGCTAGCCTTAGCTCAGGACGGCAGGGTCGTCCGCCGAGGTGCTCCTCGGTCACGCGGACGGGGGATGACACGGTGACAGCGGTGATGCCGAGGCGGGACGTGACCGCCACGCCGCTCGCCCCCGTCACCGCGGCACTGCGTGCCATGTTCGGCACCGACAATCTTCCCGGGCTCGCACCGGGCCTGCTGGTCGACGACGAGTTCGGCTGGGCGCCCGCGACCACCCTGATCGACGGCAGCCGGCTGCCCGATCTGCTGCACGCCGCCACACTGCGCTGGGGCGGCACGCCGCACGCCTGCGCCGCGCTGGCCTGGAAGTCGTACAGCTACTGGACGGCGCTGCCGGTCGTGCTCGGCTGGGCCTCGGCCCGGCGGGTGCCGCTGCTCGACCCGTCCGACGTGCTGATCCACTTCGAGGACCACCGGCCGCTGCTCACCCTGGGTCTGCGCCGCAGCACCACCGTGGCGGTGCTGCCGAACGACCCGCTGGCGCTGGCCGGCCACCCGGAGGTGCGAGTCGTCGCCGGCGAAGCGGAGCTGCTGGCCGCGCTGCGCGCCTCGCTCCTCGACGCCCACCTGGCCCCGCTCATCGCGGCGATCCAGGCGGAGGTCCGGGTCGGCACCCGGACGCTGCTCGGCTCGGTCGCCTCCGGCATCTCGCACGGCATCCTGCGGGCCGCGGACGGGCTGCCCGGCCCGACGGTGCAGACGATCGACACCCTGCTCGGCGCGCTCGACCTGGCGGACCTGGTCGAGCTGGTGCCGGGGCCGACCGGTGAGCCGAGCGTGCAGCGGCGCACCTGCTGCCTCGCCTTCACGCTGCCCAGCCCGAAGGTCTGCCAGGGCTGCTGCGTCCGCCAGGCCTGAGCCTCGGTCAGTCGGTCAACGGCCGCACGTCCCACACCCACACTCCGCCGGTGAAGATCGGCTGGATCCCGGTCAGCTCGGTCATCCCCCGGCGCAGTGCCGCCTCGTACTCCTGTGGCCCGAGGATGACCACACCGGCCCGCCAGTAGCGCAGGTCGTCGACCGCCTTCACCCGGCTCTGGGGGGTGATCGGCGGCACCGCGCCGGTGCGCCGGATGGTGCCGAAGAAGCTGCTGGTGGGGCGGGGTGGTGCGGTGAACAGCGCGATCCGCGGCTTCTCGGCGTTCCGGCGGGTGTCCGGGCCGAGGAAGTAGCCGCGGGCCAGGGGCATGTCCAATCGGGTCGCTGCGGACCAGCGCAGCGGCTCCGCGTAGTTGGTGTCCGGCAGCGGCAGGGTCACCACACTGCGCCCGCCGGCCACGTACGGCCGCCAGGCCCCACTGGTGACGAAGGCGGGGACCGGGTCGAGGCGGGCCACCGGTAGCGGGGTGGGCAGGATCGGCAGCAGGGCCATCGTGAGCACGGTGGCCGTGACGAAGCGGATCTGCCGTCGAGCGACCGGCTGCGACTGGGCCAACTCGCGCGCCCGCTCGGCGCCGTAGGCGAGCAGCAGCCCGATGATCGGGGTGATCGCCAGGGCCCACCGGGTCGGCACCACCGAGTGCAGGACCGGCAGATTCTCCAGCGCCGCCCAGGGCCCCGGCACGCCGGTGCCCCTGCCGGCGAACCGGATCACCCGGCCCAGTGAGAGCACCGCGAAGAGCAGCCCGAGGGCGGCCAGCCCGAGCACGACGACCGAGCGGCGCAGCCACCAGACCAGGGCTATCACCAACACCAGCAGCGGCCACCCGAAGAAGCTGTTCTCCTCCGTCGGGTTCTTGGCCAGGCTCGCCGCCGTACGCGGGCTGCCGGCAAGCGACTCCCGGGAGTACGCGACGAACGAGGCGAGGTCGCTGGAATAGCCGCGGATCAGGCGGGACAGCCCGGAGTACGCGCCCGGCCCGAAGAACTGGACGTAGAGCGGGTACGCCAACAGCAGCCCGGCGACCCCGGCGGCGACGGCCAGACCGGCGAGGAACGGCCGGGCCCGCGATCGCAGCTCCCGGCGGCCGAGGGCGAGCGCGCCGACGATCACGCCCAGCCCGATCGCCGTCATCAGCAGGATCTCCAGGTTGAGGAAGGCCTGCCAGACGATCACCAACGCGAGGAGCACCCCGTTGCGCAGCCAGCGGCCCGGCTCGCCCAGCCGCAGCGTTCGCCAGATGATCAGTGGGACCACGAACTGCGACACGATGTTCGGATGCGCATTGGCGTGCGACACCATGGCCGGCGCGAACGCGCAGAAGCCGGCACCCAGCCAAGCCGGCCCGCGGGCGCCGATCAGGACCCGGGAAAGCAGGAAGTACCAGGCCGTGGCGGTGGCAATCATTCCAGCGGTGAGAAAGAGCAGGAATGCCGCGCGCGGTCCGAGGAGCACGGTGACCGGTGTCATTGGCAGCGAACCGGATAATACGGATGTATTCGCCATGAGATTGACGCCGTCCGGCACGTTCATCCGGTCCGAATGGAACGGATATGCGAAATGGGTGACGACCCGTGCACCGTGCGCCATCATCCATTCGAACTGCGACTGATCGGAGCGGTTGTCCCGTACCCCGCTGCCCGGCTCCAGCCAGAGCCGCCCGGTGACCCAGAAGCCGAGCACCACGAAGCTCAGCACGGCGGCCAGATCGGCCCGCTTGCCGCTGCCGGCCGCACGGACGCCATCGCCCTGCGCCGTCGACGCGGCGACCGGGCCGCCTCCGGGCGCGTCCGATTCAGGAGTAGTCATGGCAATTCATAGGGTAGTCAGCGTATGGCACTGCCGTGACATGTTTCGGGGTACTGCCGTACTATGTGCCGGGTTCGCCGACCGCCGATCACGTGCCCACCCCCGACCGCAATTCGGCCACGCCGCTGCCCCGATTCTTCTGCCATCCGAGCGGATGATTCACTCTGTCGGTCCAGGCACGGGTCGAGTTCATATCGTGAGGAATCGACGCATGGCAGAAATCACTGGGGATCAGCGCGTCCAGTCCGAGGTTCTGGAAGGCCTGGCGACCGCTGTCAACCACCGTCGCTGGTTCGTCGAACTGGCGGTGCCGTACCTCGGTGACGACCCGATCGAGATCGGCAGCGGTCTCGGTGACTACGCGCTGGAATGGTCGCGGCGGCTGCCCCGGTTCACCGCCACCGAGGCCGATCCGGACCGACTGGTGCAGCTCAAGGAGCGCCTCGCCGACCAGCCGAGCATCGATGTCCGGCAGATGCTGCTGCCGCACAACGATCGGGGCGACTACAGCGCCGCGGTCTCGTACAACGTGCTGGAGCACATCGAGGACCACGTGGGCGCGCTGCGCAGCATGCGTGACCTGGTCCGACCCGGCGGTGCCGTGATCATCATCGTGCCGGCGTTCCAGTTCGCCATGAGCCCGGCCGACATCGCCACCGGGCACGTCCGCCGCTACACGAAGAAGACGCTCGGAGCGGCGATGACCGAGGCGGGCCTGACCGTGGAGAAGATCCACTACGCCAACGCGCTGGGGCTGCTCGGCTACTTCATGGCCACCAAGGTCTTCCGGCTGATGCCGAAGGAGGGCCCGATGGTGAAGGTGTACGACACGATCGTCCTCCCCGCCACCAAGGCCGCCGAACAGCGCATCCGCCCCCCGTTCGGCCAGTCCGTCTTCGCCGTGGCCCGCGTCCCCGCCTAACCCCCACCCCCGCCCCACCCCGCCCACCCACCCCACCCCGCGATCTTGCACTTTCGGTCGTCGACATGCCCCTCATGCCGGGTATGTCCGGGCAGGAAGTGCAAGATCGCGCGGGTCTGGGGGTGGGGGGAGCGGGGGGAGGGGAGCGGTTAGTCCTTGATTTGGTACGTCGGGCGGATCACCGCTCGGGCGAGGGTGTGGAACGTGAGGTTGAAGCCGACGTAGGCGGGGCTGGCGTCGGGGGTCAGGTCGAGACGGTCGACGTCCAGGGCGTGCACCGCGAAGACGTACCGGTGCGGGCGGTCACCGGGGGGCGGAGCCACGCCGCCGTAGCCCTGCTCGCCGTAGTCGTTGCGGACCGAGAACGCTCCACCGAGATCCGCGCCCGCCGCGCCACCCGCGCCGCTGGGCAGCTGGGTGACGCCGAGCGGCACGTTCACCAGCACCCAGTGCCAGAAGCCGCTACCGGTCGGCGCGTCGGGGTCGTAGCAGGTCACGGTGAAGCTCTTCGTCTCGGCGGGGAAGTCCGACCAGGTCAGCTGCGGGGAGACGTTGTCACCCCCCGTGCTGCCGTGCGCGTGCCGGGCATCCATCGGCTCGCCGTTCTGCACGTCGTCACTGGTCAGCGTGAACGAGGGCACCGTCGGCAGCAGCTCGTACGGGTCCGGGGCGATCGGTCGTTCCAGGGTCATCGGGACGCGTCCTTCCGGTTTTCGCGGAGATTCCTGCCCCTTCTTACCCCTTCGCGGCCTCTCCGACGACCGGAAAGCGGTAGTGCCGGGTCAACGGCGCTACCGTTGAGTCTGGGCCAACGCTCCACAGGGGGACCTCGTGGCCGGGATCTGGCGGGACTTCGTAGCAGCCGTCTTCACCGCGCTGCGCCGCCGGGACGAGCGGGCCATCGCCGAGGAGCGCCGGCGCGCGATCGAGCGGCTGGCCGACGAGACGATCCGGGAGAGCCTGCGGGCCACGGACCCACCGGGGTGACGGCGGCGAGGGGTACGGAACCAACCGCTGGCGCGTCTCTCCGCGACGAAAAGCCAGCCACCGGACGCCGGCGCGCCGCTCGGGTTGCCTGAATGACGCCAGCGCGGCGTGGCGAGCGATGAAGATGAGGTGATGGGGCGGATCTTCCGGTCACGGCCGGTGGTGACCGCAGAGACGCACCGTACGACCCTTTTCGAGATCTTCTTCGATCTGGTGTTCGTCTTCGGGTTCATCCGGGTCACCGAGTTCATGAGCGCACGGCCCGCGCCGGTGACCCTGGTGCAGGGTTTCCTCGTCCTCCTGCTGTTGTGGAACTCCTGGCTGGTGTACTCCTGGTTGGGAAACCAGGCCCGAATCGATGTCGGGCTGATCCGTGCCGGCGTCACCGTCGGGATGGCAGCCGTCTTCCTCGCCGCTCTCGTCATCCCCGACGTGTGGGAATCCGGACCGTCAGCGTTGGGACCCCGGCTGATCCTGGTACTGGCCTACATCGTGGTGCGAGTGATCCATCTGGTCCTCTACCACTGGGCAGCGGTGGGCAGTCCACGGCTGCTCCGGACCATTCGCGTGTACGCCCTCACCACCCCACTGTCCTGGGTCCCACTGGTCGTTGGTGCCGTGTTCGGCGGCACCGCGCAGATCCTGCTCTGGACGGCAGCGCTCGTGATCGACATGGGCGGCGGGGTGGTCGCCTCCGTGCTGAGCGGATGGCCCGTGCGCAGCCCGGGCCACTTCACGGAGCGGCACAGCCTCGTGGTGATCATCGCGCTCGGCGAGTCCCTGATCTCGGTGGGCGCCGGGGTCGGGGCGGAAATGATCCGTGGACCGGTCCTGGTGGCCGCGCTCCTCACGCTCGCCGCCACGGTCTGCCTGTACTGGCTCTACTCCCATAGCGCGGCGGCCGCACGGCAGGCGCTGACCATGAATTTCGGCCTGCGACGGGATCAGGTGGCCGCCAACGCCTACACCCTTGCCCACTTCCCGCTGATCGCCGGCACCATCTACCTGGCGCTGGGGGTGGAGCAGGTGCTCGCCGGCCTGGCACATGACGAGTCGCACAGAACCGACGCCGTGAACTGGATCCCGGCCGTCGCCCTGTTCGGCGGGACGGCCCTCTACCTCGCGGGCAGGGCGACGTTCCTGAGTTTCAGCGTCCGGTCCGTGCGGCCGGGGCAATTCCTCGCCCCCGGCGTGGCACTGCTGTTACTTCCCGCCGGACGGTATCTGCCCGGCCTGACCGGTCTCGGCCTGCTCACCGCGTTCCTCGTCGTTCTTGTCAGCTACGAGGCGGCGGCCGGACGCGGGCGAGGGCCCGGTGCCCGGTCGGACCCGGAACTCACGGCCCGATGACGACGTTCGCGAGCGGCTCGCCCGCGGCGTACCGCCGGACCTGGTCGACCAGCAGCCGGCGGGCCCGGGGCGCCAACGCGGCGGTCAGGCCACCGACGTGCGGGCTGATCAGGACGTTCGGTGCGGACCACAGCGGGTGGTCGGCGGGCAGCGGCTCGGGTTCGGTGACGTCCAGGGCGGCGTGCAGCCGGCCCGTGCTGAGCTCGGCGAGCAGCGCATCGGTGTCCACCACCCGCCCCCGTGACACGTTCACCAGCAGGGCGCCGTCGGCCATGCTGGCGAGGAACTCCTTGTTCACCAGGCCCTCGGTCTCCGGGGTCAGCGGCGTGGCCAGGATGACGACATCCGCTTGCGGCACCATCTCCGGAAGATCGGAAACTGGCCGTACGCCGGGGCGGGGGCTCCGCGCCACCCGGCTGATCTCCACCTCGAACCCAGCGAGCCGGCGCTCGATCGCGGCGCCGATCGAGCCGTACCCGACGATCAGCACCCGGGCGTCAGCCAGCCCGGTCGACCAACCCGAGGCCCAGCGGCCCTCGCCCCCGGCCCGGACGAACTCCGGCAGCCGACGCCGGGCGGCAAGGGTGAGCGCCACGGCCAGCTCGGCGGTGGCCGCGTCGTGCACGCCCCGGCCGTTGGCCAGAGTCAGGCCGGGCCGCAGGTACGGCAGGACATGGTCGTAACCGGCGGTCACGGTCTGCACCACCTTGAGCCGGGGCATCCGGGCGATCGGCTCGCAGAAGCGCGGATCGATGATCCCGTACGGAACCGCGTAGAACTCGACGTCGTCCAGATTCTCGAGCACGGGTCGAGTGCCGTCGTACAGCGCAACGTCCAGATCGCCAAGCTCGGCCAACGCGTCTGGGTGAGAGATCAAGTAGCGCACGCCCACAATCATGCTGGATCGCCCCGAGCGGGACCGCTCGCCGTCCACAGACACGTCCCCTGACCGGCGTTTGCGCTGGTCAGGGGGCATTTAAGCTGTTCCGGGGGGCGGAGGGTGTGGGATTCGAACCCACGAAGACATCGCTGCCTTACCGGTTTTCAAGACCAGCGCCATCGGCCACTAGGCGAACCCTCCCGGGCCGCCGCCACCCGGGGGTGCGCGGCCGTGCCTAGTCTGCCATGGCACCGGGCGCGCGGCCCGGCGTCCCTCCCCGACGGGGTGGCGCGGCGCCGGAACCACGTCTGATCGTCCACAGTGGGCAACGGGACGGGATCGGGTGCGCCTGCGGCCCGCAGTGTCATCGGGTAAGACTGAGCCCATGCGAGCCATCACCATTCCGCAGCCCGGTGGACCCGACGCGCTGATCTGGGCAGAGGTCCCCGATCCCGAGCCCGGCCCGGGCGAGGTGATCGTGGATGTGCGGGCCGCCGGAGTCAACCGCGCGGACCTGCTGCAGCGGCAGGGGCACTACCCTCCGCCGCCCGGCGCACCCGAATACCTGGGGCTGGAGTGCTCCGGGGTGATCAGCGCGATCGGTCCGGAGGTGACCGGGTGGGCGATCGGCCAGCAGGTCTGCGCCCTTCTGACCGGCGGCGGGTACGCCGAGCGGGTCGCGGTCCCCGCCGGGCAGTTGCTGCCAGTGCCGGCCGGCGTCGACCTGGTCGACGCCGCGGCGCTGCCCGAGGTGGCCTGCACCGTCTGGTCGAACCTGGTCCCGGTGGGCCGCCTGAACTCGGGCGACACGCTGCTGGTGCACGGCGGCGGCAGCGGGATCGGCACCTTCGCGATCCAGTTCGGGGCGGCCCTGGGCGCCACGATCCTGGCGACCGCTCGCGCGACCAAGCATTCCAGGCTGCGCGAACTAGGCGCGGCGCACACGATCGACTACCGGGAGCAGGACTTCGTCGAGGAGGCCCGGCGAGCCACCGACGGCCACGGCGTCGACGTCATCCTCGACATCATGGGTGCGGCCTACCTGGACCGCAACGTCGCCGCGTTGGCCACCGGTGGCCGGCTGGTGGTGATCGGGCTACAGGGTGGCCGCAACGCCGAACTGGATCTCGGCGCTCTGCTGACCAAGCGAGCCAGCGTTCTGGCGACGACCCTGCGCGCCCGGCCGCTCACCGAGAAGGCGGAGATCGTCCAGGGCGTACGGGACGAGGTGTGGCCGTTGATCGAGGCTGGCAGGATCCGGCCGGTGGTGGACCGGCGGCTGCCGATGACCGAGGCAGCCGAGGCGCACCGGCTGGTCGAGTCGAACGATCACGTTGGCAAGGTGCTGCTCACCGTCGGGTGACGCCGGGAACCGGGCGGGGCGGGGTGCGCGTCAGGCGGACGCGTCGGCCGCCGGGCGGGGCAGCATCAGGCGGGCGCCAGGCCCCTCCCCGCCGAGGGCGTCACCGGGGTTGTAGAGCGTGCAGCGCTGCAGGGACAGGCAGCCGCAGCCGATACAGCCGTCCAGGTCGTCGCGGAGCTTGGTGAGCAGCCGGATCTTCTCGTCCAGCCGACCACGCCAGCTGGCGGAGAGCCGCGCCCAGTCCTGCGGGCTGGGCGTACGCGCCTCGGGCAGCGAGTCCAGCGCCGCGCGGATCTCGTCGAGCGAGACGCCGACCTGCTGGGAGATCCGGATGAAGGCGACCCGGCGCAGCTCGGCGCGGGCGTACCGGCGCTGGTTGCCGCCGGTACGGTCGGCGCGGATCAGACCGAGCCGCTCGTAGTAGCGCAGCGCCGACGGCGCCACACCCGAGCGGGCGGACAGCTCCCCGATGGTCAGTGAGTCCTGCATCACCCGGTCCTTGAGTTGAAGTTCCCTTCAACTCCCAGACTATCCACATGACGACGATCACCACCAACACGGCCATGCCGCTGGTGCCGGGGCCGGTGGCCGGCCCACTGGAGCGGCTACGGGCCGGCCGGGAGTTCGGCGCCAACGTGTACTCCACCATCGATGTGCTCTGGGTGCTCTACCACCGCGTCCTGCGGATCACCCCGGGCACCATCGACGACCCCGAGCGGGACCGGTTCCTGCTCTCCAAGGGCCACGCCGTAGCCGGCTACTACGCGGTGCTCGCCGCCAAGGGCTTCCTCCCCGCCGGCTGGCTCGACGACCAGGGCGGTCCGGCGAGCCGCCTCGGCGACCACCCGGATCGGACCCTGGTGCCGGGAGTGGAGATCGGCTCCGGCTCGCTCGGGCACGGTCTCGGCCTTGGTGTGGGCACCGCGCTCGGGCTGCGAGCCCAGGGCCAGCTCACCCCCCGGGTGTACGTGCTGCTCGGCGACGCCGAGCTGGACGAGGGATCGAACCACGAGGCGATCGCGTACGCCGGCGCCACCGGCCTCGGAAGCCTGACCGCCGTGGTTGTCGACAACCACTCGGCCACCCACGGCTGGCCGGGTGGCGTGGCGGCCCGGTTCACGGTGAACGGCTGGACCGCCACCACCGTCGACGGACACGACCACGACGCGCTGCACACCGCCCTCACCAGCCAGCACCGGGACCGGCCGCACGTCGTCGTCGCGGTCGTCAAGACGAAGGAGTGACAATGCGCGACATCTTCACCGCCACCACCACCGAGTTGCTGGCCGAGGATCCGCACACCGCGCTGGTGCTCGCCGACATCTCCGCCGCCGCGTTCGCCCCGGCCGCCGCGCGGCATCCGGACCGGGTGCTCAACGTCGGCATCCGGGAGCAACTGATGGTCGGAGTGGCCGGCGGGCTCGCCCTCACCGGCCTGCGGCCGATCGTGCACAGCTACGCGCCGTTCCTGGTCGAGCGGGCATACGAGCAGCTCAAGTTGGACCTGGACCACCAGGACGCGTCCGCGGTGCTGGTCGGCGTCGGAGGCTCGTACGACCGCGCTGCATCCGGCCGGACGCATCTGTCCCCGGCGGACGTGTCACTGATCGACACCTTGCACGGCTGGACGGTGCACGTCCCCGGCCACCCGGGGGAGGTGCCCGCGCTGCTGCGGAACGCGGTGGCCGGCGACGGCTCGGCGTACCTGCGACTCTCGGTACTGCAGAACGACCGGCCACGCGGCGGCGACGGCTCGCTCGCGGTGGTGCGTGATGCCGGGCCCGGGGCCCCGCTGCTGGTGGCGGTCGGACCGGTGCTGGACGCGGCGCTGGCCGCCGTCGCCGACCTGCCGGTCACCGTGGCCTACACCCACCGGCCGCGACCGTTCGACACCGCCGGGCTGCGGGCACTGGCGGGAACCGAGGTGATCCTGGTCGAGCCGTACCTGGCCGGCACGTCCAGCCGGGTGGTGTCGGCGGCACTGGTGGACCGGCCACATCGGCTACTGGCCCTAGGGGTGGGGAGGAAGGATCTGCGCCGCTACGGCTCGCCCGAGGACCACACCCGGTGGCACGCGCTCGACAGCGCCGGCCTGCGCCGTTCGGTCGACGCCTTCCTGGCCGGGGCGCTGCTGGCCGCCGGCCGCTGAGCGGTCAGCGAGCCGGCGTGGTGGGACGGCGGCGGGCGCGTTCCCGGCCGAGGATCCAGATCGCCTCGACGCCGTCCTTCCAGGTGATCTTCTTGCCCTCTTCCCGGCCACGCGCCCGGTAGCTGATCGGCACCTCGTACGGCCGGATCCGGCGGCGCAGCAGCTTGCCGGTCACCTCGGCCTCCATGCCGAAGCCGCGCGAGCGCACGTCGAGCGACCGGTAGAGCGCCACCGGCATCAGCTTGAAGCAGGTCTCCAGGTCACCGATGTACGAGTTGAACAGCACGTTCGCCGCCATCGTGACGCCCTTGTTGCCCATCACGTACCAGAAGCTGTAGGCGCTGTGGCTGCCGAAGGTGCGATTGCCGTAGACAACGGTGGCCCGCCCGTCGAGCACCGGGTCGAGGAGCTTGGGGATGTCCTGTGGGTCGTATTCCAGGTCGGCGTCGAGGATGACCATGTAGTCACCCTCGGCGCTGTCCACAGCCGTCTTGATGGCCGCGCCCTTGCCGGCGTTGCGCTGATGGGTGATGACCCGCAGGCGGGCGTCGTCGGCGCAACCCAGGATCTCGCCGGTGCCGTCCCGGCTGCCGTCGTCGACCACGACCAGCTCGATCTCACACGGATAGTCCACCGCCAGTGCCTGCTTGAGGGCATCCGCGATGCGTTCTTCCTCGTTGTAGACCGGCATGAGGATCGAGAGCTTCACGGAAATCTCCACGGTGGCGACAATACGTCGGGCATAGCCTAGCCTGGCTGGTCGGCCGAACGCCGGCCGTCACCACCGGGCAGTCAGCGTGGCGGATTCAGCCGGATGGTGTTTACTCTCCGCCATGTCGGCTGCCGGCTCCCTGCTCGCGGCGGTTCCTGCCGCCGCGGTGCTCCTGCTCACCGTCGCGACGAGACCGCGCGGGGTCGACGCGGTGGCACCGCTGCGGCTCGCGGTGGTGCGCGCCACCCTGCTCACCGGCGCGTACGCGGTGCTCGTCGTCGAGTTGCTCGGCGCGCTGCACGCGCTCACCCGACCGGCGTTCGTCGCCGCCTGGCTGCTCTTCCTGACTGCCGCCGCGACGGCCGCAGGGCTGCGGTGGCGCCAGGTGACCCGGCTCGCGCAGCCGGCCGCCGCGGCACCCCGGCCGGTCGCGGTCGGTGCCACCGTGGCCGCTGGCACCGACCCGGAAACGTCCGCCCCGCCCGCCGACGGCGGTGAAGCCGGGCGTGACCCCGCGCCGCGGCGGGTCGATCGGACTCTCGCCGGCCTGCTCGGCAGGGCGGTCGACACCTGGCGTACGGCGGGTCGGGGCGAGCGCCTGCTCGCCGGCACGGTCGGCGGGCTGGTCCTGCTGGAGTTGCTGGTCGCGCTGCTGGCCGAGCCGAACAACTTCGACTCGCAGACGTACCACCTGCCCAAGGTCGAGCACTGGGTGGCCCAAGGCGACCTCGACTTCTGGGCCACGGCCATCCACCGGCAGGTGACCATTCCGCCCGGCGCCGAGTATCTGCTGCTGCACCTGCGCCTGCTCACCGGTGGGGACCAACTGCACAACCTGGTGCAGTGGGCGGCCGGGGTGGCCTGCCTGCTGGTGACCGCGCGGATCACCGCGCAACTCGGCGGCGGCCGGCGGGCCCAGTTGATCACCGCGTTCGTACTGGCCAGCACACCGATGGTGGTGCTGCAGGCGACGAGTACGCAGACCGACCTGGTCTGCGCGGCGTGGGTGGCCTGCGCGGCCACCCTGGTGCTGGACGGGCTGCGCCGCCGTACCGGCTGGGGCACCCTGCTCGCGCTCGGCGCCGCCACCGGCCTGACCGCGGTGACCAAGACCAGCGGCCTGATCGCTGTCGGCCCGCTGCTGGTGCTCTGGGGGTTGGCCCAGCTCCGGCTGGCCCTGACCGGCGACCGGGCACCGGCCGACGCGACGGCGGTCGGTGGGGTGCGTCGGCCGCGGCCGACCGGCGCGGTGGCGCGCACCGTCGGCGGTTCGGCGCTGATCCTCCTGGTCGCGGCCACGGTGGTCGGTCCGTTCCTGGCCCGGGTGACCGTCGAGTTCGGGCATCCGCTGGGGCCACCCCGGCTGCGCGAGTCGATCCCGATGGAACGACACGACCCGCCGTCGATCCTGGTCAACGCGCTACGGATCGGGCACACCGCGTTCGACACGCCGCTGGCGCCGCTGCGCCGGGTGGGCGCCGAGGCGATCATCGGCGGGGCGGACCTGATCGGCGTCGACCCGCAGGACCGGGCGATCACCTTCGGCCGGGAGGTCTTTCCGGAGCCCGCCTGGTACCCGGACGAGGACCGGGTGGCGTACCCGATCGCCGGAGCACTGGCGCTGATCGGCGTGGCGGTCGCGCTCGTCCGGCCGCGCCGGATCGACCCGGGGCAGGCCGGGCCGATGCGTGGGTACGCGGTGGTGGTGCTGGCCACCGTGCTGCTGCACACCGCGATGATCAAGTGGCAACCGTGGGGAAACCGGCTGCTGCTCTACGCCCTGGTGCTCGCCGTGCCGCTGGCCGGGCTGTGGCTGGACGCGCTCTTCCGCCGCCAGTTCGGCGCTGCGGCAGACAGGCCCGGGACCGACCGGGGGCGGCGGTCGGTGGCCACGGTGGCGGCGGTCAGCGTGCTGGCCACCTCGGCGCTGGCCGGGGTGCTCGCGCTGTCGTACGGGTTCCCACGCCGGCTCGTCGGCAGCGGATCGGTCTTCACCACGTCGGACTGGGACACCCGGTTCCTGCGTCGCCCACAGTGGGCCGACGAGTTCCGCTGGGCCGCGGCAGCGGTCCACGGCAGCGGTGCACGCCGGATCGGTCTGGTGGAGCAGAACGACAACTGGGAGTACCCGTGGTGGCTGCTGCTGCGGCAGCCGGACGGACGCTCGCCGGACCTGGTGGCGTTGCAGTCGGTGCTGCCGGAACGCCCGCCGGCCGACCCCACCTCGGTGGACGCGATCGTCTGCACCGGCAGCCAGCCGGCGTGCGCCAAGCTGGTCCCGGCCGGCTGGCGACTGGAGTTCCGCGGCTACGTCGGTTACGCGCTGCCGCCCGGCCGCTGACCGCCGGACCGCATCGCCCGCAGCGAGCCCGGACCACCCACCCCGCACCCACGCCGCCCGGATCGTCCGATCCGGGCGGTTCTGCATCCCGCGCGCAAGGATCCGAAGCGTATTCACATCCGTTGATCAGCACGTTACCGTCTGGTAACTCAATCGACGTCCCGCGATTGAGCCGAAAGGAGTGCGTCGATGCCTGCTACCCCCGCCAGGCCCGAACGCGCGACCCGACGACGGGCTCTCACCGTCGCCGTCGCCGCTCTCGTCCTGCCGATGCTCGCCGGACCGGCCGCCCCCGCCACCGCCGCCGACCGGCCGAGCGTCCAACCACTCCCCGCCAACCTGGAGGCCATCCGGGCCGCCGAGGCGACCGCCCTCTACGGCACCCCGGCGATCCGCCCGATCGACCAACGCCGCACCACGCTGATCACCATGGGTGACAGCGAGATCTCCGGTGAGGGGGTCGGCAACTACGTCCCCGGCACCCACGAACCCGGCAACTGGTGCGACCGCTCGTACGACCAGGCGCTGTTCCGCACCGGCATCCCCTCGGACGCGCAGTACAACCTGGCCTGCTCCGGCGCCACCCCGTGGAACCTGATCGCCGGCGGCCCGACCCAGCACAACGAGCTGAACCAGGGCGACTACCTGGGAATCAAGGCGCGTAACACGCACGTGAAGCTCATCTGGGTCGTCGTCGGCGCGAACGGCGACGGCACCATCCAGTTCGGCCCGGTCGCCACCGACTGCGCGATCAGCCGGGTCTTCTTCCAAGGCCCCTGCTACCCGCGCTACACCGACCAGTGGACGATCCGCACCGACGGCAGTCGGCAGGCCGTGGTCGACGCGCTCAACGACATCCGGCAGACCATGACCAACGCCGGCTACCTGCGCTCGGACTACGAGCTGGTGCTCATGTCGTACCCGAGCCCGGGCAGCCCGGACGTGGAGGACAACCCGAACTTCCCCGGCTGGTACTCCGGCGGCTGCCTGCTCTACCTGGCCGACGCGGCGTTCGCCCGGAACAAGGCCGTACCGATGTTCGAGTCGGCGCTGCGCGCCGCGGCCACCCAGACCGGCACCCGCTACCTGGATGCCAGCCGGCTCTTCCACGGCCACGAGGTGTGCACGGACAACACCTCGGTCCGCGGCCTCTACATCGAGTTGGGAATCTGGGACGAGAACGCCGCCCGACAGTCGTTCCACCCCAACGCCCGCGGACACGGCATGTTCGCCCAGTGCATCACCCAGTTCTGGAACTCGGGGCAGGATCGGGCCAGCTGCGTCGACCCGGCCAGCACCGGCGGCGGCGTGCTCTACCCGGGGTTGCTGGAGTTCAAGCAGCTGCGCAACCTGGCCACCGGCACCTGTGTCGACG
This sequence comes from Micromonospora sp. NPDC005087, assembly GCF_042872965.1. Taxonomy (NCBI): domain Bacteria; kingdom Bacillati; phylum Actinomycetota; class Actinomycetes; order Micromonosporales; family Micromonosporaceae; genus Micromonospora; species Micromonospora sp. NPDC005087. Next base: position 403,566 of record NZ_JBIALB010000005.1, on the reverse strand, counting down.
GCAAGGGGTACGACTCCCGCAACGGCACCGTCCAGCAGCCGTACGCCTGCCACGGTGGGCGTAACCAGGGCTTCTGGTACGACCCGGGCCGACGGTCGTTGCACTCGGAGCTGTCCCACGACCGATGCCTCGACATCGCGAATGGGTCGCTGACCTCCGGCGCCGCGGTCAACATCTACGACTGCAACGGCACCCCCGCCCAGCAGTTCGTCTTCGCCGGCAACCAGATCAAGCCGGCCGGCGCCAGCAACCTCTGCGTGGCGTTCGACAACCCGTGGCTGGGCAGTCCCCGGCTGCGGTTCGCCGGCTGCTCCACCAGCACCCGGCAGCAGTGGTCGTTCGAGCCCCGGACCGCCGCCAACCCGGTCGGCTACGGTCACGACGACTTCATCGGCTCCCGCGTCTACTGACGAAGTGAAAGGAAGGGCCCCTTATTAACGCCTGGCGTTAATAAGGGGCGCTTCCTTTCACTGGGCGCTTACTTGGCGCGGGGGATGAGGATGAGGCGGGCCACGCCCTTGTCGCCGTCCTTCGCGCCGGCGACGCCGAGCGTCGTACCGACCTTCACGTCGCTCGGCTGCACGGTGGCGCGCCGCTCGACGACCCGCAGGTCGTCACCGAAGGTCCACGTCATGGTGAAGCCGTCGGTGGACTTCACGGTCATCGAGTCGCCGTCGATCGCGGTCACCTCGCCGCGCTGCACGGCGACCGTCTTCGTACCGCCGTCCTTCGTCTGCACCACCGCCTCACCGTGCAGGGTGTTCCTGCGCAGCAGCACCCGGGCCTGGCGGCGCTTGCGCCACTCCTCGCCGCGCTTCTGCCGCGCCTTCTCCTGCGCGCTCGGGGAAGCGCCGGGCGTGGCCGACCCGCCGGGTGCCGGGGCGGCCGGCGCGGCGACGGTCTGCACGTCCAGGTCGTTGGCGTCGAAGCCCATGGCGGCCAGTGCCTGGCCCTCCACACCCATCGCCGCGGCGACCTCGACCGCGGCCTCCCGGGCGGGTTGGCTGGCCACCTCGGCCGCGCCGCAGCCGCTGACGCCGAGCGCGACCACCGCGAGCAGTGACGTGGTGACTGCCGCAGATCCCCAACGTGGCATGACTCTCCCTCTCGTCCGTGGAGCCCTAAGCCTGCCCGGCGACGACGAGCGGATCATCAGGCCGATGTTCGTGTCTGGTAAGGATCTCCGGGCAGCCGGACCGTGAACGCGGCGCCGCCCTCCGGCGCGTGACCCGCGACGATTTCTCCGCCCAGCCGGCGGACCAGCCCGGCGGCCAGTGCCAGCCCCAGCCCGCTGCCCACCTTGCGCACCCCCCGGTAACGCTGGTGCAGCGCACCGCGCTCGAACGCCACCGCCAGATCGTCGTCGGTGAAGCCGGGCCCGCCGTCGCGGACCTCCAGCACGCCGCCAGCGGCCGGGTCCGCGCCGGCCGCCCGGACCGCGAGCACCACCGGCGCCCCCGGGGGTACGACCCGCAGCGCGTTCTCCAGCAGCCCGTCCACCACCTGCCGGATCCGCCCCGGATCGGTGTACACCGGCACCGGTCCGCCCGGCGTCTCCACCCGGAACGGCACTCCGACCGCCATACACCGGCCGGACCAGGTCGCTTCGGCGTCGACGGCCAGCCGGGCCAGGTCCACCGGCACCGGTTCCAGCGGGAAGTCGGCGGCCTCCAGCCGGGCGAGCGCCAGCAGGTCGCCGATCAACCGGTCCAGGTGCTGGGCCTCGGCCAGCACCGTCCGGCCGGTGCTGGCCGTGCCGTCCGCGTCGATCACCCCGTCGGCCAGCGCCTCGGCGTACCCCCGGATCGCGGTCAACGGGGTCCTCAGCTCGTGCGAGACGGAGAGCAGGAACTCCCGCTGCCGGCCCTCGCTGGTGGCCAGCGCGGCGGCCAACCCGTTCAGCGCCTCGGCCAGGTCTGCGACCTCGTCCGGCGGCTCGACCGGCACCCGTATGGTGCGGTCCCCGGCGCGCAGGCGAGCGGCGGCGGTGGCCGCGGCACGAATCGGCCCGGCCAGCCAGCGGGCCAGCAGCAGCCCGGCCACCACGCCGGCGGCGAGCCCGGCCAGCAGTGGCAACCAGAGGCTGAGCAGCACCTGCCGCCACAGCCCGGTCCCCGAGGCGCGGGAGAGGACCACCCCGTTGCCGCCGGGCAGCGCCCGGCCCTCGACCAGTGCGCGCCTGCCGTTGACCGGGCGACGGACCGACACGTTGCGACCCTGCTCGATCCGCTGCACCACCCGAGGCGGCAGGCCCGGCCGGTCGACCGCCCCCCGCCGGATCAGGTACGCGTCGATGTCCTGGGCGCGCAGTTGCTGGATGAGCCGCTCTTCGTCGGCGGTACGACCCCGGTCCAGCCGGGTCCGCAGCACCTCGGCGGCGAGTCGGGCCTGCGCGGCGAGCGCCTCCTGATCGCGTCGCTCCGCGCCCCGGATCGCCAGCGGGACCGCGACGATCGCGGTGACCAGCACCGACACCAGCGCCACGGCACAGGTGACCAGCACCGCCCGGGCGGTCAGCGTCCGACCGAATCGGCTGCGCCGGGACGCGGCCGGGGGTTGGGCGCCGACCACCGGCAGCGCCATCGTCGGCGACTCCGGTCGCGCCGCGGGCTGCTGCCAACCGGGACGGTCAGGCATCGGCCGCGTACCCCACGCCGCGGTGGGTCCGGATCACGCTGGCCGGGCCAAGCTTCGCCCGCACCTGTGCGACGTGCACGTCGACGGTGCGGGTGCCGGCGTGTGCGGCGTAGCCCCACACGCCGGCCAACAACTCCTCCCGGGTGAAGACCCGCCCGGGCCGGGCCATCAGGTGGGCCAGCAGGTCGAACTCGGTGGAGGTGAGCTGCACCGGCGCGCCGGCGGCGGTGACCGTCCGCCGGGCGGGGTCGAGCGTCACCGGACCGACGACACGGGCCCGGTCCGCACCCTCCGGGCCGCCGGCGGAGCGGCGCAGCACCGCGCGCACCCGGGCTACCAGCTCACGGGGGCTGAACGGCTTGGTGACGTAGTCGTCGGCGCCCAACTCCAGGCCGACGATCCGGTCCACCTCGTCGTCCCGGGCGGTGAGGAAGATGACCGGGGTCCAGTCGCCGCCCTCGCGCAGCCGGCGGCAGATCTCCGTGCCGGGCAGCCCGGGCAGGGCGATGTCCAGGACGCAGGCCACCGGGCGCAGCCGGCGGGCGGCGGTCAGGCCGGCCTCGCCGTCCCGTTCCAGATGGACCCCGAACCCGTCGCGGGTGAGATAGAGCCGGACCAGGTCGGCGATGGCCGGCTCGTCCTCGACCACGAGGACGAGCCCGCGGTGCGGCGGTTCGACGGTCACCGGCCCATGATTGCCGACCCGGTGCGCTCGGTGCGATCAGCGCGTGTTCGAGTTCGGTAAAGGCGGGGCGAAAGGCCGCCGCGAGCGGTGGAGCGGTGGGGCGTCAGCGCGCCACGACGGGTCGCAGCACGCTGGGCCTCGCAGCGACCGGCACCTCGCCGATGGTGGCGACGATCCGCTCCCGGGGGGTACGCAGACGAGTCCGGAAGGCGTGGTTGAGCAGCGCGTCGAGCTGCCACACCCGCTTCGGATGCGTGGTGTGGATCAGGAACCGCTCGCGGATCCCATCGATGGCGGTGGCGGCCAGCTCGACCGAGTGCAGCCGCGGGTCGGGGCTCCAGGTGACGTTGCTCAGCTCGCGCAGCTCGGTGTTGAGATGCAGGCGCAGCCGGTGCAGCAGCCGGGTCTGCTGGGTCACCACCAGCCGACGGTGGGTGAGCAGCAGCAGGTAGTCGCCGGTGACCGGACGGTCCGGACGGCTGCAGCGGGTGACCAGGATGGTGGCGTCACCGGAGCCGACACAGCGCCGGAAGACCGGCATGTGCCGGTTCAGGGTCTGCGCGGCCAGGCCAGCCTCGACGGCGGCCGGAAGGAACGTTCGGGAGAAGACGTCCATGACCTGCCCAACGACCTCCTCAGCGGAGGTGACGTGGGTCACGCCGATTTTTTGGAAGTTCCACGCGGCGCGTCGCACCGCCTGTCCGACTTCCCACCCGTACGGATCGTGGTCAGAAGTGGGTCAGAGCGGGCTGGGCTCGAACAGCTCGCCGAGCCAGCCGGGGACCGCGTCGGCGTACTCGGCCCGGGCCGGATCGGCCGTGTCCAGAGCGCGCCGCCAGGAGAGCGACCGGCTGACCGCGCCCAGGTTCATCGCCAGGTCCGCGGCCTCAACCAGGGTCCGACGGTCGTACCGGTCGGTCCACGCCTCCAGGTAACCGTCGCGCAGCCGGGCCAGCCGGGCGTCGTCGGCAGCCAGGTCGGTGGCGTACCGGATGGAGCGAAGGGTCACCAACAGCGTGCCGAACGGGTGCGCCACCGAGGCGTCGCCCCAGTCGAAGTAGCGGTACCCGGTCGGGCCGGCGAACACATTGCCGTCGTGCAGGTCGTCGTGCTGCACAGTGGCCGGGATGCCGAAGTCGGCGAGCCGGCGGCACCGCTCGGCGTACGCCGGCAACTCGGCCTGCAGCCGCTCGTACGTCTCCGGGCTGAGCCCGCCCTCGTCGCCGATCCGCAGCGACTCGCGATCGTCGAGCAGTTGGGCGAGCAGCCCGGCGAGCACCTCGGGACGGTGGTCCGGCACGCCGAGGGCGATCAGTTCCTCGGCCCGTGACGCGGTGGCCAGTTGGAGCGCGGCGTAACCGGGCAGCGCCCGCTCCCAGTGCGCCAGGTCCGCGTCGCGGCCCAGCACGTCCCGCAGCGACTCTCCGCCGTCGGGCAGCAGCGACCAGCCCCGAGCCGGGTCCACCGCGATTGGTGCGAGCACCCGCTCGGGCGCCAGCCCGGCCAGCGCCGCGATCAGGACGGCCTCGTGCACGGTGCCCGGGTTGTTGGCCTTGAACCAGACCGGCCCACCGTCGGTGGGCACCCGCCACACCAGCGACCACGGCCGCACCCGCGGCTCCACGGGCCCGGTCACCCGCCGGCCGGCCCGGCTCAGCTGCGCATCCACCCAGGAACGGGCCCGCACCTGCCACTGCTCTCCGGACCAGTCGGGGGCGCGCTCACCGGCGATCGTCGTCACGTGCGCACCCTAGGCGGCCGAGCCGGGCCGGGGCGAGGCCTTTTCCCGTAACGAGCCGGGTGGAGGTCAGAGAAGCTCGACGATGGTGGCGTTGGCCATGCCGCCACCCTCGCACATGGTCTGCAGGCCGTAGCGGATCCCGTTGTCCCGCATGTGCTGGAGCATCGTGGTCATGATCCGGGCACCGGAGCCGCCGAGCGGATGACCGAGGGCGATCGCCCCGCCGCGCGGGTTGAGCCGCTCCGGGTCCGCCTCGGTCTCCGCCAGCCAGGCCAGCGGCACCGGGGCGAACGCCTCGTTCACCTCGTACACACCGATCTCCTCGATGCCCAACCCCGCGCGGCGCAGCGCCTTCGCGGTGGCCGGGATGGGCGCGGTGAGCATGGTGACCGGGTCGTCGGCGGCGACCACGGCGGTGTGGATCCGGGCCAGCGGACGCAGCCCGTGCCGGCTGGCCCACTCGCCGGTGGTGACCGCGAGGGCCGCCGCGCCGTCGGAGATCTGGGACGCGGACCCGGCGGTCACCACCCCGTCGGTGCGGAACGGGGTGGCCAGCTCACCGAGCTTCTCCAGCGAGGTGTCCCGGCGGATGCCCTCGTCGGCGGCGAACTTGCCGCCGTCGGTGAGCGGCACCGACGCGAGCTCCGGGTCGAACGCGCCGGCGTCCTGCGCGGCGGCCGCCTTCTCGTGGCTGGCCAGCGCGAACTCGTCGAGCTGGGTACGCGAGAAGCGCCACCGCCGGGCGATCAGCTCGGCCCCGACCCCCTGGTTGAACGGCAGCGCCGCGTCGTCGGCGAAGCCCTCGACGCCCCGGTAGCGGTCCCGCAGTTGGTCGCTGAACGGCATGCCGCCGGCCACACTGGAGCCCATCGGCACCCGAGTCATCGACTCCACCCCGCCGGCGACCACCAGATCGGCCTGGCCGGAGAGGACCGTCGCGGCGGCGAAGTGCAGCGCCTGCTGGCTGGAGCCGCACTGCCGGTCCAGCGTGGTGCCGGGCACGGACTCGGGCCACCCGGCGGCGAGCACGCCGTTGCGGGCGATGTTCCAGGACTGCTCACCGACCTGGGACACGCAGCCCCAGAAGACGTCGTCGACCAGTGCGGCGTCGAGCCCGGTGCGCTCGGCGAGGGCGCGCAGCACGTGTGCTGAAAGGTCGACCGGGTGGACGCCGGCGAGGCTGCCCTTGCGCCGCCCGACCGGAGTGCGTACCGCGCCGACGATGACCGCGTCACTCATGTTTACTCCCGGGTAACTTGGGCTGTCCCGATCCTACGTCGTCCACGGACCGGTCGTCCGCCCCCGGTCTGGCCCGGCCGCGAACGGGTGCCGGCGCGGTCCCCCGGCGAACGCTGGCATGCTGGCCGGATGGATGCCGAAGCTTTCCCGGACCGGCAGTGGCGGGTACCGGCGGGCGTGCCGCTGGCGAAGCTGGCCGGCGCGGTCGTCCTGGTGGCGCTCGGCCTGCTCCTCGCCGAAGGCGACCCGGTGCAGCTGGCGCTGATCGGGCTGGTCGTCGCCGGCCTGCTCGGCTGGGCGCTGCGCGACCTGCTGGCGCCGGTCCGACTCGCGGTCGACCCGGCCGGCGTGGTCGTCGCCCATGGTTACGCCGGCCGCCGGCTGCTGCCCTGGGCCACGGTCGAGCGGATCACCGTGGACCGTCGACCCCGGCTCGGCCTGACCACCGAACTGCTGGAGATCGACGCCGGGGAGTCGCTGCACCTGTTCGGCCGGTACGACCTGGGGGCCGCCCCGGACGAGGTGGCCGAGGCGCTGCGGGCCGCCCGCCCGGCGTGATCGCCGCCGGACAGTGAGCCGGTCGGTCAGCCGGCGAGCAGCTGCGCGGTGCGGAACAGGACCAGCCCGAGCAGTATCAGCAGGATGATCGCGCCACCGGCGACCTGGACCAGCGTGCGCCGACCGCGCGGCGCGTACGCGAGCACCAGGGCCATCGCCCCGCCGACCACCAGGCCACCCAGGTGCCCCGGGATGGAGATGCCCGGCACGGTCAGCGTGAACACCAGGTTGATCACCAGGATCGGGATCACCTGGGAGATGTCCCGGCCCAACTTGCGTTCGATGATGATGAGCGCGGCGAAGAGGCCGAAGACGGCGGTCGACGCGCCGGCGGTGGCCGAGTTCTGGGCGCTGAACAGGTAGGCCGAGACGTTGCCGCCGAGACCCGCGATCAGATAGAGCGCGCCGAAGCGCAGCGGCCCGAGGTTGGCCTCCAGCGACCGGCCGAGCACCCACAGTGCCCACATGTTGAGCAGCAGGTGGATCACGCCGTAGTGCAGGAACATCGCGGTGACCAGCCGGTACCACTCGCCGTCGGCGATCCCACCGAGCGTGCCGTCGGGGAAGACCGCCAGCCCGAGCACCGAACCCCAGTTGGTCAGCGGCGTGCTGCCGCCCATCAGGCCGCCGAAGCCGGAGCCGCCCACCGCCGCGTCCCCACCACGGTCGGAGGCGATGGAGAGCAGCATGAGCAGCACGTTCAGCGCGATCAGCGCCTTGGTGACGTAGCCGTGCCGGCCGGCGGTACCACCACCGAAGGCGGTACGCGCCGGCCGGACACTGCGGCGTCCCTCGTTGACGCACTCCGGGCACTGGTGCCCGACGGACGCCTCCCGCATGCAGTCCGGGCAGATCGGCCGGTCGCAGCGGGTGCACCGGACGTAGGTCTCCCGGCCGGGGTGCCGGTAGCAGACCGGGGTGGTCGGCGGAGACTCGCTCACCGGGCCGACCCTCCGTCCGCCACCGCGCGGTCCACCGACGCCAGCCGGTGCGGTGCTCCGGAGCGCTCAATCATGCGAGCAAAGGTACCTCGCCTGTCGATCAGGCAGCGGACCGCTCGATCTCGACCCGCTCGATGACGACGTCCTGCAGCGGACGGTCGCTCGGGCCGGTCGGGGTGCTCGCGATCGAGTCGACGATCTTCACCGACTGCTCGTCGGCCACCTGGCCGAAGATGGTGTGCCGGTTGTTGAGGTGCGGCGTCGGGGACACGGTGATGAAGAACTGCGAACCGTTGGTGCCCGGTCCGGCGTTCGCCATCGCCAGCAGGTAAGGCCGATCGAAGCGCAGCTCCGGGTGGAACTCGTCGGCGAACTTGTAGCCCGGCCCGCCCCGACCGGTGCCGGTCGGGTCGCCCATCTGGACCATGAAGCCGCTGATCACCCGGTGCGAGATGGTGCCGTCGTAGTACGGCCCGCTGCCCGGCTGACCGGTGCGCGGGTCGGTGTACTCCCGGTTGCCCTCGGCCAGGTCGATGAAGTTGCGAACCGTCTTCGGCGCGTGGTTGGGGAAGAGCTCCAGCCGGATCGGGCCAGCGTTGGTGTGCAAGGTGGCGTAGACAGCCTCGGCCACGGGTACTCCTCACTCGTTGGTCAGTTCCATGCGGATCCTCCCATGTGCCCGATCTGGCATCGCGGAGGCATCCGAAGGTGGAGGATGACGAAGGAACAACTCCCAGGAGGTGGGACCGTGTTTGGAATCGGGCGGCGTAAGTCCGAGGGGCAGCTGGCCAGGGCCGAGCTGAACCAGAGCATCAGCCACCTGATGCAGGCAGCCAGCCACGCCGCCAAGGGCGCGGGCGCGACGGTCGGTCCACGGGTGCAGATGGCCCGCGGCTACGTCGAGCCGGCCGCGGCGAAAGTGCGCGACAGCGCCTCGACCGGCTGGGGGACGACACTCACCACGCTGGCACCGCTGGCCGCGGCCGCCCGTGACGGCGCCGCGCAGGCGGGGCCGCTCACCAGGAAGGCCAGGTCGAACAACATGCGGATCACCGGCAAGAAGAAGCAGCCGCGCCGTCGCGGATCGAAGATGACCGGGCTGCTCGCAGCGGGCGCCATCGTCGGGTTGGCTGGCGCGGTCGCGCTGCGCCGCCGCCGCGAGCAGCAGGAGTGGGCCGAGTACGACCCAACCCGCAACCTGGAGCCGATGCGCGACGAGGTGGATTCGATCGAGGTACGGACCCCGTCCACCACCAAGGGGACCGACGGGTCCAGCATGGCCGGGATGACCGCCGCCGGTAGTTCGGCGGTGGCCGGTGGCGACAGTGCCAGCACCACCGGTGTCGCCAAGCCGGCCGGCGTCCGCCCGACCGACAAGGTCCCCTCGGTCGCCGAGGGCGCCAAGGACACCTCCGGGCGCCCGGCCGACGACCTCACCAAGGCGCTGGGCAAGGACACCACCCGCACCAACGGCCGCCGCTGACCCAGCGGCAGCGCATCGAGCGCCGGCGACGCGGGTTCCCCGCGCCCGCCGGCGCTTTCGCGCGCGGCGTCAGAGCCAGCCGTTGCGGCGGAACCATCGGTAGAGGGCCAGGGAGACGCCGAGCATCAGGGCGAGTACGACGGGATAGCCGTACGTCATGTTCAGCTCGGGCATGTTGTCGAAGTTCATCCCCTCGACGCCCGCGATGGAGGTCCAGACCGCGGCGATGGCCGCCCACGCGGCGATCTTGCGCATGTCGTTGTTCTGGTCGACGGTGACCTGGGCCAGCCGCGCCTGGAGGATCGAGTTCAGCAGGTCGTCGTAGGAGTTCACCTGCTCGACGGTGCGGCTGAGATGGTCCTGCACGTCCCGGAAGTAGCGCCGAATCTCCTTCGGAACCTCCCGGTTGACCTGCGAGGTCAACGTCATCAACGGCCGCTGCAGCGGCACCACGGCCCGCTTGAACTCCACCAGCTCCCGCTTCATCTGGTAGATCCGCTGAATCCGCCCATGGCCGTTGCGGTCGAAGACCTCGGCCTCCAGCACGTCGAGGTCGTCCTCGATCTGCTCGGCGACCTCCAGGTAGAGGTCGACCACCCGGTCGGTGATCGCGTACGCGACCGACCACGGGCCCTGGAGCAGCAGGTCCTGCTTGGTCTCCAGGTCGGCACGTACCGGGGAGAGCCGGCAGGCGTCGCCGTGCCGGACGCTGATCAGGAAGTTCGGGCCGATGAAGAGCATCACCTGGCCGGTCTCGACGACCTCGGAGTTCTCGTTCAGCTCGGCATGCTCGCAGTACCGGGCGGTGCGCAGCACCAGGAAGCTGACGTCGCCGAACCGCTCCAACTTCGGACGCTGCTGGGCCTTCACCGCGTCCTCGACGGCCAGCTCGTGCAGCCCGTAGGTGTCCGCGATGGCGGTCATCTCGGCCAGTTCGGGCTCATGCAGCCCGAGCCAGACGAAGCCGTGCTCCTCGCGGCGGGCCGCGGCCAGCGCATCGGCGTACGTCCAGTCGCCGGGTTGCCGCTTGCCGTCGACGTAGAGCGCGCAGTCGACGACGCCGCTGCGCCCGGTGCCGGCCGGGGTCGGCACGGGCGGCGAGCCGTCGGCGTTGAGGATCCGGGTCATCGCCCGGACCGGTGACGGCCACGCCCGGGGTCGCAGCACCCGAGCGGCGTGCGACGGTGTGGTCCCGTCCTGACCTGCCCGATCCGTCATCGCGCCACCTCCCCGCGCTCGGCTGCGGCTTGAGGCTACGCCGATCCCGGCGGAGGGCACGTGTGACGGCGGTCGCGTGGGGCGACGCCGGGCGGGCCGTGCCGCATCGGGGGGTGTGGGGACGACACGGCCCACCCGGCGCCTGTGGGGGCGGGGGTTGTGCTGCACGCGTCACCGGGGCGGGGGTTGGCCCGGGAAAACCGGACGGCGATCTCCACTGCACCTGACGGGTGACGCTCGCAGCATTGTGAGCCGCCGGCCGCCCCGGCGGGAGTCCCGCGACGACCGGCATCGTCGTTCTGTCAGGAAATTGACAGAAAGCTCAGCCGCGGACGGCCTCGACGGCCGCCGCGAGCCGGCGGACACCCTCGTCGATCCGGTCGGCGGTGACCGCCGAGAAGGCCAGCCGCAGGGCGTGCTGCCCGCCGTCCAGCATGAAGTCGCTGCCCTTGACCACGGCGACCCCACGCTCGGCCGCCGCGGAGGCGAGCCGGTCGACCAGCACGTCGTCCGGGAACTCCACCCAGAGGAAGTAGCCGCCGTCCGGCTCCACGAACCGGGCCTGCGGCAGGTGCCGGCGCAGCGACTCGGCGAGCACCCCGGCCCGCTCGCCCAGCGCCGCCCGGACGGTCTCGATCGAGCGGTCGATGTCGCCGGAGACGCAGAACTGGTGCACGATCGCCTGGGACACCATGCCGGGCGAGATGTAGAGGCTGGTCGCGTTCTTGGCGATGTCGGCGATCAGATCCGCCGAGCCGACCAGGTATCCGACCCGCACGCCCGGGCAGACCGTCTTGGTGAAGCTCGACGCGTGCACCACCACGTTGCGGGTGTCCAGCGAGAGCATCGACGGCAGTGCCTCGCCGCGGAACCGGACGTCCGCGTACGGGTCGTCCTCGAAGATCGTGAACTCGTACTCCGCGGCCAGGTCGAGCAGCTCCCGGCGCTTCTCCAGGGAGAGCGTCATGCCGGCCGGGTTCTGGTAGTTCGGGATGACGTGCGCCAGCCGGGGCCGGACCCCGGACTCCAGCAACTTGCGCAGCTCGGCGGTGTCCAGGCCGTCCGGCTGGACCGAGACACCGTGCAGCTCGCTGCCCATCCGCTGGAGGTTGAGCAGCGTCCGGTCGTACGTCGGCCGTTCCACCACCACCGCGTCGCCGGGGCGGACCAGGTGGTCGAAGAGGAACGCGTCGGCCTGCAGCGACCCGTTGGTGACCAGCACCTGATTGGCTTCGACCCCGTGCTTCTCGGCGATCCACTTTCGCAGCGGACCGTAGCCGACGGAGGTGCCGTAGGCCGTGACCCCGGCTGGGTCGGCGTCGAAGGCGCGGATGGCGGCGGCCTTGAGCCCCTCGACATCGACGATGTCCAGCGAGGGAGCCCCACGGGCGAAGGAGATCAGCTGCTCGGCGGTCATGGATGTTGAGCGTACGGGCGGCGGCGGGGGACGCGCCGACGGCACGGCGATGTCCGCATCCTGAGCCACCGGGTCGGGTGACCCGGCTCCACCGGTCGGCGTCAGATCAGACCGGAAGGCCGAGCGAGTCGTGCTGCGCTCCCCGGGAAAGTCCCTCCAGCTGCACGCCGAGCGCGTCGAGGAGCTGGCTCCAGTCGAAGTAGGACCGCCAGGCGACGATCCGTCCCCGGCGGGCCCGAACCACGTCGGCCACGTCCCAGCTCACCGTGCGGCCGGTGGGCGCGACGGTGCCGAACGGCGAGTGCAGCGTGCCGGCGTGGGTGCCGCTCAGGCGCAGCTCCACGGCCGCGCCCCCGGCCGTGCGCACCGCGCCCAGCGGGTCGACCCGCAGGTCCGGGAAGGCGCCGGTCCAGGTCCGCAGCAGCGCGGGCAACTCGATCGGGCGGACCGTGACGCCCGGCATGGAGTAGAACGCCTCCGCGGCGTAGAGGTCCGGCAGCCGGGCCACGTCCCGACGCAGGAGCATGGCGTACTGCTGCTCGACCAGGCGCTCCGCGTCGCGCATCGGACCCTCCCCCACGGGCCACGGCGTCTCCGCTCCCGCAAGGTATCCCTACCCGTCGATCCGGCCGGCACACCTGCCCGCCCGAACCCCGGTGCGCCCGGTCAGATCGCGGCGACCACCTGGCTCTCCGCCCAGACCCGCATGATGTCCCGGACGGAGATCACCCCCGCCACCTCACGGCCGTCCAGCACCACCAGGTGCCGGAACCCGCCCCGGGCCATCGCGGCGGCCGCCTCGGCCACCGTCCAGTCCGGGCCGGCGTAGACCACGTCCCAGGTCAGGTGAGCGCCGGTGCGTTCCACGTCGCAGTCCAGGCCGGCGCCGATGGCCTTCAACACGTCGCGTTCGGTCATGATCCCGATCCCCTCGGAGTCCGGGTCGATCACGACCGCCGACCCGACACCACGGGCCGACATCATCCGGGCCGCCTGGCGGAGCGTGTGCTCCGGACCGACGACGAGGACCTGGCTGGACATCGCTTCCCGTACCTGCATCACGCATCACCCCTTTGGGACGGTGGCATCCGGTACCGACATGGTGGTCCGTGAATGACTCCTGGACAAGACCGGGCATCGCCGTTTCGCCGGCACGCTCGCTACTGTCGGACGGTGTCCACCGAGCCCCTGCGCTGCGCCGGCGCGCTGATCGTCGACCACGACGGCCGGATCTTCTTTCAGCGCCGCTCGCCGCACCGGCGCCTCTTTCCCAACTGCTGGGACATCGTCGGCGGCCACCTGGAGCCGGGCGAGGACGTCGACGAGGCGCTCCGGCGGGAGGTCACCGAGGAGACCGGCTGGACCCTCTCGCACGTCCTCGGTCAGGTGGGTGAGTACCACTACGTCGGCGACGACGGTCTCGCCCGGATCGAGCACGACTTCCTGGTCCGGGTGGACGGCGACCTGGGCCACCCGAAGCTGGAGGCCGGCAAGCACACCGAGTACCGGTGGCTGGCCGAGCACGAGGTGACCGTTCTGGACGAGCACCGCCACGTCAACGACGGGCTGATCCGGCGGATCGCGGAGGAGGGCTTCGCCGTCCTGCGGTCGATCGGTCTGTGAACACCGTCGAGCTGGCGCCGCACCGGTTCGCCGGTCTGCTCGCCCCGGCCGTGGACCGGGCCTTCGTCGCCGGCATGCTGGCCGGTCGGAACGGTGGTGGCGCCGAGCTGAGCCAGCGGTACGGCGGGCCGGCCGCGACCGGCTTCCTGGTGGAGCTGCGCACCCGGCTGGCCGCACCCAGCGGCACGGTGGACGGGCCGGGGTTCGCCGCGATCACCCGGTACCGCGACCCGGTCGTCTGCCACCGGAGCGTGGACAAGCACGTGGCGCACGGCATGATCCACCGCCGCCCGGACGGCGGGCTCTCCGCCACCGACCGCGGTGCCGCGTTCCTCACCGAGCTGTACCAGGTGCACGCCGAGGTCACCGAGGAGCTGTGGGCCGGGCAGGACGAGCGGGTGCCGCGGCTGGTCGCGGCGCTCGGCCGGCTGCTGGCGTACGCCCTGGTGCTGGCCGACGAGGAGGGGGACCGGGACGCGTCGGCGTTCGCCGCGATGGCGCCCCCGTACGAGCCGGACGGCACCCCGCCGGGCGTGCTGCTGCTCAACCGGCTCGGCACGATGCGCTACCACCGGGCCGACGCGCACGCCGCCGCCTGGACCGCCGCCGGGCACACCGCGTCGAGCATCGCCGCCCTGCCGGCCGGCCCGGAGCGGCTCGCCATCGAGCTGGAGACCGACCGGCGGGCGGCCGGCCCGTACGCCGTGCTCAGCGCGGAGGAGCGGTTGACCATGCTCGCCGACCTGGCGGCGCTGCCCGGCTGACCTGGTTGACCGGAGCGGCTCGTCCACGCGGGGCTATCCTCCACCGGTGACGGGGAGCAGGACGAGGGAGGATGTCGGGATGATCGGGATGGTGCTCGCGGCCGGGGCAGGGCGCCGGCTGCGCCCGTACACCGACACGCTGCCCAAGGCGTTGGTGCCGGTGGACGGGGAGACCACGATCCTGGACATCGCGCTGGGCAACCTGGCCGAAGTCGGGCTCACCGACATCGTGATCGTGGTCGGCTACGCGGCGGACGCGGTCCGCGAGCGGCAGGCCGACCTGGAGAAGCGGTACGGGGTCACGCTCACCCTGGTGCAGAACGACAAGGCCGAGGAGTGGAACAACGCCTACTCGCTCTGGCTGGCCCGGGAGTACTTCGCGCGCGGGGTACTGCTGGTCAACGGGGACACCGTGCACCCGGTGAGCGTGGAGAAGACCCTGCTCGCGGAGCGTGGGCCAGGCATCCTGCTCGCCGTGGACACGCTCAAGCCGCTGGCCGAGGAGGAGATGAAGACCATCTTCGACGCCGCCGGCCAGCTCACCCGGATCACCAAGGTGATGGACCCGGGCGAGGCGTACGGGGAGTACATCGGCGCCACGCTGATCGAGCCGCAGGTCGCCGACGCCCTCGCCGACGCGCTGGAGGCCACCTGGCGGCGCGACCCGAACCTGTACTACGAGGACGGCTACCAGGAGTTCGCCGACCGGGGTGGCGAGGTGCGGGCGGCGCCGATCGGCGACGTGCCCTGGGTCGAGGTCGACAACCACGCCGACCTGGCCCGCGCGCGGGAGATCGCGTGCCGCTACTAGCCCGAAGCGTGCTGACCCCGCTCCACATCGACGTGCGGCGGGGCGCGGTGGCCGACCTCGGCGCGATCCTGGCGGACGGGCGAATCTCCGCCGGCGGCGACGTCGCGGTGGTGGTCGGTCCGGGCCAGGGTGCCCAGATCGCCGAGCTGATCCGACCGTCACTGCGGTCGGCCGACGTGTTCACCGTCGCCGGGGCGACTCTGGACGCCGCCGACGACCTGGGCGCCAAGCTGCGCGCCCGCTCGTACGACGCGGTGGTCGGCATCGGCGGCGGCAAGACCATAGACGTGGCGAAGTACGCGGCCACCCGGCGGGGCCTGCCGATGGTCTCGGTGGCCACCAGCCTGGCCAACGATGGCATCGCCTCCCCGGTGGCGAGCCTGATCACCGATGGGATCAAGGGTTCCTACGGGGTGCACATCCCGATCGCGGTGATCGTTGACCTGGACTTCGTGGAAAGCGGTCCTGACCGGCACAACCGAGCCGGCATCGGTGACGTCATCAGTAACATCAGCGCGTTGGCGGACTGGGAGCTCGCCCGCCAGGTACGCGGCGAGCCCGTCGACGGACTGGCCGCGTCACTGGCCCGGGCGGGCGCCGAAGCGGTGCTGAACCATCCGGGCGACATGACCGACGACGCGTTCGTCACCGTGCTGGCCGAGGCGTTGATCTCCAGCGGCCTCGCCATGGCGGTCTGCGGCACCAGTCGCCCGTCCAGCGGCGGCTGCCACGAGATCATGCACGCGGTGGACGCGCTCTTCCCCGGCACCGCCTCGCACGGCGAGCTGGCCGGGCTGGGCGCGCTCTTCTGCACCTGGCTGCGTGGGGATCTCCGCCGCTTCGGGGAGATGTCGGCCTGTCTGTCCCGGCACGCGCTGCCCCGGCTTCCCGCCGAGGTGGGGCTGACCGACGACCAGTTCGTCGAGGCGGTGCAGTTCGCACCGCGCACCCGACCGGACCGGTACACGATCCTCGAGCACCTGGCGTTGTCGCCTACCGAGACGCGGGAGCGGCTGGCAGACTACGCCGGTGCAATCCGCGACCAGCTTGGCTGACCCCCGTCCCACCATCGCCGACTTCCACCGGGTGAACCGGGGCGGTGGTCTGTTCAGCGAGTCGATCAGCCAGTGGCTGGGCGCCGCCTTCGCGCTGGTCGCCCAGCGGCTGGGGCTGCGGCCGACCACGCTGACCATCACCAACCTGGTGCTCGGGTTGGCGACCTCGGTCACCGTGGTGGCGCTCGCCGGCCCGGTCGCGGCCGGTGACGTGCCGGCCTGGGTGGTCGGCGTGCTCGCCCTGGTGGGCTGGCAGGTGGCGTACTCCCTGGACTGTGCGGACGGGCAACTGGCCCGGGTGACCGGCCAGGGCAGCGCGGCCGGTGCCCGGGTCGACGTGCTGTGCGACGTGGCCGCGCAGATCGCCCTGGTGGCGGCGCTGGCCGCCACGGCGGTGGCGCAGGAGCCGTCGACCCCGACCTGGCTGGTGGCGACCTTCGCCGGCACCTGGATGGTCAACCTGGTCACCTCGGTGATGCAGGCCGGCCCGAACGCAGCCAGCATGGTCACCTCGACCTCGCTGCCGGTCCGCCTGGTGAAGCTGGTCCGTGACTACGGCGCGGTGATCTTCGTGGCCGCCCTGGTGCTGGCCGTGGCCCCCGCGCTGGTCCTCTGGGTGATCGTCGCGTTCACCATCGTCAACGGCGGCTTCCTGCTGGCGAGCATCGCCTTCTCCGCCCGCGCCTCCATGCGCTGACCCCCACCGGGTCCGCCGGTGCGCCGGCCGCCGGAAGGGGGGACGGCCACCCTGGGAAGCAGCGGGCGGTGGGCGTGGCGGGCGGTGGGCGGAAGCACGGCCGAGGTCAGCGGCGGTGCGCGGTACGGGCCATGCCGGCATAGATGTTGATGAGCTGCTTGGTGACCACGTCGGGGTGGAAGGTCCGCTCGTAGCGGGCGCGGGCGGCCGGGGCCAGCCCGGCGGCACCGGCCCGGGCCACCGGTAGCGCGGCGGCCAGCCCGGCCGGCTCCGGGGCGACCACCCAGCCGGCCTCACCCTGACCGATTCCGGCCGGCATCGGCGACCCGCCGCCCCCGGCGACGGCGGAGGCGACCTCGGCCGGCCCGGTGCCGGCGGGCTCGTGCGGGGCGTCCGCCCCAACCAGGTACGGGATGCCACCCAACGCGGTGCCGAGCACCGGCCGGCCACTGGCCATCGCCTCGATGATCACGGTCGGCAGCACGTCGTGCCACATGGCGGCGGCGATCACCACCGCGCTCGCCTCGACCGCCGCCCGCACTCCGGCCCGGTCGAGCTGACCGAGGTAGACCACGTCGGGTCGCTCGGCGGCGGCGGCCTCCACCAGCGGGCGCAACTCGCCGTCCCCGGCCACGCGCAGCGTGCCCAGTGCGCCCACCGGATGCCGGCGCCAGGCGTCCAGCAGCAGGTCGACGCCCTTCTCGGGGCTCAGCCGGGCCATGAAGAGAAAACCGTCACCGAGCGGCGCGGGCCGGCCCGGATCGGGCACGGCGTTCGGCTTCACCACGATCCGTTCGTCCGGAATGCCGTAGTCGCTCAGGTGGTCGGCGATCGCCGTGGTCAGCGCGATGTACCGGTCCACCGACCGCCAGGTTCCCCGGTGCACGGCCAGGGTGGTCGCCATCAGCGCACTCTGCGCCGCCGAGTCGCGGTAGCAGCGATGCTTGATCGCCGGCACCCCCAATGCCCGGCCCTTGCAGTCCTGACAGATCACGCCGTCGCGGAAGTAGATCCCCGAGGAGCAGACCTGTCGGTAGTTGTGCACCGTCTGCACCACCGGCACGCCGTGCCGGTGCGCGGTCCGCACCACCCAGGGCGAGAGCAGCGGGTACGGGTTGTGCAGGTGCAGCGCGTCCGGCCGATGCTCGGTGAGCAGCCGGCTCAGGTCGTGCTGGGCCCGGGGCGCCCAGATCGGCGAGATCGGCAGCAGCGCCTTCGCCACCTTCGACATCGACGGGATCTCGTCCGAGCTGCGAATGAACGGCAGCACCTCCACGCCGGCGGCGGCGAGCTGAGCGATCTCCGAGTCGACGATCGTGTTCTCGCCGGAGGGCTGGGCTTCCCGGTACCGGTTGTGTGCCACCACGATTCTCACGGGAAAGAAGGCTACCGTTGGCTGGTGCCCGAACTACCGGAGGTTGAGGCGCTCGCGGGTTACCTGCGACAGCGCGCGGTGGGGCGGCGTGTCGACCGGCTCGAGGTCGCCGCGATCAGCGCCCTGAAAACGTACGACCCGGCACCGACCGCGGTCGCCGGGCGGGCGGTGGTCGACGCCCGCCGGCACGGCAAGTTCCTCGACGTGCTCGTCGAGGGCGACCTGCACCTGGTGGTCCACCTGGCCCGGGCGGGTTGGCTGCACTACCGGGAGGCGTTCCCGGCCACCACCCCGCTGCGCCCCGGCAAGGGCCCGATCGCGCTGCGGGTCCGCCTCGACGACGGTTCCGGGTTCGACCTCACCGAGGCCGGCACGCAGAAGAAGCTGGCCGCGTACCTGGTCACGGACCCGTCGGCGGTGCCCGGCGTGGCCAAGCTGGGCCCGGACGCGCTCGCCGCGGACCTGCCCACCTTTGCCGAGCGGCTGCGCAGCCGGCGCGGGCAGGTCAAGGGGGTGCTGACCGATCAGGCGGTGCTGTCCGGGGTGGGCAACGCGTACTCCGACGAGATCCTGCACGCGGCGAAGCTGTCCCCGTTCGCGATCACCGACCGGCTCACCGACGACCAGCTCGCCACTCTGCACGCGGCTACCCGGCAGGTGCTCGGCGACGCGGTCCAGCGGTCCCTCGGGCAGCGTGCCGCGGAGCTGAAGGGCGAGAAGCGCTCCGGGTTGAAGGTGCACGCCCGCACCGGCCTTCCCTGCCCGGTCTGCGGTGACACCGTGCGGGAGGTGTCGTTCGCTGACTCGAGCCTTCAGTACTGCCCGACGTGCCAGACCGGCGGCAAGCCGCTCGCTGACCGACGGTTGTCCCGCCTCGTACGGTGAGTAATCCCACTCGGCGATTACGGAGCGGAATCGACCCGACTGGGCCGAAGCGCCGGTCCACGGTTCCCGCCACACGCGCATCCATCGGTATAGTGGCCCGGTCCCCGGCTTCTGAAATGGTGCGGAGCCGGCCAGATCCCGCCGGCACCATCGGTCGCCAATCCTTTCCGGGGCCGCGACCGGTCGGATCCCGCGTGGGAGACTGGGACGGTGGGCGACCCGGGCCCTCACGGCGAGTGAGCGGCACGTGTCATGCGGGAGGACATGGGTGAGGTGACGGCAAGCCTCCAGCGCCCGGTAACCAACGAAGGCCGGAGCAGACTCGTGCGGCACGTCGACAGCTTCGAAATCCAGCCGCCGACCCCGCCGTCGCACAACGGCGTCCCCCGGTCGGCATGGGCCAGGGCGCGACGCCGTGTCTCCCGCTGGCACCGCCCCTACACGGCGATCCTCCTCGTGCTCGATTTCGGGGCGGCGGCCTTCGCCAGCTGGATCGCGATCCAGCTCTTCGATCAGGCGGCCTCCGGTTTCTCCGGCACCAAGCAGGACCCGACCTGGTTCCACACCATCTCCTATCTCCTGCTCCCACTCGGTTGGGTGATCATCCTCTGGGGCAACCGGGCCTACGACCGGCGTTACCTGGGGCTCGGGCCGGACGAGTTCAAGCGCGTGATCCGGGGCGCGGTGACGGTCGCCGCGAGCGTCTCGTTCCTCGCCTTCGCCACTGTGACCCAGCTCTCCCGGTACACGGTGGGCACCGCGCTGGTGGGCGCCACCGTGCTGATCCTCTGGGGCCGTTTCGTGGCCCGCTGGGCGCTGCACTACATCCGCCGCCGGGCCGGCCAGGCCGCGCACCGGATGGTGCTGGTCGGCACCCTGCCGGAGTGCCTGGAGGTCTACGCGGCGGTCACCCGCAGCCCGAACGCCGGGCTGGTGCCGGTCGCCATCCACATCACCGACGGCTACGCCGCGGCCCGGGGGATGCCGACCCCGGTGCCGGTGCACGCCGGCCGGGACGTGCTGGCCCTGGTCCGGGAGGTCGGCGGGGACACCATCGCGATCTGCGGGTCGGCCAGCGCCGAGCCGGGTGAGCTGCGCCGGCTGGCCTGGCAGTTGGAGGGCTCCGGCGTCGATCTGGTGGTCGCGCCCCAGCTGACCGACATCGCCGGTCCCCGGGTGCACATCCGGCCGATCGAGGGTCTGCCGCTGCTGCACGTCGAGGAGCCGACCCTCTCCGGGCCGGCGCTGCTGGCCAAGAACCTGATGGATCGGGTCGCCGCCGGCCTCGGTCTGCTGCTGCTGGCTCCGCTCTTCCTCTCCATCGCCGTGGCGATCCGGATCTCCGACCCCGGGCCGGTCTACTTCCGCCAGCCGCGGGTGGGGCACGAGGGACGCACGTTCCGGGTGTGGAAGTTCCGGACCATGTACGTCGACGCCGAGGACCGGCTGGCGAGCCTGGTCGACCGGAACGAGACCGACGGCATGCTGTTCAAGATGAAGGAGGACCCGCGGGTCTTCCCCGTGGGCCGCTTCCTGCGGGCCACCTCGCTGGACGAGCTGCCGCAGCTGATCAACGTGCTCTGGGGTGAGATGTCGCTGGTCGGGCCCCGCCCGTTGCCGGCCGACGATGGCGACTTCCTGGGCGACGTGCGCCGCCGGCTGCTGGTCCGCCCCGGCATGACCGGCCTGTGGCAGGTCTCCGGCCGCTCGGACCTGTCCTGGGACGAGTCCGTCCGGCTCGACCTCTACTACGTCGACAACTGGTCGTTGGCGTACGACCTGAGCATCCTGTGGCGCACCGTGGGGGTCGTGCTCGCCCGCAAGGGCGCGTACTAGGGGTTGGCTCGCCGGCCCGGAGGGGCCAGGATCGCTGCGTGGGTGGCAACCTCTCCGCCGTCGTCGGCGTCGTCTCACTGGTCACCGCGCTGACCGCGGCCCTGTTGGCGGTGCTGCGCCTGCGTGCCCGCCGGGGCATCGCCACCGCCACCCAGCGGGCCACCTACGAGGTGCTGCACACCGCCGGGCTGGCCGCCGAACCGCTGCGGGCGGGGCTGAGCGCGGCGGGCGCGGCGAAGGCCGTACGCCATCTGCGGGCTCTGGTGGGGGCGGTCGGGCTGGCGCTCACCGACGCCGACGTGGTGCTCGCCCTCGATGGACGCGGCGCGCACCACGGCGAGCAACTGCTCGCGGCGGCCCGCCGGGCGATGGAGACCGGGCGCTCGACGGTGCTCGGTGAATCCGAGCTGCGCTGTGACCGGGTGGACTGCCCGATCCGGGGAGCGGTGGTCGCACCCCTGCAGGGCGCGGACGGCCGGGTGGTCGGCGCGCTGGTGGCGATCGCCGACAGCCCGCCGGCGCCCGGGCTGGTGCAGGCCACCCTGGAGACCGCGCACTGGGCCGGCAACCAGCTCGCCCTGGCTGAGCTGGACTCGTCGCGGGAGCGGCTCGCGCGGGCCGAGATCCGGGCGCTGCGGGCGCAGATCAGCCCGCACTTCATCTACAACGCGCTGACCGCGATCGGCTCGTTCGTGCGCACCGACCCGGAGCGGGCCCGCGAGCTGATCCTGGAGTTCGCGGAGTTCACCCGGTACTCGTTCCGGGCGCACGGGGAGTTCACCACGCTGGCCGAGGAGCTGCGGTCGATCGACCGCTACCTGACCATCGAGCGGGCCCGGTTCGGCGACCGGTTGCAGGTGCGGTTGCAGATCGCCCCGGAGGTGCTGCCGGTGACGCTGCCGTTTCTCTGCCTGCAGCCGCTCGTGGAGAACGCGGTCCGGCACGGGTTGTCCCGCAAGCCGGGCACAGGCATGGTGAGCATCGAGGCCCGGGACGCGGGTGCCGAATGCCACATCACCGTGGAGGACGACGGGGTGGGAATGGATCCGACCACGCTGACCGCCGGCATCGCCGAGCTGGCCCGCAGCACCGGCGACCCGGGCGACGAGACGGGCCAGCACGTCGGCCTCTCCAACGTCGACGAGCGCCTGCGGTCGGTCTTCGGGGACCGGTTCGGCCTGGTCGTTGAGACCGGACTCGGCTCGGGCACCAGGGTGAGCATGCGGGTGCCGAAGTTCCATCCCGGCGTGCGGGCCGGGTCGTGAGCGCATCCGGTTTCCTCCGGGTGCTGGCGGTGGACGACGAGCCGCCCGCGCTCGACGAGCTGGCGTACCACCTGCGGGCCGACCCCCGGGTGGCCCGTCTGCACACGGCGGGGGACGCCACCGAGGCGCTGCGGCTGCTCCGCGACGGTGACGTGGACGTGGTCTTCCTGGACATCCGGATGCCCGGCCTGGACGGCATGGAGCTGGCCCGGGTGCTGCGCCGGTTCGCCCGGCCACCGGCGATCGTCTTCGTCACCGCGTACGACGACGGCGCGGTGGACGCCTTCGACCTGGGGGCCACCGACTACGTACGCAAACCGGTGCGCGCCGAGCGGCTGGCCGAGTCGCTGCGCCGGGTGATCGGTTCGCGGGTGGTGCCGTCGCATCCGGCGGCGCTGGCCCGGGCCGAGGAGGACCCGACCATCCCGATCGAGTTGGCCGGCACCACCCGGATGCTGCCCCGCTCGGCGGTGCGCTGGGTGGAGGCCCAGGGGGACTACGCCCGGTTGCACACGGCGGAGGGGTCACACCTGGTGCGGGTCTCGCTGGCCACGCTCGCCGAGCGGTGGGCCGACGCCGGTTTCGTCCGGGTGCACCGGTCGTACCTGGTCCAGCTGAAGTTGATCGCGGAGCTGCGGCTGGTCAACTCCGGCTACGTGGTGGTGATCGACGGGACGGAACTGCCGGTGAGTCGGCGGCACACCCGGGAGCTGAAGGACAAGCTGGTGCGGGCGGCGAAGCAGGACTGGAACCGGTGACCCCGGCTCCCAGCCCCGCTCACCCTCGTCGGATCCTCTCCGCCTCGGCGGTCGTCAGGCCTTGACCTGGTCGGCGATCGCCAGTGCGATGGCCTTCAGCTGCTCCATGGACAGCGGAGCCTGCGCCTGCGCGGGAACGGCCGACTCGTCGACCCCGACCATGTTCAGCACGTCCGCCTGGAGCGCCCGGTTGCCGGGCAACTGGATCGCGACGAGGTACTGCACGCTCTTCTGCCGCTTACCGGTCAGCGTCTCGATCTTCATCTGGGCGCCGCTCGGGGTCGTGCCCGCCTCGCACATCCTGCGGTAACGGCTGTCCTCGTGGATGCCCGGCGGCAGCTGGCACGGCCAGTGAAACCCGGCCGGTCCGTCGGACGCGTCCGGATACACGTCCGGTGTGACCGACACGCCCAGGGAACCCTTGCGCCCCTGGTAGGAGATGCCGGAGGAGGTACCGACGAAGTCCGGGGTGCCCCGGTGGGTGAACTCTGGCGGCTGCCCGTCCGGCTTGCGAGGCTCGCCGACGTAGTCCGGCATCCAGGTCCACTTCGCGCCGGGCGCCACCGTCCGCAGCGCCCGGTCCAGCTCCTGGCTGAGGCGCCTGGCGGTGGCGTCGGCCGTCTCGTCGGTGTCGAAGACCAGGCGGAACCGGGTGTCCGCAGCGGGCGAGGAGGCAGCGGCCCGCGGCGTGGTCGGTGCCGCACCGGGCTCCTGATGGCGTACGGCGGCGCTGACGCCGCCGGCCACCGCCAGAGCCAGCACGGCGGCCAACGAGCCGCCGAGCCGCCGGGCGGCCCTGGCCCGCCGCTCCCGCCGGACGATGCCCCTGACATCGACCTTGGGCGGCGGGGGGTTGCCGATCAACTCGTCGAACAGTTGGTGACTCATCTGGTGCCTCCCGCTCAGTACTGACGGTTGACGGCGGTGCGCAGGTTCGCCAGCCCGCGTGCGGACTGGCTCTTGACGGTGCCGGCGGAGATGCCGAGCATCCTGGCGGTCTCCTCGACCGAGTAGTCGAGGTAGAAGCGCAGGACGAGCACCGTCCGTTGCTTCGGGGCGAGCGAGCGCAGCAGCGCGGCGAGCCCGTCGCGATCGGTCACCGTCTCCGGCACGGCGCCGGCCACGTCCGGCACCTCCGCCCACGACTGCTCCCGGTTGCTCCAGGGCCGGCGCCGCTCGTCGAGCCAGGAGCGGGTCAGGACCCGCTGCGCGTACGCGTCGCGGTTCTCCGCCCGACGCACCGTGCGCCAGCTCCGGTAGAGCTTCGCCACCGTGACCGAGACGACGTCGTCGGCGGCGTGCCAGTCCTGACAGAGCAGGAACGCGCTCCGTCGCCAGCGGTCCATCCGGTCCGCGACGAAGTCGTGGAAGTCGTCCTCGTCGGCCCGCCTCACCGCGGTCTTCCCTCTTTGCTGACCATCACGGTCGTACGACGGAGTCGTCGCCCACGAGGGTTGCATCACGCAGCGGGAATAACCCATCCTTGTCGTACGTCGTACGGTATCCCGAGCGAACGACGAATGGAGCCCGCCCGTGTTCGACGCCGCCACCGAATTCGACCGCCAGCTCGACCGCCTGGTGGAGCTGGGATACCCGGCGCTCGCCGACCTGACCGAGGACGCCTTCCGTGCCGTGGTCGCCCCACTCCGCGCGGCGGCGATCGCGGGCGCGGCCGGGCTGCCCGCACCGACCGAGGGCCGGGTGCCGTTCCTGCTGGTCATCACCCGCGACCTGGCAACGGTCGAGCAGCGGCTGGCACTCACCACGCTGGCCGGCAAGCGCAAGCCCGGCTTCCTCGACCGGCACTACGGCGAGGACGACCTGCCGAAGTTCGATCCGATCAAGGAACTGGAGGTGCCGCCGGGTCCCGCGTACCTGCTTTTCGATGTGGACCGCGGTGAGGAGACGCTGAACCTGGCCCCCGCGTCTGCGATGGAGGTGATCATCGGCCAGGACCGACTGCCGCTCACCATCGACGAGGGGCTCGCCTTCGTCACCCTGTACCCAGCGGCGCTGGCGAAGAACAAGTGCTTCTCGCTGGTCGGCTCGCGCTGCGGCGACAAGCGGGTGCCAGCGATCTGGATCAGCCAGGGCGCGCCAAAACTGGGCTGGTGCTGGCACGGCAACCCGCACACCTGGCTCGGCTCCGCCTCCGCCCGCCCGGAACGCGTCGGGCTGGAGTGAGGACGACGCCGGTGGGCTGCCAGGCGGGGCCCGCACGGCGATGCCCACCGGGTTATCCACAGGGGTGACCCGTTCTCCACAGGTTATTCACAATGCCACCCACTGCGCTGGTGAACGAGACTGCTTGACATTCCGGCAGGGCGGGTGAGACTGCCGGGGTGGCCGAGCGACTCCCAGACGTGGGGCCCGGCGGTACGGCACCGCCGCCCCGCCGGACCCGGATCGTGCTGGCCGACATCACCCGGCAGGACACCCGCGCCGAGCGGACCCGCGCCGAACTGGCGCAGCAGACGCAGGTCGGCGAGGCGCTGGTCCGCGGCCTGGTCCGGGCCCAGCTCGCGCTGGCGCTGCGGCTCTCGCTCGTGGTGGCCATCGGGCTCGGCGGGCTGCCCTGGCTGTTCGCCATCGCACCGTCGCTCGGCCGGACGACGGTCGCCGGCGTCAACCTGCCCTGGCTGCTGCTGGGGGTGGCGTCCTTCCCGTTCCTGATCGCGGTGGGCTGGGCGTACGTGCGGCTGGCCGAGCGCAACGAGCAGGACTTCACCGACCTGGTGCAGCGGCCGGAGCGCTGAGGTGGGCAACGACTACGTGGTCCCGGCTATCGTCGCGGTCACCCTGGTCACCGTCGGGATCGGCTTCTACGGGCTGCGGCTGGCCCGGACCACCTCCGATTTCCTGGTCGCCTCCCGGGTGATCAGTCCGACCTGGAACGCCGCCGCCATCGGCGGGGAGTACCTGTCGGCGGCTAGCTTCCTCGGCATCGCCGGCCTCGTCCTCAAGTACGGCGTGGACGTGCTCTGGTACCCGGTCGGATTCGCTGCCGGCTACCTCGCCCTGCTGCTCTTCGTGGCCGCACCGCTGCGCCGCTCGGGCGCGTTCACCCTGCCCGACTTCTGCGAGCTGAGGCTGGGATCGCGCCGGCTGCGCATCCTGGCCACCGCCTTCGTGATCTTCATCGGGTGGCTCTACCTGGTGCCACAGCTCCAGGGCGCGGGGCTCACCCTGGCCACGGTGACCGGCTCCCCGTACCCGCTCGGCGCCCTGCTGGTGGCAGCCGTCGTCACCGCGAACGTGGCGCTCGGCGGGATGCGGGCGATCACCTTCGTCCAGGCGTTCCAGTACTGGCTCAAGCTGACCGCGCTCGCCGTACCGGCGATCTTCCTGGCGTTGCAGTGGCAGGCCGATGCCCGGCCGGCGGTGACCCCTCCCGACGGGCCGACGTTCCGGACCGCGACCACCGTCGTGGTCGAGCACCGCGCGACCCTCACCCTGCCCGACGGCGACGTCCGGGAGGTGAGCCCCGGCGATGAGCTGACCTTCGCCGCGGGCGACCCGGTGCCGGAGGTGTCCGGAGTCGCCACCGACGCCGGCGACTGGCTGCTGCCCAGCACCGCCGGCGACGACGACCGGGGCCTGTTCGCCACGTACTCGCTGATTCTGGCCACCTTCCTGGGCACCATGGGTCTGCCGCACGTGCTGGTCCGCTTCTACACCAATCCCGACGGCGCGGCGGCCCGCCGGACCACGCTGGTCGTGCTGGCCCTGGTCGGCGCCTTCTACCTGCTCCCGACCCTGTACGGGGTGCTCGGTCGGATCTACACCCCGCAGTTGCTGGTCAGCGGGCAGACCGACGCGGTGGTGGTGCTGCTGCCCGGCGCGGCCCTCGGCGACGGGCTGGTCGGGCGGCTGCTCGCCGCGCTGGTCGCGGCGGGCGCGTTCGCGGCTTTCCTCTCCACCTCGTCCGGTCTGCTGACCAGCGTCGCCGGGGTGATCTCGACGGACGTGCTCGGCCGAGGCTCGGTGCGCGGCTTCCGGCTGGCCACGGTGATCGCCGGGGGCGTGCCGGCGGTGCTGGCGCTCAACCTCGCCGGGCTGGACGTGTCGCAGGTGGTCGGGCTCGCCTTCGCGGTCGCCGCGTCGAGTTTCTGCCCTCTGCTGGTGCTCGGCATCTGGTGGCGCGGATTGACCGACCTGGGCGCCGCCGCCGGTGTGCTGGTTGGCGGCGGCGCGGCGATCGGCGCGGTGCTGGTCACCGTGCTCGGCCCGCCGCTGTCCGGCTGGCCGGCCACGCTCACCGCGCAGCCGGCCGCCTGGACGGTGCCCCTGGCCTTCACCGTGATGGTCGCGGTGTCGGTGGCGACCCGTCGGCGGGCCCCCGCCGACGTCGCTGCCACCATGCTCCGCCTGCACACCCCCGAGGCCCTCCGCATGTAGGAGACGTCCGTCCTGGGGATGACGACGGGTCCGCCTGCCGCCGGAGCGCGCAAGTGGTAGCCGACGGATAACGTCGGCTCATGACTGGTGAGCATCCCGCGCTGGCGCTGCGTGGCCTGGCGAAGCGGTTCGACGGCACGATCGCAGTGGCTGGCGTCGACCTCGATGTCCCCGCCGGCTCCTTCTACGGCCTGCTCGGCCCGAATGGCGCCGGCAAGACCACCACGCTGTCGATGGCGGTCGGGCTGTTGCGGCCGGATGCCGGTTCGGCCTGGGTGCTCGGGCACGACGTGTGGCGGGACCCGGTCGCGGCCAAGCGGCTGCTCGGCGTGATGCCGGACGGGGTCCGGCTGTTCGACCGGCTGACCGGGGCGGAGCTGCTGGCGTACAACGGGTTGTTGCGCGGGATGGACCCGGCGGTGGTCGACCAGCGGGCCGCGGAGCTGCTGGACGTGCTGGCCCTCGGCGACGCCGGCCGGACGCTGGTGGTGGACTACTCGGCGGGCATGAAGAAGAAGATCGGCCTTGCCTGCGCGCTGCTGCACGGCCCCCGGGTGCTGGTGCTGGACGAGCCGTTCGAGGCCGTCGACCCGGTCTCCGCCGCCCTGATCCGGGACATCCTCACCCGGTACGCGGCCGGCGGCGGCACCGTGGTCTTCTCCAGCCACGTGATGGAGGTCGTCGAGCGGCTCTGCTCGCACGTGGCGATTCTCGCCGGGGGCGTCATCAAGCGGGTCGGCACGATCGGGGAGGTACGCGGCGACCGCTCGTTGGAGCAGGTCTTCGTCGAGGTGGTCGGCGGGCGTACCGCGACCGGTGAGGAGCTGTCGTGGCTCTCCCGGTGAGCACCGCCGGCGCGCCCGCCGGGCCGGTCCGCGCCGTCTCCGCCCGGCACTTCCTGCGGCTGAAACTGCGGGTGATGGGCAACAGCTTCCGCGGCCAGGGCTGGCGGATCGCGATGTTCATCGGCGGCGCGCTGGTCGGGCTCTGGTTCGCCGCCAGCGGCTTCTTCCTCTTCGCCGTGCCGGGCATGACGGACAACGGCCGGTACGCGATGCTGGTCGCGGCGGGCGGTGGCGGGCTGCTGGTGCTCGGTTGGCTGCTGCTGCCGCTGGTCTTCTTCGGGGTCGACGAGACACTGGACCCGGCCCGGTTCGCGCTGCTGCCCCTGCCCCGCCGCACCCTGGTCGTCGGCCTGTTCTCCGCGGCCCTGGTCAGCGTGTCGGCGCTGGCGATGCTGATCGCGACGTTCGGGTTGGTGCTCACCGCCTGGACGCTGGGTGGTTGGTCCGCCGGAGTGGTGGCCGTCGTCGGTGTGGTCGCCGGGCTGCTGCTCTGTGTGGCCGCCAGCCGGGCGGTGACCAGCGCCTTCGCCAGCATGCTGCGGTCGCGCCGGGTGCGTGACCTGGCGGCTGTCCTGCTGGCGGTGACCGCCGCGCTGCTCGGCCCGCTGCAGATCTTCGGCCTGGCCGCGCTGCGCGAGACGGACTGGGACCGGCTGACCGGGGTGGCGACCGTGATCGGGTGGACGCCGTTCGGCGCACCGTGGACCGCCGGCATCGACATGGCCCAGGGGCGGGTCTGGGCCGCTCCGGTCAAGCTGCTGATCACCGTGGTCGCGCTCGGCGCCCTGCTGGCCTGGTGGTCACGGTCGCTGGAGTCGGCGATGGTGGGAGCGGTCAGCTCCGGCCGGGCCCCGGTCCGGCGAGGCGCCGCCGGTGGCGCGGTCGCCCAGCTGTTTCCCCGGATCACCGGCCGGATGCGTCGGGACCGGTTCGGCGCCCTGGTCGCCCGGGAGGCCCGCTACTGGTGGCGGGACGCCCGCCGCCGGGCCAACCTGATCACGATCGCGGTGGTCGGCATCTTCGTGCCGGTGATGACCAACCTCGGCGGTGCGGGCTTCGTCGAGGGCGAGCAGGGCATGACGATGAGTGCCGCCGACAGCTCACCGGTCCTGGTCACCATCTCCATGCTCTTCGTCGGTGTGCTCGCCTCGGTCACCCTGGCCAACCAGTTCGGCTTCGACGGCAGCTCGTACGCCGCGAACGTGGTGGCCGGGGTGCCCGGCCGGGTCGAGCTGCGTGCGCGGATGACGGCCTTCTCGTTGTACGTGCTGCCGATGCTGACGGTCGTCGCGGTGGCGCTGTCGCTGCTGCTCGGCCACCCGGGCTGGATCGGGCTGACCGCCGGCAGCATGGTCGCCACCTACGGTGCCGGGCTGGCGGTGAGCAGCTTCGTGTCGGTACTCGGGGCGTACTCGCTGCCGGAAACGAGCAACCCGTTCGCGATGAACACCGGTGCGGGCATGGCGAAGGGCCTGCTCACCCTGCTGGCCATGGTCGTCGCGGCGGTCGCCGGGGTGCCGATGGTGGTGGCCGCGGCGCTGCTCGATGACGCCTGGCTCTGGTTGGCCCTGCCGGTCGGTGCGGCGTATGGGCTGGGCGCGGCGCTGCTGGGTGCGTACCTGGCCGGCGACGTGCTGGACCGGCGGCAGCCGGAGCTGCTGGCCACGGTCACCCCGCGCCGCTGAGCACGGCCCGCTGTCCCGGGCCGCCGACCTGCCCTGGTCCGGACCTTCGCCGGTCGGGTCCTCGGGGCGGGGCGGTGGGGTCACAATGTTTCACGTGAATCATGAGCCGGGCGCCGAGATCCACCACACCGACCCGTTCGCGGTGCCGGCCGGGCAACGGTCGCCGGTCCGCCGGCTGCGTGGTCGGCTCGCCGCGCCGGTGACCCTCTGGACCGCGCCGGGCCCGGCCGGGCTGACCGTCTCGTCCACCCTGGTCGCCGAGGGGGAGCCAGACCGGCTGCTCGGGTTGATCGACGCGGAGTCCGATCTCTGGGCGGCGATCGAGGAGGCGGGCCGGTTCGCGGTCGCGCCGCTCGGGCCGCCGCACCGGCAGCTCGCCGACCGGTTCGCCGGCCTCTTCCCCGCCCCAGGTGGGCTCTTCGCCAGCGGGGCGTGGACCGACACCCCGTACGGGCCGGTCCCGACGGACGCCGGCGGATGGGTCGGCTGCCGACTGGACACCGCCCGGGAGTACGGCTGGGCGCTGCTGGTGGAGGCCACGATCGAGGCGGTCGACCTGGCCGAGGAGGCCAGCCCGCTGCTGCACTACCGTGGTCGCTACCACGAGCTGCCCGGCTGAACGCAGGTCCTGACGGCCGTCGCGACGACCGACCGGTCACCGGAGTGACCTGGGTCACTCGGCGCAGCCAGTCAACCGCTCGGCGCACTCGCTGACCGGCGTCGATCTCGGCCTTCCCCGGCGGGGAGCGCGCTCTTTACCGTGCGCGAAACTCCTCCAACGCCTGTGAAGGTGGTGATCCACAGATGTCCACGGACACACCCGCGTCGACCGCTTCCCAGCCGGACAGATACCTGGCCGTACAACGGTCGGACGAGTTCGCCGGGCTGCGGCGCGCGCTGCGCGGCTTCGTCTTCCCGATGACCGTCGCGTTCTTCCTGTGGTATGCGCTCTACGTCATTCTCTCCGCGTACGCCCGGGACTTCATGGGCACGAAGCTGTTCGGCAGCAACATCAACGTCGCGCTGGTCTTCGGTCTGCTCCAGTTCGTCTCCACGTTCGTGATCGCCTGGCTCTACTCCCGGTACGCGGACCGGAAGATCGACCCGGTCGCCGACCGGATCCGCGCCGAGATCGGGGAGGTGACCCATGAAGACGGTCCTCGCGGCTAACCCGCTCCTCGCGGCCGAGGCGGGCAGCAACACCGCCCGTAACCTGACCATCACGCTCTTCCTGGTCTTCGTGGCCGTGACCCTGGCCATCACCATCTGGGCCAGCCGGCAGACCAAGACCGCGACCGACTTCTACGCGGGCGGCCGGTCCTTCTCCGGCTTCCAAAACGGCATGGCGATCGGTGGCGACTACATGTCGGCCGCCTCATTCCTCGGCATCGCCGGCATCATCGCGCTCTACGGCTACGACGGCTTCCTCTATTCCATCGGCTTCCTGGTCGCCTGGCTGGTCGCCCTCCTGCTGGTCGCGGAGCTGCTGCGCAACTCCGGCCGGTACACGATGGCCGACGTCCTGGCGTTCCGGATGCGCCAGCGTCCGGTGCGTACAGCGGCGGCGGTCTCGACAATCACGGTGTCGATCTTCTACCTGCTGGCCCAGATGGTGGGCGCCGGCGCGCTGGTGGCACTGCTGCTCGGCATCAAGCCGGGGACCACCTTCCTCGGCATGGACGCGGACGCCGCGAAGATCGCCACCATCATCATGGTCGGCGCCCTGATGATCATCTACGTCACCGTGGGTGGCATGAAGGGCACCACCTACGTGCAGATCGTCAAGGCGTTCCTGCTGATGAGCGGCGCGCTGGTGATGACCCTGCTGGTGCTGGCGAAGTACAAGTTCAACCTCTCCTCGCTGCTCGGCGACGCCGCGGACGCCTCCGGCAAGGGAGCCGCCTTCCTGGAACCCGGACTCCGCTACGGGGTGGAGACACCCGGCGACGCGCTGAAGACCTTCTACAGCAAGATGGACCTGCTCTCGCTCGGCATCGCCCTGGTGCTCGGCACCGCCGGCCTGCCGCACATCCTGATCCGCTTCTACACCGTGCCGACCGCGAAGGCGGCCCGCAAGAGCGTGCTCTGGGCGATCGGCATCATCGGCACGTTCTACCTGCTCACCCTGGCCCTCGGCTTCGGCGCCGCGGCACTGGTCGGCGGCGAGGCGATCACCGCACAGGACAAGGCTGGCAACACGGCCGCGCCACAGCTGGCCGAGGCGCTCGGCATCGACTTCCTCGGCGGCGACGTGGGTGGGGCGGCTCTGCTGGCGATCATCGCGGCGGTCGCCTTCGCCACGATCCTGGCGGTGGTCGCCGGGTTGACTCTGGCCTCCTCGTCCAGCCTGGCGCACGACTTCTACGCAAACGTCATGCGGAGGGGCGAGGCGTCGGAGCGGCAGGAGGTACGGGTCGCCCGGATCTCCGCCCTGGTGATCGGCGCGGTCTCGATCGCCTTGTCGATCTTCGCGCAGAACCTGAACGTGGCATTCCTGGTGGCGCTGGCGTTCGCCGTGGCCGCCTCGGGCAACCTGCCGGCGATCCTCTACAGCCTGTTCTGGCGGCGGTTCAACACCTCCGGCGCGGTGTGGGCGATCTACGGCGGGCTGATCTCGGCCGTACTGCTGGTGTTCTTCTCGCCGGTGGTCTCCGGGGCGGCGACGTCGATGTTCCCGGAGCACGACTGGCAGTGGTTCCCGCTGTCCAACCCGGGCATCCTCTCCATCCCGTTCGGCTTCCTGTGCGGCTGGATCGGCACCCTCGTTTCCAAGGAGCATGACGAGGACAAGTACGCGGAGCTGGAGGTCCGCGCCCTCACCGGCGCCGGCGCCCACTAACCGCGGCACCTTGTTAAGAAGGGCCCCCTGTACAACGCCAGGCGTTAACAGGGGGCCCTTCCTTAATTCCGGGGGTCGGTAGGCTGATCGGCATGAAGGTTGCTGAGCGCTTCGGTTCCGGTCACCGCATTCTCGTCACCGGCGGCGCCGGTTTCGTCCCGTCGCACCTGGTGGACGCCCTGATCGCCCGGGGTTGCACGGTGGTGGCGCTGGACAACTTCGTCACCGGGTCCAAGGAGAACGTCGCCCACCTGCTGGACCGGCCGACCTTCACCCTGGTCGAGGCGGACATCTCCGACGGTCTGCCGACGCACCACCCGGCGCTGGCCGAGCGGTTCGACGCGATCCTGCACATGGCGTCGCCGGCCAGCCCCACCGACTTCGCCCATTTGCCGGTGGAGATCCTGCGGGTCGGCTCGGTGGGCACCCTGCACCTGCTGGACCGCGCGGTCGCCGATGGCGCCCGGTTCCTGATGGCCTCCACCTCCGAGGCGTACGGGGACCCGAAGGAGCACCCGCAGCGCGAGACCTACTGGGGCAACGTCAACCCGATCGGGGTACGCAGCGTCTACGACGAGGCGAAGCGCTTCTCCGAGGCGGCCACCATGGCGTACCACCGCCACCGCGGGCTCGACGCGGCGATCGTCCGGATCTTCAACACGTACGGCCCGCGGATGCGCCCGGACGACGGCCGCGCCATCCCGACCTTCATCTCCCAGGCGCTGCGCGGCGAGCCGCTCACCGTGCACGGCACCGGTAACCAGACCCGGTCCATCTGTTTCGTCGAGGACCTGGTGCGAGGCATCCTGCTGCTGCTCGACTCGACCGAGACCGGTCCGATCAACTGCGGCACCGAGCACGAGCTCACCATGCGGCAACTGGCTGAGTTGATCGTGTCGCTCTCCGACAGCAACTCGGAAGTGACGTACATCACCCGGAGCTCGGATGACCCGGAGATGCGCCGCCCGGACCTGACCCTCGCCCGCGAACTGCTCGGATATGAGCCGGCCGTGGCGCCCGAAGACGGCCTGCGACGCACGATCGAGCACTTCCGGGCGCGGCTAGGGTAACCGGCCGGCGACGCACGACAGCTGGCTGAGTGTCGCCTGAGGGCGGTAGTGGCTCGTCCTACGTACCCTGAGTTACATGTCAGCGACCTCGTCTGCCGGCGTTCCGCACCCGTACCTGCACCGCAGCGCCGGGCGTGCCTCCGTGCCCGGCCCCGACCGGGGCGCCTCCGGACGTGCCCGTCCGAGCGAGACGCGCTGGTACCCGTCGCCCGATGAGGAGCTGCCTCGGCCGGGCGGCCCGGCGGGGCCGCGGGGGCCCGGCGGACCGGGTGGGCCGGGTGGCGCCGGCGGGCCGGGCCGGCGCGGCCCACGGCCGCGCTGGGGTCGGATCGGCCTGGTCGCCGGGATCGCGGTGCTGGTGCTGGCGCTGCTCGGCGGCATCGGCGCCTGGCTGTACGCGCGCAACCTCGACGGCGACCTGGCCCGGACCGATCCGTTCGCGGAGATCACCGGTGGCCGGCCGGCCAAGACCGTCGACGGCGCGCTGAACATCCTGCTGGTCGGCAGCGACTCCCGGGACCCGGACGCTCCGGTCGACACGAAGAGCCAGTGGCGGGCCGACACGATCATCGTGATGCACATCCCGGCCGACCACCAGGAGGCGTACCTGGTCTCCATCCCTCGTGACCTCTACGTGCCGATCCCGCAGAGTGCCGGCGCGGACTGCGGCTCCGGCCAGCGCGCGAAGATCAATGCGGCGTTCGCGTTCGGCGGACTGCCGCTCGCGGTCCGCACCGTGGAGTGCTTCACCGACGTCCGGATCGATCACGTGATGGCGATCGACTTCGCCGGCTTCAAGCAGGTCACCGACGCCCTCGGCGGGGTCGACCTGAAGGTGGAGCGGACCATCACCTCGATCCACAAGCCGTACCGGACGTTCACCAAGGGCACCAACCACATGGACGGCGCGGAGGCGCTGGACTGGATCCGCCAGCGCAAGCAGTTCCCGGACGGCGACTTCGCCCGGATGCGGCACCAGCAGGAGTTCCTCCGGGCGCTGCTGGACAAGGCGGCGAGCACGGGCACGCTGGCGAACCCGAAGAAGCTCAACGGCTTCCTCCAGTCGGTGACCGCGGCCGCCACCGTCGACGAGGGTTTCTCGGTGACGGACATGGCCCTGCAGTTCCGCAACCTGCGCGGCCAGAACCTCACCTTCGTGACCAGCCCGAACTCGGGCAGCCAGACGATCAACGGCGAGTCGGTGGTGGTTTCCGACCGGGAGAAGGCGCTGGCGATGTACCGGGCCATGTCGGCGGACACCATGGCGGACTGGGTCAAGGCGAACCAGCCCAAGGGCACCGAGGGCGGCTGACCCGCGGGACGGCCGACGATGGGTACGACCCGTGGCGACCGGGCCGGCTGCCCGAAAGGCAGCCGCCCGTTCGGGTCATCAGGTGTCGATGATCGACCGACCTCGGCGAAATCGGCGTCCGGATTGACCCGGGATGAACTCGCCAAGTCGAATCGATGTACGTACAGTGGTGCCGCCCCCCTCCTGATCACGAGCTGGAGCACGCATGCCGGTTCAGGCCAGCCGTCGCCCTTCGTCTACCGGGTCCGCCGTCCCCAGCGGCCGGATCGCCTCGTCCATTCCGATGCAGCCGGGCCCCGCGGGCGGCGGCCCGGGTGGTCGCCCGCCCGGCGGCGGTGGCCGCTCCAGCGGCGGTGGCCGCTCGGGCGGCGGGCCGGCGAAGAAGCGCCCGAAGCGCAGGGACCCGCTCTGGGCCCGACTGACGGTGATCTTCGGTGCCGTGCTGATGCTCAGCAGCGGAGTGGGCATCGTCGGCAGCAAGGTGCTGATCAGCCAGGCGACCGGGGACATCGCCCAGCGGAACCTGCTCGGTGACGCCAGCAAGTCCGACGCCGAGGGCGGCGCGAGCCTGGACGGCCCGATCGACATGCTGCTGCTCGGCGTGGACGCGCGGGAGCGCTGGGCCGCGGACGACGTCCGGTCGGACAGCATCATCATCCTGCACATCCCGGCCTCACACGACCAGGCGTACCTGATCTCCATCCCCCGGGACACCGAGGCGCAGATCCCGGCGTTCCCGACGAGCGGGTTCGACGGTGGCACCGACAAGATCAACGCCGCTTTCCAGGCGGGCGCCCGCAACGGCGGCGGCTGGGAGGGTGGCGCCCAGCTGATGGCGCAGACGATCAAGCGGCTCACCGGAGTCAGCTTCGACGGTGCGGCGATCATCAACTTCGGTGGCTTCAAGAACGTCATCGACACCCTCGGCACCGTGAAGATCTGCGTGAGTCACGAGGTCAAGTCGAAGCACATGTCGTTCGTCGACGGCGAGCCGATGTGGAACGCCGACGCCAAGAAGACCGGCAAGCAGATGACCACGGTGGTGCACAAGAAGGGCTGCCAGCAGATGGAGGGCTGGGCGGCCCTGGACTACGCCCGGCAACGCTACGGGCTGCCCGGTGGCGACTACGACCGCCAGCAGAACCAGCAGCAGCTGATCAAGGCGATGGCCCGCAAGGCCACCGACGGCGGCATGCTGACCAACCCGGCGAAGCTCCAGCAGCTGACCAAGGCGGCCGGCAAGGCGTTGGTGCTGGACACCGGCGGTGTGCCGATCGAGAAGTTCATCTTCACCCTGCGCGGGGTGGCCGCGAACGACCTGACCATGCTCAAGACCAACAACGGCACGTTCAACGGCAACGCCAACAAGCGCGAGGCGTTGAACGAGGAGACCATGGAGATGTTCCGGGCGATGAAGCAGGACAAGCTGGGCGAATTCGTCTTCGCCCACCCGGAGATGATCTCCAGCCGGAAGTGACGGGTCCTTCCGCAGGCGGCGGCCGACCGAAAGTCCCGGAAAGCCGGCGACCGTCCCGTCACCGCCCGTAGCCTGACGTGAGCAGGTTTCACGTATCGGCTGCGGGGAGGCGGTCACGTCCAGGTCGGGGCGGAACGAGGCGGACCGGGCCGACGAGGCCGGAGCCGCCCGTCGGCGCCGCGCCCGTGGGTCGCGGATCCTGCTCGGCATCGGCCTGGCCCTCGTCCTGCTGGCCGGGCTCGCCGTGGTCGGGCTCAAGACGCTCAGCCACCGGTACGACCGAGCGGTGGCCAAGGAGATCCTGCTCGACCTCGACGCCCGCACCGACCGGACCGATCTGCACGGGCCACTGAACTACCTGCTGGTCGGCTCCGACCGCCGGCCCGGCGGCAGCGGGCCGGACCAACGTTCGGACACCATCCTCATCGTGCACGTACCCGCCGGGCGCAGGGAGGCGTACCTGGTCTCCATCCCGCGTGACCTGCTGGTGGCCATCCCGCCGACGAACGGCTTCCCCGGCGGCCAGGACAAGATCAATGCGGCGTACGAGCACGGCGGAGGCGGGCAGGCCGGCACACGGTTGCTCTCCGCCACCCTGACCCGACTCACCGGGATCCGGTTCGACGGTGCCGCGCTGATCGACTTCTCCGGCTTCCGGAAGGTGATCGACCTGCTCGGTGGGGTGCGGATGTGCGTGGACACCGAAGTCCGCTCGATCCACACCAACCGGGTCTTCCCCACCGGCTGTCAGCAGATGGACGGCGCGCAGGCGCTGGACTACGTACGGCAGCGCTACGACCTGCCCGGCGGCGACTACGACCGGCAGCACCACCAGCAGCAACTGCTCAAGGCGATGCTGGACCGGGCCGGCCAGGCGGACCTGCGCAGCAACCCGGTCAAGCTGGACCAGGTGCTCCGGGCGGTCGGCGGCTCGTTGACCGTCGACACCAACGGCGTACCCCTGGAGGACCTGCTCCTCGCGCTGCGCGCGCTGCCGGCCGACGGGTTGCGGGGTGTCCAGGTGCCCTCGTCTCCGCAGACCATCGGCGAGGTCTCGTACGTGATGCTGGACAACGGCGGCAGCGGGCTCTTCGAGGCCGTACGCGGCACCAGGGTGCCGGCCTGGACTCAGGCCAACCCACGGTGGGTGACCCGGTTGTGATGGTGCCGACGGCCGGGTCGATGCCGATCCGGCCGACGAGGATCTAGTGTTGGTACCTGTGTTCGGACCCCAGGTTCCCACCGTGCCCGTGACCGAGATCGCCGACGACACCTACCTGCTTGATGTGCGGGAAGACGACGAGTGGGCGGCCGGCCACGCTCCCGGCGCCCACCACCTGCCGATGATGGAGCTGCCGGCGCGGCTGGCCGAGGTGCCGACCGACCGGGACGTGGCGGTCATCTGCCGCTCCGGCGGGCGCTCCGCCCAGGTCGTCGCCTACCTGGTCAACAACGGCTGGGAGCAGGTGCGCAACGCCGACGGCGGGATGCGCCAGTGGGCCGCCGTCGGCCGCCCGGTGGTCGACGCCAACGGGCAGCCCGGCCAGGTCATCTGAAGGCGGCCGGGATGGGCGGGCCTCTGGTCTTCGCGCACCGCGGCGCCTCATACGACCTTCCGGAACACACCCTCGCCGCCTACCTGCGTGCCCTCGACGAGGGCGCCGACGGTCTGGAGTGCGACGTCCGGCTGACCCGGGACGGGCATCTGGTCTGCGTGCACGACCGCCGACTGGACCGCACCAGCAGCGGTCGCGGCCTGGTCAGCGCGCGTACGCTCGCCGAGCTGGATGCGCTGGACTTCGGCTCGTGGCATCCCGGCGGCACGCCGAGCGGTGACGTGCCGCCCGACGAGTCGCACACCCGGCTGCTGACCCTGGCCCGGCTGCTGGACGCGGTGCTGGCCGCCGGCCGTCCGGTCCGGCTGCTGGTGGAGACGAAGCACCCGTCCCGTTACGGCTCGAACGTGGAGCGGCGGCTGGTCGCCCTGCTGCGCCGGTACGGGCTGACCGACCCGGCGCCGGACGACCCGGTCCAGGTCACCGTCATGTCGTTCTCCCCGCTGGCGGTCCGGCGGGTCCACGAGCTGGCACCGACGCTGCCCACGGTGCTGTTGCTGGAGGTGCTGCCGCGCTGGCTCCGCCTGGGGCGGCTGCCGTTCGGCACGCGCATCGCCGGGCCGGGTATCGGCCTGGTCCGGGCTCGCCCGCAACTGCTGCCCGCGCTGCGTGCGGCCGGCAACGAGGTGTACGTCTGGACGGTCAACGACCCGGCGGACCTGGAGCTGGTCCTGGCCGCCGGGGTGGACGGGATCATCACCGACCGGCCCGCGCACGCCCTGGCCCGGCTGGACCGCTGACCGGCGCCCACCCGGCAGGGGTGCCGAAATCCGGGTCGGCGGGGCACACTCGGCACATGCCGGAGCGTATCGACTTCCCCGCTCTCATCGCCGGCCACACCGTCGTGATCGAGATGATCAACTCTGGCGATGCCGGCCTGCCGGTCCTCACCCAGCTGCTACGGGTGGCCCAACCCGCGCTCGGCGCGGCCGGCATGGCGTTCGCCGAGTTCGGCCCGACCGGTGGTCGGGTGATCGCCGCGACGGGGGCGGCGGAGTGGATCCTCGGCCGCCCGCTGGCGGCCGACGACCCGGACACTGTCTGCCTGCTCTCCGGCCCCCGGGTCCGCCAGACCCGGGTCGCCCACCTCAGCGGCAAGCTCGCCGACGAGCTGGCCGGCTGCGGCCTGCGCCGGATGGTGGTGTCCCGGGCCGAGATCGGCGGTCACACCGTCGGCAGCCTGCACGCGCTCTACCCGGGCGACGAGGAGCCGAGCGCCGAGCAGCAGGGGGTCGTCGCCTACCTCGCCTCCTGCATCGCGCACATGTACGGCGACCAGACCGGGCTGCCCGTGCACGGCGACGGGCCGGTGGTGGCCGCGCTCGCCGACGGGCTGGCCGTGGTCGACCGGGACGGGCACGTCCGACTCTGGAACCCGGCCGCCGCCCAGGTCACCGGCCGGGCGGCCGAGCAGGCTCTGAGCCGCCCGCTGCCGTTCCCGCTGCCGCCGTCCGGCCAGGTCCGCGACCACCGCCTGCCGGACGGGCGCTGGCTGCGGATCACCTCCGGCGAGCTGCCCGGCCCGGGCACGCTGCGGGTGGTCACCTTCCGCGACATCACCGACCAGCAGCGTCGGGACCACGACCGCGAGCTGTTCGTCGCGGTGACCAGCCACGAGCTGCGCACCCCGGTCACCGTGATCAAGGGGTACGCGGACACCCTCACCGACCACTGGGATTCGCTGATCGAGTCGGACCGGCGGCAGGCCGCCCGGGTGATCGGGCAGCGCGCCAGCGAGCTGGCCCGGCTGGTCGACCGGCTGCTCTCCTCGGCCGCCGAGGCGGGGCCGGGGGACGACCCGCCCACCCCGTTCGACCTCGGCGAGGCGCTGCGCTCCGCGGTCGTCGACCTGCCGGCGGAGCTGCGCCGCCGACTGGTGCTCCGCCTCCCGGCGGACCTGCCCAAGGCACTCGGCCACCGGCCCAGCCTGGTCACCGTGCTGACCGAGCTGACGACCAACGCCGGCAAGTATTCGGCGCCGCACGCGCCGATCGAGATCACCGCCGCGGTCGACGGTCAGCTGGTGGCCTTCCGGGTCAGCGACCGGGGCATCGGCATCCGCCCGGAGCACGTGGAGCGGGCGTTCGACCGGTTCTGGCAGGGCGAGTCCGGCGACCGGCGCGGCTACCCGGGCGCGGGGCTCGGCCTCTATCTCGTCCGCCGGATCGTTGAACAGCAGAATGGATGGGTATCCCTACGTCCGAGGGCCGGCGGCGGTACGGTCGCAGAGGTGCGGCTGCCGCGTGGTTGACCGGCGGTGGCGCGACGTGGAGGCGACGGTGGCAGCGAAGGAACGGGCATGGTGCGTGGTGGTCCCCCACCATCCCACCGGAGCGCGGCTGTCCCGGCACCGGCTTGCCGACGACCTGGCGGAGGTCGTACCCCCGACGCTCCTCGCGGACCTGATCGCGGTGCTCGCCGAGCTGGTGGGCAACGCGGTGCGGCACGCCCGACCGCTGCCCGGCGGCGTGGTCCGGGTGGCCTGGCGGTTGCGGCCCTCGGTCGACGGGCCGCGGATCCAGCTGCGGGTGACCGATGGCGGCGCGGGCACCAGGCCACGGATCCGGACGGCCAACCCCGACGCGGCGGATGGCCGGGGGCTGCACATCGTGGCCGGTCTGGCCACCCGGTGGGGCGTCGAGCGGGACGGTCTGGGCCAGCGCGTCTGGGCGGAGTTCGATCCGGCCCCGGCACCCCGGCCCGACCTGGTGCCGGCGGGCTGACTGACCGCCGGTGGCGGGTCCCGCCCACGACGAGCCGGTCGGGCCTCTAGGCTGTGACGCCGTGAGCAAGCGTCGAAAGAGCCAGCGCGCCGCCGCCGATACCGCCCCCCGTCGGGACAAGGTGCGGGACATCTTCGTGCCCCGACCGTTCGAGGGGCTGGTCGACGAGCCCGAGTGGATCGCGCTGCGCGAGCTGGTGCCCGCCGCATCCGCGCCGCTGCGGCTGTCGCCCGCCCTTGTCGAAGAGTTCGGGGACCGGCCGGTCACGCTGGCCACGGTGCTGCCGATGGCCGCCCCGGCGATCACCAAGCCGGACGGCCGGGTGCTCATCGGTCTGCAACGTCACCAGCAGTCCGGTGACGTCTCCCGGGATCTGGCCGAGGCGCTGCTGTGCGCGTTGCGGACCGAGCCGGGCGGCCAGGTGGCCGTGCCGCCGCTGCCCGGGCTAGGCCCCCGACTGCAGGACGTCGTGGTGGACGGCCCACTGGAGATCACCATGCACGACGGGTTCGAGTTCTGGCTCGACCCTGGCGCCACGGACGACCCGACCGTGCAGGCGTCGCTGGAGCGGGCGAACGCGGCCATCTACCCGACGGTGCGGCTGACCGCGGCGAAGGCCGCGTACTGGTGCCAGGTCCCGGAGAAGGCGCACGTGCGCTGGGTGCTGCCGGACGAGGAGGACGCCGCCCTCGACGCGCTGGCCCGGCTCGGCGCGGCTGGCACGCTGCCGCTGGGCGAGCAGACCCGGTTCGCCGGCATGTTCCGCGCGCACGGTCGGCTGGTGCCGGTCTGGGACCTGCCGGAGGAGACTCCGGCGACCGACTGGGAGGACCCGGTGGCGCAGTTCGCCAAGCGGTACGCCGAGGCCCTCGCCGCCACCGACCCGCTGGACGCCGCCGGCCGCCGGGCCCGCCAGGGGCTGCTCGGTCGCCAGCTCACCCTCCGCTGACGTTAGGAAGGGCCCCTTGTTATGCACTAGGCGTTAACAAGGGGCCCTTCCTTCAAGGGGTCGCGGGTGATCGGGCAGGACATGCAGCGCGGCCCACCCCGCCCGGAGCCCAGCTCCGAGCCGGCGATCGGGATCACCTCGATGCCGGCCCGCTCCAACTGGGCGTTGGTTTCGGTGTTGCGCTCGTAGCCGACGCAGAGCCGGGGTGCCAGGGCGAGCGTGTTGTTGCCGTCGTCCCACTGCTCGCGTTCCGCGGTGACCGGGTCGAGCCCGGTGTCGATGACCCGGAGCTGGTCGAGGTCCATCGCGTCGGCGGCGGCCCGCAGGAAGGGCGCGGGGCCGTCCACCCGTGGGTCCTCGCCGTCCGCGCCGGCGATCACGGTGTACGCGGAGAGCGTGCTGGCGACGTTGGGATACATCAGCACGGCGTCCACGTCGACCATCGTGCAGACGGTGTCCAGGTGCATGGTGGCGCGCTCCTGGGCGATCGGCACCACCAGGATGGTGTGGGCCAGCCCGGCGGCGAAGACCTGCCGGCCGAGCCGTTCGGCACCGGCCGGGGTCGTCCGCTCACCCACCCCGACCGCCAGCACCCCGGGTGCGAGCAGCAGCACGTCCCCGCCCTCCAGGTGCTCCAGGTGCGGGCGGTAGACGAACTCGGTGCCGGCGAAGCGCGGGTGGTGGCGGTAGATGGCGTCGGTGAGGGTGGTCTCCCGGCGGCGGGCCGGCATGGCCAGGCTGGTGACTCCGACCCGGTCGCCGATCCACAGCGACGAGTCCCGGGTGAAGAGCAGGTTGGGCAGCGGGTCGATGACGAAGTCGTGCCGGTCCATCAGGGTGTAGACCAGGCCGCCGGGCCGTTCCGAGCTGATCCGCAGTTCCTCGTGGGCCAGCCCGGCGGTGAGCACGTCGGCCAGCGCGACCGGGTCCAGGTAGGAGAGGTGGTCGGCGACCCGGGCGCGCAGGGTGTCACCGAGCCGGCGTGAGCGGAGCACCTGCTCGGTGAGTTCGGCCCGGGCGTCCGCGACGGCCAACGTCTCGGCCAGCAGGGTGGCCAGGTAGAGCACCTCGACGCCGCGCTCGCGCAGCGCGGCGGCGAACGCGTCGTGCTCCTCCTGGGCCCGACCGACCCAGGGGATCGCGTCGAACAGGAGTGAGTCGTTGTTGCGGGGGGTGAGCCGGGCCAGTTCCGGGCCGGGCCGGTGCAGCAGTACGGTGCCGAGCCGGCCGACTTCGCTGTCGACGTAGTGGGTCACTCCCGCAGCGTAGGGCAGGGTTTGGCGGCATCCGAGTAAAGAACTGTGGATGAATATGGCATTCATCCACAGTCACTCCGGCGTTCCGGCTTGCCCAACACGGGGAGTGTCAACGTAGGGTAGTGGGGACATAACTTCGAGGGACCTTTTGCCGGAGGTCGCGATGACTGTCTTTCCCGCACGACGAGCCGTACCAACCGCCCGGGCACTGCCGCCCGTCGCGGTGCCCCATCCCCGCGTCGAGGCGCCGGGGGTTCTCGCACCGGTCCGTCCGACACCGCTCGAATGGGCCCGCCGTCGTCGGGCCGAGCGGGGCGCCCGGAGGCTGGAGGCGGCCGGAGCACGGGCCCTGGGCCAGCTCGACCATCTCGGGCCGGCCTGGCACGTCATCGAGTGGCCCCGCACCGATGTGGCCGACGTCCTGCTCGACCGTGGTCAGGACGAGCGCGCCGGGTTCCTCGCCATCGGGCCGAGCGGCCTGTTCGCGGTGACCATCGCCGACCACGGCCGGGCCCGTGTGCTCGTCGCGGGGGACGTCGTGCAGATCAACGGCAAGCGCCCGCCGTACGTGGCGGAGGCCCGCCGGGATGCCAAGCGGGCCAGCAAGGCTCTCTCCACCGCGGTGCGGCTGACCGTGCCGGTGACGCCGGTGCTGACCTTCGTCGGCTCCGGCGTGATCAGCGTCTACGGCCTGCCGAAGGACTGTCTGATGGCCACCCACCGGGAGCTTGACCGGCTCCTCGTG
Source organism: Micromonospora sp. NPDC005087 (assembly GCF_042872965.1). Taxonomy (NCBI): domain Bacteria; kingdom Bacillati; phylum Actinomycetota; class Actinomycetes; order Micromonosporales; family Micromonosporaceae; genus Micromonospora; species Micromonospora sp. NPDC005087. The sequence continues at coordinate 359,663 of NZ_JBIALB010000005.1, read as the reverse complement.
GCCGGCGGCAGCCGGATCAGCCCCGCCACGGCCGAGAAGCTGTCCCGGGTCGCGCAGCACCCGGGCACCTGGCTGAACGGCACGTACCGTCACACCGCCGACTACCGGTGGTATGACGAGGGCCGAACGGCCGCTGACAAGCCGGCCAACCGCCGGTAACGTCACCGGCGACGCCACGCGGCTCCGGTCCCCGTCCACCCCACCGGCTCTCGCGCCGTCACTTGCCGCCCCGGCTCAGGCAGTGCGGCCGGTGGCCCGGCGCGCTCGGTGGTTTCGTCGGCGACCCGCTAGCGTGGACAGTCCGTCGGTGTACATAGGAGGCTCGGTGGCCCACGTCGAACTCTCGCTCTCGGAAGTGTTCGTGCCGGCGGCGCGGGCCTCGACAGAGCCGGAGTCCGACAACTTCGGCCAGTGGTCCTCGACGGTCGGCCGGGCCGATGAGCCGTGCCTGCTGATCGACGCCGAAACCCGGGTGATCGCGATCTCCACGGCCGGCTGCGAGCTGCTCTGCCTGGGCGAGCCGGACGGCCTGATCGGGCGGCCGCTGCTCGACGGCGGCTTGCGCCTACTGGACTTCACCGCCAACCGCGGCGAGCTGACCGAGGCCGAGATCGACAAGATTCCGCCCCTGCTGGCGCTCTCGTCCGGCCGGCTCGCCCGCGGTCTGCTCCGGGTGCAGGCGGCCTCGGCGAACAGCTCCGACGCGACCGTCGACGCGATCTCCACCCCGGTGCTCGCCCACGGTGCCGTGGCCGGCTCGCTCACCTTCTTCTCCGAGGTCTGACCTGCGACGGAGTGTGTCGTTCGCCGCACGCGGCGATGCTGGGGTGGGTCCGCACCGAGGCCGTAAGGTGCGCTCATGCTCGATATCGCTCTGCTGCCGGGGGAGTACGCCGTGTGCCGGTTGGCCGCCGGCTCCACCCTGCCGGACGCGTTGTCGAGCGGGCTGGGTCGCACCGACGTGGTCACCGTGAGCTGGACGGCCGACGGGATCTCGGTGATCTGCCCGACCGAGCGGGCCCCCGCACAGGCCGTGGTGGAGACCGTCTGGCGCTGCCTGCGTGTCGCCGGCCCGGTGGACGTGGCCGGCACCGACACCCTGGCCGCGCTTGTCGACCCGCTCGCCGAGGCCCGGGTCAGCGTGGTCACGTTCTCCACCTTCGATACCGACTACCTGCTGGTGCCGGCCGTGCGATTGACGGAGGGCACGGCCGCCCTGGAGCGTGCCGGGCACCGCGTCCTCGGCTGAGCTTCACCCGTTCGGCCGCTCCCCCTACGATGGGCTCGGCCACCCCGGCCACGACGACGTTCTCCGATGTCCCGAGGATCGGCCAGTGCCGTTCACCCCGTTTTGCCGCGTGTCCACCCCACCGCGGGCGATCACCCACGCCCCACCGGCGACCCACGATCCGGTGGCGACCCGCGCGCTACCCACGACCCGGGTCCTGCGGGCGGCGCTCGCGCTGCTCGCCTTCGGAGCGCTGACAGGCTGCGGCGCCCCGCCCGAGCTGCGGGAGCCGACCAGCACGCCGACCGGCACCGGCGCCCCGACGGCACCCGGCCCGACCGGCGCCCCGAGCACCGCGCCCGCCACCCCGCCGGTCGGCACCGCGACCGCCACCCCGGACGCGGGACTGGTCGCGACGCTTTGCCAGAACGGGCCAACCGGGCAGCGGATCGTGCAGCTGCTGCGCGGCCGGGGCGGCGTGCTTCCGGACAACGTCCGGGTCCGGGTCCGCACCGGGCCGCTCTGCGCCGCCGACTGGCAGTACACCGTGCTGGAGGTGACCGGGCACGAGGAACTCCAGGTCGTCACCCGCGGTCGGGTCGCCGCGCCGGAGCTGGTCACCGCCGGCACCGACGTGTGCACCATCGAGGTACGTGCCACCGGTCCGGTGGGGATCCGGACGCTCGCCTGCGACGCCGGGCCGGTCCTCGGACCGGGTGCGTAGGCTGGTCCGCATGCCAGGAACACCGCCGACGCGCTTCGTCTACCTCGGCCCGGAGGGCACCTTCGCCGAACAGGCGCTGCGCACCGTCCCCGCCGCCGAACGCGGCAACCGTACGCCCGCCCGCAGCGTGGGTGAGGCGCTGGACAGCGTTCGGGCCGGGGACGCCGACGCCGCGCTGGTGCCGCTGGAGAACTCGATCGGCGGCGCGGTCGGTGTCACCCTCGACGAGATGGCCGAGGGCGAGCCACTGGTGATCACCCGGGAGGTGGTCCTGCCGGTGGAGTTCGTGCTCGGTGCCCGCCCGGGCACCTCGCTGACCTCGGTCCGCACCGTGGCGGCCCACCCGCAGGCGTCCACCCAGTGCCGGGGCTGGCTGCGCGACCACCTGCCCGACGCGGTGGTGGTCGACGTGCTCTCCAACGGCGCCGCCGCCGGCGGCGCCGGGGCGGGCGAGTACGACGCCGCGATCTGCGCGCCGATCGGTGCGGCCCGGCACCGCCTCGCGGTGCTCGCCGACAAGATCGCCGACCATCCGGACGCGGTGACCCGGTTCGCGCTCGTCTCCCGCCCCGGGCCGCCCCCGCCGCCGACCGGCGACGACCTCACCTCGCTCGCGGTCTACATCGCCCACGACCGGGTCGGCGCACTGCTGTCGGTGCTGATGGAGCTGGCCGTCCGGGGGGTCAACATGACCCGGATCGAGTCCCGCCCGACCGGCGAGGCGCTGGGCCGGTACGTCTTCTTCCTGGACTGCACGGGGCACGTGGCCGACGCACGGCTGGGCGAGGCGTTGCAGGGCCTGCGCCGGGTCTGCGCCGACGTCCGCTTCCTGGGCTCGTACCCCCGGCACCGGTGGGCCGAGACGGCGGGCGAGCGGCCGGTGCCGGCGCCGGCCGGCCTCTCCGACGCCGACTACGCGGACGCGGCGGCCTGGCTGGCCCAGCTGCGCAGCGGCGAACTGAGCTGAACGCGGGTGCCGGCACGCCCTGGACCGGGAGCGCCGGCACCGGTGTGATCAGCTCAGCAGACCGCCGAGCAGGCCGCCCTCCTGCTGCTGCGCGCCACTGCCCATGATCGGCGGCTCCTCGGAGGGCTGCACCACAACGAAGCCCTGGCCGGCGAAGCTCATCGTGAAGGACTCGCCGGTGCGTCGCCCGAGGAGCGTGCCGAGGCCGAGCTGCTCGGCCCGGTGGTAGCCGGTCTGGAGGTTGGCCGACCAGCAGACCGCGGCCTGCGGGTCGACGTACGTCGGGGCGTCCACGTTCAACACCACCGGAGTGCCCCTGGTCGTGATGGCGATCCGGCCGTACCCACTGAACACGCAGTTGAACAGGCCGGAAGAGGAGGCCATCCCGGCGCCGCCGACCATCTTGATGTCGTACTGGAGGGTGGAGTCGAAGGCGAGCACACTGGAGCCGTTGATGGAGAGCGCGTCGCCCGGCTCAAGGTCGATGATGTGCACGTCCTTGGCCAGCTCGGCGAGGAAGACGTCACCCTGACCGGAGACCTTCATCAGCGGGACGCCCTCGCCGGTGAGCTTCTGCTTGAGGAACTTGCCGAGCCCGCCCGAGCCCAGCGCCTGAAACTGCACCTGCCCCTGGTAGGCGACCATCGACCCGACCCGGGCCATCGCCTCGCCGTTGAGCTCGATCTTCAACATCTTGGAGTTCTGCAGCCGCATGCCGGGCTGCGCGGACTCCTTCTCCAGATTCTCCGTGGAGAACAGCTCGCTGCGCATGAAAGGTGCCTCCTGAAAAGGTCGCGGTCGCTGCACCGACGGTAGGCGACCAGGGCAACCACGGGCCATCGGCCGAGCGGCGCGGCGGATCGGTCAGGCGGCGATCGGTCGCGCTCAGCCCCAGCCCAGCGCGTGCAGCCGCGCGTCGTCGATGCCGAAGTGGTGGGCGATCTCGTGCACCACGGTCACCGCCACCTCGTCGACGACGTCCTCGTCGTTGTCGCAGATCCGCAGGATCGGGCGGCGGTAGATGAAGATCCGGTCCGGCAGCACACCCGAGTAGTCCCAGCCCCGGTCGGTGAGCGCGTGCCCCTCGTAGAGGCCCAGCAGGTCGGGCTCGCCCGGGGGCGGGTCGTCCTCGACCAGGATCACCACGTTGCTCATCAGGCCGAGCAGTTCCTCGGGCACCTCGTCGAGGGCGTCGCCGACCAGCTCCTCGAAGCGTTCGCGAGTCATCTCCACCGGCACCCCACCCATTCTGCCCGACCTCGTGCCAACCGACGGGTCACGATCAGCGGCGCCGGGCCGGGATCCGCGCGTTCACGGAGAGAGCGGCCGCCCGACTGCGGGCGGAGACCCTGTCCGTGAACGCGCGGCGTACGGGTCGACCGGCTCAGGAGGCCAGGCGGGCGGTGAGGGTGATCTCGGCGCCCGGCGAGAGCAGGCGTGAGATCGGGCAGTTGGCCTTGGCGGTCTCGGCGAGCTTCTGGAACTCCGCGTCGTCGATGCCCGGCACCTGGCCGACGGTCTCCAGCTCGATCCGGGTCACGGTCATCCCGGCGTCGGTCTTGTCCAGGTGGACCTTGGCGGTGGTGTCGACCGAGGTGGGCGTCGAGCCGGCGTCGGCGAGGGCCTTCGAGAACGCCATCGAGAAGCAGCCGGAGTGCGCGGCGGCGATCAGCTCCTCGGGATTGGTGCCCTCGCCCTCCTCGAAGCGTGACTTGAAGGAGTAGGTGCCCGACAGGCCGCCCTTACTGGTGCGGACGGTGCCCGAACCCTCGGTGAGATTGCCCTGCCATTGTGCGGAAGCGGTACGGATAGGCATGACCAGAACGCTAGCGGATAGGCGACCACCGGGCGACCGACCGGCACGGACGCCGGCCCTGCGATTCCCGTCACCACCCGTCGGCTGTGCCATGATTCGACGCAGGCCCGTGACCGGCGGAAGGATGGCCGATGTCCGAGGAGCTGCCGATCCCCCGGCAAGGCGAGCGGTCCGACGGCCCCGCCGTGGTCGAGTGGGGTGCCGACGATCCGACGCGGCGGCGCGCGTTGGTCCGAACCCTGGCCAGTTTCGCCCGGGACCCCCGGCTGCCTCTGCTGCTCGCGGGGCTCGGCGCGGTGGCCGGGGTCGCCTCGCTGGTCGGGGAGTGGCTGGTGATGACCATGCCGAACGGCGGCCCGGAGGGGAACACCACGATCGAGGTGCCCGTCGGGGTTTCCGAGGTCGGCGGCCTGGGAGTCGGTTACCTGGTCGGGCTGCTCGGCCTGGTCTGCACCGTCGCGCTGGCGCTGCGGGGCACGGCGACTGTCCGGCCGAACGCCCGGTTGGCCGGGCTTACGCTCGCCGGCGCCCTGCTGGCGCTGCTGGCCGTCGCAACGGGCACGCTCGACGACCCCAGTGAGCGCAGCCTCTACTACTCACCGCAGGACGGTTTCGGGGTCGAGTACGGTCGCGGCCTGGTGATGGCGTTCATCGCGTGCGTGCTGCTCGGTCTCGCGCTGCGGCTGCCAGCGGCCGCTGCGATCGGCGCACCGGCGGGGCCGGCGGAGGACGACCGGGCCGGGGACGGTGCGGCGGGACGAGGCTGGCGCCGCCGTCGGGACCGCGGCCCGATCGACGAGGACGGCCCGCCCCCGCCGGCCGACCTGACGGTCACCTCGGCCGCTCCGTTCGCCCGCCCCGAACCCCCGGCCTGAGCCGCGTCAGGGGCGCGGTCCGACGCTCTGCCCGCACCGCCTGACCTGCGATTCGTGGACACCGGCGGTGCGCCGTGCGTTGGCGCCCGATTCGCCTGGAAGCCATGGTTGCGACCTGTTCCGCGAGGTACGGTTGCTGCCCGCCGTAACGCCGGATCTCGGCACCAGTACCGCACGGCAGGCTGCGACGGCGGCGGGCGAAGGAGGAACGATGACCCGCCCGGGACTGCCCAAGCTGATCGCGACCGACCTTGACGGGACGCTGGTTCGCAGCGACGACACCGTCTCCGCGTACACCCATGGGGTGCTCGACCGGGTGCGGGCCGCCGGCATTCCGGTGGTCGGCGCGACCGGGCGCGGACCGCGGCTGACCGAGCTGAGCCGCAACGACATCCGGGCCGCCGACTTTCTGGTGATGGCTGGCGGCGGGTGGGTGGTCGACCAGAGCGACCCGACCGGCCCGGTGGTGCTCCGCGAGGAGCGACTGGCCGGCGAGGTGCTGGCCCGGCTGCTCGCCGACCTGGAGGCCGAGGTGGGCCCGTTGACCGTCATGGTCGAGGCCTCCGACGAGCACGACGCCCCGCTCTGGGGCGACTATCACGCGAGCTGGCCCTACCAGGACAGGTTCGAGGCGCGTACCCGCGCGGAGTGCCTCTCCTGCGACGTGATCAAGGCCTTCGCCCGGACCGCCGACCACCACGTGGACGAGCTGCTGGCCGTGGCCCGCCGGATCGTCCCGCCGCAGGTCGCCACACTCACCCAGGCCGGGCTCGGGTTCATCGAGATCTGCCCGCCAGGGGTGGACAAGGCGACGGGGCTGACCGTGGTCGCGCAGACGCTCGGGGTCGACCCCGCCGACGTGCTGGTCTTCGGTGACATGCCCAACGACCTGCCGATGTTCGAATGGGCCGGCTGGTCCCGGGTGGCGGTGGCCAACGCGCACCCCGCCGTCCGTGCCGCCGCCGACGAGGTGACCCTCCGCAACGACGACGACGGGGTGGCGGTGTATCTGGACCGGCTACTGTCCCGGTGATGGGAGAGACGCCCCGACTGATCGCCACCGACATCGACGGCACGCTGATCCGCGACGACCACACCGTCAGCCCGCACACCGCCGACGTGCTCGCCCGGATCTCCGCGCGGGGCACGCCGGTCGTGCTGGTCACCGGCCGTCCCGTCCGCTGGCTGAAGATGGTGTACGACCAGCTGGCCGAGCCGCTGCCGGCGGTCTGCGCCAACGGCGCCGTGGTCTACGACCCGTTCGAGGACGAGGTGCTGCGGGCGGACCCGCTCGCGCCGCAGCACCTGGCCGAGGTGGCCCGACGGCTGCGCGCCGAGGTGCCCGGGATCAGCTTCGCGGTGGAGATCCTCGACAGCCGGCAGATGCGGCACGAGGCCGACTACCCGCTGCGCTGGGACACCGACCCGGAAATGATCCGCCCGGTCGAGACGCCGGAGGAGCTGCTCTCGGCCCCGGCGGTGAAGCTGCTCGCCCGCGCCGGCGAGCAGGACCCGGACGCGTTCGTCGCGCTGGTCGCCGCGGCGGTGGCCGGGCTGGCCGAGGCGACGCACTCGTCGTCCTCGGGGCTGGTGGAGATCTCCGCAGCCGGGGTGACCAAGGCTGCCGGGCTGGACTGGTACTGCGACCGGCTCGGGGTGCGCGCGGCGGATGTGCTGGCCTTCGGCGACATGCCCAACGACGTGCCGATGCTGAGCTGGGCCGGGAGGGGCGTGGCGGTGGCCAACGCACACCGCGCCGTCCTGGCGGTCGCCGACGAGGTGACCGCGGCGAACTCCGAGGACGGCGTGGCGGCGTACCTGGAGAAGATCTTCGGGTTGGACTGAGCCGGCCGGGTCAGAGGTACTGGCCGGTGTTGTGCCCCTCGCCACCGCTCGGCTGGCCGATGCCCGGCATCCCCGGCACCATCCCGCCGGGACCGCTGGGCAGCGCCTGCCGGCCGGAGCGCATCTGCTCCAGCTGCACCCGGGCGGCCATCTGCTGAGCGACCAGGGCCGCCTGGATGCCGTGGAACAGACCCTCCAGCCAGCCGACGAGCTGGGCGTGCGCGATCCGCAGTTCGCTCTCGCTCGGGGCCTTGTCCTCGGTGAACGGCAGCGAGATCCGCTCCAACTCGTCGCGCAGCTCGGGGGCGAGGCCCTCCTTCAGCTCGACGATGGACCGCTCGTGGATCTCACGCATCCGGCTGCGGCTGGCGTCGTCGAGCGGGGCCGCCTTGACCTCCTCCAGCAACTGCTTGATCATGCTGCCGATCCGCATGACCTTGGCCGGCTGCTCGACCAGGCGGGTCGGGTCCTCGCCCTGCCCCTCCTCGGTCTGCACCGTGCCGATCGGCCGACCGTCCGGGCCGACCACCACCACGGTGCCGGAGTGGCCGGAATCGTCGCGGTCGGTCTCGTCGTCTTGTGCGTCGGAGTGCGCTTCGGTCATGGGGTCCATCTTTACCCAGCGGGCGCAACCCATGCCCCCCGGGACCGACTCCCGGGGCCGAACCACCCGGGCGGGGCGCGCTACCGTCGCGCCATGCCTGCCGACCCGCGCGCCGTGCTGACCCGGCCCGCTCCGGAGCCCGACCGGACCGTGGCGTACGGCGACCACCCCGACCAGGTGGCCGACCTGCGGCAACCGGCCGGCGCCGGCCCGGCACGACCACTGGTCGTCGTGGTGCACGGTGGCTTCTGGCGGGCCGAGTACGACCGGCGGCACACCGGGCCGCTGGCCGCCGCGCTCGCCTCGGCCGGCCACCCGGTGGCGCAACTGGAGTACCGGCGCACCGGGCAGCCGGGCGGCGGCTGGCCGGGGACCATGACCGACGTGCTGACCGGGGTCGCCGAACTGCCCGGGCTGGCCGCCGAGGCGCTGCCCGGCCGGGTGTCCCGGGCCGCCCCGATCCTGATCGGCCACTCCGCCGGTGGCCACCTGGCGCTGTACGTGGCGGCCACCGCGCCCGCGACGGTGGGCGGCGTGCTCGCCCTGGCCCCGGTGGCCGACCTGGTTGAGGCGTACCGGCAGGACCTGGACTCGGGCGCGGTGGCGGCGCTGCTCGGCGGCGGCCCGGCGCAGGTCCCGGACCGGTACGCGGCGACTGATCCACGGTCATTGGTGCCGACTCGGACACGCACAGTAGTCATGCATGGTTCGGCCGACCAGCAGGTGCCGGTGACGATGAGCCGGGAGTTCGTGGCGGCGGCGCGTGCCGCGGGATCCGACATCTCCCTTGTCGAACTGCCCGGATGCGAGCATTTCGGGCTGATCGACCCGGAGTCCCCGGCCTGGCCCCGGGTCCTGGTTATGTTGCGGTCCCTGCACGATGATCATTAGCCATTGACGCAGCGTCGCGGAGCAGGTAGAACGCCGGAGGGGCGGTGTTCTGCCCTGCAACGCTTCTGGGAAGGAACTCGGTGTCGCAGATGAATCGCAGGCGGGCGCTCCAGCTGTTGGCCGCGCTCGGTACCACCGGATTCGCCGCCGCGTGCGGCTCCGACACCGACGACCCGTCGACCGCCAGCCGGGGCCCGATCAAGATCGGTCTGATCACGCCGGAGGCCGGCGGTTTCAAGAGCATCGGTGAGGACATCACCAACGGCTTCCAGCTCTTCCTCGACCTGCACGACCAGCGGCTGGGCGGGCACCCGGTGGAGCTGCTGACCGCCGACGAGGGTGACACCGCCAAGACCGGCAAGGCCGCCGTCGAGGACCTGCTCAAGAAGGGCGTGCTGGCGCTCACCGGTGTGGTCAACTCGGCGGTGATGGTCGGCATCCGGGACACCGTCGAGCAGGCCCGGGTCCCGCTGATCGGCTCCAACGCCTCGCCGAGCAGCCTGCAGAGTGTCTTCTACATCTGGCGGACGTCCTACGTGCTGGACGAGGCCGGCCGGGCGCTCGGCCGCTACCTGCGCGACCAGCTGCCGTCGAACGGCCGCATCGCGATGATCATGCCGGAGAACGTCGGCAGCCCGGACGTGGTGCGGGGCTTCCGGCAGGAGTTCGGCGCCAGCGACCCGCGGATCGCCGACCCGGTGACCAACACCAACCCCACCCCGAACCCCGGGAAGAACACGTACGGCGCGGACATCCGCAAGGCGCTGACCAAGAAGCCGACCGCGGTCGTCTGCTTCTACGCCGGCGCGGCGGCGGTGGAGTTCATCAAGCAGCTGCGTGACCAGTTCTCCGGGCCGGTGTACGCACCCGGCTTCCTCACCGAGGGCAGCGTGCTGGAGAGCATGGACAGGGACGCGCTCGGCATCCAGACCGCCCTGAACTACTCGGCCGACCTGAACAACACGTCCAACCGGGTCTTCGCCTCGGCCTACCGCAAGAAGTACCAGGTCACGCCGACCACCTACGCGATGGCCTCGTACGACGCGGCGCAGGTGCTCGACCAGGCGATCCAGCTGACCGGCGGGTCACCCACCCCCCAGCAGGTCAACCTGGCGCTGGGCAAGATCGGCCAGATCGACAGCCCGCGCGGCATCTGGCAGTTCAACCAGCCGCGCACCCCGCAGCAGAAGTGGTACCTGCGGGAGGTGCAGCGCGACGGTCAGGTCATGTCGAACGTGCTGATCAACGAGCTGGCCACGCTGGGCTGACCGCCCACCACGAGCACGGTCCCGGGCTGGCCTCCCCAACGGGAGGCCGGCCCGGACGTACGCGGCGGTGTTCCGGTCAGTGCCGGAGTTCCCCGATGCAGCACTTTACGCTGCCGCCGCCCTTCTTCAGCTCGGCCAGATCGACCGGGACCGGGGTGTAGCCGGCGGCCTTGAGCTTGCCGGCCAGCCGGGTGGCCTCGCTGCTGAGCACCACGTTCGCGCCGTCGCTGACCAGGTTGATCCCGAAGGCCATCGCGTCCTCGTCGTCCGCGATCACGGCGTCCGGGAAGAGCTGGGTGAGCACCCGCTGGCTGGCCGCGGAGAACGCGCCGGGGAAGTAGACGATGTTCGAGTCGTCGATGGCGGCGAGCGCCACGTCCAGGTGGTAGAAGCGCGGGTCGATCAGACGCAGTGACACCACCGGCCGGCCCAGCGCCTCCTGCGCCTCGGCGTGCGCCGGGATCTCGGTGCGGAAGCCGTGCCCGGCCAGGATGAGCCCGCCGTGCGCCTCCGGCACGTACGCGAAGTCACCCTCGCCCTCGTTGGTCTCGCTCGGGGCGATGAACCGCCAGCCCTGCGACTCGTAGAAGGCATGGTGCAGGGCGGCCTCGGCGGCCCGCTGCTCGTGTTTGAACCGCGCGCCGTAGACACTGCCGTCCACCGCGACGCCGCCGTTGGCGGCGTACACCATGTCGGGCAGGCCGCGCTCGGGCGTGAGCAGGTGCACCTCGTGGCCGAGACCGACCAGCGTCTCGCGCAGCCGGTCCCACTGCTTGACGGCCAGGTCCCGGTCGACGGGAGTGGTCACGTCCATCCACGGATTGATCGCGTATTCCACCGCGAAGTGCTCGGGCGAGCACATGAGATATGTCCGCTTTCGCGGGACTCGCTGCTGGTTCACGGTCACCAAGAGTAGGTACCGTTGAACTTTGGTAACAGCCACAACCATTGCTTCCCAGAGGCGGAACGTTGCAGATAGACGCGGTAGACCAGCGGATCATTGCGTTGCTCGTCGCCGACGCCCGCGCGTCGTACGCCGACATCGGCACCCGGGTGTCACTCTCCGCCCCGGCGGTCAAGCGCCGGGTCGACAGACTGCGCGCCACCGGCGTGATCAGGGGATTCACGGCCGTGGTTGATCCGGCGGCCGTCGGCTGGACCACCGAGGCGTTCGTCGAGCTGTTCTGTGCCGGCCGGACCACCCCGGCGCAGATCGGCGTGGCGGCCCGCCGGCACCCGGAGGTGGTCGGCGCGTACACCGTCTCCGGTGAGGCAGACGCGCTGGTGCACCTGCGCGCCGCCGACATCGCCCACCTGGAGGCGGCGTTGGAGCGGCTACGCGCCGAGTCCTTCGTGACCTCCACCCGCAGCACCATCGTGCTCTCCCGGCTGGTCGAATCCCCCGGCGTCGGCCCCTCCACCCGCTGACCGGATCCGCCCGCCGCACCGGCCGACCTCGGGGTTTCCGGGCCCCACCCGCCCTTGACCTCAAGCCCGGTTCAACAGATGAACTGGCGGCGGAGTGTGGGCAGAACGCCCACCACGGCCGAGGGGGTTCCGTGCGGGCGGTCTGGATACGTGCATTCGGTGGGCCCGAGGTGCTGGTGCCTGGCCCGGCACCCGACCCGGCACCCGGCCCAGGTCAGGTGCTGGTCGACGTCGCGCACGCGAACATCACCTTCGTCGAGACGCAGCAGCGCTCCGGTCGCCCCGGGCCGTTCCGGGTCACCCCGCCGCTGATCCCCGGCAACGGCGTCGGCGGGGTGATCGCCGCCGTCGGGCCGGGCGTCGACCCCGGGCTGACCGGGCGGCGGGTGGTCAGCGCCACGGGCGGCTCCGGCGGATACGCCGAACGGGTGGCGGTGCACGCGACCGCGCCGATCGAGGTTCCGGCCGGGCTGGCGCTGGACGCGGCGGTCGCGCTGCTGGCCGACGGACGTACCGCCACGATGCTGACCGAGGCGGTCGGCGTCCACCCGGGGGACCGGGTGCTGGTGGAGGCCGCGGCGGGCGGGGTGGGCAGTCTGCTGGTGCAGCTCGCGGCCCGGGCCGGTGCCCGGGTGATCGGCGTGGCCGGTGGGCAACGCAAGGTGGACCTGCTACCCGGACTGGGTGCCGAGCTGTCCGTTGACTACCGCGCGCCGGGCTGGGCCGCCCGGATCCGGGACGCGGTGGGCGGGGTCGACGTGGTGTTCGACGGTGTCGGCGGACCGGTCGCCCAGACGGCCTTCGAGCTGCTGGCCCCGGGCGGCCGCATGGTCAGCTTCGGGCTGGCCAGCGGCGAGTGGTCACCGGTGTCCGTGGAGGCCGCCACCGCACGGCAGGTCGCGTTGATCCGGCCGGACGTGCCGCCCGCGCGGCTGCGGGCGTACACCGGTCGGGCGCTGGCGGAGGCGGCGGCCGGCCGGCTGCGGCCAGTGATCGGGCAGCGTTTCCCGCTGGAGCGCGCCGCCGACGCGCACGCCGCCATCGAGGCCCGCTCGACGGTCGGCAAGACCCTGCTCGACGTCTCCTGAAACCACGCTCAGAGATACATGCCGGTGCGGTGCTCGGACTCGTCACGCCGGACCGGCTTGTCGCCCTCGCCGAAGAACCGCTTGCCGCCGAACTCGCCGTGCAGCCGGTCGTCCAGCTCGTCGGCGAGCCCGGTCATCACCTGCACCGCCAGCATCAGGTGGGTGGCCTGGAAGTTGCGGCCGAAGACCGGAATGGACGCCCAGACCGTGTCCTCCGCGCAGTAGAGGCGGCCGATCGGCATCCGGTTGGTCAACTCGGAGAGCTTGACGTAGAGCCGCTCGGTCGGCTCCACCTCGGTGAGCACCGGGGAGAAGACGTCCACCAGGGGCGGGTTGTCCCGCACCCGGACGAAGACCATCGCCGAACCGGCGCGGATGTTGATGTCGCCGTCCGAGTCGACCTGCAACCGGTCGGTGTCGGACTTCAGCATGGTGGAGACCACGGTGCGGACCCGATCCGCCAGGTCGAGCACGTCGTCCCGCTCGACCTGCGCGGCGGCCGCCTCGGCCAGTGCCTCCTCCAGGTCGGCCTCGACGTCGGCGTCCGGGCCGAACTCGCTACGCGCGGTGCCCAGCGGCTCCACGGTCAGCGGCTCACCCTCGGCGTCCTGCACCAGGAAGACGAGGAACGCCGGGTGCGGGGCGCCGTAGACGTCGCGCAGCGTCCGGGAGAGCAGCGCGGCGATCCGGGTCGCCTCCGCTGTCGTGCCGTCCAACCCGAAGAAACCACCGGAGCCGGCCACCACCCCCGGCGGGGACCAGCCGAGCGCGACCATGTCCGCCACCGCGGCGCGATCCAGGCGGTAGCCCGCCGGCAGGGTGGCGTTGCCGACCGCCCGGGCGGAGAACCGGCCGTCGCCGTCCACGTCGACGCTGATCGAGTAGACGGCGTCCCCGGTGCCGGAGGCGGTGGGGTCCAGGGTCAGTTCGAGGTGCGCGCCAGCGGGCAGCTCCCGCAGCCGGACGGCGAGCGCGCGGGCGAACTCCTGCCACGCCTCCGTCACCTTGGCCCGCAGATCCGTGGTGCTCGGCTCGTCGAGCAGGATCGACTCCGCCGGCTCGGCCGTACCGCCGGGCAGCTCATTGTTCGGCGCCGAGGGGTGGTCAGCCGTCATGATCGCCTCCGTCCGTCACGATCACCCTACCCACGCCGTCCGGGCGTCGGATCGGCCCCGACCGGGATCGGACACCGGCATGGCCCGCCACGGATCCGCGGCGGTTCTCATCGGCGCGGAAGCCGCCGGTCAGACCGCTGACGGACCGGCGGGATCGGAGCCCAGCTCGACCGGCCAGGTGGCCGCGAGGGCGCTGAGCCGGGCGGCGGCGTCCGCCGGGTCGGCGCCCCGGCCCACCGCCAGCCCGAGCAGGTACGCCGTGACCGGCGCGCCGGGTCGCAACACCTGGTGGGCGACGTCGCGGGCCAGGTCCAGCACCACCGGCACGGGCACCTGGGCCGGGCCCAGGTCCAGCTCGGTACAGGCCGCCGTCACCCAGTCGTCCATCACCGTCATCGCGCCCACTCCTCCGCCCGGCGTACGTCCTCGTCAGTGTCGCAGTCGAACCAGGGCGGCGGGCCGTCGCCGGACCACGGCACCTCGCGGACGACGAGGCCGGCCAGCAGCGCCCGGACCGGAGCCCCGGCGAGGCTGCCGCCCCGCTCGGCCGCCAGCCGGTCCATCCCGGCACGCAGCGCGGTGACCCGCCACACCCCGCAGAGCGACTGCCGCCGCCCATCCGCGTCGACGAAGCACGCCCCGTCGGGTAGCCGCTCCAGCCCGACGGTGCCGCCGCCCGCCGGTCCGGTGTGCGACGCGGCCAGGTGGGTCAGCAGCTCGCCGATCGCGGCGCGGGTGAGCAGCGGCAGGTCGGCGGCGAGCAGCGCGACCAGGTTCGCTGCCGGGTCGAGCAGTGCCAGCCCGGCCGCCGCCGCGGCGACCGGTCCCCCGCCGGGCGGATCCTCCCGGGTCACCCGTACGCCGGGCGGGACCGCGCCCGCCGGACCGACCAGCACCCTCGGCGCGGCATCGGCGACGGCGGCCAGCACCCGGTCGCGCATCGACCGGCCGCCGACCGGGAGCGCGGGCTTGTCCACCCCGCCCATCCGTCGGGCCGCCCCACCGGCGAGCACCACCGCGGCGTACGTCCCCATCCGGCCACGGTAGCCGTGCCACCATCCGGTCGGCGGCCGGCGCCGATGCCCGGTGGCCGTGCGGGCGTACCGGCGCGGGGTGCAGGATGGCGGGATGGGACGGGCGACTGACCGACGGGGCGTACTCCGGATCGACCTGGACGCGGCGACCGACGGGCGTGGACCCGTCCGCCGGCCGGACAGCCTGGCGGTGGAGGAGCCGCTGGAGATCCGGGTGGGCCCGGCCGGCCCCGGCCGGCGACGGCCGCTCGCGGTCACCATGCGCACCCCCGGGGACGACCTGGACCTGGCCATCGGCTTCCTGCTGACCGAGGGGCTGATCCGGTCGACCGACGACGTGCAGACCGCGCAGCTCTGCGCCGGCGCGGAGACGCCGAACACGTACAACGTGGTGGACGTGATGCTCGCCCCTGGGGTGCCGGAACCGACCACCGACCCGACCCGGACCTTCTACACGACCAGCTCCTGCGGGGTCTGCGGCAAGGCCAGCATCGACGCCGTCCGAACCCGTTCGCTGTTCCCGGTGGCGGCGGACCCGCTCACCGTGCCGGCCGCCCTGCTCGCCGAGCTGCCCGACCGGCTGCGTGCCGGCCAACGCGGCTTCGACCGGACCGGCGGGCTCCACGCGGCGGGGCTTTTCTCGCCCGCCGGAGAGCTGGTGGTGCTCCGGGAGGACGTGGGTCGACACAATGCCGTGGACAAGGTGATCGGCTGGGCGGTGCGGGAACGACGACTGCCGCTGGCCGGGCACCTGCTGCTGGTTTCCGGCCGCGCCAGCTTCGAGCTGACCCAGAAGGCGTGGATGGCCGGAGTGCCACTGCTGGCCGCGGTCTCCGCGCCGAGCACCCTCGCCGCCGAGCTGGCCGAGGAGGCGGGAATGACGCTGGTCGGCTTCCTGCGTGGCACCACGATGAACGTCTACACCCGTACCGAGCGGGTCACCATCTGATCGGCCAGCTAGTCGAACAGCCCCAGCCGGATCCCGGCGTCACGGGCCAGCAGGAAACCGGCGATGCCGAGGATCCAGCCGAGCATGCCGCAGGAGTGCCGCGCGATCCAGGCGTTGAGCCGGACCAGCACCGGCTCGACCAGGCTCGGCCACGCCATCCGCGCCCCCAGCAGCACCACCGCCGGCAGCACCATGACCAGGCAGTAGCCGGCGAGCAGCCCCACGATCTCCGCCGCGCCGAGCCCGGAGGTGGTCAGCAGGCCGACCGCGCCGAGGTACGGCAGCATCGTCGCCACCTCCGCGAGCGCGGCGAGCAGCGCCAGCCCCACCAGCCATCGCGCCGAGGAGTCGCCGGCGGTGACCCGGTCCCGCCAGCGCGGCACACCGCCGCCGCGCGGGCGTCGTTTGCCGTCGTAGCGGAAGCTGAGCGCGAACAGCCCGACCCCGAGGACGAGCTGCGCCCAGAGCACCGGCCGGTTGTCCAGCGCCCCGCCGAGTACGTCGGCCAGCCGGCTGCCGCCCACGGCGAGCAGCAGCCCGACGGCGAAGTAGAAGACGGCGATCGTGCCGAGGTAGACGAGGATCCGCCGGGCGTTGACCGTCCCGGGCGCGAGCAGCAACCAGACCGGGATGAAGAGAGTCCCGATGCTGGTGCTGTCGACCAGGGCCAGGCCTGCGAGCGACAGCAGCAGTCCGACGCTCATCTGGGGCATTCGTTTGGCAGGGGCACCTGATGATTGTCCGGTGGCGTCTGCTCTGCCGAGTCGACCGCTGACAGGAGAAACGCGTACATCGTTCGGACCACACCGAACACGCCGATCGCCTGCCGGCCTCCTGGCGCCGGAATGCAGCCGCTCGTCAGTCCAGGTCGAGGATGCTCCAGTTGGTCGGTAGCACCTTCGCCGCCAGCCTGGGCTGCGCGGTCGCGTAGTGCGCCTCGTGGGTGAGTGCCGCGCTGGCGGCATGGCCGAGTGAGATGTCTCCATCCGCGGCGCGGGCCAGCGTGCCGGCGTCTCGCACGTCGTCCGCATCGAGCGGCAGCAGGCGTATGACCGGGGCACTCATCATCAGGGCCAGCAGCGCGGCACCAACCTCGTCGCCCGCGCCCGCGAAGGCAACCGCCAGACAGGCGGCCGGGACGGCCACCTGACGTCCCTCATCGGCGACCTGGAGCATCAACTCCCCCACCGAGACGTTGCCCTCGATGTAGGCCGTCAACGCCGACGCGTCGAACACGGCCGCGATCCGATCGCTCATCCGGCGTCGCCCAACATCCGGCGCCCCTCGGCCAGGGCGTCCGCCGGAATGGGTGCCGCCAGGCGCTCACGCCACCGCGCCTTGCCCGCCTCGGTCACCTCAATGCCGGCACGCCGCAGCACCTCGTCGAGGTGCGCGCGGGCCATCTGAGCCCGGACCGCCACGGTGATCGCCGCCGAGACGTTGGGCTGCCGGTCGAGCCACTCTGCCACGTCGTCGGGGAGGCTCACGGAGCGCTTCGCGGTCATGCTCGCCAGCCTACCAAACCTGGTAGCACCCACGGTATTACCAGATGCTGGAGGGGATCGGTCACCGGCGGCCACGTCGGCTCCGCCTGCGGGGGCGGACCACGCCGGGCAGACCGACCGACGGCCAGCCGTCCAGCTCGGACGGGGGGACGCCGCGCCGGAGCAGGTCGTCCAGGAGCAGGGCGAGCGAGTAGTCGGGGTGCAGGCTCAGCGTCCGCTCCAGCGCGACCGCCGCCAGTGCCCCCTGCCCCGCCCGCCAGGCCGCGAACGCCAGCAGCGCGCCCGGAGCGGCGGTCAGCTCCGACTCGGCCCGGCGCAGCACGTCGGTCCAGAGGGCGATGTCCCGGTCCCGACCGTCGGTGCGTTCCCAGGCGTGGTCGCGGATCGGCAGGTGCGTCAACAGGAGGCTCAGCCAGGCCACCTCGTCGTCGTCGAGCCGTTCGCCGCGCCGTTGCCGGCGTTGCGCCTCGCGGACCGCCGCCACCCCGGCGGAGCGCAGCGCCCGGCCGCCGAGCAGATCGCTCGCGGGCGCCTCCTCGACCAGGTCGGTCAGTCGCCGCTCGGCCCGGGCGGTGGCCTCGCGCAGCGCGTCCCGCGCCGGGCCGTCCACCGGTGCCACCTGCGCCACGAGGGCGGCCCGGTCGGGGAGCGCGACCTGGCCGGCGAAGACCGCCGAGGCGGTCACCTGGTTGGCCGCCGGGTCGTAGGGCCGGCCCTCGGGCGGGCAGCAGTCGACCTCGGCGCAGAGGTAGGACCACCACCGGCCGTCGGTCACCCGCAGCGCGTCCAGCACCTCCAGCCCGGCCCCGGTCAGGGCGGCGCGCACGGCGTCCACGCTCGGCGTCACCCGGTCGGGCGGTCCGTAGCCCACCACGGTCGCGGCCTCGGCGCCCTGGCGGTGGATCACCCCGGCCAGGTGCCGGGCCGGCTCGACCGGATCGGCCGACGGATCGGGCAGGTCGGCGCGGGCGGCGAAGATGATCCGCCGCCCGCGCAGCGCCACCGCGACCACGCTGTCGGCGGGGTGGAAGCCGAGCAGGTACGGCACGGCGGCGAGCAGGTCGGCGGGTGAGCGGACGGCGAGCCGGGGGCGTTCGGTCGAGGTCATGCCGGGAGCCTGCGACGGGCTGGCCCGGCTTCGCCGCCCCTGTGGACGACACGCGGCTTATCCACAGTCACTCTCCGTGTTGCCCCTGGTCAACGCGCATCCTCGGGTGCTGGGACGGAACGGGTGGCACCGGTGGCCGACCTGATGTGTTCGGGCGGTGCCGTTGTGTCGTGGGGAGCGGTTACCGTGCGCTGATGGACCTGGCGTATCTGCGCGCGCACCCGGCACACCTGCCGACGTTCCTGACCCACCAGCGGATCAGGGAGACGCCGGTCGCCGGTGGGGACATCTGCGCCGCCGCCCGACTCACCCTGGACGACGGCCACTCGGTCTTCGCCAAATCCTGGCCCGAGCGGGCAGGCCGGCCGGTGCCGGAGGGCTTCTTCGCCGCCGAGGCCGCCGGGTTGCGCTGGCTGCGGGAGGCCGGCGCGGTCGCCGTACCCGAGGTGATCGTGGCGCTGCCCGACATGCTGGCGCTCGACTGGGTGGAGCCCGGCGAGCCGACGTCGGAGGCGGCCGAGCGCTTCGGCCGGGAGTTGGCCGACCTGCACCGGGCCGGCGCACCGGCCTTCGGTGCGACCTGGCCCGGCTTCATCGGTGCGCTCGAGCAGGACAACAATCCCGACGACGGCCCCTGGTCGACGTGGTTCGCCCAGCGGCGGCTCGCTCCCTACCTGCGGCGATCGGTCGACGCCGGCGCGCTGAGCAGCGACGACGCCAGCCTGGTCGAGCAGGTGATCGGTCGGGTCGGCGAGTTCGGCGGGGAGGAGCCGCCGGCCCGCATCCACGGCGACCTGTGGCCGGGCAACGTGCTCTGGGGCGCCGACGACCGCGCCTGGCTGGTCGACCCGGCGGCGCACGGCGGGCACCGGGAGACGGATCTCGCCCAGCTGGCACTCTTCGGCGGCATCCCGCATCTGGCCCGGGCCCTGGCCGCCTATCGGGAGAGCTGGCCGCTTCCCGACGGCTGGCCCGACCGGGTGCCGCTGCACCAACTACACCTGCTGCTGGTGCACACCGCGCTGTTCGGCGGCGGTTACCGAGATGCCGTCGTCCAGACTGCCCGTGCCGCCCTGGGCCGGCCCGAGCGCGCTACGGTCGACAGGTGAGCGTCGCCCCGCGGACCGACGGCGTCCTCGTCGACCGGTTCGGCCGGGTCGCCCGGGACCTGCGCGTGTCCCTCACCGACAAGTGCAACCTTCGGTGCACCTACTGCATGCCGGCCGAGGGGCTGCCCTGGCTGGCCGGTCCCGAGCTGCTCACCGACGCGGAGATCGTCCGGCTGGTCCGGGTGGCCGTCGAGCGGCTCGGCGTGACCGAGGTGCGGTTCACCGGCGGCGAGCCACTGATCCGACCCGGGCTGGTTGGCATCGTGGCCGCGGTCGCCGCGCTGGAGCCCCGCCCGCGGATCTCGCTCACCACCAACGGCATCGGCCTCGACCGGCTCGCCCCGGCGCTGCGCACGGCCGGCCTCGACCGGGTGAACGTCTCGCTGGACACCCTGGACCCGGGCCGGTTCGCCCAGCTCACCCGTCGCGCCCGGCTGGACGCGGTGCTCGCCGGGCTCGCCGGGGCCGCCGCCGCCGGCCTCAACCCCGTCAAGATCAATACTGTGTTGATGCGGGGCGTCAACGAGGACGAGGCACCGGCCCTGCTGCGCTTCGCCGTCGACCACGACTACCAGCTGCGGATCATCGAGCAGATGCCACTGGACGCCCAGCACGGCTGGGACCGCAGCACGATGGTCACCGCCGAGGAGATCCTCACCTCCCTGCGTACCCGCTTCGACCTCAGCCCCGACCCGGCCGAACGCGGCGCGGCGCCGGCCGAGACCTGGCTGGTCGACGGCGGTCCGGCCCGGGTCGGCGTGATCGCCAGCGTCACCCGCCCCTTCTGCGGCGACTGCGACCGCACCCGGCTGACCGCCGACGGCCAGGTCCGCGCCTGCCTCTTCGCCACCGAGGAGTCCGACCTCCGCGCCGCCCTGCGCGCCGACGCGGACGACGACGACCTGGCCCGACGCTGGCGCACCGCGATGTGGGGCAAGCGCGCCGGGCACGGCATCGACGACCCCACCTTCCTCCAGCCGACCCGGCCGATGTCCGCGATCGGAGGCTGAGACGTGGACCCGAGGCCGCTGACCATCCGCTACTTCGCCGGCGCGCGCGCCGCCGCCGGCCGCCCCGAGGAGGCCGTCGCCGCCGGCCGGTCGCTCGACGACCTCACCGTCGAGCTGGCCCAGCGGCACGGTGACCGGCTGGCCGCCGTGCTGCGGGTGGCGAGTTTCCTCGTGGACGGCGTCACCTGTCATGATCGGCAGGCACCCCTGCCAGGCGGGGCCACGATCGATGTTCTGCCACCGTTCGCGGGCGGCTGAGGGAGGCACAGCAGATGTTGGCGGTTCTGGGGTTCGTGGCCGTCCTGGCGCTGGTCATCGGCCTCATCCACCTCTACCTGTGGAAGCGGCTGATCCGGGACACCACCGGGCCGGGCCGCTGGCGGCGCATCGGCGGTGTCGCGGGCCTGGTGCTGGCGCTGCTCGTGCCGGCCACCCTCGTCGGGACCCAGGCCGGGCTCTACTGGCTCGCCTGGCCGGGCTACCTCTGGCTCGCGTTGATGTTCTACCTGCTGGTCCTGCTCGTCGTGCTGGAAGTGCCGATGCTGGTCACCCGGCTGGTGCTGCGCCGCCGGGTCACCGGCGCCGATGCGACGACCGCCGCACCGGCGCCGGTGCTGGTCGGCGCCGCCGGGCCGACCGATCCACCGGCCGCCAGCGCGGTCCGTGCGCCCGACCACGACCCGGCACGCCGGCTGCTGCTGGCCCGCGGGGCAGCCATCTTCGCCGGTCTCACCGCCACCGGCATCACGGGGTACGGGGTACGCACCGCGCTCGGCCCGCCGCAGCTGGACCGGGTGCAGATCCCGCTCGGCAAGCTTCCGCGCAGCATGGACGGCCTGCGCATCGCCACCGTCTCCGACATCCACCTCGGGCCGCTGCGCGGCCGGGCGCACACCGAGCGCATCGTCGCCGCGATCAACCGCCTCGACGCGGACCTGGTCGCGGTCGTCGGTGACCTGGTCGACGGCTCGGTCGCCGAGCTTGGGTCGGCCGCCGCGCCGCTGCGCGACCTGCGCTCCCGCTACGGCAGCTTCTTCGTCACCGGCAACCACGAGTACTACTCGGGCGTGGAGGAGTGGGTCCAGGAGGTGGACCGGCTCGGCCTGCGGGTGCTGCAGAACCAGCGGCAGGAGATCCAGGCCCGGGGCGGCGTACTCGACCTGGCCGGCGTCAACGACCTTTCGGGCACGGGCACCGGCCTCGCCGCCGGGCCGGACTTCGCCGCCGCCCTCGGTGACCGCGACCCGAACCGCCCGGTGGTGCTGCTCGCGCACCAGCCGGTGGCGGCGAAGGAGGCGGCCCGGTACGGCGTCGACCTGCAACTGTCCGGGCACACCCACGGCGGGCAGGTGGTGCCGTTCAACCTGGCCGTCCGACTCGAACAGCCGGTGGTCAGTGGGCTCGGCGAGGTCGACGGCACCAAGGTCTACGTGACCAACGGCGCCGGTTTCTGGGGTCCGCCGGTCCGGGTCGGGGCCGAACCGCAGATCACCCTGGTCGAGCTGCGCTCGGCATAGCGGACGTCACGTCCGCGCGTGGCGGCGGGCGGCCGGCGCGGCGGGCGTGACAGGATGCGGCGTGCCCCCGTTCAGCGCCGTACCCCCCGGTGGCCCCCCGCCATTCGTCGCGGACCTGCACATCCACTCGAAGTACTCGCGCGCGTGCAGCCGTGACCTCACCACGCCGAACCTCGCGTGGTGGGCCCGGCGTAAGGGCATCGCCCTGCTCGGCACCGGCGACTTCACCCACCCCGCCTGGTACGACCATCTCCGGGAGACGCTGCGCCCGGCCGAACCGGGGCTCTACCGGCTCGACCCGGAGGCGGAGCGGGACGTCGCCCGCCGGCTGCCGCCCCGACTCGCCGGCACGGCGGAGGCAGACCCGGTCCGGTTCATGCTGAGCGTGGAGATCTCCACGATCTACAAGCGGGACGACCGGACCCGCAAGGTGCACCACCTGATCTACCTGCCCGACCTGGACGCGGTGGCCCGGTTCAACGCCGCGCTCGGCCGGATCGGCAACCTCGGCTCCGACGGCCGGCCGATCCTCGGGCTGGACTCCCGCGACCTGCTGGAGATCACCCTGGAGGCGAGCCCGGACGGGTATCTGGTTCCGGCGCACATCTGGACGCCGTGGTTCTCGGCGCTGGGCTCGAAGTCCGGCTTCGACGCGATCGCCGACTGCTACGCCGACCTGGCCGAGCACATCTTCGCCGTGGAAACCGGCCTCTCCTCCGACCCGGCGATGAACTGGCGGGTCGGCAGCCTGGACGGCTACCAGTTGGTGTCCAACTCGGACGCGCACTCCCCGCCGGCGCTGGGCCGGGAGGCGACCGTGCTGACCGCCGAGCGGAACTACTTCGCCGTCCGGGAGGCGCTGCGGACCGGTGATGGCCTGGCCGGCACCGTCGAGTTCTTCCCCGAGGAGGGCAAGTACCACGCGGACGGGCACCGGCTGTGCGGGATCAACTGGACGCCGGAGCGCACCCGCGCCGCGGACGGGCGCTGCCCCGAGTGCGGCAAGCCGCTCACCGTGGGCGTGCTCAGCCGGATCGAGGAGCTGGCGGACCGCCCGGAGGGGCACCGGCCGGCGCACGCCCGGGAGGTCACCCACCTGGTGCCGCTGGCCGAGATCCTCGGCGAGATCAACAGGGTGGGTGCCCGGTCGAAGAAGGTCGAGGGGCGACTCAACGAGCTGCTCGCCGCGCTCGGCCCCGAGCTGGAGATCCTGACCACGACGCCGCTGACCGACATCGCCCGGGCCGGCGGTGAGCTGCTCGCCGAGGGTATCGGACGGCTGCGGCGCGGCGACGTACGCCGGGTGCCGGGCTACGACGGCGAGTACGGAGTGATCACCCTCTTCGACCCGGCGGAGCTGGGCGTCAGCACCGGCGCGGCGCAGGAGACGCTGTTCGACGTACCGGTGCCGGCGCAGCGGAAGCGCGCGGAGCCGGCAGCTCAGGCGGCGGCCAAGCGCCCCGCGGCGGCGAAGGCGGAGCCGAAGCGCAAGACCGCTCCGCCGCCGGCCCCCCCGATCGCATCGCCGCCGTCGCCGCACGAGCCGTTCGAGCCGATGCTCGCGGGCATGGAGGAGGTCGGCACCGGCTTGCTGGACCGGCTGGACGCGATGCAACGGGTGGCCGCGTCCGCGCCCGGCGGCCCGCTGCTGATCGTGGCCGGCCCGGGCACCGGCAAGACCCGGACGCTGACGCACCGGATCGCGTACCTCTGCGCGGAGCTGAACGTCTTTCCCGAGCACTGTCTGGCCATCACCTTCACCCGCCGGGCCGCCGAGGAGCTGCGGCACCGCCTCGACGGGCTGCTCGGCCCGGTCGCCGAGGACGTCACCGTGGGCACCTTCCACGCGTTGGGGCTGACCATCCTGCGGGAGAACGCCGACGCGGCGGGCCTGCCGGTGGACTTCCGGATCGCCGACGACGCCGAGCGGGCGGCGGCCCGGTCGGAGGCCGGCGACGACCAGGCCGGCTACACCGCGCTGCTGCGCAAGCAGGATCTGGTCGACCTGGACGAGCTGGTGAGCCTGCCGGTGGAGCTGCTGCGGGCCGACCGGGAGCTGGTCGGACGCTACCGGGACCGCTGGCGGTGGATCTTCGTCGACGAGTACCAGGATGTCGACGCGGTGCAGTACGAGCTGCTGCGGTTGCTCAGCCCGGCCGACGGCAACCTCTGCGCGATCGGCGACCCGGACCAGGCGATCTACTCGTTCCGGGGTGCCGACGTCGGCTACTTCCTGCGCTTCTCCCAGGACTTCACCGACGCCCGGCTGGTCCGGCTCAACCGCAACTACCGCTCCTCGGCTCCCATCCTCGCCGCCGCCGTGCAGGCCATCGCGCCGTCCTCGCTGGTCCGGGGCCGACGGCTGGACCCGGCCCGGCTCGATCCGGAGGCACCGCTGGTCGGCCGCTACCCCGCGGCCTCCGTCGCCGAGGAGGCCGACTTCGTGGTCCGTACCGTGGACGAGCTGGTCGGCGGGCTGTCCCACCGGTCGCTCGACTCCGGTCGGATCGACGGGCGGTCCACCTCGCTGTCGTTCTCCGACATCGCCGTGCTGTACCGCACCGACGCGCAGGCCGCGCCGATCGTGGACGCCCTGACCCGTGCCAACATTCCGGTGCAGAAACGCTCACACGACCGGCTGCGGGACCGACCTGGGGTGGCGGCCATCGCCCGCGAGCTGCGACACGCCGACGGGTTGGCCGGCTCGCTGGCCGCCCGGGTGCGACTGGCCGGCCAGGTGGTCGCGGAGCGCTTCGCCGTGCCCACCCTGGACGGTGCCGGCGTGGGCCGTCCCGAGGACGTCCGCTCGGCGGTGGATCTGCTGACCCCGCTGGCCCGACGCTGCGGTGACGACCTGGAGACGTTCCTGTCGCAGCTGGCCACCGGAGCCGAGGTGGACGCGCTCGACCCGCGGGCGGAGGCGGTCACCCTGCTGACGCTGCACGCCGCGAAGGGCCTCGAGTTCCCGGTGGTCTTCCTGGTCGGCGCCGAGGACGCGCTGCTGCCGCTGCGGTGGCCGGGCTCGACACCCGATGAGGACGCGGTCGCCGAGGAGCGGCGACTCTTCTTCGTCGGCCTGACCCGCGCGCAGGACCGGCTGTACGTCACGCACGCCGCCCGCCGTACCCGTCACGGGGTCGAGCGCGACTGTGCGCCGTCGCCATTCCTCGGCTCGATCGACCCGGGGCTGTTCGAGCGGTTCGGCGAGGCCGAGCCGCGCCGGCCGAAGGACCGCCAGCTCCGCCTCATCTGAGACCCCCCGCGGTGACGGCGATGCGCGGCAACGGACGTCCCGCGACGATGCGCCGGGCGCGTTGGTCCGGTGAGCGCTGTCGGGGCGGCTCAGGCGAGGACCACGGCGAGCCAGGTGCCCGCGAGCAGGGCCGGGCCGAGTGGCAGCAGGGTGTCCCGGCGCACCCGCCGCGCGGCCAGCAGGCCGAGCACCACGCCGCCGTGCAACAGGTGCGGCAGGAGCAACCCGGTCAGCAGGGCGTCCCGACCCAGCCAGCCGAGCGGCAGGCCAAGGACCGCGGCGAGCTTCACGTCCCCGAAACCCAGCCGCGAGCCGGGCAGCAGGGCCAGCAGCACGTGCGCCGTGCCGGCGACCGCCGCGCCGGCCAGCGCGCCGAGCAGCCGCATGGGGTCACCGGCGAGCAGTGCCGCACCGGACAGGCCACCCAGGGCGAGCAGCGCGGTGGCCAGGACCAGCGGGTCGGGCAGCCGCAGGCAGGCCAGGTCGACCGCGGCCAGCACCAGCCCCACCGACGCCACCGCGAGGAAGACCGGCAGCGCCGGGTCGTCACGCAGTGCCACGGCGAGCCCGCCGAACACCACGCCCGACACCGCCGGGCTCAGCCACGCCCACCGGCAGGGCCGGGACGTCGACGGGGAGTGTGCCGGCGACGTGGTGACTCGTCGGGCCAGCGGAGGAACGGCGAGGCCGACCAGCACGCCGAGCGACGCCACCGGCACCAGCGCAGCGGCCCACATGCGCCGGAGGCTACCGCCGGTCGTCCTCGCCCGCGCTCCCCGATCGCGATTCCGTGCGGGGCCGGCGGGGACGTTCCGTGGTCACCACCAGGGCCACCCCGGCCACGATGACCGCTCCGCCGAGCAGCACCTGCGGGGTGACCGGCTCGGCCACCAGCAACGCGCCGAGCGCCACCGCGACCGCCGGGTTGACGTAGGCGTACGTCGAGACCAGCGAGATCGGCGCGTTGTGCAGCAGCCAGACGTACGCGGTGAAGGCCACCAGCGAGCCGGCCACCATGAGGTAGCCCAACGCCAGCCAGGACCGGGTGCTGACCTCCGCCGGGTGGAAGTCGCGCAGCTCGCCCCGCCCGGCGGCGACGACGGCCAGCACCAGCGCTCCGGCCATCATCTCGTACACCGTGGCGACGAACGGGTCGGCGGGCATCCGGATCCGCCCGGACAGGAACGATCCGACCGACCAGGAGGCGGCCCCCGCGACGATGGTCAACGCCCCGACCAGCGGCACGGCGTCCGCGCTGCCGGCGGGCAGCACCAGCAGGACCAGACCGACGAAGCCGAGGCTGACCCCGGCGAACGTCCAGACGGGAGGTCGGTCCCCGGTGGCGGAACGCAGCAGCACCACGAGCAACGGCACGGTCGCCACCAGCAGCGCGGCGATCCCGGACGGCACCGCCACTCCGGACGGCCCGGATTCGGCGAGCACCACCAGGCCGTTGCCGCCGGCGAGCAGGAGCACCCCGACCAGGGCGGCGCCGCCGAGCTGTCGGCGCTCCACCCGCAGCGCGCCCGGCCCTCGGCGCAGGCGCAGCACCACCGCCAGCACCGCGCCGGCGACGGCGAACCGCAGGGCGGCCGACGTCAGCGGGGGCAGCGTCTCCACGGCGATGCGGATGCCCAGATAGGTGGAGCCCCAGAGCAGGTAGACCACGATCAACGCGGTCCAGATCAAGGTCGGCGCGGTGCCGGCGCGGCGGGTGGCCAGGGCCGCGGCACTCGGTGGAGGTGAGCTCATCGGTGGACCACGCTACGGTGACCACGGAGTCGGCGTCGCGCATTGGTGGCCGGCCTCTCACCACTTGTGCAGGAGGGCGGCATGACGAACTACGGACCACCGGGTGGTGGCGTCCCGGGACCGTGGCGTGGGCAACGACCCGACGAGACGCCCGGACGGCCGCCCCAGCAGTCCTACCCGCCCTCGCACGAGCCCTACCCGCCGGTGGTGCAGTCGTACCCGCCGGCGCCCCAGGGGCGACCTGGGCCCTACGGCGACACACCCTACGGCGGCGGGGTCGCCGCGCCCTACGGTGGCGGACCCGAGACGCGCTACGGCGAGTCGGAGGGCGCCTATCGTGGCGGGTCGTACAGCCCGGCCCCGGCGTACGGCGGCGGGGAGTCGTACCGGCCCGACGACGGTCCGTACGGCGGAGACCCCGCGCCGGCTCCGGGTGGGCGTGGTCGAGGTCCGCTGATCGCGGTGCTGGCCGTCGTGCTGCTGCTGGTGGTGGCCGGTGGCGGGGCGTTCTGGTTCCTCAGCCGTCCGAGCGATCCCGCCCCGGTGACCGCTCCGACCGGCTCGGCCGTCGCCGAGGATCCCAGCGCGGACGCCGTCGACCCGGCCGGGCCGGCACCGAGCGCCGCAGCGCCCGAGTCGTCGGCCGACCCGCGGTTCGTGAAGGTGGGCCAGTGCGTCCGCAACGACGGCGCGGCCGGCGACAAGCCCAAGCTGCTGATCAGCGGCTGCGCCCCGAAGTCGTACGAGGTGCTGCGCCGGATCGACGGCGCGACCAGCGGTGAGCGGGACGCCGAAGCCAAGTGCGCCAAGGTCGAGGGCTACACCAACTGGTACTTCTTCGACAGCGAGCTGGACACCCTCGACTTCGTCCTCTGCCTGAAGCAGCGCTGAGGCCACCCACCCTGGGGATGACATGACAACCTACGGACCATCGGGTGCCGGGCAGCCGGACGACCCGTACCAGCGCCCGGCGGCCGGCGCCGACGGCCCGCCACCGGACGACCCGACCCGGCAGCAGTGGGGCCCACCGCCGGAGCCGCCCACCGCGCCCATTTGGGCTCCGCCGCCGACCTCGGGCCCGGGCTACCCGCCGCCCACCCCCGGGGCGGGCTACCCGCCTCCGCCCGGTCCGTTCCCGCCGGCCGGTCCACCGCCCGGGCAGCCTGGCGGGCCGTGGGGCCCGCCGGTGCCGGGCGGGTACGGGATGCCGCCCGCCCCACCGGTGAACAGGACCGGCCGGAAGGTCGCCCTGATCATCGCGCTGGTGGTGCTGCTCCTGCTCTGCCCGTGCCTCGGCCTGGCGGGTTGGGCGGTCTGGAGTGCCGTGGACGACGACAGCAACGCCGCGTCCGCGCCGTCGGTGAGCGCGCCGGTCGTTCCGCCCGTCCTGCCCAGCGACGCGCCGACCTCGGCCGCGCCCAGCCCGAGCGAGGACGAGTTCGCCAAGGGTGACTGCGTGGTCAACGACGGCACCGAGGACGACGCGGAGCTGCGCAAGGTGCCGTGCGGCCCCAACACCTACCAGGTGCTGCTGCGGATTCCGGCGACGAGCGACGGGGACCGGTGCGAGACGCTCGCGCCGCAGGCCACCGCGAACTACGTGCACGACAACTCGATCGACCTGTTCGACTACGTGCTCTGCCTGAAGAAGCGGTAGCCGGTAGCCAAAACTAGGGCTATCTAGCGTGGACGCTAGACAGCCCTAGTTTGTTGTCGACGGCCCCGACACGCCGGTAGCCCCATCTATCCATGTCTAGCCCCTCAGCTAGAGGGCCCGATACTGTGCGATGCGTGGATCCGGTCCGCAACCCGTACGCACCGGGCGCCGGTCAGCGCCCGCCCGAACTCGCCGGGCGGGGGCGGGAGCTGGACGTCTTCGACATCGTGCTGGAGCGCATCGCCCGAGGTCGCCCCGAACGCAGCCTGATGCTCACCGGGCTGCGCGGTGTCGGCAAGACCGTCCTGCTCAACACCCTCCGATCGCAGGCGATCAACCGGCTCTGGGGCAGCGGCAAGATCGAGGCACGGCCGGATCAGTCCCTGCGCCGCCCGGTCGCCGCCGCGCTGCACATGGCGGTCCGGGAGCTCGCGCCCCGGCACCGCGCGCCCGACCGGATCGACGCCTTCCTCGGAGTCCTCAAGGCGTTCGCCCAACGGTCCGCCCCGACCGGCCGGGGTGGGGCCGCCCCGAAGCTGCGCGACCGGTGGCAGCCCGGGATCGACGTGCCCGCGGCGAGTGGTCGGGCCGACTCCGGTGACATCGAGATCGACCTGGTCGAGCTACTCACTGACGCCGCCGCCGTGGCCAGCGACGTGGGCACCGGCATCGCCGTCTTCATCGACGAGATGCAGGACCTCGGCCCGGAGGACGTGTCAGCCCTCTGCGCCGCCTGCCACGAGCTGTCCCAGCTCGGCGCGCCGCTGATCGTCGTCGGCGCCGGCCTGCCGCACCTGCCGGCCGTGCTCAGCGCCGCGAAGTCGTACTCCGAGCGGCTGTTCCGTTACCAGCGCATCGACCGGCTCGACCGGATCGCCGCCGACCAGGCGCTGTGCGCGCCGGCCGAGCGCGAGGAGGTGGAGTACGAGCAGAAGGCGCTCGACCTTCTCTACGAGAAGTCCGGCGGCTACCCCTACTTCGTCCAGGCGTACGGGAAGGCGACCTGGGACCATGCTCCGCGCTCGCCGATCACCGCCGCCGACGTCCGGGTCGCCGCGCCCGAGGCGGAGGCCGAGCTGGCGGTCGGCTTCTTCGGCTCCCGGTTCGAGCGGGCGACGCCCGCCGAGCGCGAGTACATGCGCGCGATGGCCACGCTGTCCCTGGTGGAGGTCGAGTCCGGAGGTCCGGTCCGTGACGACATGGACGCCGCGGTGCCAACCGCGGAGATCGCCCGGGCCCTCGGCCGCAAGCCGGCCAGCCTCTCCCCGGCGCGCGACGCGCTCATCAAGAAGGGGCTGATCTACTCCGGTGAGCGCGGCACGGTGGCCTTCACCGTTCCGCACTTCGGCCGGTACCTGCGCACCCAGCCAGCCTGACGGGCACCCGCGTTGGCCCGACCCGGTCAGACCCGGGACCAGGGCACCGGAAACAGCACCTCGCCGGCGGGCGGCGGCCCTTCCTCGCTGGTGGACGGCGGCAGCACCAACGCCTGCCACGGCTCCCCGAGACCGGCCCACGGGCTGGTCAGGCCCAGCTCGCCGGCCGGGCCGAAGCCGAACCGGCGGTAGAAGGCGGGATCGCCCAGGACCACGACCAGCCGCTCGCCCAGCTCAGTGGCGGCGTCCAGAGCGGCCTGCACCACCGCCGTGCCGTGCCCCAGCCGCTGCCGGTGCGGAGCGACCGCCACCGGGCCGAACGCGAGAGCGGACGCGTCGCTGCCCTGCTCCGGTCGTACCCGCACCCGGGTGAGCAGCGCGTATCCGACCACCTCGCCGCCGTACTCGGCGACCATGGCCAGCTCCGGCAACCAGGCGTCGGTGCCGCGCAGCTCCTCGACCAGGCCCACCTCCGGCGGTGTCGCCACGTCGGGCCGGGCGAACGCGCCAGCCAGCACCCGACGCACCGGGCCGGTGTCGGCCGGGTCCTCGGGTCGTAGCCGCAGCGTGGTCACCCGCGCGACGTTACCCGTGACGGCCGTTCCATCAGCGATGGTCGCTCGAATCGGCGTGGCGGATGTGTACGGCCACCGATTCGGATCCGGCGGTTGCCGGGGTAGCAAACGCCGTGACGGGGTATGACTGATCCATGAAGCCCGTACGCTCCCTTGCCCGCGCCATGCTGAGCGGCATCTTCGTGGTCAGCGGGTACCGCAACTTCCGCAACCCGGACCGGCTGGCGGTGGCGGCCAAGCCGGTGACCGACAAGGTCGCGCCGATGCTGAAGAAGGCACACCCGAACTTCCCCACCGACACCAAGACGCTGATCCGGCTCAACGCCGCGGCGCAGGTCGGCGCCGGGCTGATGCTGGCCACCGGTCGGTTCAGCCGACCCGCCGCGCTGGTCCTCGCCGGCACGCTGGTGCCGGTCACCATCGCCGGGCATCCCTTCTGGAACAACGACGACCCGGTGGCCCGGAACAACAACCAGGTTCACGCTCTGAAGAACCTGGGCCTCTTCGGCGGCCTGCTGCTCGCCGCGGCCGACACCGGAGGCAAGCCGGGTCTACGGTGGCGGACCGGTCATCGCATCGGCCACTCTCGACGTTCGATGCAGCGCGCGGTCCGCACCGCCCGACGGGAGGCCCGGATCGCCGTCCGGTCCGCCTCCACCGCGCGTCGGCTTCCGGGCTGACCTGCCTCGATCCGTTCCTTCATCACCCCCACCCCCGCTAAGCCGACGAATTACCTGAACCGCCCGGTAGGCGTTAACGCGGTGGAAATGTCAAAAACATGTGTGGGATCGGACACGGTCGCATAACGCGGGAGGCACTGACGTGAGGCGCCGTTCTAGGCTCCGTGCAGGACCTGGACGGGTAGGACGATCTTGGTACGGGGGTGGCCACGCCATGCCGACGACTGTCGGTAGACGGGCGGACCGCCTCGCCCAAATCCAACGCGTGGCGCGCGGGATCGATCGCGCGAAAGTCGTACGGGGTGCCATCGTGGTCGCCGTCGCCTACGCCGCATGGCTGGCCATCGGTGCGTTCGGGCGGCCGTACAACTTCTTCGACATGAAGATCTACCACGGCGCGGTGGTGTGGTGGGCGAGCGGTCATGAGCTCTACGAGTTCATCGCGCCGGGCACAACTCTCGGCTTCACCTACCCGCCGTTCGCCGGGCTGGCCATGCTGCCGATGGCGCAGTTGCCGATCGGCGCCGCCGGGATGGTCAACGCTCTGGCCAGCATCGCCGCGCTCGCGCTGGTGCTGGCGGGGCTGCTCCGCCCCATCGTGGACCGGCTGGCCTGGCCGCTGTGGTTCACCGTGGCCGTGGCGGTGCCGCTCGCGGTGGCCATCGAGCCGGGCCGGGAGACCCTCGGCTACGGCCAGGTCAACATCCTGCTGTTCGCGCTGATCATGGCTGACCTGATCGGGCTGCGGTGGCGCTCCCGCCGGGGCACCCACTACACGGCGACCGACGGCCCCCTGCTGCGCTTCGTCTACGGCGGCGCCTGGGCCGGCGCGGGCATCGGCCTGGCCACCGCGGTCAAGCTCACCCCGGCGCTGTTCATCGCCTACCTGCTGATCACCCGCCAGTGGAGGGTGGCGGCCACCGCGATCGGCACCACGATCGGCGTGACGGTGGGGTCCTTCGCGATCGTCGGCGACGAGTCGCGGGCCTACTTCGGCAGCGTCCTCTGGCAGACCGAGCGGGTCGGTGCGGCGGACATGACGCCCAACCAGTCGCTCGCCGGCCTGCTGGCCCGGCTGTACGACTCGATCGAGACCCCCGGTCTGCTCTGGTTCTCCTTCTCGGTGCTGATCCTGGCGCTGGGCCTGTCCCGGGCGGCCAGTTCCCGCGCCGACGGTGACGAGCTGACCGCGTTCACGCTGGTCGGTCTGACCGCCAACGTGATCAGTCCGATCTCCTGGACGCACCACCTGGTCTGGGTGATCCCGGCGATCATCGTGCTGGCCGACGCGGCGGTGCGCCGTCGGGAGGCGAGCCGGGGGTTGACCCAGCGCAGTGGTCAGGGCCTGGCGTTCGGCGGCCTGCCCGGGGTCAACGGGCTCCGCCCGCCAATCTGGTACCCGACGTTGACCGGGCTCCGGCACGGCGTCGCCGCGATCGGGCTCTACCTGCTCTTCCTGATCTCCCCGATCTGGCCGTACGAGCACCAGCTGCCCGAGATGTCGCACTATCAGGACGGTCTCTTCGGCGTCCTGATGGAGAACTCGCTCGCACTCGCGCTGATCGTGCTGGTCGCCGCGCTGCCCTGGCGCCCGGGCGCCGAGCCGGCGTTCTACGGCGATCGGCTGGCGCGTGCCGTGCTGGTCAACGGCCGACGCTGAGCGGTCAGGGGCAGTTGACCCATTCCTCGGTGCCGTCGCCGAAGACCTGCCGTTTCCAGATCGGCAGCCGCGCCTTGGCCTCGTCCACCAGACGGGCGCAGGCCTCGAATGCCGCCGCACGATGGGCGGTGCTCACGGCGGCGACCAGCGCCACGTCACCGATCGCCAGCGGACCGACCCGGTGCGAGACCGCCACCGCGTAGACGTCGGGCTCGGCCGCGATCTCGGCGGCCACCTCGCGTAGCACCTGCTCGGCACTCGGGTGCCCCTCGTACTCCAGGCTCACCACGGCGCGCCCGTGGTCGTGGTCGCGGACCACACCCTGGAAGGAGACCACCGCGCCGGCCCGCCGGTCGGCAACCGCCGCCTCGTGCGCGGCCAGATCCAGCGGCTGGTCGGTGACCTGGCCGAAGGTGAGCGCTGGCGCCGTCACGACGCACGCTCCCCGGTCAGCAGCGGCAGTGGCACGATCGGCACCCGTTCACCGGGATCGCCGTTGGTGCCCGGCCGAATGACCGCGAACCCGTCCGCACCTGCCAACCCACGCAGCATCGCCGAGCCGACATGCCGCACCGGGAACGCGGTGCCGGCGGCCCGGTCCAGCCGGACCAGCGCCAGGTGGGTGTGGTCGCCACGACCGGGCACCGCCTCGGCCAAGGTGGCCTGCGGCAGAACCGGCATCGGACGACTCTGGAGGCCGGCGAGCAGCGGGGCGACCAGCGACACCAGCGCGACGATGGCGGACTGCGGGTTGCCCGGCAGCCCGGCGACGAACCGGACCCGCCCGTCGGCGCCGGCCACCCGGGCCAGCAGCATCGGGAAGCCGGGCCGGACCGCCACCGTGTTGACCACGTAGTCGGCGCCGAGCGCCTCGAGCGCCGGGTGCAGGTGGTCGACCGGGCCGTGCATCGTGCCGCCCGTCGTGCAGACCAGGTCGGCGTTGGCCAGCGCCGCGCGCAGGGCAGCCACGTGCGCGGGCAGCGTGTCGGCCACGGGGCCGACCACGTCGGATGGACGGATCTGGCAGCCGTACCGGCGCAGCCACGCGGGCACCGCCGGCCCCAGCGCGTCCCGGACCCGGCCGGCCGCGGGCGGACCCGCGGTGAGCAGTTCGTCGCCGAAGACCAGGAGCGCGGCGCGCGGCGCGCGCCGGACCCGCAGGGTGTCGTGCCCGCAGGACGCCGCCAGGCCGATCACCGCCGGGTCGACCGGCGTGCCGACCGGGAGCAGCTCCTCGTCGGCGTACGCCTCCTCGCCCGGTCGCCGCCACTCCGGCGTCTGACGGGGCGTGCCGCTGACCAGGCCGTCGGTGGTGGTGGACTCCTCGACCCGCAGCACGGCGGTCGCGCCTTCGGGCACCATGGCGCCGGTCGCGATCTCGACGGTCGTGCCGTCCTCGCTGAGTGGTGCGGGGGCGTTGCCGGCCAGCACCCGGCCGACGACGCGCCACGGGCCGGCGCCGCGCACCGCCCAGCCGTCCACGCTGGAGGTGGGGAAGGCGGGAAGGTCGGTGCGGGCGGTCAACGGCTCGGCCAGGGTCAGCCCGTCAGTGTCGATCAGCGGCCGGGAGAGGGTGGGAAGTGCGGCGGCCAGGCCGATCGCGTAGACGCGGGAGCGCGCCTCCTCCCACCCGGCCGGCGGGGGCGCGGCGACCCGGTCGTCCGCGGTTGGTGCGGTTTCCGTGCTCACCCGCCGAGCCTATCGGGGCGGACCGACACCCGCCGGGCCTGGGCGCGGACCGGTCAGTGGTCTCCGCCGCGCAGTTGGTCGACGGTGTGCGCGAGGATCGGCCCGAGCACGGCCAGCCCGTCCCGGGCGCCGCCGGTCGAGCCGGGCAGGTTGACCACCAGCATCCGACCGGCCACCCCGGCCAGGCCTCGGGACAGCACCGACGTGGGCACCCGGTCGCGACTGTGCGCGCGGATCGCCTCGGCGATGCCGGGGATCTCGTAATCCAGCAGACCCCGGGTCACGTCCGGCGTCCGGTCCGTCGGGGTGACCCCGGTGCCCCCGCTGGTCAACACCACGTCGATGCCGTCGGAGAGGGCGTCTCGCAGGGCCGCGCCGACCGGCTCGCCGTCGGGCACCACCACCGGGTCGTCGACCTGGCAGCCCAGCTCGCGCAGGCCGGCGGCGAGCAGGGGACCGCTGGTGTCGGCGTAGACGCCGGCCGCGGCCCGGTTCGACGCGACGATCACCCGGGCCCGGATCACGGTCGGTCCTCCGGTCGGACCCACTCGCCGGTCTTGCCGCCCTCCTTGCGAAGCACCCGGACCGCCTCCACCGAGGCCGCCGGGTCAACGGCCTTGACCATGTCGACCAGGGCGAGACCGGCGACGGCGACCGCGGTGAGTGCCTCCATCTCGACCCCCGTCCGGTCCGCGGTGCGGGCGGTGGCGGTGATCTCGACGGTGTCGACCGTGAGCCGCAGGTCGACGGTGACGCCGTGCAGGGCGATCGGGTGGCAGAGCGGGATCAGCTCCGGGGTGCGCTTGGCGCCCATGATCCCGGCCAGCCGACCGACCGCCAGCGCGTCACCCTTGGGCAGGCCGTCGCGGTGCAGCAGGTCGACGACCTCGGGTGTGGTCCGAAGACGGCCCGCGGCGACGGCCAGCCGGCCGGTCACCGGCTTGGCGGAGACGTCGACCATGCGGGCCGCACCGGCGCGGTCGACGTGGCTGAGCTGCGCGGGTTCGGTCACGGCGGTGAGCCTATCGGTGCGGTACGACCGGATGGCGCTCGGAAGGAGCGCCGCCCCGAGGTGCCGGCCGGGCGCGGGGTGCCGTCCGTTGGGATGGTGGCGGCCTGCTCACCGTCACACATCCGGGTGCGGACGGCTACCCAGCGGGTCAATGCGTGGCGATGTATGAGATGGTCGCCGGTCGACCACCGGGAACAGGTGGAGTCGGCGGCCCTTCAGATCCTCGTCGCGTAGCCCGGACCTGCAAGGTGAGACCGAATCGAGTTGCAAATGGGTAACCATTCGCTGCCGGTTCGGCACCTTCCCGGAATCCAGCTTCGAACATACGTCGGAGAATCGCTGTCGACTGCGGACGTTGGGCGCAGCAGAACTGGCGGGCCGCGCACACCGTCTGTTGCTTCGGCGTTTCGAACTGCAACTTGAGTTCGGCAAGCCGCACGGCAGGGCGGCCAGGATCGGGATCGATGGTGTTCGGACGCTCACTGCGCGAGAATTGGTGATGTCCGGAATTTGAACCCATGCCCCCTGCACCGCAAACTGTGGACCGGCGGCACTAAGGCATGGGGCGCAGATTCATCCGACCGGATCTACCCTGAGCCCGAACTCCGGATGAGGCTGGGGAGTCTGCTCGTCAGACTGAGGAGGAACCGTCGGGGCAGGCCCGGCGCCCATCCTCCGACGGTGGTTGGCAACATGCGAGCTGCAGGCCGAACAAGTCGACCGCGCTCCGCTCACAGGCCATGGACACAACGTCACAAAACCCTCCAGCTTGGCTAATGTTGCGCATACCGACATTTATTACTGCTAACTGCATCGACGTCGCTTTAGGCTCTCGTCACGAAGTTCCCCGGGGGATACCGAACCCGGGCTGGATGGGTGGAGGGAGCGTGCAATGCGCGGCAGCGACTGGCACTGACATCGGAGTGACACTCAGCGGTAAGCTCCCGTCGTCAACATGTAACTGTCGGCGACGACAGGAGCTTCATGAGTCGGGTCACCCCAGAGAACACCACTAGGACAGACCGACAACTGCTGTTGCTCGTCGGTCTCGTCGTCATACTGGCCATCGGCCCGACACTTCTTGCCGTCACGGACGTGCTGGCCCACCCGCCCGACGCGGTGGGCCACGGCGCGACCTTCGTCGCGCTGACGTTCATGACAGCCCTCGGGACGATCGTCAAGTCGCCGATCCGTATCCGCTCGACCACGCACGCCATCACCTGGATCGAGACGGCAATCGTGATCGGGCTCGCGGTGGCCCCACCCGCCTGGGTGGTGCTGGCGACCGGCACCGGTGTCGGCATCGCATCGGCCGTCATGAAGCTCCCGCCGATCAAGACGGCGTTCGGCGTCAGCAAGAACATCCTGGTCGCCGGTGGAGCGAGCGCCGTCGCCCTGGCCGTCCACTGGCAGTGGCCACCGGTGGGCATGGCAGAGCTCGTCACTCTGCTGGGCGCGATCTACCTGGTCGCCGCTCTCCTGGACGACCTGCTGGCGATCCCGGTGATCGCGCTCGCGACCGGCACCCGGGTCTCCCGGCAATTCCTGAACAACCTTGACCTCCGGCTCGCCGGCTTCGGTGTGCGCTTCGTCGTAGCCCTCTGCACGCTGCTCATCCTCCAGGTCGACCCGCGATTGCTGCTCGCCGTCCCACCGCTCATGTTGAGCCTGCACCTGGCCTACTCCGCGCGTATCCGGGGTCGCACCGAGCAGCAGGCGTGGCAGCGGCTCGCCCGCACCACGGACGCGCTCAACGTGGTGGACCTGGACAACGTCCTCACCACCGCCGTCACCCAGGCCGCCGAGTTGTTCTCCGCCGACGAGGTCGAGATCGAGCTGCGCGACGGAGCCCGCACGGT
This sequence comes from Micromonospora sp. NPDC005087, assembly GCF_042872965.1. Lineage (NCBI taxonomy): Bacteria > Bacillati > Actinomycetota > Actinomycetes > Micromonosporales > Micromonosporaceae > Micromonospora > Micromonospora sp. NPDC005087. The sequence continues at coordinate 322,069 of NZ_JBIALB010000005.1, read as the reverse complement.
GCGCGGCGGCACCAGCGGCATCACCTTCGACGGACTGGCCGGCACGCTCACCGACGTGGACGGCACGGTCGTCGCCACGCCGCTGGAGGGCCACGACCGGTCCGTCGATGTCGGCGCGCTGCGGCTGCGCTTCCGCGGCCCCGTGCAGCTCTCCGAACGGGAGCAGTACACCCTGCGTACCTTCGCCTCCGCGCTCTGCACGGCGGTACGCAACGCCCAGGCGTACGCCGAGCTGGCACGGGTGGCCGACGAGCACGCGTACGCCGCGGCGCACGACGCGCTGACCGGCTTGGCCAACCGTCGGCACCTGCTCGACAAGGGCACCGAGCAGTTGAGCGGACGGCACGCGGACGGGGTGACCGCGCTGGTACTGATCGACCTCAATCACTTCAAGGAGGTCAACGACACGCTCGGGCACGCCGCCGGCGACCAGGTACTGGTGCAGGTGGCCGAACGTCTGCGGGGCGCCGCCCAGGCCAGTGACCTGGTGGCCCGCCTCGGCGGCGACGAGTTCGCCGTACTCCTGCGCGGGCTGCCGGCCCCGGCGGTCGCCGCGCACCGGGCGGAGACGCTGCTCGCCGCGTTGCACGAACCGTTCGAGCTGGACGGCATGCGGATCAGCGTCGAAGCCAGCGGCGGGATCTCCGTCGCCCCGGCCAGTGGCGGCATGGCGGAGCTGCTGCGCCGCGCCGACGTGGCGATGTACCAGGCGAAGCGGGCCGGTCAACGGATCTCCACGTACGCCCCGGCGCGGGACACCGCCGACCTCGGCCGGCTCACCCTCGGCGGTGACCTGCCACGGGCGGTCGCCGACCACGAGTTCGTCGTCAACTTCCAACCGATCGTCGACCTGGGCACCGGCGAGGTGACCAGCGCGGAGGCGCTGGCCCGCTGGCATCACCCCACCCACGGCATGATCGATCCGCTGCGTTTCCTGGAGGCGGTGGAGCGCTCCGGGCTGCTACCGGCGTTCGCCGAGGCGATCCTCGACCAGGCGTTGATCGCGGCGGCCGGCTGGCGCGACGCCGGCTTCGACGTGCCGGTCGCGGTCAACGTGTCCCCGCGCAGCCTGCTCGACGCGCGCTTCCCCGGCTCGGTGCTGGCCCGCCTGCGTGCCCACGACCTGCCGCCGGACCGGCTGGTGCTGGAGTTGACCGAGACGCTGACGCTCAGCCAGCTCGACGTGGTGGACCGGGTGCTGAGCCGGCTGCGCGACGAGGGCATCCGGCTGGCACTGGACGACTTCGGCACCGGCTACTCCTCGCTCTCACTGCTCTCGCGGATCCCCGTGCACGAGCTGAAGATCGATCGCAGCTTCGTGACGACGATGGAGAGTTCGGCGGAGGCCGCCGCCGTCATCCGTTCCACCCTCGACCTGGGCCGCAGCCTCGACCTTGACGTGGTGGCCGAGGGGGTGGAGAGCGAGCCGCAGCGACGGGCCCTCTGGGAGCTGGGTTGCACCGCCGGCCAGGGGCACCTGTTCGCCCGGCCGATGCCCGCCGGCACTCTCCTCGCGGCGTTGCAGCGCGGCTCGGGCGGCCGCCCGGGCGCCCTCGCAACGCCGCTGCACGACGCCGGCGCGGTGATCCGGCTGACCCAGAACCGCCGCCAGGGCGGCCGGTCCCGCCCGGACCGACTTCCCCACCTCCCCGCCTGAACGACGCGGAACATCGAGCTGGCCGGGGGTCTGCCAGACTGGCGCGCGTGACCGCCGACCACCCGACCGCCCTTCGCCGTCGCTGGCGGACGCTCGACACCGCCGCCGGGGGCCTCGCCCTCGACCTCGGTCTCTACGCCGTCTCGGCCGTCTTCGCCGCGATCACCGCGGTCACCTCGACGCTGCTGCCGCATCGGGCCTGGGGCGCGGTCGCCACCGTCGGCTACCTGATCGCCACACTGGCGGTGGTCGTCCAGCTCCACCTTCGCCGACGCGGCTCGGCCTCCCGGCTGGTCGGCCTGCCAGCCAGGTGGGCGGTCACCGGATTCGTCTGGGCGAGCACCGCCCTGCTGCCCGTGCTCTGGCAGAGCGTCGAGCGGGCCACCGGACGCACCGACCGGGCCCAGGAGGAGGTGCTGGTCGTGGAGCAGGCCGGGGCGCGCCTGCTGGAGCACGGCACGCCGTACCTCGGACGCGACGCCATAGCCGCCCTGCCGCCCGCCGAGCAGCTGCTCGGCTACACGCCGTACCAGCCGGGCATGGCGATGTTCGGCCTGCCCAGAGCCCTGGTCGACGCCGCCTGGACCGATGCCCGGGTCTGGCTCGCGGTGGGCACCGCGCTGGCGCTCGCCCTGGCCGTGGCCGCCCTGCGCGCCGCCCACCGCGCACACCCCGCCGGCACGGACGACCGTCCGGGCGCCGCCCTGCTGCGGGGCGTACAGGCGGCCACCGTACTGCCGATCTGCGCGCTCACCCTCGCCACCGGCGGCGACGACCTGCCCGTACTCGCGCTCTGCCTGCTCGCCCTCGCGCTCGCCGCCGCCGACCGGCCCGGCCGGGCCGGCCTCGCGGTCGGGCTCGCCGGCGCGCTGAAGTTGTTCGCCTGGCCGGTCGCCCTGGTCCTGATCGCGTGGGGGCTGACCCGGCGGGCCGGCACCCGGGTCGCCGCCGGCGCGATCGGGCTACCCGTGGCGACCCTGCTCCCGGCCCTGCTGGTCGACCGCGACGCGCTGACCGAGAACGTGCTGCGCTTTCCGCTCGGCCACGGTCTGGTCACCAGCCCCGCGCAGTCCCCGTTCCCCGGCTATCTGATCGCCACCGCGCTGCCCGCCGGCCGGCTGATCGCCGCCGCGCTGCTGGTCGCGGCCGGCCTGGCCATCGCCGTCCGACTCGCCCGCCGCCCGCCGCGCACCGCCGTCGCCACCGCGCTGATCTGCGGGTACGGGCTGCTCGCCGCGATCGTCCTGATGCCCTCGACCCGCTTCGGCTACCTGCTGTACCCGCTGGCCCTGCTCACCTGGGCGCCCGCCCTGCACCGCACCACCGACTCGTCGACCGTCCCGGTGCCCGGCGAGCTGTCCGGTCGGACCACTTCGGCGTAACTGCCGGGCGGAGCGACGCGACAGGGCGTACACCTGAAGGCATGACCACGTACCGCGACCGGGCCGAGGCGGGCCAGGTGCTCGCCGATCGGCTCACCGCACTCATCGGCGAGCCGGACGTCGTCGTCCTCGGCCTGGTCCGCGGCGGCGTGCCGGTGGCCCGGGTCGTCGCCGAACGACTCGGCGCGCCACTGGACGTGCTGGTGGTCCGCAAACTCGGCATGCCGTGGGCCCGGGAGGTCGCCTTCGGCGCGCTCGGCCCGGGCGGCGTGCAGGTGCTCAACGAGGCGGTGGCCAGCCGGCTCAGCAGCGACGACATCGCCGAGGTCAACCACCGGGAGCAGACCGAGTTGGAGCGCCGGGAGCGGCTCTACCGGGGCGGCCGCCCTCCGCTGGACCTCGCCGGGCGGATCACGGTGATCGTCGACGACGGCCTGGCCACCGGCGCGACCGCGCGCGCCGCCGTCGAGGTCGTCCGCCGACTCGGCGCACGCCGGGTGGTGGTCGCGGTGCCGGTCGGCGCGCAGGAGGCGTACGAGCTACTGGCCGCCGAGGCCGACCAGGTCGTCTGCGCCCAGCGCCCGCAGGATTTCGGCGCGGTCAGCGTCTACTACGAGGACTTCCACGAGGTCCCCGACGAGGAGGTGATCGAGGCGCTTACGGCGACCGCGTGACTCGACCGGGTACCTTCGGATGATGAGTCTCACCTGTCCCAAGTGTCACGGAGAAATGCGTCAGTACGAGCGCAGCGGCGTCGTCATCGACCAGTGCGGGGAGTGCCGAGGCATTTTCCTCGACCGCGGCGAGCTTGAGAAGCTCTTCGAGGCGGAGGCCAACTGGAGCCGCCAGCAGGCCGGCACGCCGCCGCAGCCCGCTCAGCAGCCCGGGGGCTACCCACCGCCGCAGCACCAGCCCGGCTACGGTGCGGTCCCCCCGCCGCCACCGCCCCCGCCCGCCCACGGCTACCCGCCGGCGCCGGCTTACGGCGGCCAGCAGCACCACGGCTACCACGGCCACTACCGGCACAAGAAGCGCAAGGGCTTCCTCGACGAGATGTTCGGCTGAGCCGAGGTCAGCATCCCGCCCGGGCCGACCCGCGCGTCGGCCCGGGCGCTTCGCCCACCGCAACTGTCGCCGATGGTTGGCGGGCGGGAAGGTCCGTGCGAGGCTGCATCGCATGAGCGCGATTCGGCCGGCCGAGGCGCTGGCCCAGGCGTACGACGCGATCACCGGCGTGGTCGACGGCCGGGACGACACGGACCTGCAACGACCCACCCGCTGCCAGGGCTGGCTCGTCGCGGACGTGCTCTTCCACGTGCTCGGCGACGCCCAGCGGGCCCTGGTCGCGCTGGCCAGCCCCGCCGACGGCCCCGCCGACGTGGACGACGTCAGCTACTGGCGCGGCTTTCCCTCCGGCGGCGGTGACGACGCCCGGCACGCCTGGTGGGTCCGCCGGTCGGCCGCCGCGTTCGACCGACCGTCCGGCATCGTCCGGCTCTGGCGAGACACCGCCCCGGCGGCGGTCCGGGCCGCCGCCGCAGCCGACCCGACGGGGTACGTGACCACGCAGGGCCACGTGCTGCGGGTACCGGACTTCCTCGCCACCCTGACCACCGAGGCCATGGTGCATCACCTGGACCTGACGCTGGAACTGCCCGACGCGCCGCCGCCCGGCCCACTGGCGGTACGGGTCGCGGTGGCGACCATGGACGGCCTGATGAGCGACGACGCGGTCCGCCCCACGGCGTGGGACGACGAGGAGTTCCTGCTGAAGGCCACCGGGCGTCTCCCGCTCACCGACCGGGACCGGTTGGAGCTGGGCGAGTCGGCCGGCTGGTTCCCGCTGCTGGGCTGAGCGTCGGTGCTCGCGCCGGTCAGACGATGGCCATGTCGACGAAGCGCGAGAGGTGCAGCTGGGCCGCGACCGTCACCGTGTCGGTGGGGCCATTTCGGTGCTTGGCAATGATGAAATCCGCCTCGCCCGCGCGCGGCGACTCCTTGTCGTAGTAGTCGTCGCGGTGCAGCAGGATGACAACGTCGGCATCCTGCTCGATGGAGTTGTGGGTGGCGATCCCGTTCGCGATGAAGTTGTGCTTCCCCAGAACGGTAGCGTCGAACACCTCTCGCTCGCCGATGGACTCGATCGACACGATCGCGTCCCAGAAGATGTCGTTGGTGGCGTGCAGGTCCAGGTCTGCCGCATCGAGGACAGTAGCGATCTTGGCCAGGCGAGAGCGGCTGGGCGCGCGCTGCCAGAGGGCGCTGCCGCAGAATTGGGTGCCGATGGCCTCTGCGAACTCACGGTGGGTCATCCCCTGCTCTACCAGGATCTCTCGCACCCTGGTCCACACCTCTCGCGGCACGGTGTCGACGTTGGTATTGCTCTCCGTCGACTCCAGCGCGGCGAGTAGTTCAGCGCAGCCCTCTGACCGCTGCCCATGAACGCCGATCTCGCGCAGGAACCGTAGTTGGTCGTCCCGACCGGAGATGTCGAGCGTGTACTGCGGTCGGTGCCCCACCACAGGCACGACCTTCAGTCGAGCGGTGATGCCGTACCTGAGGAGTAGTCGGGAGATGTCCTCGAGCATGCGGCGGCTCGTGGACGCGAAGTAGACACGGCCGCCGCGACCCGAACGGTTCACGGTGACCGAGCCATCCGTGGCCCACAGGTGTCGCAGGAAAGTGGTGACCTGCTCCTTGGGCAGGTTGAACATGGCGGCGGGAAGGAACTTCTCGTGCGACCTGAGGCCGAAGAGGCCGAGCTCGTCCAGCCAGGCCGCGATGGGATTGCGCCGACCGCGGGCCAGCCGATAGGGCGCGGGCAGGCGGAGGGTGGTAACCCTCGCCGCCGCGTAGTCATCCCGGACAGCGGAGATCCCAAAGTGTTTCGCCGCTTCCATGACGGCCTGCAGGTTCAGTTCGTCGCGACTGGCGTATCGAATCGGTTGACGCCGCACGAAGGAACCGTCGCCCAGCAGGTGTGCCAACATCACGAGCTCCGCGTCGACCCACGGGCGAATGGTCATCGGGGGCGGTAGGTGGCGCGGTGTGGCGATGCGGTCCCCCTCCGACAGTTCACCCAGAGGCACCCACCCGGTGAACGCCAGGAAGGGGTGGTTGGCCGTCGCGTCGATCTGCTTACCTGATGCGAGGGTCAGCCGGAACACCTCACGTGTGCCGCTGGGAAAGACGTGCGTCATGGTGCGGGGGGTGTAGCGCAGGCTCTCATCGAGCGCCCAGACCGGGATGTCCTTTGCGCCGTCAGCCAACAACTCACCGAGAGTGATCTCGGCGTTGTTATCCGCGCGCACCACCCGGGTCTCCGCGGTCAGGCAACCCGATTCGCGCAGGTCGGACAACTGGGGGCGCTTGTCGGTGCGCTGCTCGGGGCCGCGGTTGAGCTGGCTGACCGCGATGACCGGGCACTCGACCTCCTTGGCCAGCAGTTTGAGGCCACGGGAGAGGTCGGCGACCTCCTGCTGCCGACTCTCGGTGCGCTTCGGCGAGGTCATCAGCTGGAGGTAGTCGACCACAATCATCTTGAGGTCGTGCCGCTGCTTGAGCCGGCGGGCCTTGGCCCGGATCTCCATCAGGTTCATGCTCGGCGTGTCGTCGACGAAGAGCGGCGCCTCGCTGATCTCGCCCATGCACCGGGCCAGCTTGGTCCAGTCGTCGTCGGAGAGCTGCCCGCTGCGCAGCACGTGCAGCGGCACCCGCGCCTCGGCGGAGAGCAGTCGCATGACGATCTCGACCTTGCTCATTTCCAGCGAGAAGATGGCGGCCGCCTGGTTGGCGCGGATAGCGGCATTCCGGGCAAAGTCCATGCTTGCGGTCGATTTGCCCAAACCAGGCCTTCCGGCCACGATAATGAGCTGCCCGGCGTGCAGGCCGTTGAGCAGCCGGTCCAGGTCGGTGAAGCCGGTCGGGACGCCGGTCATCATCCCGCCCTGCGCGCCCACCGCCTCAATCTCGTCCAGCGTCGGCTGCAACATGTCCGCCAGGACCGCGAAGTCCTCGCTGACCCGACGTTCCGTGACGTCGTAGACGGCCTGCTGGGCGAGGTCCACGATGTCGTCGACGTCGCGGCTGCCGCCGTTGGCGGTGCCGTAACCCAACTGCACGATCTTGGTGCCGGCCTCGACCAGCCGGCGCAGCACCGCCCGCTCGCTGACGATCCGCGCGTAGTAGGCGGCGTTCGCGGCGGTGGGCACGCTGGCGATGAGGGTGTGCAGGTAGGGCGCACCGCCGATGCGTACCAGATCGCCGGAGTCGGCGAGGGCCGCCGCCACGGTGATCGAGTCGGCCGGCTCACCCCGGCCGTAGATGTCCAGGATGATGTCGAAGATGGTGGCATGCACCGGCCGGTAGAAGTCGTTGGTCTTCAGGATCTCGACGACGTCGGCGATGGCGTCCTTGGAGAGCAGCATGCCGCCGAGGACGCACTGCTCGGCTGCGACATCCTGGGGCGGGGTCTTGTCGAACTGGCCGTCGCGCTGCGCAGGCGCCTGGCCGCCGGAGCGTGGCTCCGCCCGCATGTCGTCGGTGACCGACACGGGTCCCCCCTCCACTGCGCCGGATCCGGTTCCAGCTCTATCGCCTCGGTACGACAATTCCGCCCGACCGGGCCGGTCGATCGGGGGCCATCGCGCCGGCGGTCGAGGGCCAACCATACGGACCGCGAGGGCAGCGACTCAACAGCGGCGGTGGACGAGCCTCGGGACAACCTGTGGATGTCGTGGACGAGCATGTGCGCAGCGTGTGCACAGCCTGTGGACAACGCTTGGGGAATTCCGGGCCATACCTCGTTGACCTGCGGATATGCGGTCCCCAGCCTGTGGAGGAGAATATTTCGGTCGGGCCTGTGACACGATCGTCCCGTACTATCTCCAGCGAACGGCTACACCTGGACAGCGGATTACGCTTTCGGTTCAGAAGGGTCACACTCCGGCCGTGAGTTACCGGGACTGGGGACGCGGGGAGGGCAGCCCGCGCGAGCGCCAGCCGACCGCCTCGTGGGGTGAGCGCGTGCCACCCCTTCCGGTCGACCCGTACGACGAGGACGGGCGCTATCGCACCTCCAGCCGTCGGCGTGCACTGGATCGGGGGCAGGACGAGCCGGTCGACGCCTACCTGCCCCGGTGGGCACTGGAGTCGGGGGTCCGGCACGCGGACGGCGGTGGCCGTCACGCCGCCCCGGATGACGACGAGGCCGAGCACGAGCTGCCGGGTTCCGGAGCCGGCTGGCGGGCCAGCGAGACGACGAGCACCCGGCGGCTGGTCAGTGAGACGGGTTGGCGGGAGCGACCGGCGATCGGCGCGGCGCCCGACTCGGACCACACCCGGGAGTGGACGCTCGACCGTCCACAGGAGCAGGGGTACGCCGGCCGCCGGCGTGCCGACTCGACGGAGGAGGAGCCGGTCTCCGGCGCGGTCCCGGACCGCCGTCCCCGGCGTGCGCCCGCTGGCCGCCCGCAGGTGATCTGGTCCGGCGGTGACCTGGAGCCCGCCCCGGCCGAGCCGGTGCCCCGCTGGGAAACGGAGCGGCCCACCCGGCGCAGCCGTCGTGCGGAGGAGTCCTGGACCCGTCCGGCGGCCGACCCGTGGGAGCGCGGATCCGACCCTGCGCCCGAGCCCGACCCGTCGTACGCGCCGGCGGTGGACCCGTGGGACGCCTCGGGCGTGCACGCGTGGCCGCCGGTGGCCGAGGCGGACGGCACGGACCTGAGTGGGCAGTGGGCGCAGGCGGAGAGCATCGGTGGTTGGGAACGGTCCGACCGCACCGGCCAGTGGGAGCGGTCCGCGGTCGAGGACGACCAGTGGGACCGGACGCTGGCGCCGCGCTCCGACCGGTCGGTGGCGGCCGAGGGTTGGCCACCGAGCGGGGACGACCGGTTCTGGTCCGGCACTCGGCTGGCCGGTGACGACCCACGCTGGATGGATCTGACGACGTCGGCACCCCGGTCACCGGTGGTGGGTTACACCGCCCCTCGCCCGCGGAACGCTCCCGTACCGCGTGGTGCTCCCGTACCCCGTGGTAGTGGGCCACGACGTCGGGTGGACCAACCGCCGGTGGGGGTGGCCTCGGTACGCCGGCGGGTCGAGTCCGTGGCGACGGGCGGCTGGGCGCGGCGCCTGGAGGACGACCTGCTGGACCCGGATCCGGGTGGGTCCATCCGGCCGCTGCTGTACACCGCCGCCTGTTACCTGTTGCCGGCGGTGCTGGTCTTCGTCTGGTTGCTGACCCTGGACAGCCAGGCACCGGCCGGGTGCGTCACCGACATCAGCGGAGGCGGGTGCGACTCGCCCCGGTCGCGTGCGTTGGAGTCGCTGCTCGCTGGCTCGCCCCGCTTCGGGCTGGCGCTGGTGAGCAGTCTGGTGGTGGCGGCGCTGCTGCGTCGGGTCGGTACGACGTGGCGCTCGGCCACCATCGCGCTCGCCGCCGCGGTGGTGGGCGGGGGCCTTTCCACGGTGTTGATCAGCGCGGTGACCGGTCAGGCGATCGGCTGACCGGGCGCGGGCCCGACGACGGTACGCACGAGGGCCCGCACCGATCGCTCGGCACGGGCCCTCGTGGTGGTGTCGCTGGTGTCAGCCCTGAACGACGTTCAGGTTGAACGACGCGGTCACCTCGGGGTGCAGCTTGATCTTCACCGGGTAGGTGCCGGTCGACTTGATGTGACCCGGCACCTCCAGCCGGCGCCGGTCGAGGACCGGGCCACCGGAGGCCTTGACGGCGTCGACGATCTCGGCCGAAGTGACCGAGCCGAAGAGCCGACCGCCGTCGCCGGCGCGGGCCTTCATGTTGACCTTGAGACCCTCGAGCTGACCCTTGACCTCGTTCGCGTGGTCGAGGTCGCGGATCTCGCGGGCCGAGCGGGCCCGCTTGATGACCGTGACCTGCTTTTCCGCGCCCTTGGTCCAGGCGATCGCGAAGCCCTGCGGCAGCAGGTAGTTACGGCCGAAGCCGTCCTTGACCTCGACGATGTCGCCCGGGGCACCGAGGCCGGACACTTCCTGAGTCAGGATGATCTTCATATCGGTGCCTCCTCTCAGCGGGTGGTAGCCGTGTACGGCAGGAGCGCCATCTCACGGGCGTTCTTGACCGCACGGGCGATCTGCCGCTGCTGCTGCGAGGTCACGCCGGTCACCCGTCGAGCGCGGATCTTGCCGCGGTCGGAGATGAACTTGCGCAGCAGCGCGGTGTCCTTGTAATCGATGTAGGTGATCCCGTCCTTGTCGAGCGGGTTCACCTTCTTCTTCGGCTTGCGAAGTGCCGCAGCCTTGGCCATTGCTCGTGCTCCTGGTTTGCGATCGCGGGCGCTCGGCGCCATTAGAACGGGGGCTCCTCGTCGAAGTTGCCGCCCGAACCGGCACGCGCGGGAGAGGGTGCGGCCGAAGCCCAGGGGTCGTCGAAGTTGCCTCCGCCGCCACCCTGACCACCACCGCCGCCGCTACCGCCACCGAAGCCGCCGCCGCCACCGCCGGAGCGGGACATCTTCTGCACCTTCGCCGTGGCGTAGCGCAGCGACGGGCCGATCTCGTCGACCTCAAGCTCGATGACGGTGCGCTTCTCACCCTCGCGGGTCTCGTAGGACCGCTGCCGGAGCCGGCCCGACACGATCACCCGAGCGCCACGCTGCAGCGACTCGGCGACGTGCTCGGCGGCCTGCCGCCACACGGTGCAAGCGAGGAACAGCGGCTCGCCGTCCTTCCACTCGCCCGACGCCTTGTCCATGAAACGGGGCGTCGAGGCGACTCGGAACTTGGCGACCGCCGCCCCGGAGGGGGTGAACCGCAACTCGGGGTCATCGGTCAGATTGCCGATGACCGTGATGGTGGTGTCTCCTGCCATGACCATCTCCTCGCGCACTCAGCGTCTCGTCGTACAGGCTCCCAGAGCCGTATGACAGAGCCGCGGAGGCTGATCCGGGCGAACCGGGTTGAATGCTTAGCGCATCTCCGGCCGGATGACCTTGGTGCGCAGCACGGACTCGTTGAGCCGGAGCTGACGGTCCAGCTCGGCCACCGCGGCAGGCGTGGCCTGCAGGTCGACGACGGCGTAAATGCCCTCGGCCTTTTTGTTGATCTCGTACGCGAGGCGCCGGCGGCCCCACACGTCGGTCTTCTCAACCGAGCCACCCGCGGTCCGGATCACGTTCAGGTACGTGTCGAGCGACGGGGCGACGGTGCGTTCCTCGAGGCTGGGGTCGAGGATCACCATTACTTCGTAATGACGCAAGACGTGCTCACCTCCTGTGGGCTAAGCGGCCACGGTCCTTCCGTGGCAGGAGGTCGTGCGTCGCTGCCCGCACGTACCGGGGGAACCCGGCCGGACGCGGACAACCTGACCAGGATACCCGGTCCGAACGATCATGCCTGTGGTGGTGGGGCCAGCGCCCGGACGTGCCGACGGGGGCCCACCGTCCGACCGTCACCGGCCGGTGGTGGACCCCCGTCAACGAGGCCGCGGGGCGTCCCGTCCGCATTCCTTGGGTGGGACCTGGGGAGGAACGACCACACCGATGAGGTTGGACCGAAGACGCCCCGCGGAGCTTTATCGTGTTGTTATCTGACGATACAACGGCTCTCGTACCTTGTCGGGGGAAAAAGCACAAATTTCCGAGATTCTTCATCGGTCGGATCTGATGTGCCCGGGGGCCGCCCCCGCCACGCCGGGCCGCGCGGCGGGGGTGACCTCGTTGTCGGTCCGTCGACCACCGGTTGCCGTACGCGGCGGTCACGCCATCGACGGCACCGGCGCTGGCCGCCGACTCAATCCCATCAACGATCGTCGGTCCGTTCGGTGACGCCGTCGACGGCGACACCGCACCGGCCGGTCGCCCCACCCGTCGGGGTCGCGACGTAGGCTCGCTCGCATGCGTATCGGAGCCCACGTCGATTCGACCGACCCGCTGACGGAGGCGACCGCCCGGTCCGCCGACACCGTGCAGTTCTTCCTCTCCGACCCGCAGGGGTGGAAGGCGCCCAAGCCCCGGGAGGACGCCGAACGGCTGCGCGCCGCCGAGGTCGACCTGTACGTGCACGCGCCGTACGTCATCAACGTGGCCACCCTCAACAACCGCATCCGGATCCCCAGCCGCAAGCTGCTGCTCGGGCACGCGAACGCGGCCGCCGCGATCGGCGCGAAGGGCCTGATCGTCCACGGCGGGCACGTCAACGCCGGGGACGACCTGGCCGTGGGCTTCGACAACTGGCGCAAGACATTCGCGTACGCGGCCGACTCCGGCGGCTTCGGCGTCCCCGTCCTGATCGAGAACACCGCCGGCGGCGACAACGCGTGCGCCCGTCGACTGGACGCGCTGGCCCGCCTCTGGGACGCCATCGGCGACCACGAGGTCGGCTTCTGCCTGGACACCTGCCACGCGTACGCCGGCGGCGAGGAACTGCTCGGCCTGGTCGACCGGGTCAAGGCGATCACCGGGCGGATCGACCTGGTGCACGCCAACAACTCCAAGGGCGCCTTCAACTCGGGCCAGGACCGGCACGACAACCTGGACGGCGGGACGATCGACCCGGAGCTGGTGGTGGCGGTGATCCGCGCTGCCGGCGCGCCGGTGGTCGTCGAGACACCGGGCGGTGTCGCCGGCCAGGCCGCCGACATCGACTTCCTCCGCCAGCAGCTCGGGATGGAGAGCACGGCAGCATGACGACCGGCCAGCCCGGGACCGGAAGCGCCCGGCCCACCCCCACCGGGGACGCCCGGATCCGGCCCGCGATCCCGGCCGCCGCCGGCACCCCCACCCCGGCGGCGCGCGCCGCCACGGCCTCCGACAACACGACCGCCGCCGCCGGCACGGACCATGCGGTCAGCGGCGACGGTACGAGAGCCAGCATCGTCACCAACGACGGTACGAAAGCCGCCACCGCCAGGGACGACGACCCGAAGCCCGGCTCCACGAAGCACGACGGCCCCGAGCCCGGCTCGGCCGGGAACAGCGCGGTCGAGGACAGCGCGGCCGAGGACAGCGCGGCCGAGGACAGCGCGGCCGAGGACAGCGCGGCCGAGGACAGCGCGGCCGAGGACAGCGCGGCCGAGGACAGTAAGGCCAAGCCCGGCGCGGCTACGGGCGGTGCGGAGAAGGATGGTGCCGTCAAGGACCGCGCGGGCAAGGACGGTGCGGAGAAGGACAGTGCCGCCGAAGGCGATCCGGCCGAGAGCGGCGACGCAGCCAAGGGCGGGAAGGCCGGCGAACCAGACGGTCCGGTGAAGGTCGACGGTGAGGCGAAGTCGGCGGGATCCGAGCGCTGGGAGGCGTTCGCCTCCGCGCCGGAGCCGGTGCCCTCCCGGCTCAGCCGGTCGGCCCGCGCCGTCGGCCGGTACCTGATCCACGAGTGGACCCTGGCAAGCCTCGGCGCGCTGGCGCTGGCCGTGCTGATGACCTGGCCGACGCTGCGCTACCCGCGCTACACCCTCCCGCAGGACTACTGGGACCCGAGCCTGCAGGCGTGGCAGATGGCCTGGTCCGGGCACATCCTGCTGACCGAGCCGGCGCGCCTGTGGCAGTCCAACACGTTCTTCCCCGAGCTGTGGAGCTTCGCGTTCTCCGACACGCTGCTCGGCTACGCCCCGGCCGGCATGCTCGGCAGCGGCCCCGAGGACGCGGTGCTGCGCTACAACATCATGTTCGTGCTGGCGCACGCGCTCGCCACGCTGGGGGCGTACGCGCTGGCCCGGCAGCTCGGCGCGGGCCGGATCGGCGCCGCGGTCGCCGGCGTCGCCTACACCTACGCGCCGTGGTTGCTGGCCCAGGCCGGGCACCTGCACGTGCTCTCCAACGGCGGGATCCCGCTGGCGTTGGCCATGCTGGCGCGTGGGCACGGCTGGTCGCTGCGGCACGGCTACCGGCCCGAGCGCCGGCACGACGGCTGGGTCTACGCCGGCTGGCTGGTGGCGGCCTGGCAACTCAGCCTCGGCTTCGGCATCGGTCTGCCGTTCGCGTACTTCCTGGCATGCGCGGTGCTGGTCGCGGCCGTCCTGTTCTACGCGCGGCGACTCCGCACCGGCCAGGCCCTGCCGTTCGGCCGCCGGCTGCTGGTCGCCGACGTGGTCGGCGGGCTGCTCTTCGCCGGGGTGGGTCTGCTGATGGCGATCCCGTACTTCAGGGTGACCGAGCTGCATCCGTACGCCGAGCGCACCATCGGTGACATCAGCATCTTCTCGCCGCCGGCGTCCGGCTTCGTGACCGCGCCCGCGGAGTCGCGGATCTGGGGCGGGCTGCACGAGGGCGCCCGAGCGGCGCTGCCGTGGCATCCGGAGATGACCCTGCTGCCGGGCTTCGTGCTGTACGCGTTGGCCGCCGGCGGGCTGTTCTTCTCGGTCTGGCGGCTGCGGCACCGGCTGCTGCTACTCGCCGGGGTTCTGCTGACGATGGCCTTCGCGATGGGCACCCGCTTCTTCGACGGCGCCTTCACCTACGTTCCGCTGTTCGAGCACGCACCCGGCTGGAACGCGCTGCGTACCCCGGGGCGTTTGATGCTCTGGACCACCCTGCTGCTCGCCCTGCTCGCCGCGGGCGCGGTCACCGCCCTCACCGAACGGGTCCGCGAGCTGGCCGCGCAGCGGATCCCGTCCTGGCCGGGGCCGTGGCTGCGCCTGGCCACCCTGCTGCCGCTGCTGCTGGTCACCGTGGAGGGCCTGAACACCACCCCGCATCCGGTGGTGCCGACCCAGCCGGCCGCGCTGCGCACGGTGGAGGGGCCGCTGCTGGTGCTACCCAGCAACCAGAGCCTGGACCAGCACGTGATGCTCTGGTCCACCAGCGGATTCCCGGACGTGGTGAACGGCGGCAGCGGCTTCACTCCGCGCCAGCTCGACGACGTTCGCCGGGTGACCCAGTCGTTCCCCGACCAGACCAGCGTCGACTACCTGCGCACGTTCGGCGTCCGCACTGTGGTGCTGCTGCGCGGGCAGGTCGCCGGGACGCCGTGGGAGATCACGATCGACGCCCCGGTCGATCTGCTCGGCATCACCCGACAGGAGATCGACGGCGCGGTGGTCTACCGGCTCTGACGCAGCTGGCTTCTGGGGCGGGTTTGCGGGGAGCCAGCCCGGCTCCGGGCCGTCGGGCTTGTGGATCAGGTGATGGTCGCGGGTTCGGGTGCGGGCTTGTTGATCGTGGTTCGGCGCCAGCGGTCCAGCCAGGGGGCATCCGGTGCGCCGTCGAGCACGCCGCCGTCCGGATCGTCGGCATAGGTGGCCCGCACCGCGTCCCGCTCGGGATGCAGAATCTCCCGGATGACGAGTACGCAGAGCACCACCACGGTGGCCAGCCGCAGCGTCGAGGCCAGCACGAACACCCCTTCCGGGAAGACCGGGCGGCTGGTCGCCGCGCCGAGCAGCTCGCCGTAGAAGGCGACGAAGTAGCAGACCTCGGCGAACTGCCAGGCCAGGATGGCCCCCCACTTCGGTCGGGCCAGCACCACCAGTGGCAGCAGCCAGAGCACGAACTGCTGGGACCAGACCTTGCTGAAGATGAGGAACGCGGCGACGACCAGGAAGGCGAGCTGGGCGAGCCGCGGTCGGCGGGGCGCCCGCAGCGCCAGGACCGCCACGCCGAGGCAGGCCAGCCCGAACAGGGCGTACGAGACAGTGTTGAGGGTCGGGATGTTGGCGTTCAGCCACTCGAACGGGCCGAGCCGGGCGGGGTCGCCACCGACCTTGCCGTCGAGGTAGCGCCCGATGTACCAGAGCGTGCCCCAGTCGATGGGCCGGGTGCTGTTCAGCTCGAAGAACCGGTCCCAGTTCTCCCGATACGCCAGCGCGGGGGGCAGGTTCACCAGTACCAGGGCGGCGAGGGCGCTCCCGACCGCGATGAGCGCGGGGCGCAGCCGGGCGGCCCGCAGCGCCAGGATGAGGATCGGCCCCAACAGGAACAGCGGCCAGAGCTTCGCCGCGCCGGCGAGGCCGAGCAGCACTCCGGCCACCGCCGGTCGTTTCCGGGCCCAGGCCAGCAGGCCGAACGCGGCCAGCCCGATGGCGAGCAGGTCCCAGTTGACGGTTGCGGTGAGCAGCAGCGCCGGGGCGAGCGCGAACAACGCGGCGTCCCAGGGTCGTCGACGGCGCAGCGCGAGGATCACCGCCACCGTGGCCACCGCGAGCGCGCCCAGCACCAGGGCGTTGAGGTTGTAGAACCACTGGCCCTGGTTGATGCTCGGGTCGCCGTCGCCGAGGGCGTGCACCGGCAGGCCCAGCGCCCCCATGAAGTAGCCGGTCAGCA
This sequence comes from Micromonospora sp. NPDC005087, assembly GCF_042872965.1. Taxonomy (NCBI): domain Bacteria; kingdom Bacillati; phylum Actinomycetota; class Actinomycetes; order Micromonosporales; family Micromonosporaceae; genus Micromonospora; species Micromonospora sp. NPDC005087. The sequence goes on along the minus strand of NZ_JBIALB010000005.1, from coordinate 305,792 downwards.
CCGGGTATTCGACCGGGTGGTCACGGTAGGGCACCTTGCCCTCGTTGAGCCCCTCGGCGTAGTAGAGGGCGAGCACGTCGGTGTAGCAGAACCGGGTGTACTGCTCGTTGTCCTGCCAGGCGCCGTCCTGGCACGGCGACTTCTGCACCCAGTGCAGAGCGAGCGTGAGGCAGACCAGTGCCAGCACGATCCGGACTGCGGTCCAGAACCGCCGCTCCCCACCGGCCGGCCGGTCCAGTGCCGTCGCGTGGTCGCCCAGGGGCCCACCGATCATGCCGGAGATGCCGCGGACGAACCCGTCGGAGCGGGACGGGTGGTCGGTGGTTCCGGCGTCGTCGATGCCGGGCGTCGACTGGGTGCTCATGAAGAGGCATCCTGCCGTACGACGGGGGTGCGCGTCCCGTCCCGGCGCGCGGATCCGGGTACGGAAACGCCGCCGCCGGCCGGACAGGTCGTCCGGCCGGCGGCGGCGTCGTGCGGCGGTGCGGGTCAGTCCCGGTTGGTCGGTGGCAGGCTGGGTAACAGCCCGCCGCCGTTGCCGCCTGTTCCGGGTCGGCCGGGATCGTTCGGGTTGTTGCCCCCGTTGTTGTTGCCGTCGGTGCGCGGGCAGAACGGGTTGGTCAGCGGATCACAGGGCTGACCCGGCTGACCCGGCAGGCCCGGCAGACCGCCTGTCGGGGGCGGGGGCGGAGGCGGCGCCTCACCGTTGCCGGATTCCGGATCGCCGATGTTCGCCGCTGGCGGGAAGTCGACCTTGTCCTTGTCCTTCAGCGCCTCGTTCATGAACCGCTCCCAGATGTCACCCGGGAGGTTTCCACCGCTGACCGGGCGGCCGTCCTTGAGCTTGAGTGCTTTACGGTTCCCCACGTTGCCCACCCAGACCGCCGTGGCCAACTGAGGCGTGTAGCCGATCATCCAGGCGTCGCCGTTGTCGGAGCTGTCGCCCTTGAGTTCCCAGGTGCCGGTCTTGGAGGCGGCCTTACGGCCGTCGTCGAGCCGGTGGTTGACCGCGGCGGGATAGTCCTTCAGAACCGACGTCACGTCGGCGACCACGTCCTTGTCGATGCGCGGCTGGGAGTTGAGCTTCTCGCTGCCCTTGGCCACCTTCTCCCACTTGCCGGTGTTCGGGTTCTGCTTCTCCACGGAGTAGAGGAAGTGCGCCTTGTTGTAGACACCCCCGTTGGCGAAGGTGGCCACGCCGTTCGCGTGGTCCAGCACGGTGATCGGGTACTGGCCGTAGCCGACCACGTTGAAGAACGGCTCCGGGGTGATGTCCTTCGGGTCGGCCTTGGTCAGGTCGTACGCCTTCGCCGGGTTGGTGTCGGTGCGCCACATGGTGGTGACGCCGGCCTGCTTGGCCATGTCGACGACCTTGTCCGCGCCGATCTCCTCGGTGACGTGGTAGAACGGCACGTTCAGCGACTTGAGCGTGGACGTTCGCAGCGTGCAGGAGTTGTGGCAGCTCGGGTCGTCGGTGCCGGCGTTGCTGACCTTGAACTCGGTGCCCTCCGGGGTGAAGGCCTTGCCCTTCCATCGGGACTCGAGGGCCTTGTCGGCCTTGAGCGCGGCCGCCAGAGTGTAGATCTTGAAGCTCGATCCGGGCGAGTGACCGCCGCTGATCGCCCCGGTGGAGTCGGTGTTCTTGCCGGCGTAGTCCGTGCCGGTGCCGTTGTCACCGCCGTAGTAGGCGAGCACCCGACCGTTCTTCGGATCGACCGCGACCACCGCGGCCATCAGGTTGCTCGGCTGACCCGCCAACTCGGAGCCCTTGGACTTGCGCTGGGCCGTCTCGACCGCAGCCTTTTGGATCTTGGTGTCGATGGTGGTGCGGATCCGGTAACCGCCGGCCATCAGCGCCTGGGAGCAGAGCGGCTTGGTTTCGGTCACCTGCGTCTCCTTGTCGACGCAGATGCCCCTGTCCCGCATCTCTTGCCGGACGTAGTTGATCACGTTGCCGTACGGGGTGTCGACGCCGAAGTCGACCCCGATGCCGCCCTTCTTCGGGGCCTTGATGTTCTTCGGGTACGCGGCGGGCCGCTCCGGCTTGCCGGGCACGCCCAGCCAGCCCTCCTTGACCATGCCGTCGATCACATAGTTCCAGCGGTCCTCGGCGGCGGTCCGGTTGATGGCCGGGTCGTACCCCTGGTGGGTGGCGCTCGGCTCCGGCTGCTTGATCAGGGCGGCGAGCACCGCGCCCTCGTCGGGCTTGAGCGCGCTCACCGGCTTACCGAAGTAGGTCTGCGCCGCCGCCTCGATGCCGTACGCGCCTCGGCCGAAGTAGATCACGTTGAGGTAGTGCTGCATGATCTGCGGCTTGGTGTACTCGTCGTTGAGCTTGGAGGCGAGGATCGCCTCCTTCACCTTCCGGGCGTAGGTGTCGTCCTTCAGGTTGTCGTAGGCGTTGCGCGCGTACTGCTGGGTGATGGTGGAGGCACCCTGCTTGTCGCCGCCGGAGAGGTTGTTCCAGCCGGCCCGGGCGATGCCCTTGTAGTCCACACCGGAGTGCCGGTAGAAGTTCCGGTCCTCGGCGGCGGCCACCGCGTTCTGCACCCACTCGGGAATCTGGTCGATGGTGACCAGGGTGCGGTTCTGATCGCCCACCTTGGCGATGGGGGTCGTGTTGTCGAACGCGTACAGGGTGGTCGCCTGCGGCGGGGTGATCTCGTCGGGCAGCACCACGTTGGTCGAGTAGTAGGTGAACCCGACCACGCCGACGCCGGCGAGCATGATGAAGACCGCGAACCCGGCGATCAGCAGGTTGATCCGCTTGCGCTTCTTCGCCCGGGCCGCCGCACCGGGGTCACCCGGACCACGGCCGCCCCGGCCACCGCGACCCGGACCGTTCGGCCCGCCAGGCCCGCCGGGGCCACCCGGGCCGCCGGAGACCGGTGAGACGCTCGCCCGGGCGACCGCGGCCCGGCCACCCACGGATGCCGACCCGACACTGGCCCGGCCCGCCGAGGCAGCGCCGACGGACGCGGCGCCGACCGTGGCCCGACCGGCCGGCGCGCCCGGCGCCGGGGACACGGGCACCGAGGCCCGGCCCGCGCCGGCACGACCGGCGGCCACGCCGGGTGCCGGTGACACCGGCACCGACGCCCGCCCGGCCCGGCGCGGCGCGGCCGGACCCACCGAGGCGGATCCGGCGCGCGGTGGCACCGCCGCCGAGGCACCCACCGAGGCACGCCCACCGGCGGCCCGCGGTGTCACCGAGGCGCGACCGGGAGACGCTGCCGACTCCGGTGCGGACCATCCGCTCCCGCGGGAGTCGCCACCGGATCGGCGGTACGCGTCGTCCGCGCCCGGTCCGGGGTCGCCGTCCGGGCCCGGGTACTGGGCACGCCCGCGCGCAGAACTGGGATCGCCGTACGAGTTCATTCCTCACACCCTGCCGGTCGCGGTGGGGCGCCACTGCGCCGCCACCGGGTTGCCGTGAGTTGCTTCACTCGGGACGCCGGCACGGGGGTGCCGGTTCACCGGGGTCATTGCAGTATCAATCGGGCCAATCAGACCAACGAGCGGTCGACCGTCCCGGGTAACGTCTACGGCCCCGGGGCCGGTCGAACCAGCTGAGATCACCGTTGCGCCTCTCGCCTCCGCCGGCCGGCGCCACCGGCGCCCGCCGCGTCCTGCTCACTGGTGCCGTCGACCTCGCCGGTGAGACCGTCCCGACCGAGCAGGTACTGCTCGACGAGATGGTTCCAGTCACAGCCGAGGCACACCTCCACCACGAAGACCTGGAACTCACGCAGCGTCATCGCCAGCACGGGCAGCTCGGCCAGTGTCCGCGCCTGACCGGCGGACTGCTTGAGTTCGTCACCGTAAATGTAGTGGACGAGTGTCAGGTTCTCACTGCGGCAGATCGGGCAGCGCCGGTCGGTCGGTTCGCCGTGGAACCGAGCGGCGTTCTTCAGGTACGGCGACGCGTCGCAGACGTCGTACGTGCCGACCCGGCCGGCCAGGAGCTCACGCAGCACCGCTCGCTTCTGGAGCGAGTAGTCGACGACCTGGCGCTGCGTACGCATGCGGAGAAGGGTACGCGGTCCGGCCCGACCAGGCGACCACGGTAACGATCCGTGACGACAGCATCCCGGAATGAGGGTTTGCCCTGGCATCCGTGACCCGCTAACGTGCGATGTATCGGTCCGATACATCGCGGCGGTTACCACTCCGTGCCGGGGGTAAAGAGAGGGTGGCGCAGTGCTCGAGTTCGCCATCCTCGGCCTCCTGCAGGAGTCTCCGATGCACGGCTATGAGCTGCGCAAAGAGCTGACCGCCAAACTCGGTGCGATCCGGGCGGCGATCAGCTACGGCTCGCTCTACCCGACCCTACGCAGGTTGCAGGCGGCGGGATGGATCACCGAAGCCGCCGAGACACCCGCCACCGCCGAGGAGGTTCCCGCGCTGACCAGCCGACGAGGTCGGGTGGTCTACAAAATCACCGCGGAAGGCAAGGAACGCTTCGCCCAGCTGATCGCGCAGGCCGGGCCCGAGACGTACGACGACACGGGCTTCGGAGTGCACTTCGCGTTCTTCGCCCGGACCGACCAGGCGACCCGACTGCGCATCCTGGAGGGTCGCCGCCGCAAGATCGAGGAACGTCGCGAAGGACTTCGTGACGTGCTGGGCCGGGCGGCCGAGCGCCTCGACGCTTACACCCTGGAACTGCAGCGCCACGGCCTTGACGCCTGTGAGCGTGAGGTCCGCTGGCTGGAGGAGCTCATCGCCAACGAGCGCTCCGGCCGAGCCCCGACGGTCCCGCACATCGGGACGGCCGGTGGCCGACGAGAAGACAACAGCCCGCCTCCGCCTGGAGAGACCAGGAAAGAGCGGCCGTGACAGAAAAGAAGGAGGCAGACGCTATGGGCTCCGTCCGCGTCGCCATCGTCGGTGTGGGTAACTGCGCCTCGTCCCTTGTTCAGGGCGTCGAGTACTACCGGAATGCCGACCCGAACGACCGCGTCCCGGGTCTCATGCACGTTGCCTTCGGCGACTACCACGTCTCCGCCGTGGAGTTCGTCGCGGCGTTCGACGTGGACGCCAAGAAGGTGGGCATGGACCTCGCGGAGGCGATCGTCGCCAGCGAGAACAACACCATCAAGCTCTGCGATGTGCCGCCGACCGGCATCAGCGTGCAGCGTGGTCCGACCTTCGACGGTCTGGGCCAGTACTACCGCGAGATCGTCGAGGAGTCCGACGCCACCCCGGTCGACGTGGCGCAGGCGCTGCGCGACGCGCAGGTCGACGTCGTCGTCTGCTATCTCCCGGTCGGCTCCGAGCAGGCCGCCAAGTACTACGCCCAGGCGGCGATCGACGCCGGCTGCGCGTTCGTCAACGCCCTGCCGGTCTTCATCGCCTCCGACCCGGAGTGGGCGAAGAAGTTCGAGGACGCTGGCCTGCCGATCGTCGGTGACGACATCAAGAGCCAGGTCGGTGCCACCATCGTGCACCGGGCGCTGGCGAAGCTCTTCGAGGACCGCGGCGTCGAGCTGCTGCGCACGTACCAGCTCAACTTCGGCGGCAACATGGACTTCATGAACATGCTGGAGCGCAAGCGGCTGGTCTCGAAGAAGATCTCGAAGACCCAGTCGGTCACCTCGCAGATCCCGCACGAGATGAGCAAGAGCGACGTGCACATCGGCCCGTCGGACCACGTGCCGTGGCTCGACGACCGCAAGTGGGCGTACATCCGCCTGGAGGGTCGCTCGTTCGGTGACACCCCGCTCAACGCCGAGCTCAAGCTCGAGGTGTGGGACTCTCCGAACTCGGCCGGCGTCATCATCGACGCGGTCCGCGCCGCGAAGATCGCACTGGACCGGAAGATCGGCGGCCCGATCCTGTCGGCCTCGTCGTACTTCATGAAGTCCCCGCCGGTGCAGTACGCCGACCACGACGCCCACCAGGCCGTCGAGGAGTTCATCGCCGGTGAGGTCGAGCGCTGACCCGCTGACCACCAGCACCGCCGAGGGCCGGGTCCGTACGGACCCGGCCCTCGGCGCGTTCACCAACGGTCCGGGTCGGTCAGGACCAGGCGCGTTGCAGGGCCACCCGGGCCTCCAGTTCCAGCAGGTGCACCTTGCGCGGGAGGCCACCCCCGAACCCGACCAGCTTGCCGCCGGCGCCGACGATCCGGTGACACGGCACGATCACCGGGACCGGGTTGCGGTTGCAGGCCACACCAACCGCCCGTGCCGCCCCGGGGTCGCCGACCACGCGCGCCACCTCGCCGTACGTCGACGTCTCGCCGTACGGAATGCGGGTCATCTCCCGCCACACCGCCCGCTCGAACTCCGAGCCGCGCGGAACCGACACCGGGACGGTGAACCCAGTCAGCTCACCGGCGAAGTACGCCCGCAGCTCGGCGACGGCCTGCCAGGACAACGGGTCGGTGGGCTCGTCGACCGCGGCGTCCACCCGGCCGAAGTGCGTGCCGCACACGCTCGTGCCGTCGGTGTCCACGGAGAACTCGCCGATCGGTGAGTCGAGCACGGTCCAGCGCATCCACCCATTGTCCCTGTCGCGAACTTCCTTGCCGGCCCGGCTACCAGCGTCGGGCCGAACGCCACTCCTCGGCTGCCCGGATCGCCACAGCAGCAGCGGCCCGCTCGGCGCGGGCGCGGTCGCGATCGTGGAAGCCCAGGTACAGCTTGCGGCCGGCGAAGAAGGGCAACAGCAACGCCGCGTAGAAGATCGTGACGTGCCCCTCGCCGGTGCCCAGCAGGTAATAGGCGTAGTAGCCGGCGAGCACAGCGCCGATACCGGCCAGCACCCGGTCGACCCGCGAGGTGGTGGCGAAGGAGGTGACCGCGACGCCCAGCAGCACGACCGCGGTCAGCGCCAGGCCGATGATGTAGATGGTGATCACCACAGCCACGGCAGGCCCTCTCGTTGCGGACAGACCGGAGCGATCAACCGGCGGCGCAGAAGATAACGTGCCAAGGTCCGTCGGCGCTGCCCCTTTTCGATCAACACCAGCAGCCCGGATCGGCAGATCATCTTCGCGCCCCGCTGACCGCCGAAATGTTGCGCAATTTCGATACCGTGCAGGTCGTGGCCACGGGGACGCTCATCTTTCTGATCATCGGCGGGGCGGGTGTCGGAGTGCTGGCGCTCGCCCTGCTCGGCAGCGAGCTGCTGCACTTCGGGCACGCCGACGTGGACGGGCCGATCTCGACCGAGACGGTCGCCGGCTTCGCCGGGGCGTTCGGCTTCGGCGGGGCCATTGTGAACGAACTGCTCGGCGCGGGTACCCCCGGCATGATCGCGGGCGCCGCTGCCGGCGGCCTGGTCGCCGCCGTGCCCACCGCGTGGTTGGCGTCCCGGCTGAGCCGGGCGGCACGGAACATGCGCACCGACCCCACCCCCACCCGGCACGACCTGGTCGGCGCGCTCGGCCTGGTGGTCACCCCGGTACCCGCCGACGGCTACGGCGAGGTCCGGGTACGCGTCGCCGGCCAGCCGGTCAAGCTCAACGCCCGCGCCGACCAGCCGATCCCGGTCGGCGCCCAGGTCTTCGTCGTGCAGGCACTCAGCGAGACCAGCGTGCACGTCGAGACCTACTGACTCCTTCTCGAAGACGGGACTCCTTCATGCCCCTGTTAATCGCCATCGGCGGCGCGGTGCTCCTCGTGCTCGTCCTGGTGTTCTTCGTGCTCTCCCGGATCAAGGTGGCCGGGCCGAACGAGGCGTTCATCGTCACCGGCCGCAAGGGCCGCACCACGCAGACCGCCGACGGCGGCCGGTCGACCGACATGTCCGGCCAGAAGGTGGTGCTGGGGCCTCGGTCTTCGTGCTGCCGGTGGTGCAGAAGCTCCAGTCGCTCGACCTGTCCAGCCGGCGGATCGACGTCGGCATCCGGGGTGCGGTGAGCAAGCAGGGCATCCGCGCCGACCTGCACGGCGTGGCGATCGTGAAGGTCGGCGGCACCGAGGACGCGATCCGGGCCGCCGCCCAGCGGTTCCTGCACCAGCAGGACGAGATCGACAACTTCACGCGGGAGGTGCTGGCCGGTGCGCTGCGCTCGATCGTCGGCCGGCTCACCGTCGAGGAGGTCATCCGGGACCGGGCGGCGTTCGCCAGCGCGGTGGCGGAGGAGGCCGAGCACTCGATGACCAACCAGGGCCTGGTGCTGGACACGTTCCAACTCCAGGACATCCTGGCCGAGGGCTCGTACCTGCAGGACCTGGGTCGGCCCGAGGCCGCCCGGGTGCTCAAGGACGCGGCGATCGCCGAGGCGCGGGCCCGGCAGCAGGCCGAGCAGGAGCGGCTGCTCGCCGAGGAGGCCATCGCCGAGGCTAACCGGAACCTGTCCCTCAAGCAGGCCGGCATCCAGGCGGAGATCGACGCGGCGAAGGCGAAGTCGGCGGCGGCCGGGCCGCTCGCCCAGGCCGAGCGGGACCAGGCGATCCTCTCCGAGCAGCAGAAGGTGGCCGAGCGCAACGCCGAGCTCAAGCAGCGCCAGCTGGACACCGAGGTACGCAAGCCGGCCGACGCCGCCCGGTACAAGGTGGAGCAGGAGGCCGAGGCGGCCCGCAACGCGGCGGTGCTGCACGCGGACGCGCAGCGGCAGGCGGTCATCGCCGCCGCCCAGGCGTCCGCGGAGCAGGCCCGGCTCACCGGTGAGGGCGAGCGGGCCCGGCGGGCCGCGCTCGCCGAGGCGAACGCGATCGAGGGCGCCAAGGAGGGTGAGGCCGAGCAGCGCCGGCGCTCCGCGATCGCCGAGGCGGTGGAGCGGGAGGGTCAGGCCGAGGCGGCGGCCATCCTGGCGAAGGGACAGGCCGAGGCGGACGCGATGGCGCGCAAGGCGGAGGCGTTCGCCGCGTACGGGGAGGCGGCGGTGCTGGACCTGCTGGTCAAGGTGCTGCCGCAGGTTGTCGAGGCGGCCAGCGCACCGATCGGGGCGATCGACAAGATGACCGTCATCTCCACCGACGGCGCGTCGTCGCTGACGAAGTCGGTGGCCGGCAACGTGGCACAGGGGCTCCAGCTGGGCAGCGACCTGACCGGGATCGACCTGGCCGGTCTGCTCGCCCGGCTCGGCTCGGCTTCCAGCGCGGTCGGCAACGGCACCTCGGCCGGCAAGGGCACCACTTCGGTGGACGGGACGGCCGTCGAGACCCGCTGACGCCGTACGCCGACAGGCGCCGCTCCCGGGTTCGGGGGCGGCGCCTGTCGTGGCGGGTCGGCTCTGGTCAGTCGATCAGGCCCTCGGCGCGGGCCCAGCGCAGCAGCTCCGCCTCGGCGGCGTCGCGGTCCAGCGGGCCGTGCTCGAGGCGCTGCTCCTTGAGGTGCTTCCACGCCCGTCCCACGACCGGCCCCGGCGGTACGCCCAGCAGCTCCATGATCGCGTTGCCGTCCAGGTCGGGGCGGACCCGGGCCAGGTCCTCCTCGGCCGCGATCCGGGCGATCCGGTCCTCCAACGCGTCGTAGTCCGCGCCGAGCTGGGCGGCCTTACGCCGGTTGCGGGTGGTGCAGTCCGAGCGGGTCAGCTTGTGCAGCCGGGACAGCAGGTCACCGGCGTCGGCGACGTAGCGGCGTACCGCCGAGTCGGTCCACTCGCCCCGGCCGTACCCGTAGAAGCGCAGGTGCAGCGCGACCAGCGCGGTCACCTTCGCGGTGATGTCCTTCGGGTAGCGCAGCGCCTTCATCCGGGCCTTGGTCAGCCGGGCGCCGACCACCTCGTGGTGGTGGAAGCTGACCCGGCCGTCGGGGCCGATCGCCTTGGTCGCCGGCTTGCCCACGTCGTGCATGAGGGCTGCCATCCGCAGGATGAAGTCGCAGCCCTCCTCCTCGAAGGAGACCGCGTTCTCGACGACCGTCAGCGTGTGCTCGTAGACGTCCTTGTGCTGGGCGTGCTCGTCGATCTCCAGCTTCAGCCCGGTCAGCTCCGGCAGGAACCGCTCGGCCAGACCGGTGTCGACCAGCAGCCGCAGCCCGGTGATCGGGTCGGCGCCGCAGAGCAGCTTGGTGAACTCGTCGCGGATCCGCTCGGCGGTGATCCGGTCCAGGTCGGCGGCCATCCGGCCCATCGCCGCGTGCACGTCCGGGTGCACGGCGAAGCGCAGCTGAGCGGCGAACCGGGCGGCCCGCAGCATTCGCAGCGGGTCGTCGCCGAACGACTCGCGGGGGTCGGCGGGGGTACGGATCACCTTGGCCGAGAGATCGTCCAGCCCGCCGTGCGGGTCGGTGAACCGGTGCTCCGGCAGGCTGACCGCCATCGCGTTGATGGTGAAGTCGCGCCGCCTCAGATCCTCGGTGAGGTTGGTGCCGTAGACCACCACGGGGTTACGGGTGACCTGGTCGTACGACTCGGCGCGGAAGGTGGTGATCTCCAGCCGGAGGCCGTCGCGCTGTGCGCCGATGGTGCCGAACTCCCGACCGGTCTCCCAGATCGACTCGGCCCAGCCCTTGATGATCCGCAGCGTCTCGTCGGGGTGCGCGTCGGTGCAGAAGTCCAGGTCGTCCCCGAGCCGGCCGAGCAGCGCGTCCCGCACCGAACCGCCCACCAGGTGCAGCTCGTGACCGGCACGGACGAACCGTCGGCCCAACTCGTCGGCGACCGGGGAGACCCGGAGCAGTTCGGCGACGGCGTTGCGCTGGGCGCCGGTGAGTTCGCGGCGGTCGGCGGCGTGTGGAGCGGAGGATTCGGACATGGGATCGCCAGACTATCGGGCCCGGTCCGCATCCCCTCCGCCGGGCGCGGGTAACAGGCACCGGTTGACTAAGGTCTGTGACGTGCGGGTCGGTGCCCGCCTCGACGTACCCACTGGGAGGCTGGAGATGAGCGGCGGGCTCTACCGCAGCGCGAACGCCGCGCACGACGGCGGGCCCGGCGCACGCCCGGGGGACGGCGCCACCTTCATCTCCGCCGAGCCGCTGAACCAGCCGGCCATGGAGTCGACCGCGCCACCCCAGGAGCAGGTGGCCGAGGCGAGCGCGGCGACCAACAGCGCGGTCATGGCGATCGGCAGCCTGGTCAGCCGGGGCACGGGCTTCCTGCGGACCCTGGTGCTGACCGCCGCGCTCGGTGGCGCGCTGGTGGGTGACGCGTACACCACCGCGCAGATCCTGCCCGGAATGGTCTACGAGTTCCTGCTCGGCGGAATCCTCACCAGCGTGCTGATCCCGGTGCTGGTGCGGCGTCGCCGGTCCGACGCCGACGCTGGCCAGGCGTACGCCCAGCGGTTGCTGACCCTCGCGGTGCTGACCCTGGCCGCGGCGGCGCTGTTGGCCGTCGTCTGCGCCCCGGTGCTGACCTCGCTGGCGGCCAGTGACAAGGCGGGCGAGGACTACCAGGACCTGGTGACCGCACTGTCCCGCCTGATGCTGCCGATGATCTTCTTCAGCGGCCTCAGCGCCCTGATCAGCGCGGTGCTCAACACCCGAGGGCACTTCGCCGCCCCGATGTGGGCGCCGATCCTGAACAACGTCGTGGTGATCGCCACCGCCGGGCTCTACATCGCGATCTTCGGCGCCGAGATCATCCGGCCGGAGGCGATGACCCCCGGGCGGGTCCTGCTGATCGGTGGCGGCACCCTGCTCGGTGTGGCGATCCAGGCGATCGGCCTGCTGCCGGCGCTGCGCAAGGTCGGCTTCCGCTGGCGGTTCCGGTTCGACTTCCGGTCCCTCGGGCTGCGCGAGCTGGGCCGGCTCGGCGGCTGGATGTTCTGCTACGTCGCGGTCAGCCAGGTCGGCCTGATCGTGCTGTTCAACCTGCTCAGCCGGGCGGGCAAGGAGAACGCCGCCGGCCCGCTGATCTACAACAACGTGTTCCTGCTGCTGATGATGGCGCACGGCATCATCGCCGTCTCGATCATCACTGCGCTGATGCCCCGGATGAGCGCGGCCGCCGCCGACGGGCGGTACGCCGACGTCGCCGCGGACCTGTCCCGCGGCACCCGCACCGTCTCGGCGGTGCTCGCACCCATCGCGGTCTGCTACGCGGTGTTGGCGACCCCGCTGGCCGTGGCCCTGTTCCGCTACGGGGCGTTCAGCGACGAGAACGCGGCGGACACGTCCCTGGTGCTGCTGCTGGCCGCGCTGGCGCTCGTGCCGTTCGCGATCAGTCAGCTCTTCACCTTCGCCTTCTACGCTCTGCCCGACACCCGGACCCCGGCGCTGATCAACATTCCGGTGGTGGCGTTGCGGATCGGTGTGCAGGTGGTGCTCTTCGTCGCCTTCGCCGCTCACTTCGCCGCGGCCGGCATGATGATCGGCAACGCGGTCTCCTATGTGGCTGCGGCGTTCGCCTCGGCGTGGCTGCTGCGCCCCAGGATCGGCCGGATCGGGATGGGCGCGATCCTGCGTACCCTCGGCCGGGTGGCGCTCGCCGCGTTGGGTTCCGCTCTGGTCGGCCTGCTGGTGGTGAATCTGCTGCCTGGCGGCGACACGCCGAGCTGGGCCCAGGCCGTTATCCAGCTCGTGATCGGCGGCGTGGTGATCGGCGGTACCTACCTGGGGCTGGCCACGCTGCTGCGGATCGGGGAGATCACCGAGGTGGTCGGCATGGTCCGCCGCCGGATCGGTCGCTGAGCGCGAACGTCCACCTACGAAAAGTCGTACCTGCACGGATCGTGACCGCGGATCACCAGGCTGGGGATGCACCTGTGGATAACTCCGCGATTCGCCGGTCAGCCACCGAATCACCTGTGGATAACTGGCCGTACGGCTGAGCGTGTCGATCCGATCGGCGGGAACACGCCCGCTGACGGGAGCACCAACCTGGGTCGGCCCCGGCGTCGGTCACTTGCGGTGAAGCCGTAGATTGGCTAGTACATGTGCCAGCAACGTGGCTGACAACGGTCGTAACCGGACGACTTCTCCGACTCCCGGCACCCCGCCGGGTACGGCGGGAAGTTGACATGTCGGAGAGACGGGCAACCCGGGTAAGGTCGCTCTCGACGGGTACGGCAGGCGCCGACGCTGCGCGTCGACACCGGTCGGCCGGTTCCTTCGACGGCAGAGCGGGAAGCCACATGCCCAGCAGTGCGGGTCCATCGATCGACACGATCACCGAGGGAGGACGGGTGACCCAGGTCGGCGAGGGTCAGGAGGCGGACGAGAGCGCTCCGCCGCTCATGACCTTCGGTGCTCCCACGGCCGGTGAAGTCCTCGCCGAGCGGTACGAGCTGGTCGAGCACATCAACAACGACAGCGCGGGTCGGCTGGTCTGGCGTGGGATCGACGTCATCCTGCGCCGTCCCGTCGCGGTGGTGCTGCGCTACCCGGGTGGCGACTCCGCCACCGAGATGCTTCAGGCCGCCGTCGCGGCCAGCCGGGTCATCCACCCCAACCTGGTCGGCGTCTACGACGCGATCGACGAGGCCGAGCGGGCGTACGTGGTGCGCGAGTGGGTGGACGGGCAGTCGCTGCGCGACCTGGCGACCGGGGGCCCGCTGGACCCGGCCCGGGCCACCGCGATCGGCAACGCCGTCGCCAGCGCGCTCGCCGCGGTGCACGCCACCGGGATGGTGCACGGCAACGTGCACCCCGGCACCGTGATGATCAGCGACGAGGGCCGGGTGGTCCTTGCCGACGCGCGCACCGACGGCGCCGACAGCCAGGAGAACGACATCCGGGCGGTCGGCGGGATCCTCTACTTCGCCCTGACCGGCTACTGGCCGCACGCCGAGGCTCCGCTGCACGGCGCCACCGCCGGGCACGGCCGTGCCGCGATCCCGGACGCGGTCCGGGACGCCAGCGGCGGCATCGCGGCCCCCCGCCAGGTTCGGGCCGGAGTGCCCGCGTACCTGGACGACCTGACCATGGATCTGCTCGACGCCGAGATCGCCCCGCCCTCGTCGGACGTGCTCGCCGCCGAGTTGGCCCGGCTGGACGTGCCGGCCGAGGAGGAGCACTACCTCGACAACAGCGGGCCGTTGCGGTTCACCGCCGACACCGAGGAGGAGCCGTCGCCGCTGGCCGCGGCCGGCGGTCGCAAGGTCGCCGTGGGCATCGCCGGTCTGCTGGCGGTCGCCCTGGTCGGTCTGCTGATCGGGATCAGCGCGCTGGGCGGCGATGACGAGGACCCGCAGGGCAGCGCGGGGGCCGCTCCCACCGCCAGCGCCCCGGCCGGCGAGGTCACCCCGGCCGCCGCCACGGTGCGGAAGCTGACCGTGACGGGCGTCCGGATCATCGACCCGGACAGCACGAAGCGCAACGAGCTCCGCGACGCCGACAAGATCATTGACGGTGACGAGGACAAGGGCTGGGAGACGGACACCTACGACCGCCGCCCCAACTTCGGCAACCTCAAGAAGGGCATGGGCGTCTGGCTCGATCTGGGCGAGCCGCACAGCGTCAAGTCGGTGCAGGCGGTGCTCTCCGCGACCGGCGCCTCCGCCCAACTCCTCGCCGGCACCGGCAACCCGCCGTCGACCTCCAACGGTGACAAGCAGGTGGTGGCGAACTACAAGACCGCCATCGGGCAGCCGTTCGAGGACCACGACGGCACCACCATGACGTTCAACGGCTTCGACGCGGACACGAAATACCAGTACCTGCTGTTCTGGATCACCGAACTGCCTCCGGCCGAGGGCGGCTTCAAGCTGGGGGTGCAGGAGATCACGGTCCAGGGGTCGTGAGCTTGGCACCTCCACCAGGGCACCGCATCCGCTGGACGTGGTGATGGACGGGCGCGACGCCGCAACCGACCTGGAGCTGCTGCGCGCCCACGCCAGCGGAGACCGGGACGCCTTCGCCGAACTGTTCCACCGGCACCGCGACCGGCTCTGGGCGGTGGCCCTGCGGACGCTCGGCGACCGGGAAGAGGCCGCCGACGCCCTCCAGGACGCGCTGTTGTCCGCGCACCGGGCGGCCGCCCGGTTCCGCGGTGACTCCGCCGTCACCACCTGGCTGCACCGCATCGTGGTGAACGCCTGCCTGGACCGGATCCGACGCCGGCAGGCGCATCCCACCGTTCCGCTGCCCGACGGCAACCGCGCCGGGGACGGGTCGGGCACGCCAGGAGTGGAGCCGGCCGCACCGGCGCAGGACCACGACACCGCGCTGGTGGTCCGCGAGGCGCTCGCGGCGCTACCTGTCGAACAACGCGCCGCCCTCGTGCTGGTGGACCTGCAGGGCTACCCGGTCGCCGAGGTGGCACGCATCCTCGGCGTCGCCGAGGGGACGGTGAAGAGCCGGTGCGCCCGGGGTCGGACCCGGCTGGCGGTGCTGCTCGGGCACCTCCGCCCGTCAGCCGGCACGGCGACGCCCGTGGCCCGCCCGCAGCCATCCGGACCGGTCGCGGGCGTGCCCGGCGTCACGCCGGGGAACCCACGCCCGGCGGAGGGCGTCGGATCAGGGTCGGGCCGGTACCGGCGGGACGCCAATCAGGAGGACACGTGACGACCGAGGGGTACAGGGAGGTCGACGACGACCTGCTCGCTGACTACCTCGGCGGGGCGTTGGACGGCACGCCGCAGCAGGCGGAGGTCGCTCGGCTGGTCGACACGGACCCGGCCTGGGCCGAGGCGTACGCGCTGCTGGCCCCCGCGGTGGCCGAGGTCCGCGCCGACCTGGCCCGGTGGGCCGAGCCCTCCCCGGAGCTGCCGCCGGCGGTCGCCGACCGTCTCGCTGCCGCGTTGGCTGCGGCGGATCCGGTACCGAACGGCACCCCGGCCGACGCGGGCACCGGCGATGGTGAGCCGGAGGCCGGCGTCGCCACACCGGTGGTCGTGCCGGCACAGGGCGGAAGCGGTCCCGGTCGCCGGGCCGTCAGCCCGTCCCCGGCCGAGCCGGGGCGCGGGACACGAACCGGTCCGGGTCGCCGCCGGCGCAGGTGGGCCCGACGTGCCGCTCCGGTGGCCGTCGCGGTGGTCGCCGTCGTCGCGGGCGGGCTGGGCCTCAACCAGCTCTCCATGGACGCCTCGGACACCGCCGGCACCAGCGCCCTGAACCAGCCGGCCAACGCGCCCGACAGCGTGGTCCGCACCACCGGACCGTCCCTACGCAGCGGCACGGATTACAACCCGCAGAGCCTCGGCGACAGGACGGGCGGTCCTTCCCCCCTGCGGCAGGCCAGCACCTCCGCCGACGGGCAGCCCGAGGTGTCCGCCGAGGAGGGCCGGCGACCGGCGTCGGGCGGGCGGGACCAGTTGGCCCGGCTGACCGACGAGGCCGCGCTGAAAACCTGCCTGGCCGACGTGGCGGCCGAGCACGGATCCGCCCCGCTGGTCGTCGAAGTGATCGACTACGCCGAGTTCCGGGGCGAGCAGGCACTCATCATCCGGTTCACCGACGCTGCCGGCGGCCGCTGGGCCTGGGTGAGCGGCCCGGAGTGCGGCGTCCCCGGGTCCGGCTCGGACAGCCGGTATTCGGCGCGGGTAGGGTGAATCTGCGGTCACCGGCGAGCTAAGCGTCCGCGTGACCTGACCCACCGGAGGTCCGGCTCGGGAATCCCCGGTTCGTACGATGACGTTCTGGAAGTCACCTGCCGGCACCCTCCAGGCGTCGGCACTCGGATCAGCATCGGTGCGTGCGCCGACGCCGACACACACAACTCGGGAGACGGCAGTGGACGAGGTCCGCAACCTGATCATCATCGGCTCCGGGCCGGCCGGTTACACGGCGGCGGTCTACGCCGCACGCGCCAACCTGAAGCCGCTGATCATTGAGGGCGTGCAGTCGGGCGGCGCACTGATGACCACTACCGAGGTGGAAAACTTCCCCGGCTTCGCCGACGGCATCCTCGGCCCCGAGCTGATGGACAACATGCGCAAGCAGGCCGAGCGGTTCGGCGCCGAGTTCCTCACCGACGACGTGACCCGGGTCGAGCTGGTCGACACCGGCGATGCGGGCGCCGACGCGGCGAGCACCGTCTGGGTCGGCGAGACCGCCTACCGGGCCCGCTCCATCATCCTCTCCACCGGTTCGGCCTGGCGCCCGCTGGGCGTGCCCGGCGAGCAGGAGTACCTCGGCCACGGCGTCTCCTCGTGCGCCACCTGTGACGGATTCTTCTTCCGCAACCAGCACATCGTGGTCGTCGGCGGCGGCGACTCGGCGATGGAGGAGGCCAGCTTCCTCACCCGCTTCGCCGACTCGGTCACCATCATCCACCGACGCGACTCGTTCCGGGCCAGCAAGATCATGGCTGACCGGGCGCTGAACAACGAGAAGATCAAGGTCGAGTGGAACAGCACCGTCGAGGAGATCCTGGGCGCCGACGGCAAGGTCACCGGCGTACGGGTCCGCAACGTGCACAGCGGCGAGACCAAGGTGCTCGACGTGACCGGCGTCTTCGTGGCCATCGGTCACGACCCCCGCAGTGAACTCTTCCGCGACCAGGTCGAGCTGGACGACGAGGGCTACGTGAAGGTCCAGGCCCCCAGCACCCGGACCAACGTGCCCGGCGTCTTCGCCGCCGGCGACGTGGTCGACCACACCTACCGTCAGGCGATCACCGCGGCCGGCACCGGCTGTGCCGCCGCGCTCGACGCCGAACGGTTCATCGCGACGCTCAGCTGAAAATCGAACACATCCCGGAGGAGGGGCATAGTGGGAACAACCAAGGCGGTCACCGACAAGAGCTTCGTCGCTGACGTGCTGCAGGCCGACAAGCCGGTGCTGGTGGACTTCTGGGCCGAGTGGTGCGGCCCCTGCCGCAAGGTGTCGCCGCTGCTCGAGGAGATCGCCCGCGAGATGGGTGACCAGGTCACCATCGTCAAGCTCAACATCGACGAGAACCCGGAGACCGCCCGCGCCTACCGGGTGATGTCGGTGCCCACGCTCACCGTCTTCAAGAACGGCCAGCCGGTGCAGTCGATCGCCGGCGCCAAGCCGAAGGGCGAGCTGGTCCGGCTCATCGAATCGGCGCTCTGACCAGCAGGAACGTCACTGAACCCCGTACCCGGTCACCGGGTGCGGGGTTCGGTGTCTTCCGGGCCCGCGCCACTGCCGTTTTTTCCGCCCGAGCCACCTCGCAGCGCCGGAACGCATAGCCTCAAGCCGGGGCCGCCCGGCCAGCCAGCGTCGTGCAGAGGGGGTCGTGCGTGCGTCCGATTCGACCCGGTGACCGGGGACCCGCGGTCACGGAGATCCGTACCATCCTCACCGGCCTCGAGCTGCTCGCCTCCGCCGCGGGCCCGCACCCGGACGAGTTCGACCTCGACACCGAGCGAGCGGTCCGCGCGTTCCAGCAGTCCCGCGGGCTCAGCGTGGACGGCCGGGTCGGGAGGGAGACCTGGGGGGCCCTGGACGCCGCCCGGTGGCGGCTCGGCGCCCGCACCCTCTACCACGCGGTGCCCGATCCGCTCACCGGCGAGGACGTCCGGTCGCTCCAGGAGCGACTCCTGGAGATGGGGTACGACGTGGGCCGCGCGGACGCCATCTACGGCATCCGGACCTCCCGGGCGGTGGCCCAGTTCCAGCGCGAGGTCGGGCTCACCCCCGACGGCTCCTGCGGACCGCAGACCATGAACGCACTGCGCCGGATCGGCCGGAAGGTGGTCGGTGGCCGCCCCCAGTGGCTACGCGAGTCCGACGCGATCCGGCAGTCCGGGCCGGCGCTGGTCGGCAAGACGGTGGTCATCGACCCCGGCCACGGTGGCACCGACCCGGGGGTGGTGGTGCCGGACGGGTCGCTGCGCTGGACGGAGGCGGACCTGATGCACGACCTCGCCAGCCGGCTGGAGGGGCGGCTCGCCGCGTCCGGGGTGCGGGTGCAGCTCACCCGGGGCCCGGCGCCCGACAGCTGCCTGCCGGACACCGACCGCGCCCTGCTGGCCAACTCACTCGGCGCCGACGTGTTCATCTCGCTGCACCTGGACGGGCACGCCAACCCGGACGCGGAGGGCGTGGCGACCTACCACTACGGCACCAACAACGGGGTGACGTCGGCGACGGGTGAGCGGCTGGCCGGTCTGGTGCAGCGGGAGATCGTCGCGCGCACCGGGCTGCGGGACTGCCGCACCCACGCCAAGGCGTGGGACCTGCTGCGGCTGACCCGGATGCCGGCGGTCCGGGTGGAGGTCGGCTACCTCACCTCGCCGGCGGACCGCGCCCGGATCGTCGACCCCGCGTTCCGGGACCGGGTGGTGGAGGCGATCGTGGCCGCGGTGCAGCGGATGTACTTCCCGATCGAGCGGGACGTGCCGACCGGATCGATCGACGTCAGCGAGCTGCGGGCGGTGGTGACCGCCGGAACGGTGATCGACTGAGCCGGCTCGTCGACCGCCCGGGCGCTCGGCGACGTCCGCTCAGCCGCGGGTGGCCGGGGCGGGGCGGACCGGGCGGAGCAGGGTCTCCGGGCTCATCGAGCCGAGCAGCTTCTCCAGCGCGTACTCGACGTCGGACTTCCAGCTCAGCGCGGTGCGCAGCTCCAGCCGCAGGCGGGGAAACCGCGGATGCGGACGGACCGTCTTGAACCCGACGGAGAGGAAGAAATCGGCCGGTGCGACGCAGCCACCCGCCGGGTCGTCGGCGTCGCCGAACTTGGCATCGCCGAACGCCTCGATCGCCTTGATCCCCCGCTTGGTCAGGTCCCGGGCGACACCCTGCACCAGCATCCGGCCCAACCCGCCACCGGCGAACGCGGCCACCACGTTGGCGGTCATCAACAGCGCCGCGTCGGCGGAGACCGGCGACGTGGGAAAAGCCATCGAGCGGGGGACATAGGCGGGCGGGGCGTACATCACGAAGCCCGCCGGCATGCCGTCGACGTACGCGAGCTTGCCGCACGAGCCCCACTCCAGCAGCGTCTGGGAGACCCACGCCTCCTTCTCCAGGCCCGGATCGCCGGCGGCGCAGGCCCGGTCGGCGGAGACCGGATCCAACTCCCAGTAGACGCACTGTCGGCACGGGCGAGGAAGGTCTTCCAACGTGTCGAGGGTCAGGCTGACCAGACGTCGCGACATATGGCGCATCCCCACAATAGGCTCGGTGGTGAGACCGGCACGGAACGACAGCGCCGCCTTCCTGCCCCCGACGAGCGATCGTACGCCGCCGATCGACGGTACGGGAGGGGACGCGCAGATGCTCACCGCGCCGGGGGACACCGGGGACCGGTCCGGGATGTGGACGGTACGCCGCAGCAGGCCGGCGCCCCGGCCCTGGCGGACTAGGATCGACAATCGGTGTCCCCGCCGCCATGGTCGCCAGCGTCCGGGGTACCCGGGGGAGCCACCCGAGCAGCGATCGAGGTGAGGTCATGACCGGCACGACGCTCGACGACTACACCGACCGGTACGCCCGGCGGGTACGCGGGATGACCGCCTCCGAGATCCGAGCACTCTTCGCGGTGGCCAGCCGGCCGGAGGTCGTCTCGCTCGCCGGTGGGGCGCCGTACATCGCCGCCCTGCCGCTCGACGCGGTCGGCGAGATGCTCGGCCGGCTCGGCTCCGAGCACGGTGTGACCACCCTCCAGTACGGCATCGGCCAGGGCACCCTCGAGCTGCGCGAACGGATCTGCGAGGTGATGGCGCTCTCCGGGATCGACGCCGGCTGCGGCGCCTCCCCGGAGGACGTGGTGGTCACCGTGGGCGGGCAGCAGGCGCTGGACCTGGTGGCCCGACTCTTCCTCGACCCGGGTGACGTGGTGCTCGCCGAGGGCCCGACGTACGTCGGCGCGCTCGGGGTGTTCCAGGCCGCCCAGGCGCAGGTGGCGCACGTGCCGATGGACGCCGACGGGCTGATCCCGGAGGCGTTGGAGACCGCCATCGACGACCTGGCCCGGGCGGGCCGGCGGGTGAAGTTCCTCTACACCATCCCCACCTACCAGAACCCGACCGGCGTGACGCTCAGCGAGGAGCGCCGGGAGCGCGTCCTCGACATCTGTGAGCGCGCTGGCCTGCTCGTGGTCGAGGACGACCCGTACGGCCAACTGGGGTTCGAGGGCGAGGCGCCGGCACCGTTGCGGGCCCGTCGTCGGGACGGGGTGTTCTACCTCAGCACCTTCTCCAAGACCTTCGCGCCCGGGCTGCGGGTCGGCTGGATCCTGGCGCCGCACGCGGTCCGCGACAAGCTGGTCATCGCCAGCGAGGCGCAAATCCTCTGCCCCAGCGGCTACGCCCAGGCCGCGGTCGCCACCTACCTGGGCACCATGCCCTGGCGGCAGCAACTCAAGGTCTACCGCGAGGTCTACCGGGAGCGCCGGGACGCCATGCTCGACGCGCTGGCCGACCTGATGCCCGAGGGCACCAGCTGGACCACCCCGGCCGGCGGCCTCTTCGTCTGGGCCACCCTGCCCGACGGGCTCGACTCGAAGGCCATGATGCCGCGCGCGGTCGCCGCCCGGGTCGCCTACGTGCCCGGCACCGGCTTCTACGCCGACGGCACGGGCACCGGCACCATGCGGCTGAACTTCAGCTTCCCGCCGCCCGAGCGGATCCGCGAGGGCGTCCGCCGGCTGGCCGGAGTGATGGAGCAGGAGATCTCGATGCGCCGGGTCTTCGGCGCCGTGGGTGGCGCAACCGGACGACGCGGCCAGGCCGGCTCCGACGTGCCGGGACCCGACTTGGCATGATGCCGGCATGGGTACGACCGCTGCCGAGCGCCTCCACGTGACCAAATCCGCCGTCGCGGCCGACCTGCGCGTGCTGGTACTCGCCGGTGGGCTCTCCTACGAGCGGGACGTCTCGCTGCGCTCCGGCCGCCGGGTGCTCGACGCGCTGCGCGCTGTCGGCGTGGAGGCCGAGCTGCGGGACGCCGACGTGGCCCTGCTGCCGGCGCTCGCCGTCGACCCGCCGGACGCCGTGGTGATCGCACTGCACGGCGCCACCGGCGAGGACGGCTCGCTGCGCGGAGTGCTGGACCTGTGCGGCGTCCCGTACGTCGGCTGCGACGCCCGCGCCTCCCGGCTCGCCTGGGACAAGCCCTCGGCCAAAGCGGTGCTCCGCGAGGCCGGCATCCCGACTCCGGACTGGGTGGCCCTGCCGCACGACCGCTTCTCCGAGCTGGGTGCGGTTGCCGTGCTCGACCGGATCGCCGACCGGCTGGGCCTGCCCCTGATGGTCAAGCCGGCGCAGGGCGGGTCGGGGCTGGGCGCCGCCGTGGTCCGCGACGCCGCGTCGCTGCCGGCCGCGATGGTCGGCTGCTTCGCGTACGACTCCACGGCGCTGGTGGAGCGGTACGTGCCGGGCATGGACGTGGCGGTCTCCGTGGTCGACCTCGGCGACGGACCGCAGGCGCTCCCGCCGGTGGAGATCGTGCCGCGTAACGGGGTCTACGACTACGCCGCCCGTTACACCGCCGGGCGTACCACCTGGCACGCCCCCGCCCGGCTGGAGCCGGAGGCAGCCGCCCGGGTCGCCGACGTGGCCCTCGCCGCGCACACCGCGCTCGGCCTGCGTGACCTCTCCCGGGTCGACGTGATCGTCGACGCCGACGGTCAGCCGCACGTGCTGGAGGTCAACGTCTCGCCCGGCATGACGGAGACGTCGCTACTCCCGCTCGCCGTGCAGGCTGCCGGCCTGGACTTCGGTCGGCTCCTCGGCTCCCTGGTCAGCCGCGCCGCCGCGCGCCCCACCACGTCCTGAGCTCTCCGCTGCCGCGCCCAACTCCGCGCCCGGCTCCCGCGCGGTCCCTCCCGACCGATCGATCATGAGGTTGGCGGGTGCGCACGGCGCTGCGGTCGCCGTCAACCTCATGATCCAGTCGGGTGTCAGCGTGCGGTGGGGGCGTCCTCGGAGGTTCTGGGGTTGCTGGTGGGTTGGGTGCCGGCCGTGGCGGTGCGGCCGGCGGGGCCAGCCACGTCCGCCGGACCGGGTGCTGATGCGCCAGCTGGTTCGGTTGCCGGGTCGGTGGTCGCGGCGTTGGTTCCGGTTGCCGGATCGGCGGTAGTGGCCCTGGGCGCGGTTCCGGTGTCCGGGTCGGTGTCGCCGTCCGTCTTGGTGTCGCCGTCCGCGTCGGTGCTGTCGTCCGCGTCGGGCGCTGGCTCGGGGATCTCCTCCGCCGCTTCGATGACCGAGACCGCCGCCGCCGCGGCCGCAGCGGCATCCGCAGCGGCGGACTGCGCCAGCAGGCTGGACGGTGCCTGCCACTGGATGCGGGGCGGCTCGGCCAGCGGCCGGCCACCGAACTCGGCGAGCCAGGCGGCGACGAGCGCCAGGTTCTCCCGCCACTGCGCCTCGGAGATCGGCGGCAGGATCGAGTCCCACAGCGACAGGAAGGTGCCCCGCAGCTGAAGCCGCCCGTACGGCCGGGCGAGGAACCACATGTGCAGATGGGCGGAGCCATCACCCCACCTGTTGACGTGCACCCGTGCCACGCCGTCCAAGGATCGGATGGCCCGCTCCAGACGGACGGTCATCACGCCCAGTTCGGCGGCAAGCAGGTTCGGCAGGTCACCCAGGTCGAGATGGGTCCGCGATTCCAGGATGAGCACCATGGGCAGGCCGGTGGGCCGGTCCATGGCGCGTACCCGCCACCGCTCTCCCACCCAGATGTAGGCGTCGTCAGGAGCGTTGCAGGCGGTGCATTCCCGGAGGCCCTCGCCCTTGCGTGGCGGTTCGACCGGGACCGGATCGTCGAGCTGCTTCACACGGAGCTCGCCCTCGAAGGGGAACGAGGGCCACTGGGTGAAGTCCGGGACTGAGGGAGGGGTGTCGTGCACGACGCTGACCCTAACCGAGTCTGGCACCGCTGTCCCTACCAGTTTGATCCCTTCGGGGTCCACCCGATCAGCGCTCACCGTCGATCGATGTGTGGACCACCGAAGCACCGGTGAAGGGATATCCACAGGCTGCCGAGATCCTGAACGCGGGCCGTCATCCACAGGCTGGCACCCGGTTCCACGCGGTGTTTCACGTGAAACAGGGGGTGCCTGTGGACAACCGGTGTGGATAACTTTTTGGTCAGTCGTTCGTTGCCCGCGAGCCCGCTCGCACCCGTCGGCGATGACGGTGCCGACGTCGAGCGTCAGGACGGTGCCCGGACTCGACGGGACCACCCTTTGCTCGGCCGGCCACGAGGCCGCGGCGGCGGATTGGGCGGGCCCTCGGCGGCCGGGTTCCGGTGCGAGTCGCATAAGCCTGGGCCCCTCAGACGCCGATGTGTGATCGTCGGTCAACGCCGGACGTTTGGCGTTTGGCGCCAGGGCACATCGTGCCGAGGTGGCTCCACGCGATGCCCGCGGCCCGCCGCCCGTAGCTCTCTGCCCGCCGGCCGTGCCTCGGCGCTCATCGGCCCCGCCCCGCTCCCGCCCACGGTCAAGGCAGCAGTTTCAGGGATGTTGTCGCCTCGCGAGCGCTGGAGGCAGCTACATCCCTGAAGTTGCTCGGATCCTGGCCTGACGCATTCGGCGATGGGGGCGAGCGGGGGCGGGGGACGGCGCGCGGCAAGGGCAAGGGGGTCTCGCAGGCGCCTGGGCGTGGGGATGAACCGGACCGGCTCGGATCGAGAGTCCAAGCCCCGGACACCGAGGCGGGGATCGCGGGCGCACGACGCTAGACGGAGCGAGGCGCGGGGCATGGGGCACGGGGACCCGACACAAGGCATGCGGCACGAGACATACGGCACGACGCAAACGGCGCGACGCACAGTGCAAGGCGCGTGGGCGTGAGGCGCGGTCGGCGCAGGGCCTGGGCGCTCGGACCCGGGTGCAACGCGAGCGCGGACCCGGCCACGGGCGCGGCGCGGGCACGGGCGCGGCGCGAGCGCGGACCCGGGCGCAACGCGAGCGCGGGGCACAGCTCGGGCGCCGAGCCGGCTCGGACCCCAGCATGCACGGCAAGAGGATCGGGACCACGCGTCTGCCGTGCGGGGCGGGCTTGCGGACCCACCGGTCCGACGTGCGGGGTGCGGAGAGCGGCACGGGGGCGAGCTCGGCCCCGAGGCAGATCGCCACACGCCGCCGCCCCAACCGCCGGTTCCGCGCAGCGGACCCACCGGCGCAGGCGAGCACAGACCACCTGCTGGGCCGTGCGGCACGACGGGTCCTCCCACCGGAGGCGACGAAATCAGGTTCGCAGCCGGCCCGAGGAGATCTCGATCAGCACGGACCACGACCAGGGCCAGAGAGCGGGCCACCCGACCAAGACCACCACGGGCGGCATGCGTGGCCGCAGCGGCCTGCTGAGCGGGCGCACGAGGCCTTTCCGTCGCCGCCCCGGCGGTCGAGCCGTCGATCACCCTCGTGGCCGCTCTGTTTCACGTGAAACGACGGCACGGCGAGAGACCCCATGGACCCGACGGGTGGCGGCGCACCGGGACGCGCCAGACCGCACCCGTTTCACGTGAAACCAACGCGGCCGGATGCAGAACGGCCGCGCATCCCGAGGGGAAGCGCGGCCGCAGGCGGGCGGGGGCGATCAGTCCCCGGAATCCGCCTGTTGCACTCCGATGATGCCTACGATCCGCTCCAGGTCGTCCACCGTCGCGAACTCGATAGTGATCTTGCCCTTGCTCCTGCCGATGTCGACCTTCACCCGGGTGTCGAACCGATCCGACAGCCGATCGGCGAGGTCGGTCAGGCCGGGCGCGTGCGGCTTCGGTCGCCGCTTCGCGGCCTGGCCCTTCGCCGGGCCGTCGTTCAGCGTCAGGGCCACGATCTCCTCGGTCGCTCGGACCGACAGCCCCTCGGCCACGATCCGCAGCGCCAACTGCTCCTGCGCCTCCGATTCGTCGAGGCTCAGCAGGGCACGGGCGTGACCGGCCGACAGGATCCCCGCAGCCACTCGGCGCTGCACCTGGGCCGGCAGGTTCAGCAGTCGGATGGTGTTGGAGATCTGCGGCCGGCTTCGACCGATCCGGCGGGCCAACTCCTCGTGGGTGGCGCCGAACTCCTCCAGCAGCTGCTGGTACGCGGCGGCCTCCTCCAGCGGGTTCAGGTTGGCCCGGTGGATGTTCTCCAGTAGCGCGTCCCGGAGCATGGCGTCGTCGCGGGTGTCCCGGACGATCGCCGGAATGCTCTCCCGGCCAACCGCCTGGGCGGCCCGCCACCGCCGCTCGCCCATCACCAGCTCGTACTTCTCGTCGTCGAGCTGCCGGACGACGATGGGCTGGAGGAAGCCGACCTCCTGGATGGAGGTCTTCAGCTCCTCCAGCGCCTCCTCGTCGAAGACCTGGCGGGGCTGCTTCGGGTTCGGCACGATCGCGTCGACCGGGATTTCGGCGAATCGGGCTCCCGGCACCGGGCTGAGCGTGGGCTCCGACTCGCGAGCAGGCGGCCCGGCTGGCGCCGCTGACGCCGCCGCGACCGACTCATCCTCCACGTGCCCGTTCTCCGGCTCGGCCGTCAGGGTGCCCGCTGCACCCGGCACCGGCCCGGTCGGGATGAGCGCCCCCAGGCCCCGACCCAGACCGCCCCGAGGACGGTTCTTCATGCCACGCCTCCCAGCGAATCGTCCGCACTACGCATTCCGGCCCACCGGCTCCTTGACGCCCCGCTCGGCGATCTCCTGGGCGGCCTCGAAGTAGCTCGTGGCGCCCCGCGAACCGGGATCGTAGGTCATCACCGACTGGCCGTAGCTGGGTGCCTCGGAGACCCGGACGTTGCGGGGGATGACCGCCTGGAGCACCTTGTCGCCGAAGTGGTTCCGGACGTCCTGCTCGACCGCGTCGGCCAGGCGGGTACGGCGGTCGTACATGGTCAGCAGGATCGTCGAGACGTCGAGCTTGGGGTTCAGGTGTTGCCGCACCAGGTTGATGTTGTTGATCAGCTGGTTGAGCCCCTCCAGCGCGTAGTACTCGCACTGGATCGGGATCAGCACCTCCTGCGCGGCGACCAGGGCGTTGACCGTGAGCAGGCCGAGCGAGGGCGGGCAGTCGATGAAGACGTAGTCGAACTGCCCCGGGTAGGCGGCGATGGCCCGGTCGAGGCGAGACTCCCGCGCCACCACCGACACCAGCTCGATCTCGGCTCCGGCCAGGTCGATCGTCGCGGGTACGCACCACAGGTTGGGGATGCCCTCGACCGCCTGTGCCACCTCGGCCAACGGCACGCTGTTGATCAGGCAGTCGTACACGTCGGGAATGCCGGTGTGGTGCGGCACGTTGAGGCCGGTCGAGGCGTTGCCCTGGGGGTCGAGGTCCACCACGAGCACCCGGTTGCCGTGCAGGGCGAGCGCCACCGCAAGGTTGACCGTGGTCGTGGTCTTACCCACGCCGCCCTTCTGGTTCGCGACGCACATGACCCGGGTCCGGTCCGGCCGAGGCATGGTCACCTCGCCACTGGGATTCAGGATCTGCACGGCGCGCATCGCCTCCATAGCCAACGGTGGGTCATCCTCTTCGCGCGTCGGGGTTTCACGTGAAACGTACGTGGGGTCGGCCGACACGGCGGCCGACGATTCGGCTGAAGCGACCGCCGGCGCCGCGGCGGTGGGTTGGTGCGGAACCGCCGGCTCGAAGCGGACCGCCGCGACGGTGTTACGCCGACCCGAGGTGGGCCGTACGTCGGCGGCGTTGGCCGGTCGGGTCACCGCATCCGGTGCCCGACGGGCAGCCGCCGGTTCCGTGGTGTCGGGTCCGGTCGGCTGGCTCGGGGGCTCGTCGCGCGACACCAGCGGATCGTCGTCCGCCGGCCGGGGCGAAGGCCCGGAAGCGCCGGGCGACCAGCTCGGGTAGTCGGTTTCACGTGAAACGGGGTCGCTGGTTGACCCGGTCACGCGTGGATCGTCGTACCTGCCGTCGTCATGCACCTGTCATCCCTACCCGCTTCGGATGGTCGGTCCGCGCCCCGGTCAATTTGGCCGCACCCGCGCTCGCACCCCCGGAGCGTACGGCCCCTTGGGAGCGGTCGGAGGTCGCGACGTTCGTCGCCCGCTCCACACTATCGACGCGCGGTCAGCCTACGGCGGACAGGCGTGGCCGGTCCACGTCGGGCTCTCATCCCCTCGTTCCATCCGTACCGGTACAACGAGACAACCCACCGGCCGGACGCCCGATGGCGCGAAGCGTCAACGGCGGCGTGGCCGTCCGCCCCGGGCGCGCTTGCTGGCAGCCGGTCGGGCCGGACCGACCACCCGCTCGCGGACGATCTCCACGACGGTGGTGGGTGGATCGATCACATCGACGCCGCACAGATGCAGGGTCGGCTCTGCGCCGCCGAGACGCTTCACCACCTCGGCGTGCTCGTTGATCTCCTCGGCGGCGGACGCGCCCTTGAGCGCCAGCAGCCGCCCGCCGCGCACCGCCAGCGGCAGGCTCCACGTCGCCAGTCGGTCCAGTGGCGCGACGGCCCGGGCGGTCACCACGTCACCGCTGATGGGTTCGCGGCCGCTCGATCCGCTGGCCGCCTCGTCGGCCCGCCCCCGGAACACCCGCACCGATCTGGTCAGGCCGAGACGCTCGACGACCTCGATCAGGAACGACGTCCGTCGGGCGAGCGGCTCGATCAGGGTCACCGTCAGGTCGGGGCGCGCGATGGCCAGGACCAGACCGGGCAGACCGGCGCCGGACCCGACGTCGAGCACGGTCGCGTCAGCGGGGATCCGCTCAGCGACCGCAGCGCAGTTGAGGAGGTGCCGGTCCCAGATGCGGGGTGCCTCCCGGGGACCGATCAGACCGCGGACCACCCCGTCGGTGGCCAGCAGCTCGGCGTACGCGGCGGCCACGTCGAGCCGATCGCCGAAGAGGGTCAGGGCGGCCGGGGCCAACTCGGGCGGCAGTTCCGCGTCGGACGGCGAGGGCGGAGCGTCCTGAGCAGGATCGGTGTCGACGCCGGGGGTGTCGGGCCGGACAGCCGACGGCCCGGGCGGCGTGCCGCCCGGGCCGGACACGGCGTCAGCCGTGATGTCGTCGTGGGTCACCCGGTCAGTCCGCCGGCCGTACGACGATGCGCCGGCTCGGCTCGACGCCCTCGGACTCGCTCACCACGCCGGACATGGCGTTGACGACGTCGTGGACGCACTTGCGCTCGAACGCGGACATCGGCTCCAGTCGGACCGACTCGCCATACTCCTTGACCTTCTCCACCGCGTTCTTGGCGACCGCGGCGAGCTCCTTGCGGCGGTTCGCCCGGTAGCCGCCGACGTCCAGCAGCAGGCGGCTCGGCGTGCCGGTGGCCCGGAAGACGGCGAGGCGGGTCAGCTCCTGGAGCGCCTCCAGGGTGGCGCCGCGCTGACCGACCAGGTTCTGCAGCCGGGCACCGACCACCTCGACCACCGGCCGGCCGCCGGCGACCAGCTCGTCGATGTCGCCGTCGTAGTCGAGGATGTCGAGCAATCCTTCGACGTAGTCCGCCGCGATCTCGCTCTGCCGGAACAGTTCGCCCTCGCCCGCGGTCTTCTTCTCCCGGCCGCCGGCCGCGGCCTCGGTGTCGTCGCCGGCCTCGGTGTCGTCGGCCTCCGTCTCGTCGGCCTCGATGTCGTCGTCCACCGCGAGCGGCGCGGTCCCCTCCTCGTCCAGGGACTGCTCGGCGCGGGGGATGCTGGTCTCGGTCACGGTCTCATCTCCGTACTCGCTCGGCTGGACCGTCGGGTCCGCTGGTTTCCCGGGGCCGGCGGGAGGTCGCCGGTGCCCACGGGCACGTCTGTACGGGCAGTGTCGCCCGTGGCCGCGTCACGCGCGGTCGGTTCCGTCCGGCGCCGGCCGTACGGCGGCTGCGCGGTGCGGAACGGGCCGCCGCCGGTCGCCCGACGACGGCCCGGAAGTCAGCCCTGCCGCTTGGCGGGGCGGCTCTTCTTGGGGTTCACCGGCTTGGCGCCCGGCTTCGGCCCGGCCACCTTGGGCGCGGTCGCCTTGACCGGCGCCAGCGGGGCCGACTTGCCGCGCCCGAACAGGCCGCCCGCCTTGGCCGGCTGCACCGGGTTACGGGCGGCAGGGGTGGCGGCCTTCTTGGCGGTCACCGGCGGCGGGAACTTGCGCAACACCCACTGCTGCTGGCCGAGGGTGAAGAGGTTGTTGGTGACCCAGTAGATGATCACGCCGATGGGGAAGATCGCACCGGAGATCAGCAGCGAGGCGGGGATGCCGTAGAGCATCAGTCGCTGGATCATCCGCTGCTGCGGGTCCTCCGCCCAGCCGGTCTTCAGGATCATCTGACGGCTGGTCAGGTACGTGGTGCCGATCATGATCAGGACCAGGAGGCCGGCGATCACCTTGACCGTGGTGCCGTTGGCGCCGAGGCGGGCCAACTCGTCGGCGGTGGACCCGAACTTGCCGGACAGCGGCGCGGTGAAGAGCTTCGCGTGTGAGGCGCTGTTGAACTGGTCGACGGTCCAGCCGTAGATCGTCTTCTTGTCTTCCGTCTTGAACGGGTCGAGGCGGCGCAGCACGTGGAAGAGGCCGAGGAAGACGGGGATCTGGAGGAACATCGGAAGGCAGCCCATGAGCGGGTTGGCCTTTTCCTTCCGGTAGAGCTCCATCATCTCCTTCTGGAGCGTCTCCCGGTCACCCTTGTGCTTCTCCTGCAGCTCCTTGACCTTGGGCTGGAGCGCCTGCATCGCCCGCTGCGACTTGATCTGCTTGACAAAGACCGGGAACAGGATCACCCGGACCGTGACAACCAGGAAGACGATGGCCAGGATCCAGGCGAAGTTGGTGCCGATCACCGCGCCGACGGGCACCCCGATGGCGTCCCAGGCGGAGTGCCAGGTCAGCAGGATCCACGAAATCGCGAAGTAGATCCAGTCGAGACTCAATTCGGTGCTCCAGTCACATCGGCACGGCGGCGACCGCCCGGCTCCGGCACCGGGTCATGTCCACCAGGGTGGAAGGGGTGGCAGCGCAACAGCCGCCGGACCGCCAGTGCGGCTCCCCGGAGCGCGCCGTGCCGGGACACCGCCTCCTGGGCGTACGCACTGCACGACGGGTAGAACCGACAGCGAGCCGGCAGTGCCGGACTTATCCACCGACGGTACGCGATGATGGGCGCGATCAGCACCCTGGCACCGGTTGTGGGGCGCGGGGCGGCCGGCTCCGTACTCATCGGGACCTCCGCTCCCTGGGTGACCGGGCGGCTGCGATGGCGGCGTCGAGGTCGGCGGCGAGTCGGGGGTACGACGCCTCGGCCGTGGCCGGGAGCGCTCGGACGACCAGGGTGCTGCCGATCGGCAGCGCGGCAAGCCGCTCCCGGACCAGTGCTCGGAGCCGACGCCGGACCCGGTTGCGCACCACGGCGTTGCCGACGGCCTTGGACACGACGAAGCCGGCGCGGGTCGGAGCGGAGAGTTGCTCCGCACCGGTGTTCCGCGCCGGCTCCAGCGAGGTCGGTGTGCTGAGGTCGGCGGTCGCCGGCACGGTCAGGTGGACCACGACGGCACCTCGTCCGGCGCGTCGGCCACCGCGAACCGCTGCGGCGAAGTCAGTGCTACGCCGCAGTCGCTGTGCGGCGGCCAGCACGACTGCCCACGCCCCCCCGAACGACCCGTCGGCTCAGGCCGACAGGGTGGTGCGACCCTTGGCGCGACGGCTCGAGAGGATGGCACGGCCGGCACGGGTGCGCATGCGCAGCCGGAAGCCGTGGGTCTTCGCGCGCCGGCGGTTGTTCGGCTGGTAGGTGCGCTTGCTCACGTCAGGCTCTCCGTTTTCGTACGCGCCCCGGGCGACGGGATCGCCGGGGTCGTGGGGTGGTCCAGGCCACCTCGACGGTGGCCACCGATCGGTGCTGCCCGGCGGAGCGGGACCTCGGCGATGCGGGGATGCGACCGCGGACAGCAAGCACCCATCACCCTAGCAGAGGGCGAGAGAGCAGCCGCTCCAGCCTACGCAGGGGTGCAATGACCGTCAAACACCTCGCGGCGGCGGAGATCGGGACGCGCGCGAGGCCGAAGGGGCGGTTTTCGCTGATGCCGACAAGGAGCCCGTCGCGTCGCCGGTTGATGGCGCAGGGACAACGCTGTTACCGTGCCCGATTGCGGTGAGCGTCGGAAGCTCCGGTCGTCGCGCGCAGGCAAGACCGGACACGGTAGTGAATCGTTCGGCACGGTGAACCCGCTTCAGCGCCCGTTCAGGCAGGGGGCAGGTCCCACCCGCGTCCGGCGGGCGGCCACAATCGGTCGGTACACAGGCTGTGGATAACCTGTGGACGACCACTGGTCAACCGTCCGGGTGGGTGATGTTCCACCCGCGAACGCGGCGGGCCCGGGACGGCCGGCTGGCAGACAGCGGCGGCCGGGAGCAGAGGCGAGGGGGTGGCACGACGGTGGCCGGTACGACCGACCTTGCCGCGGTGTGGTTAGCGGCGACCGACGAGCTCGCCGACGAGATCATCTCCGCCCAGCAGCGCGCCTACCTCCGACTGACCCGGCTACGGGCGATCGTCGAGGACACCGCGCTGCTCTCCGTCCCGGACGCCTTCACCCGCGACGTGATCGAGTCACGGCTGCGCCCGGCGATCACCGAGGCGCTCACCCGGCGGCTCGGCCGGCCGATCCAGGTCGCGGTCACCGTGCGGGTGGCCGAGGACACCGCCGGCCGCCCGGCTGGCACCGTCTACCGCAGTGCACCGGAGCCGGGGGCGATCGACGCCGAGGGTCCGCCGCCCGCCGTACCGTCCGACTACGAGTATTCCGACCGGCCGGTGGCCGACGCGGTCATCCCGGAACAGCAGCACCCGGCGCGGGCGCCCGAGCCGGCCGCGCCACCGGTCCCGTCCGGTCCGCCGCTCGCGCCGACCTCCGACGGGCACCGGTCCGGGCTGATCCCGGCGAGCCGCGACGGGCAGGAGGCGTTGTTCAGCGCCGCGTTCGTGGAGCCGCTGCGGACGCCTCGGCCGGCGCCGGACCGGCGCGGCTACGACGACCAGGCCGCCCGCCTGGACGCGCCCGGCCCGGACACCCGGCCCTACGAGCCCCGCTACCGGGAGGACGCGGCGTCGCCGCGGGACCAGCACGTGATCCGCGCGCTGCCTCGGGACAGCGGGACGGACAGCGGTCCCGGTCGCAGCGGTGTGGATCACCGCACCGGCGGGCGCGACGACCGTCGGCTGCCCGGCACCGACACCGGCGGCAACCGGCTCAACCCGAAGTACATGTTCGAGACGTTCGTCATCGGCTCGTCCAACCGGTTCGCCCACGCGGCGAGCGTGGCGGTGGCCGAGTCACCGGCGAAGGCGTACAACCCGCTGTTCATCTACGGCAGCTCGGGGCTGGGCAAGACGCACCTGCTGCATGCCATCGGGCACTACGCCACGACGCTCGGCAACGCTCGCTCGGTGCGGTACGTCTCGACCGAGGAGTTCACCAACGACTTCATCAACTCGCTCCGGGACGACAAGACCAGCGCGTTCCAGCGGCGCTACCGCGACGTCGACATCCTGCTGATCGACGACATCCAGTTCCTGGAGAACCGCGAGCGCACCCAGGAGGAGTTCTTCCACACCTTCAACACGCTGCACAACGCCAACAAACAGATCGTGATCACGTCGGACCGGTCGCCGAAGCAGCTCGCCACGCTGGAGGACCGGCTGCGGACCCGGTTCGAGTGGGGTCTGCTCGCCGACATCCAGCCGCCGGACCTGGAAACCCGGATCGCGATCCTGCAGAAGAAGGCGGCGCAGGAGCGGCTCTACGCCCCGCCGGACGTGCTGGAGTTCATCGCCTCCCGGGTGTCGAACTCGATCCGGGAACTGGAGGGCGCGCTGATCCGGGTGACCGCGTTCGCCAGCCTGACCCGGTCGACCGTCGAGCTGTCGCTGGCCGAGGAGGTCCTGCGGGACTTCATCCCGGACGGCGCCGGCCCGGAGATCACCGCCGACCAGATCATGGTCTCCACGGCGGACTACTTCGGTGTGAGCCTGGAGGACCTGCGGGGTCAGTCCCGCTCCCGGGTGCTGGTCAACGCCCGCCAGGTGGCCATGTACCTGTGCCGGGAGTTGACCGAGTTGTCACTTCCCCGGATCGGGCAGGCCTTCGGGGGCCGGGACCACACCACGGTCATGCACGCCGACCGTAAGATCCGCCAGCAGATGGCCGAACGGCGCTCGCTCTACAACCAGATCGCCGAGCTGACCAACCGGATCAAACAGAACACCTGAGGCGTACGCCCGCCGCCGCGACGGCACGCAGCCCGGGACACGCCCGGCCGGAGAGAACCGGCCGGGCGTTTTTTCGTCTCTGGCGCCTCTCCGACTTGACCCTCGACATGGTGCAGACCACAGCATCTACGCCGTGACCGCTTCGATGCTGACTCGTTGTCCACAGCTCGTTGTCCACCGCCAGTGGATAACTACGGTCCGTCCTCCGCCGGTTACCCACAGGCTGTGGAGAAACCCTGTGTACGACGCTGTGGATGGCTGGGGACAACGTCGCGGTTGTCCACCGACGAGAGTCGCCCTGTGTACGACGTGTTGAAGGTTCTGGGGATGACGCCATTGGTGATCTTCATGGCGATCCACAGGCTTGGGGAGAAAGTCGGTGGATTACCGGTGGACAACCGGTGGACAACGGTGGACAACCGTCCGGCGCGGCCGGGCTGTGGACACGCAAGGCGGTTGTACCCCCGGTTCTCCACAGCCAAATCACCGGTGGATAACCTGTCTGAGCTGCGTGGACCCGAGTTCTCCACAGTTTGCACAGGTGCGATGAAGACGATGAGTTATCTCTTCTAAGAGAACAAAAACCAATCATCACCGTTGGACTTTCTGTGGATCGGGCCGAAGCTGCCGGACCAGCCGGTCAGCATCGACACGATCCACGGGGCCGGGCGCACAGCCGATGCCCCCGCGCCCTAAAGTGCGATGGGTACCCGCACGGTTGGGCGGGACGGTAGGCAGCGGTCGGCATGAGAGAGTTGTCGCTGACGTCGACGCGGAGGCATTGATGAAGTTCCGAGTAGAGCGCGACGCGCTCGCCGAGGCCGTGGCCTGGACCGCAAAGAGCCTGCCGAGCCGTCCGTCGGTGCCGGTGCTGGCCGGGGTGATGCTCCGAGTCACCGACGGCAACCTGCGGGTCTCCGGGTTCGACTACGAGGTCTCCAGCCAGGTCACCGTCGAGGTGCAGGGCGACGCCGACGGCGCCGCCCTGGTCTCCGGTCGCCTGCTCGCCGAGATCACCAAGGCGCTGCCAGCCAAGCCGGTGGACATCGCCGCCGTCGGCGCCCACCTCGAGCTGGTCTGCGGCAGCGCCCGGTTCACCCTGCCGACCATGCCGGTGGAGGACTACCCCGCGCTGCCCGAGATGCCGCAGAGCGCCGGCACGGTCGACGCCGCCACGTTCGCCACCGCAGTTTCCCAGGTGGCCATCGCCGCTGGCCGCGACGAGACGCTGCCGATGATGACCGGTGTCCGCGTCGAGCTCTCCGGCAGCACCCTGTCGATGCTCGCCACCGACCGCTACCGGCTGGCGCTGCGCGAGATCCAGTGGCGGCCGGACGACCCCGAGGTGAGCATCAACGCCCTCGTGCCGGCCCGCACCCTGAACGACACCGCCAAGGCGCTCGGCCCGCTGGGCGGCGAGGTCACCCTCGCCCTCGCCCAGGGCGCGGCGGGCGAGGGCATGGTCGGCCTCGCCGGTGGCACCCGGCGTACGACCAGCCGGCTGCTCGACGGGGCCAACTACCCGCCGGTGCGCTCGCTCTTCCCGGCCGCCCACAACGCCGAGGCCCGGGTGCCGGTCAGCACCCTGATCGAGGTGGTCAAGCGGGTCGCGCTTGTCGCCGAGCGCACCACGCCGGTGTTGCTCAGCTTCAGCGCCGACGGGCTGGTGGTCGAGGCCGGCGGCTCGGAGGAGGCGCGGGCCAGCGAGGCGATGGAGGCCACCTTCACCGGCGACGCGTTGACCATCGGGTTCAACCCGCAGTACCTCATCGACGGCCTGGCCAACCTGGGCTCCCAGACCGCCGTGCTCTCGTTCGTCGACGCCTTCAAGCCCGCGGTGATCTCACCCGCCGGCGAGGATGGCGAGGCCATTCCGGGGTACCGGTACCTCATCATGCCGATCCGCGTGTCCCGCTGATCGCGCGCACCGATACCCAGATCCACGGAGGTAGGAACACATGCAGCTCGGCCTGGTAGGACTCGGCCGGATGGGCGGCAACATGCGGGAGCGGTTGCGGGCAGCCGGCCACGAGGTGGTCGGCTTCGACCACAACGCCCAGTTGAGTGACGTCCCGACCCTCGCCGGGCTGGCTGAGAAGCTCGAGTCGCCCCGCGCGGTTTGGGTCATGGTGCCCGCGGGCGTCACCGACGCGACCATCGACGAGCTCGCCGCGGTGCTCGGCGAGGGCGACATCATCATCGACGGCGGCAACTCCCGGTTCAGCGACGACGCCCCCCGGGCCGAGCGGCTCAACGAGCGCGGCATCGGCTACCTGGACGTCGGTGTCTCCGGCGGCGTGTGGGGCCGGCAGAACGGCTACGCGCTGATGGTCGGCGGTGCCCAGGAGCACGTCGGCCGGCTGATGCCGATCTTCGAGGCGCTCAAGCCCGAGGGCGAGTTCGGCTTCGTGCACGCCGGGCCGGTCGGCGCCGGGCACTACTCCAAGATGGTGCACAACGGCATCGAGTACGGCCTGATGCACGCCTACGCCGAGGGCTACGAGCTGCTTGCCGCCTCCGAGCTGGTGACCAACGTGCCGGGGGTGTTCAAGTCCTGGCGGGAGGGCACCGTGGTCCGCTCCTGGCTGCTCGACCTGTTGGACCGGGCGCTCGACGAGGACCCGGAGCTGGCCGAGCTGAGCGGTTACACCGAGGACACCGGCGAGGGTCGGTGGACGGTCGACGAGGCGGTCCGGCTGGCCGTGCCGCTGAACGTCATCACCGCCTCGCTGTTCGCCCGGTTCGCCTCCCGGCAGGACGACTCGCCCGCCATGAAGGCCGTCGCCGCGCTGCGCCAGCAGTTCGGTGGCCACGCCGTCCGCAAGCGCTGAGCGGTATCCACACCCTGTGTATGTCCACCGGCTGGAACTGGTCGACTTCCGCTCGTACGAGCGGGTCGCCGTCGACCTCCAGCCGGGGGCGAACGTCCTGATCGGCGCCAACGGCGTTGGCAAGACGAACCTCGTCGAGGCGCTGGGCTACGTGGCGACCCTGGATTCGCACCGGGTCGCCACGGACGCGCCACTGGTCCGGATGGGCGCCTCCTCGGCGGTGATCCGCTGCGCGGTGGTGCACGACGGCCGTGAGCTCCTGGTCGAGCTGGAGATCGTGCCCGGCAAGGCCAACCGGGCCCGACTGGGCCGCTCCCCGGCGCGACGGGCCCGGGACGTGCTGGGCGCGCTGCGACTGGTGCTCTTCGCGCCGGAGGATCTGGAGCTGGTCCGGGGCGACCCGGCCGAGCGCCGCCGCTACCTGGACGACCTGCTGGTCAACCGGCAGCCCCGGTACGCCGGCGTGCGGGCCGACTACGAGCGGGTGGTCAAGCAGCGCAACGCTCTGCTGCGGACCGCGTACCTGGCCCGCAAGACCGGCGGGTCCCGGGGCGGCGACCTCGGCACCCTCGCCGTCTGGGACACCCACCTCGCGCAGCACGGCGCTGAGCTGTTGGCCGGCCGGCTGGAGCTGGTCGCCGCGCTCACGCCGCACGTTTCCAAGGCTTACGACGCGGTGGCCGCCGGGCGCGGTGCCGCGGGCATCGCCTACCGGCCCTCGATCGAGCTGGCCGAGCCGACCACCGATCGTGGCGTGTTGGCCGCCGCGCTGACCGCCGCGCTCGCCGCGTCCCGCTCCGCCGAGATCGAACGGGGCACCACCCTGGTCGGCCCGCACCGCGACGAGCTGGCGCTGAGCCTCGGTCCGCTGCCCGCCAAGGGGTACGCCAGCCATGGCGAGTCCTGGTCGTTCGCGCTCGCGCTGCGACTGGCCGGGTACGACCTGCTGCGCGCCGACGGCATCGAGCCGGTGCTGGTGCTCGACGACGTCTTCGCCGAGCTGGACACCGGTCGCCGGGAGCGGCTGGCGGAACTGGTCGGCGGCGCGAGCCAACTACTGGTCACCTGCGCGGTGGACGACGACGTGCCGGCCGCTCTGCGCGGCGTCCGCTACCAGGTCGGCGAGGGGACGGTACGCCGTGTCGGATGAGCCAGGGCCCGCCCGTCCCGACGCTGGCGGCGATGACCGGCGGGCCGGCGACGCCGTGTCGGCGCGTACCCCGGGGTCGAAGGCGACCGGGGGTGGCGACGGCGGTGGGCAGCCGGACGCCGCCACCGGGCCGGAGCTGGCCCGGGCGGTGCTCGACGCGGCGTTGTCCCGGCGGCAGGCGGCGGCCCGCGCCCGGCGTACCCCAGGGGGTGGCGGGGGTGGCGACGGCGGCTCCGGGCGGCGTCTGCGCGGCTACTCCGGCCCGGGCCCCGACCCGCGCGACCCGCAGCCGCTCAGCGTGGTGCTGAACCGGTTGGTGAAGGCGCGTGGCTGGCAGCAGCCGGCGGCCGAGGCCACGGTGTTCGGCGCCTGGGAGCGGGTGGTGGGCGCGGAGGTCGCCCAGCACAGCCGGCCGGTCAAGCTGGAGAACGGCGAGCTGACCGTGGAGGCCCGCTCGACCGCCTGGGCGACGCAGCTGCGGCTGCTCGCCGGTTCGCTGCTCAAGCAGATCGCCCGGGAGGTCGGCCACAACGTGGTGCGCAAGCTGCACATCCACGGCCCGGCCGCGCCGTCCTGGTCGAAGGGGCCGCGTCGGGTACGCGGCCGGGGGCCGCGGGACACCTACGGCTGAGCGAGCGCTTCAGTCGCGCCGGTGGGCCTCCTTGGCGGCCCGCTTCCGTTCGCGCTGTTCCCGGGTGTAGCGCTTGCGCTCCTCCAGGTCGCGCTTCCACATCTCGCGGGCCTCGGCGGAGCCGCCCTGCACCGCGCCCTGCACGCCCTCGGCGGGGCCGGTGAGGTTTCGGAAGGTCCAACGCATGAACCGGCCGCCCTCGCCCGCGGACCTGGTGGCCGCCTCGTCCTCGCTCATCTGCCGCCCTCTCCTGCGTGTGTGCCGTCGCTCCGCCCATCGCCCGGACGGATGATTGGCGCACCAATGGTTGGTGTACCAATCGCCTGTACGATAACCACCGTGCTTGGGGAGGGCAACCGATGAATGAACGACCGGACGGCGTCGACCCTCTGGCGCTGGAGCAACAGGTCTGCTTCGCCCTCTCGGTGGCGGCGCGCAGTGTCGTGGCCGTCTATCGGCCGCTACTGGAACCGATGGGCCTCACCCATCCGCAGTACCTGGTGATGCTGGCGCTCTGGCAGCACGCGCCGCTGTCCGGCCGTGACCTCAGCCGGCTGTTGCAGCTCGACCCGGGCACCCTGTCGCCGCTGCTCAAGCGGCTCGAAGCCGCCGGCTACCTACGCCGTGAACGGGACGCCGCCGACGAACGCAGCCTCGCCGTCACCCTGACCGACAGCGGCGCGGCGCTGCGCAGCCGGGCCGAGCTGATCCCGGCCGCGATCGTGCAGCGGCTCGGGCTGCCACTGGAGGACCTGCGACACCTGCACGTGGTGCTGACCCAGGTGATCGCCGCGGCCAACCGTCCCGGGGGCGACGACCAGATCGCCGCCGACCCCGGGCCGGCCGGTCAGGCGTCGGCGTAGACGGCGAAGCCGCGCTCGGCGCAGCGCCGGTAGAACGCTGCCAGCACACCCAGCTCGGCGCAGGTGAAGTTCCACTGCGGCGGGTCGCCGCTCTCGTCGCGCAGCGCGTCCAGCCGGCTCTCCAGCCAGCGCAGTTGTTGATCGGCCAGCCGTCCGTCGCCGAGCAGCGAGCGCAGCACCGTGCTCACCGACTCGAACGTGACGGCCTCGCCGTGCGCACGGTGGCCGGTGACGAATCGTTCGATGCCGCCGGCGATCCAGGCGCACCCGTCCGGGTCGATCACCGGGTCCTCGTCCTCGGCCGCGGCGTCTGTGGCGTACAACACACCTTCGAGGCCGAGCAGCAGATCCACCAGCTCGGTGTACGCGGTCGCCCGGACGGTGCCGGTCTTCGCGATCAGCTCGGCCAGCGCCGCCGTCGGAGCGGAGATTCGCGGCAGGTCGACGATCTCGCCGAAGTCGACGAACTCGGCCGGCGCGACCGGATCGTAGAAGCGGCCGGTCCGCGGCCAGTGCACCGCGACGTTGTCCAGCCCCATCTGTCACCTCTTAAAGAGCACGTGTCGGGTCGATCGGGTCGATCGTCCCGGTTCCGGCCGCTAAAGATCAAGCCCGCTTCCGGGGCGCCGCAAACGTACGGCACGGGCGGTCCGGCCGCGACCCCCGACCCGCCCGGCCGCGGGTCAACCCGTTCCGGGGCGGCGCGTCCGATCGGAGCATGGCGTGTGGGGGGAGTCGCGGGCAATGGGGTTCTGCCGGCTACGGACTTCTCAGCCGCCTCGGTGAGGGTGCCGAGTGGTGGTTCTGTCCTCCGCGCACAGTAGGATTGACGGTGAGACGAAGACCCGGTGCGGAGCGAGGGACGGGGCCGGTGGCCCCAGGATCATTCTCCACGTCGGGTCGAGCCGATCGCGATCCGCGGGCAACCGCGGCGACCGGCGCGTTCGACCCACTGTCCGGAAATATCCGGCACCGGTCCGCGCGCCGACGTCGCGTCCTGTCCGCCGAACCCGCGCCCGACGCGCCCTTCCGGCGCCGACGACGCGAGAAAGTGGCCGAGGGTGGCAGCGCAGGACAAGCAGGAGTATGGCGCAGAGTCGATCACCGTTCTCGAGGGGCTGGAGGCGGTTCGCAAGCGGCCCGGTATGTACATCGGGTCCACCGGCGAACGCGGTCTGCACCACCTCGTCTGGGAGGTCGTCGACAACGCGGTCGACGAGGCGCTGGCCGGATACTGCGACACCATCGACGTCGTGCTGCTCGCCGACGGCGGGGTCCAGGTCACTGACAACGGCCGTGGCTTCCCGGTCGACCTGCACCCGAAGCTCAAGAAGCCGGGCGTCGAGGTCGCACTGACCGTGCTGCACGCGGGCGGCAAGTTCGACGGCAAGGCGTACGCGGTCTCCGGTGGTCTGCACGGCGTCGGCGTGTCCGTCGTGAACGCGCTCTCCACCCGGATGGCCGTGGAGATCCACAAGTCCGGTTTCGTGTGGCGGCAGCAGTACAACAACTCCAAGCCCGGCCCACTGGACAAGGGTGAGACCACCGACCGCAGCGGCTCGACGGTCTCCTTCTGGCCCGACCCCGACGTCTTCGAGACCGTCGACTTCGACTTCCAGACCATCTACCGACGGCTCCAGGAGATGGCCTTCCTCAACCGTGCCCTCCGCATCCACCTGCTCGACGAGCGGGTGGCCGAGGAGGAGGACGGCCGCCAGCGTGAGGTGACCTTCCTATACGAGGGCGGCATCGCCGACTTCGTCCGGCACCTCAACGCCTCGAAGAACCCGATCCACAAGACCGTGGTCGAGTTCGGCGCCGAGGAGGAGGGCATGTCGCTCGAAATCGCCATGCAGTGGAACGAGTCGTACGGCGAGTCGGTCTACACCTTCGCCAACACGATCAACACGCACGAGGGCGGCACCCACGAGGAGGGCTTCCGGTCCGCGCTGACCAGCGTGGTCAACCGGTACGGCACCGACAAGAAGCTGCTCAAGGGTGACGAGAAGCTCTCCGGCGAGGACATTCGGGAGGGGCTCGCCGCGATCATCTCGGTCAAGCTGGCCAACCCGCAGTTCGAGGGCCAGACCAAGACCAAGCTCGGCAACACCCCGGTGAAGAGCTTCGTGCAGCGGGTCTGCAACGACCGGCTGGTCGACTGGTTCGACCGCAACCCGGCCGAGGCCAAGATGATCATTCAGAAGGCCTCCCAGGCTGCTCGTGCCCGGATCGCCGCGCAGCAGGCGCGCAAGCTGGCCCGCCGCAAGTCGCTGCTGGAGTCCGGCTCGATGCCGGGCAAGCTGGCCGACTGCCAGTCCACCGACCCGCGCGAGTCCGAGGTGTTCATCGTCGAGGGCGACTCGGCCGGTGGCTCGGCCAAGCAGGGCCGGGACCCGCGGACCCAGGCGATCCTGCCGATCCGCGGCAAGATCCTCAACGTGGAGAAGGCCCGGATCGACCGGGTGCTGAAGAACAACGAGGTCCAGGCGCTGATCACCGCGCTGGGCACCGGCATTCACGACGATTTCGACATGGAGAAGCTGCGCTACCACAAGGTGGTGCTGATGGCCGACGCGGACGTCGACGGCCAGCACATCCAGACGCTGCTGCTCACCCTGCTGTTCCGCTTCATGCGCCCGCTCGTCGAGATGGGCCACGTCTACCTGGCCGCCCCGCCGCTCTACAAGATCAAGTGGAACAAGAAGGGCGACGACGCGCAGTACGCCTACTCCGATCGTGAGCGGGACGGGCTGATCGCGCTGCGCCAGCAGAAGAAGCCGAACGCCAAGCCGGACGACATTCAGCGGTTCAAGGGCCTCGGCGAGATGAACTATCCCGAGCTGTGGGAAACCACGATGAACCCGGCAACGCGTACTCTGCGTCAGGTCACGCTCGACGACGCGGCGACCGCCGACGAGTTGTTCAGCGTGCTGATGGGTGAGGACGTCGAGGCGCGCCGGTCGTTCATCCAGCGCAACGCCAAGGACGTGCGGTTCCTGGACATCTGATGGAGCTCGGCAGGTCGGCCGGGGTGAACCCGACCGACCCGCCGATCCACAGAGTTATCCACAGCTTGGCCAGTATCCACAGCCGTTATCCACAGCACGAAAACGACTCTGAGTCTGATAAGGGTATACAGTGACCGATTCTCCCGAGTCCACACCGAACGAGCCTGAGGTCCCCGCCGAGGCCATCGCCGCCGTGGTCGCGCACGACCGGATCGAACCGGTCGGGCTCGAGGTGGAGATGCAGCGCTCCTACCTCGACTACGCGATGAGCGTCATCGTCGGTCGTGCGCTCCCGGACGTCCGGGACGGGCTCAAGCCGGTGCACCGCAAGATCCTCTACGCCATGTTCGACTCGGGCTACCGTCCGGACCGCGGCTACGTGAAGTGTTCCCGGGTCGTCGGCGACGTGATGGGCCAGTTCCACCCGCACGGCGACTCGGCGATCTACGACGCGCTGGTCCGGATGGCGCAGCCCTGGTCGCTGCGGTATCCGCTGGTCGACGGCAACGGCAACTTCGGCTCTCCGGGTAACGACCCGGCCGCCGCCATGCGAT
The DNA here is from genome assembly GCF_042872965.1 of Micromonospora sp. NPDC005087. Taxonomy (NCBI): domain Bacteria; kingdom Bacillati; phylum Actinomycetota; class Actinomycetes; order Micromonosporales; family Micromonosporaceae; genus Micromonospora; species Micromonospora sp. NPDC005087. Next base: position 262,905 of record NZ_JBIALB010000005.1, on the reverse strand, counting down.
ACACCGAGTGCAAGCTCGACCCGCTGGCCATGGAGATGCTGCGGGACATCGACGAGGACACGGTCGACCTGCAGGACAACTACGACGGCCGGGCCAAGGAGCCCACCATCCTGCCGTCGCGGATCCCCAACCTGCTGGTGAACGGCTCCGAGGGCATCGCGGTCGGCATGGCCACCAAGATCCCGCCGCACAACCTGCGGGAGATCGGCGCGGCGGTGCAGTGGTGCCTGGAGCACCCGGAGGAGGACGAGGAGACCACCCTCGAAGCCCTGCTCGGCATCGTCAAGGGTCCGGACTTCCCGACCCACGGCCTGATCGTCGGCACCACCGCGATCCAGGACGCGTACCGCACCGGTCGCGGCTCAATCCGGATGCGCGCGGTGGTGGAGGTCGAGGAAGACAAGCGGGGCCGGCCCTGCCTGGTCGTCAGCGAGCTGCCCTACCAGGTCAACCCGGACAATCTCGCCGAGCGGATCGCGGAGCTGATCAAGGAGGGCAAGCTCGCCGGGATCGCCGACATCCGCGACGAGTCCTCCGGTCGTACCGGCATGCGGATCGTGCTCGTGCTCAAGCGCGACGCGGTCGCCAAGGTCGTGCTGAACAACCTCTACAAGCACACCCAGCTCCAGGAGACCTTCGGCGCCAACATGCTGGCTCTGGTCGACGGGGTGCCGCGCACGCTCAACCTGGCCCAGTTCATCCGCTACTACGTCGAGCACCAGGTCGACGTGATCCGCCGGCGGACCGCGTTCCGGCTGCGCAAGGCCGAGGAGCGGGCGCACATCCTGCGTGGTCTGGGCAAGGCACTGGACGCGCTGGACGAGGTGATCGCCCTGATCCGGCGGTCGCCGACCGTGGACGACGCCCGGCAGGGCCTGATCCGGCTGCTGGAGATCGACGAGATTCAGGCGACCGCGATCCTGGACATGCAGCTGCGCCGGCTGGCCGCGCTGGAGCGGCAGCGGATCGTGGACGACCTGGCCAAGCTGGAAATCGAGATCGCCGAGTTCAAGGACATCCTCGCCAAGCCGGAGCGGCAGCGAAAGATCGTCTCGGAGGAGCTCGGCGAGATCGTCGCCAAGTGGGGCGACGACCGGCGTACGCAGATCATCCCGTTCGACGGCGAGGTCTCGATGGAGGACCTCATCGCCCGGGAGGACGTGGTCGTCACGATCACCCGGACCGGGTACGCCAAGCGGACCAAGGTCGATCTCTACCGCTCGCAGCGGCGGGGCGGCAAGGGCGTCAGCGGCGCCACGTTGCGGCAGGACGACATCGTCAGCCACTTTTTCGTATGCTCCACCCACGACTGGATCCTGTTCTTCACGAACAAGGGACGCGTCTACCGGGCGAAGGCGTACGAGTTGCCGGAGGCCAGTAGGGTAGCCAAGGGCCAGCACGTGGCCAACCTGCTCGCCTTCCTGCCGGACGAGCAGATCGCGCAGATCATCGAAATCCCGAACTACCAGGTAGCCCCCTATCTGGTACTGGCCACGAAGAACGGCCTGGTGAAGAAGACGCGGCTCGAGGAGTTCGACTCCAACCGTTCCGGCGGAATCATCGCGATCAACCTGCGCGATGAGGACGAGCTGGTCGGTGCTGCGCTGGTTGCGCCGGAGAACGACCTGCTGCTGGTCTCCAAGAAGGCGCAGGCGATCCGGTTCAACGCCTCCGACGAGGCGCTGCGGCCGATGGGTCGCGCCACCTCCGGCGTGATCGGCATGCGCTTCACGGACGACGACGTCCTGCTCGCCATGGAGGTCGTTCGGGAGGGCCTGGACGTTCTGGTGGCCACGAACGGGGGATACGCGAAACGTACCCCGATCGAGGAATACCCGGTGCAGGGCCGGGGAGGTAAGGGCGTGTTGACTGCGAAGATCACCGAGCGGCGCGGTGGTCTGGTCGGCGCTGTGGTGATCGACCCGGACGACGAGCTGTTCGCGATCACCAGCAACGGTGGTGTCATCCGGACTCCGGTGAAGCCTGTACGCCGTACGCGTGACCGGAACACAATGGGGGTCAAGCTGATGGACCTCCCGGACGGCGTGACTATCGTGGCCATTGCTCGCAATGCCGACGAACCCGACGAACAGGACTAGTTGAATGACGGAGACACAGGCGAAGTCGGGGAACACGGGGACCTCGGCCAACCCGGTCGACGAGGAGGCCGCCAAGGGCGGCACACCAGCGACCGGCCGCGCGGCCGTGGGCCGGGCAACGGTCCCCGCCGACGCGCCTGCCCCGAAATTCACCCGGGCTCCCGGCATGACACCCCCGCCGGACCAGCCCGGTGAGGACGGTGGGTCGGGCGACAAGACCGAGGCGTCCGGCGTCGAGGCGCCGGCGTCCACCGACTCGCCTCCGGTGGCGGCGACCCCGGCCCGTCCCACGACCACCCAGCCGATCAGTGTCCGGCCCGGCGAGGCGGCATCCGCCGGGGCTGCCGGGACCGCCGGCACCCAGCCCCGGATCACGCCCGGCATGACCCAGCCGCAGCCGGACGGGGGGCGTGCCACCGGCACCAGCCGCCCGGCCAGCGGCGGCGGTCTGCCGCCGGGAATCGGCAACGCCTCGGCGGTCGGGGCGGCCCGGGTCGGTGACGCGGTACGCGCAGCGCGTACCTCGGTCAGCTCGGCCGCGTCCCGCGGACCGCGCCGGGCCCGGCTGAACCTGAAGCGGATCGACCCCTGGTCCGTGATGAAGTTCGCGTTCGCCGTTTCGGTGGTGCTCTTCATCGTCGTGGTGGTCGCCACGTCGGTGCTCTACCTGGCGCTGGACGCGATGGGGGTGTTCCAGAGCGTCAACGACAGCCTGAGCGACCTGGTGAACGCCGGCGGGGGGCAGAGCACCAGCGGCTTCCAGATCACCGCCAAGGGCGTGATCCTCAGCTCGGCGCTGATCGGTCTGGTCAACGTGGTGCTCTTCACCGCGCTGGCCACGCTGGGAGCGTTCGTCTACAACGTCTGCGCCGACCTGGTTGGCGGGATCGAGTTGACCCTCGCCGAGCGGGACTGAGGCGATCGGGACGCCGGGGCACCGCGGAATGCGGTCGCTCCGGCGTCCCGTACCCAGGTAGGTTTTGCAGGTGTCAACGGCCCGGCTCGCGGGCCCGGACCCCGATTTGGGGCCGGCTGAGCGGATGGGTTAACCTTGCTCGTCGCAACACGGGGCTATAGCTCAGTCGGTTAGAGCGCAGAGCTGATAACTCTGAGGTCGCTGGTTCGATTCCAGCTAGCCCCACCGCACGTCGTCCGACGGTAGTCGAGCGCGAGGGGTGGCCCCAATGTTCAAGAAGCTGCTGATTCTGGCCGGCGTCGTCGGCGTGGCCGCCGTCGTGTTCAACAAGGTCAAGGCCTCGAACGACGAGCGCGCCCTGTGGCACGAGGCGACCACCGCGCCCGACCTGCGCTGACGTCCGGCGCAGCGGCGAACGATCGGCGACGCCGCAGCCGCCCACGGGGCCCTAGCTCAACTGGCAGAGCACTGCCTTTGCAAGGCAGGGGTTAGGGGTTCGAGTCCCCTGGGCTCCACCACGCACAGCCTGTGAGCTGCGTCGGAGCTGAGTTCGAGATCATCGGGCACAGATCCGGCACAGACCAGGAATGATCTTTCACTCCGGTCGGGCATCTAGCGGCGGTTGGCCGCAGCCCGCAGGACATCGCCGATGACGCCGCGTCGCCGCTCTCGGCGAGGCCACCAATGGACGTAGGTTTCCAAGGTGATTCGTAGCGTCTGGTGACGGAGTAGCCGTTGCACGTCCTGTGGCTCGGCGTGATTGGTAATCAGCGTCGTGGCGAAGAAGTGCCGCAGCGCGTGAAATCCTCCGTGTTTCTTGGGCCATCCGGCTTTGTCCCGCCACTTGACCCACTCGTTCGACCAGGTCCGGTCTGTGAACGGATTCCCGCGCGTGGTCGTGAACAACAGCGGCACCGAGCGGCGGACCGGGTCGCCGGAGGTGATGTCCACCATTTCGACCTCGACTGGTGGGAAGTCGCGGACGTGAGTTTCGAGCGCTTCCCGCACCGCCTGGTCCAGGTCGAGGGTTCCCGACGAACCGGCTTTGGGCAGGCAGAGGTAGAAGCCGCCGTAGCCCTGCGGGGAGTAGCGGAGCTGCTGCGTGACGTGCAGCTCCTGGGCGCTCACGTCGATGCTCTTACCGTGCTCCATTCCCAGCATCTCGCCGAAGCGGCAACCTTGGCCAGCGCCGAGCCAGATCGCAGCCCGATACCGTGCGGGGACAGCGTCGAGTAGCGCCAGCACGTCGTGTTCTGTCGGTACCCACTTCGGCACGCGGGACAGGCCACGAAGGACCTTCACGAGCTTCACCCCGTCGCACGGGTTGTCGGGGATCACCTTGTCGGTGACAGCGGCAGCGAGGATCGCATCCAGCAGCTCGAAGTAGAGGCGCATCGACGATTTGGGGACGTCGTTGGCGAGCTGCGAGGTCAGCCACTCCAAGACGGTGGTCAGGGTGATCGAGCGAGGAGTCACCGGCCCGAACGCCGGGAACAGGTGACAACGCAAGTTCGACTCGACCCGTTTGCGGGTTTCCATTGCCCAGCCGATCTCACGCGACAGCCGCCAACGTTCGGCGTACTCCTCAAAGGTCACCAGACGCTGAGCGCGGTCCACCTTCGTGGCGTCGACGTCGCCGCTTCTTGCCTTGGCGTCGAAGTCCTTGGCATCGGTCTGCCGGTCGAACAGCCGCTCACGCGTTTCACCGGAGGCGTCCGAGTAGCGCACCCGCCAGCGTTTCCCACGGCCGTGCCGCTTCGATGGGAGGCGCTTGCGATCCGGCCCTACCGCCCTGAGGTACCACAGGTCATCGACAGCCATGTCAGGCCGCCTTCTGGTCGAGCCAGGTCCGCACGTCGGCGGGGTCGTAACGCAGATGACGGCCGACCCGGGAGGCACGCGGCCCAATCCGGCGGTAACGCCACTGGTAGAGAGTCGCCACCGGCACGCCCAAGTAGGTGGACACGTCCTCCACGGTCCACAGCGGGTCGATCAACCGGGGGGTTTTGGTTCCTTCCATGCTCACTGCTCTCCTGTCTGGTCAGGCGGCGACCGGCACGGTGCCGGCGGGGGTGGTGCCGAGTTCGTGGGCGAGTTCTTCGCGGCCGGTGGCGTGTCGTGCGCGGGCGAGTGCGGCGGCGGTGTTGGCGAGGAGTGCGTCTCCGGTGGTGTGCCAGCCGACGCCGGCGAAGGTGAGGGTGCCGACGATGAGGGTGGTGTCGTCGGGGTGGTCGGCGGCCCTGATGGGGTCGCGGTCGCCCTGGTCCTGGTCGTCGTGGCGTCGGTAGGTGACGCGGGTGTCGCGCAGGAGTTGGAAGGTGACCGAGTAGCGGCGGGCTTTGGTGAGGAAGTGGCCGCCGAAGCCGAGCATGTGTGCCCACCTGCGCAGCCGGGCGTAAGGGTTGTCCGTGGTCGGTTTCGTGGGTTCGGCGTCAAGGGCGGCTTGACGGTGGGCGACGCAGGTGGGGCAGGCGGCGTAGCGGGTGTGGGTGCCGCAGTCGGGGCATTCCCAGCCCCTTCACGAAGCCGGGCCGGGGTCGGTGGTCCCGGGGCCGCTGCGAGAGCGGGACGGGTGTGGTGGTGGGTCGGCCGATGCGCCAGCAGGCGTCGATGAGGCGGGCGGTGTGGTCGCCGTCGGGGTCGGCGTAGTCGCCGATGCTGTCCAGGTCGAGACGGGTGGAGCGGTGCCCGGTTACCTCGGTGCTTTTGGTGGCGTACTTGGCAAGGTAGCCGGCGACCATGCCGTCGGTGACCTCACCGCTCCCGGTCAGGCTGATGGGACGGATGTCGAGCTGCGTCCCCCAGACGACCGGCCAGCCGGCGGGATAGTCGGGGTGGGCCGGGGTGGTGTAGTCGACCTGGTCGGCAGCGTGGCGGATCGCGTCGTCGAGGTCGGCGGCGGTGAACCCGACCGGCGGTGGGATCACGGCGGTCGGGTCGGTGGGGTCGACGCCATCCAGGCGCACCAGGGCGTGGAAGTGCACTGCTCCGCGTGCCTGGAACTCGGCGGCTTTGCCATGGGACAGCCGCACGGGGGCGACCGTGCGGACCTTGCCCGAGGCCGTGAGTACCCGGGTCGGGGGGATGCCGCGTCGGCGGGCGAGTTGGGCCAGGTGGCGTTCCGCGGCTTGCTTGGTGCGCCGCCACAGTTCCCCGGTGAACACGTTCCACACGACCTGGTGGTCATGGTCGTAGCAGTCCAGGCACAACGGCTGACCGAGGACAGCGTCTGCCGGTTCGTGGCGTGCCCAGCACACGGCCGGGCGACCGTGGGCGCAGAGGCCGGCGGTGGCGTCGGTGCTGCGGCGGGCGTGGCAGGGGTCGGGTCGGCAGTCGCAGCGTTTGCGGTTGGCGCAGGTGTGCCGTTTGACCGCGCGGACGTGCACGGGGCCGAAGGACGGTGCGGTGAACGTGGCGAACACCGCCGGGTGCCCGGACACCGTCGCGGGGACGCCTTTGCCGCCGACGAGGCCGGCGCGCAGGAGTTGGTAGGCGTCGCGTTGGTAGACGCCAGCGCAGGTGGGGCAGGCGGTGGCGCGGCGGTTGCCGCACGCCTTGTAGATCGCGGCGTCGGGCATGGCGTCGGTGTGCCGGGCGTCCAGGAGTCGGCCGGTGGCGGGTTCGACGGTGAGGAGCTGCCCGGCGAGGCGGATGGGGCGGGTGCAGCCGGCGGCGGCGCGGACGTGTTCCAGCCAGCCGAAGTAGTCGGGGGCGGTGGCTCGGGTGAACGCGGAGCCGGCGGCGGTGTAGCCGACGAACCCGGCGGTGTCGGCGTTCGAGCCCACACCCCGGGCCGAAGCGCGGGGTGTGAGGTCCAGCGTCGAAACCATCAGGCGGGCACGTCGTCGAGGTGCCGGGTGGTGATGGTGTGTTGGGTGACGATGATGCGGCAGGCGCCGCACTGGCGGTCGGCCGGTTCGTGCCGGTGACAGGCGATGGTGGCGGTCGTCGCGCCGCAGCGGATGGTGACCGGGGTCCGGCAGGGTCCGCCGGGGATGACGTGGATGACGGTGCGTCGGGTGTCGTAGGGGTGCGCCTCGAAGTAGGCGGGGCAGGTGTGGGTGACCTGCTCGATGTCGACGACGTGGATGGTCATCGGGCACCACCGCTGACGGGGGTGCCGTTGACGGCCGGGGTGTGGCCGGTGATGGTGTGCAGCAGTTCCCGGGCGATGTCCGGGGTGACCGAGAGCAGGCCGGCGAGTTCATCGGTGGTGATGGGTCGGCCGGTGCTCTGTTCGTGGCGTCCGATGACGAACCGGGCGGTGGGCATCAGGTGCGCCGGCACCTCAGGCCGGGCAACCGGAGTTGAGGTGAAGGTGGGTGCCGTGATGGCGGCCGGGACTGGTGCCGGCGGGATGTCGACGACCGGAGCAGGTGCCGGCGTGGTGTCGACGGGCGGCGTGGTTGCCGGGGTGTCGGTCGGCTCGGCGGCCGGTGCCGGGGTGAGGTCGTTGACGGCGGCGAGGAGGGCGGCGGCTTCGGCTTGGATGGCGGCGAAGTCGGGGCGGATGCGTCCGGCGACGAGTTCGACGCCGATGACGAGGACGACGACCAGGGCGAAGACCAGGCGTAGGCCGAGGCTGCCGGGGGAGGCGAAGTTGATGGTGGCCGACAGCAGTGCGGCGGCGGCGAAGACGACCAGGGCACCGCGTTTGGCGTCTTTGGCGATGCCGGAGGTGCGGACGACGGTCAGCATCGACACCATGGCGGCGTCGAAGATCAGCGGCACGAGGTAGGCGAAGTAGCCGGCGTTCTGCGCCCACAGGTAGTGGGCCTGGTGCAGATAGCTGGTCAGCAGCGCACCCAGCAAGACGAACCGGTTGTAGCGCTTGATGGAGCCGATCGCCTTGAGCATCGTCGGCACCGCGTTGCGGGCGTACTCGGCGGCGAACTGCTCAGTGACGGTGACTGGGTCAGTGGTGGCCATGGGGAGTCACCTCCGTGGCGTGGTCGCGGTCGACGAGGTCGATGACGCCGGAGCAGCCGAGGCAGAACAGCGGGGACAGGCCGAGGACGGCCATGCTGTTGAGGAAGCAGGGCATGCAGGTGAAGTCGGCGGGGAACAGTCCCTCGCCCTCACAGATGCCGCAGACCGGCAGGCAGGCCGGGCAGGGCGTGAAGACGGGGCCAAGGATGTCGTGGATGCCGGCAGGGGTGTTCTGCTCGATGCACCACAGGCAGGGGTCAGACAGGTTGAAGCTCACGACGGGTTCCCTTCGTGGCAGTCGAGGCATTCGCCGTAGCGGCGGGGGATGTAGTAGGGCTTGACCTGGGCGCAGACGCGGCAGGTCCGGCGGGCGCGAAGCGCTTTGGCGATGGCCTCCCGCTGGGCGGGTGTGGCGGTGCGCTTCGGTGCGGCCATGTCGAGGCGGTAGAGGTAGGCGACCCGACGGTTCTTGCGGTGCCGCCAATAGATCTGCGCGATGGGGTCTTGGCCGTTGGGGCGAAGGCCGGCGGCACGGAGCTGCCGCACGGTGGCCAGGCCGTCCGGGGCGCAGTGGTAGGGGAAGGTGGGGAACCCGTAGCGGGTGCCGAGCGGGTCGTAGAACTCGACCCGGATGCCGGTGCGGTCGGCCAGGTTGTCAAGGTCGACGCTGCGAAGGTCGGTCATGGCTTGTCTCCCCAGCGCTGCTGGGCGGCCTGCTTGGAGATGCCGAGACGGGAGCCGATCTCCGCCCAGGAGTAGCCGAACGCACGAAGGCCGATCACGGCCTCACCGATGGCGTCGTCGATCACCGATGAGAGGGCGACCAGGTCGCGCAGTGCTTCAACGTCACCGGTGGCGACGCGGCGGCCGTGAGCGCGGATGATCCGGCGGCCGAACGCGGCGAACTCGTCGTTCTCGACCACATTGCGGCGCTTCTGTCGAGGCAGGTTCGGCGTCAAGGGCTTCTTGACGGCGCTCATCGGTTTCCGCCCCCCTGGGTGTGGAGGGAGTCCCACCGGTCAGCGGCGGCGTTGAGGGCGTGGATGACCTCGGCGATGGTGCGTCCGGGGCGGTCGTTCCATCCGAACAGCTCGGACGATGCGGTGAAGCCGAGGTAGTCGAGCAGCGCGTACGCGGCGGCGCGGTAGTCGCCGCACTCGGGCCGGGTGGTGAAGAACGGCAGTTCAGTGGCGACGCCGTAGGCGGCCATGCCGATAGCGCCGGAGATGCAGGCGCGGGGGGTGAGGGCGTCGAAGACGATCGTGTAGTAGTCGCCCTGGGTCCAGCCGTGCCGGAGCAGGTAGAGGGCAGACATCCGCAGCAGGTCAGCGGGGGTGACCTGTGCTGCGGTGGGTGGGTTGTGGGTAGCCTTCATGGCAGCCACGTCCTTTCGGGGCTGTTGGTGGGAGGTCGGCAGGACCAGCTCTGCTGCCAGGCGAAATCTGGTCCTGTCGGCCGTTCTTGTTGGTGGTCAGCAGCCGGGGCAGTGGCGTTTGCCGCTGCCGGTACAGCCGCGCAGGGCGGCGAGGATGAGCGCGGCGACGGCCAGGAGGCCGGCGATGATGGCAGCGTGGTCGGCCAGGAACGCCACCAGGTAGGCGACGGCGGCGATGACACCGGCCAACACGGTGCCGGCGGCGGTGGTGATGGCGATGACCCGCCGGGTACGACGGACGCGACGGGGCCGGGCGCGGTCGGTGATGTGGGTGCGCGGGGAGGTGACCCGCACCGGACGAGGGCCGGCGGTGGTGTCGACCAGGCGCAGGGCGACCCGGATACGCGGGTCGGTGGGCGACACGGGCCGGGGTGCGGTCATCGAGACCAGGGTTCCGGCGCTGTGGTGGTTGCGGATGACGTTGGCGACCTGTTCGGGCAGGCCGATCAGGGTGTGGTCGCGGTAGCCGATGGCGGTCATGCGGCGATCTCCCAATCCATGCGGGAGCCAGCCGGGACGCTGCTGCCGCCGGTGGGGCGGCGGGTCCAGGCGGCGTAGTCGGCGATGTTGTAGATGTCGGTGTCGGTGAGGTAAGCGGCCTTGATGCGGCGGGGAACGCCGCCTTCGGCCAGGAGGTAAGCCGCGCCCTGATTGGTGGGTGAGATGTCGGAGGCGGTGTAGCCCTGCTCGGCCCAGCCTTGGCCAAGGATGATGTTCGAGCTGTTCAGCGAGGTGCACCGGAATGCGGCCCGGTAGCCGAACAGGTCCCGCAGGCTGGCGGGGATGATGTCCCACGACGGCCGCTGAGTCGCGGCGACGACAGGCATGCCGCAGGCCCGGCCTAGGGAGACGAGCCCGCGTAGCAGGGTGGAGAACTCTTCCTGTTGCTGCTTGGTGCCGAGCACCGTGGAGTACATGGCGAGTTCGTCGATGATGGTGACGATGACGGACATGCCGTCGCCGTCGGCGAGCTTGCGGCGCCGGTTCGCCAGCAGCCAGGCGTAGCGGTTGGTGGCCACGACCAGGAGACGACGTAGCACGTCGATGCCCTGGTAGATGTCGGGGCCGATGAACGCGTCGGCGAGGTCGCGCCAGGGGCCGAGTTCGACGAGTTTGGCGTCGAAGAGCACGAGGCGGGTGTTGTCGCACAGGGCGGCGTGGCCGCAGATGTTGTTGATCAGGCCGGACTTGCCGCCGCCGGGTTCGCCTGCGGTGAGCAGGTTGCGGTAGATGACGTCGAGGTAGACGGGTTGGCCGAACTCGTCGATTCCGATGAAGATCGGGTCGAACATCGACAGGCCAGGACCCACCGGCACCGCATCCGCAGTGGTGGGAATCGTGGTGGTCATCAGGTGCCCTCCTTGGGCGTTGGTGGGCGCGAGAAGCCACACGAACGAGCCGCAATGGCCCCTCGCGTCCCGGGTGGGCGTAGGTCAGATCCAGTCGGAGGTGTCGTCGTCCGGCACGGACGACGAGGAAGCCGCGGGCTTGCTGCCGTTGGCGGTCGTGGCCGGCTTCTTCGCCGGCTTGCCCTGGGTCGGGAGGGTGATCGTCGGAGTGGTCACGTCCGGCAGGTCCAGGGCGGTGGGGACCGTCAGCGGCGATGCCGAGACGGGTGCGGTCGGGTCGATCACGTCGACCAGCGGGGAACCGACGTGAGCGGTCAGCACCTCACGGCGTTTGATGTCGAACCGCAGGTAGGCGGCGTTGTTCTCCGAAGCGCGCTCGATGAGCACGGTGGAGGCGTGACAGGTGACCGCGATCTTGTCGAGGCGGCCTTCCAAGTCCTTGGCGGACAGGCCGGGGCGCAGGTAGACCCAGACCCGCTCACCGACCGGGGTGGGGCGTGCCCACAGGATCAGCGGCAGCGAACCGGACTGGTTGGCGATGATGAACTGCGCGAAGCACACGCGCAGCCGATGGCGCACCACGAGGCACCATCCCCAGGCTTTGACCTGGCGGCGGACCGGGCGGATGACGGCGGGAACGCCGACGACCAGGGCGACCACGAGCAGGGTCACCACGGTCGGAGTGTGGTTCGCGAGCTGCACCCAGCAGGTGAGCAGCAGTACTACGAGGAACACTTCCAGGCTCCACCACCACAGCAGCCGGATCACCGGCCACACACGGATGAGCAGCCAGGCGGCGGCACCGGTCGGGACGCCGATCAGGGCACCGACGATCAGGGCCACGATGGGGTGCCAGTAGGAAGCGGCCACCACGGCCGACAGCAGGCCGACGATGACCGCCGTCAGGATGAACGCCAGTTTGGCGTTACGCGCGGAGGAACGGTGAACCTTGGCCTCGATGACCGTCACCGTTCCGGTTGACCTGCCGCCGAAGCGGCGGGGGCTAGACTTGGACACGACGAGTCCTCCCAAGCACATTGGGTCGGATGAGTTGGAGGGCACGGGGTCGGCAGATGTAGGAATCGGTACCGACCCCGCGCCAGCTCTTGCGAGGTGCCACCACCGCAGGTGGTGACCGGACCAGGAACGTTGGAATCGGAATCGTTCCCGGGCCGTATGCAGTTTTGAGTTCAGCGGACCATCAGGCCGCTTCGATTGCCACGGACACCAGGTGGCTCACACAGCACGTCGTGCGAGGGACCTACTTGCCAGCCGGGGAACCAGTCTTCGGCTTCAGCGAGACCGCCCGGAACGCGACGCCGTTGCGCCCGTTGGTCGCCCACGGAATGGCCTCCAACTGCTCGACGGCCAGGAAGTCGCCCACCTTCACGCTCGGCTTCTCTCCCGCCGTGGTGATGGTGATGACCTCCCCGCCGTTCTCGTCGAGCACGAAGACCTGGGTGGACCACATGAGCCGGCCCGTGTTCTTCTCGGACTTCTGATTGCCGTTCTGGTCGTTCTTCGGCTCCGGGTCCTTCGACGCCGTCACCTGCTTGCTCGTGGTGTCCACGTACAGCTTCACAACAGACCTCCTGTGTCTGAGGCGCTTTCGCGCGGTTCCGGCTAGCTTGGCTAGCCATGTCAAACATAGACCGGCCTGGCTAGCCAAGCAACACCTTGGCGCGGGATTTTTCCGACCTGGCTAGTCAGGCTCTATCCTTGTGGCATGACGATGGAGCCTGACCAGCTGGCGGACCTGGACCCGGACGACTCTCGGCCTCAGTCCCAGCAGATTGCTGGGGTGCTGCGGGCCGCGATCCTCACCGGGAGGCTGGGCCCTGGCGACCAACTGCCTTCGCAGCCGGCCCTTGCGGCAAGGTACGGAGTAGCGCGGGAGACAGTGAAGAACGCGCTTGATGTACTACGCCGAGAGCGTCTGATCCTCTCGCGGCAGGGGAGCGGCTCATACGTGCGGGCGCAGACAGAGCGGCCGGTCGGGCTACGCCCTCACATAGAAGCCGCCTTCGCCAGCCCCAACGTGACCATCGACTTTGCGGGCTTCTCCGGCGAAACGCTGCACGGGGCCATGCAAGAGCCGCTCGACAAGATCCGCGCAGGCAGACTCGCGCCAGAGTCGGTGACCATCCGGATGCTGTTGGTTGACCTGAGTGTGCCTACGGGAGTGCCGTCACGAGCTGCCGACGGAATGGACGACCCCGCCGTACGTGCCCGAGCGGAACGGATTGTCCGTCGGCATGCCGAAGCGGTCGCTGAGTCTGTAGGCGAACTAGCTGCACTCGGTCTCATACGATCCGCGAGAGTCGAGATTCGGACTCAGGTCACCGCGCCTCAGTTCAAGCTATACGTCTTGAATGGGGTAGAAGCCTTTTTCGGCTTTTACCCCGTCGTGCAACACGCTGTCACCATCAAGGAGCAGCAGGTTTCGATCAATGACGTCATGGGAAAGGACGCCACCCTCTTCCACGTCTCCATTGATGATGAAGGCGGGGCGCTCGGCGCTGAGTACGTAAGCCAGGCGCAGACATGGTTCAACAGCGTATGGGACAACGTAGCGCGGACCTACGCGCTATGAGCGCCGTCGAGGCGCAAAGCCTTACCTTGGTGGCCAGCAGGGCCAGGATTTTGCTCCTTGACTTTGACGGCCCAGTCTGCGACATCTTTGCCGAATATCCTGCACCTCAAATCGCACAGGAACTTGTAGACCTGCTCGAAGAGTTGGGACAACCTGTCGCCCCAGCACTGATCGGCGAGCGGGATCCTCTACAGGTTCTCCGAATCACTGGCCGCTTGTATTCGACCACGGTGCTCGGCAAGGTGGACGCGGCATTCCGTGCCGCTGAGTGCGCAGCCGCAAAGACAGCGATCCCCACGCCTGGCGTCGATGACGTGATCGAGTCCGCGCTAGCGACAGGGAGAACGCTGATTGTCGTAAGCAACAACTCGCGCGAAGCTGTCGTAGCTTACCTGAAGTCACACAGCTTGCTGGACTCCTTTGAGGCTGTCATCGGCCGGTACGAGGGGTTGAACCCGGAACTACTCAAGCCGGATAGGCATCTACTGGACCTTGCCTTGGAAGGGGATGAGGCCCAGCGAGCGACGTGTGTCCTCGTAGGCGACTCCACGACCGACATCCAAGCCGCGCAAGCAGCAGGCGTCGGCAGCATCGGCTACGCGAACAAGCCAGGGAAGAGCGAGGCGCTTACCCAAGTTGGCGCAGACGCGGTCATCCGCCAGATGACCGAGCTTTCGACCGCGCTTCGTGACGCACCTCGCGGCTGGTGACTTGGACAGCGCGGACAGGAAGCCGGCCGGACTGCCGGCGTGTGATCCGCCAACTGATCCGCTACGCACCTCCGCCAGGTGATGTGCGACAGGGGTCTAGGGCCTAGCGGCAGGTCGGCGGAGCGTGAACGCACGGTTCTGCCGATGAGCGGAAACTCGATCATGTCAGCAGCGAAGCGCTTGCTCCTCACGCGGCGTCATGCCACATAGTCGGTGACGTGGAGGAGCACCTGACCGTGGGGCGTGTGGCGGAGTTGGCCGGCGTCAGCGTCCGCACACTGCATCACTATGACGAGATCGGCCTCCTTGAGCCGTCCACGCGGACCGCGGCTGGGCACCGGGCCTACTCCCCGGGCGACGTGGAGCGACTCCGGGAGGTGCTCGCCTACCGGCGGCTCGGCTTCGGATTGCGGGAGATCGCGGATCTGGTTGACGATCCGGCCACCGACGCAGTCGCGCACCTGTGCCGGCTGCGCGGCCTGCTGATGGACCAGCGCGACCGCGCTGCCGCCATGGTGACGGCCATAGACAGGGAACTGGAGGCACGAGCAATGGGGATCAGGACGACGCCAGAGGAGCAACTGAAAGTGTTCGGCGCGCAGTTGTACGACGCCATCGGATCCGCGTACCCAGCGACGCGGCGCACCGAGCCACGGATCGCCGCGCGCATCTGGGATGCGCTGGGGGACGCACGAACGGTACTGAACGTCGGGGCCGGCACCGGCTCCTACGAACCCCCCGACCGCGACGTCACGGCGGTGGAACCGTCGGCGGTCATGCGGGCGCAGCGTCCCGCGGGCGCGGCGCCGTGCGTGGCCGCCGCTGCGGAGAGTCTGCCGTTCGAGGACCAGTCCTTTGACGCCGCGATGGCGGTCAGCACCGTTCATCACTGGCCGGACCCGGTCGCCGGGCTGCGTGAGATGCGGCGTGTGGCCCGCCGCGTGGTGGTGTTCACGTACGACGCCGATGACACCGGCTGGCGTCAGCGGTTCTGGCTCACCCGCGACTACTTACCTGAGTTCGCAGACCTCCTCGTCGGCTGGCCGTCCCTGGCCGACCTGACCCGCGCGATCGGAGGACGCGCGGAGCCGGTGCTCGTCCCGTGGGACTGCGCTGACGGCTTCTTCGAGGCACACTGGCGCCGGCCTGAGGCGTACTTGGACGAACATGTGCGCCGCGCGGTTTCGGTATGGACCAGAGTCGGACCGCAGGCTGAGCAACGGGCAGTCAGCACACTCCGCGAAGACCTTTCCTCAGGCCGGTGGGCCGAGCGCAACCGCGACCTCGTCGCCCTCGACACGGCAGAGCTCGGTCTCCGCCTGCTCGTAGCCTGAACCACCGTGCGCGAGAACGCCGCCAGAAAGCTGACCGCCGGGATCATTAGATACTGCCGCGGCGACGCTTGGCCTCCGCGGCGCGCTCAACCTGGACGTCCTTGCCGTACGGGTCGAGCTTGGACCTGTCGGCTCAGCTCATGAGCTGCATGAGAGAGCGACGCGCAGATCCGGTGCACGCTCATGCCGCGATCCGCGCGGACGTCGCAGATCAGTTGGCGGACGACTGTCGCACATCAGCCGACGGAGGACAGCCGGACTGCCGGCGATGTTGTGCAAAGTTTCTGTACGTCTTCAAGGCGGCCCTGAACGGGCCGCACGCGCCGCCGCCTGGGCGCGCGTCCGACGCTCCGCTATCGCTCCACGCCGGCCACGCAGAACGCCCGTCGGCTGGCGCGGAGAGCGGGAAGCCCGAGGCCGCCGCAGACGGTAGCGACGTGAGTGGTTGAGGTTCGCGGGCCGGCAGCCGGCCGGGCGCGGCGGCCGTCGCACCGCCGCGCCGTAGGGCGGGTCACCGCCGGCCGTGGTGGGGATGCGGCGCGGAGGATGCGGGGCCGCCCCTCCGACCTCAAGGGTGCTTCGCATCGCTGCGCGACGGGCCCTACGGGCCGCCCTTGACCTCGGAGCCTCTGCGACCCCTCGGGCCGGCGTTGCCGGCAGGCGGGGGCCTGCCCGGGTTACACGCGCCGCATCCCCACCACCGCCTCGTCGCGCCGCTGCCGGGTCAGCGCCCGTCCTGATGTCGATGCCTACTTGACGTCAGGACGGCGGGGAAGACGTTTCCAGCGACGATCAATCGGGCGGCCGGCAGCCCTGCTGCGACTATTAGTGGCGTAGGTCACTACATCGTGATCTATCGTTGCGTTTGCCCTTGTCGCTCAGGACTGTCCACAGGCACCCCACAAGTTCGCACACAATGGACGAAGATGTAGCGCCAGTCTCGCACACCGTGATATCAGGGCAAACTTCCCCAAACATCAATGCCGAACACGTGTTCCCACGCCGCTTCCTCGGGGGCTGTGGATAACTCTTCACAGATACCCACATATCCACAGGCTCGACTCGACGACCCCTAGATGTTGTGGAATCAAGCCGATGTAACCCGCTGCGGCGAGTGGGGCTTGCGTCGAAGATCTCGTAGCCCTAGCGTCTCTCCCAGCAGCATGAAAGACCTGGCGAGTGCCAGGTCGGGCACTCACCAGGTCCGGTACTTCGCGAGAGTTCGGACTGTAGCAGGGTGTCGCCTTCCGACGCGAGGGGCGACCTCTCCGAGTTGCCCCGCAGCTCGGAGAGGAGGTGACTCAGATGGCGAAGTCGAACCCGCTCAACCCCGGGAAGGCTGCCCCGAAGTCCGGTCAGTACCGGCCGGCCAAGGGCGGTAACGAAACGACGGTCCCGAAGGGCACGAAGCTTCCCCCCACCCCGAAGGGCGGACCTTGGAAGCTCGTCGATCCGTCGAAGAACAAGAGCGGCCGTGGCTGAGTTCTAGCCGTCCGGTATAGCTTCAAGCGGTCCATGCCGTCGCGTCACGGCATGGACCGCCTTCGTTATTTACAATGCACTCCAGGGGGCATGGTGGAAGAGCAGATCTTGGAGCCTGCGGGCACGACCTACAAGGACTGGGTCGGGTCGGCAGCCGCAGAGGACAGTTTCATTAAGGGGGCTGGCAACCTCTACAAGCTCGCCGGGCTCGATCATGACAAGTGGTCCATCTTGGCCATCGATGTGCATGCATTTAGTCACGGAGCGCCGTCCGATTGGCAGGTCTCCGTCTATGCACTCGATCGGGCGAATGTCACCCCCGACAACTACGACGGGTTGAAGGCCCTGGAGGCCGAACAGGGATCGGTCCCGGTCACCGAGTTCAAGCTGCACAACGTCTCCTTGGAAGACGTAGTCCGCTGCATGAAGGTGATGCACGTGCAGCTTACGAGGCGCGAGTTCCAGCGGCTCAACGTCGTTGATCGGGCGGACTTCCCGCCGCAGGACTAGGCGTGGCACAACCTGGCGTGCCCGTTCCGTGCCCGCTGTAGCGGTCAACACAGGGCGAGGGTGGCGAGGTGATGCACGGCAACGCATCCCTCTCCCCCTCTTCTGCCAGGTGACGCAGTCTCAAGCGACGTCGATCAACCCGGTTCCCAAGCTGATGACCGATCCACCTGAACGTGACAGTTGCCCTGGCCTACGGGAGTATCGCCGGGTGGGCGCGACCGAAGTAGCACTCTGGGTCCCTCTTGCCGCCGGCGTTCTCGGCATTGTGGGTGCCTTGGCAGGCACCGCGGTTACTCAACGGGCCACGAGGAAGCGCGAGGATCGCCGCTGGGAACGCGAGCGTGAGCTGGACCAGGTCCGCTATGAACGCGAGCGTCTTGCGCGGCAGCGCGAACGCCGGACTGCCCTCTACGTGGACTTGGCCGAGTACACGCAGAGCGAGCAGTCCGCCCTGGAGGCCGCGACTGACGAGTACAGCGAGCGCCGAGTTCAGGTGCCCGACCTTCAACATCCGGATCGACTCACAGCACGCGTGAAGTTGTATACCACCCCTCAGGTGCGTGAAACCTGGATCGCTCTGGTCCGAGCGATGGAACTCCTTCGCTGGGAGTGGTCCGAAGGGGACGTTAACCGAAACGAACACCACAGCTGGTTTGATCAGGACAACCCCGCCGTGGTCGAGCTGGGCATGGCAATCAAGGAGATGCAGTCAGCACTGAGGGTGGCCGTCGACGAGGATGCCTAAGTTGTCCTCGGGCTAACGACGAGACGTACGGCTCACCGTCGGGTCCTCCAACGGCTCGTCGTTGAACACCTTGCCCATCAGCGCCTCCACCGCCTCTGCCGACGTGCGGCCGTCAGCGAGGAGATCCTGACCGTAGTCGCGCAACGCCCGTTCCACACCGTCGAGTTGCTCTATCAAGTCGGCGGCTTGGGCCATAGCTGCGGAGGCTTCGGCTTCGGCGATCGCCAGACGCTCCACGTGATCGCCGGATGGCACTGCGGACGCGCCGAGGGTGGCGTGGACCTCAGCGACTGCCAGCAGGTCCCGGCGCCGGCCGCGCTTGAACCAGCCCGCCATCGAAGCGGAGCAAGCAAGGTCGACGAGTTCTTCGGCGCGGCGTGCGTGCCAGTCGGCGGAGAAGGTCGGGGCGGGTTCGTTCATCGTGGTCTCCGTTTGTGGTTGATCGATACGGCCCGTCGCAAGCGGGCCCGTTAACCTCCGCGAGACGAGGGGGCAAGCAGGGCATCCCACCTGCCCCCTGAGCGGTCAGGCGATGAACAGCGCGGCGAGGGTCGCGGTGGCGGCAAGGAGCGTCGCCACCGCTGTGACCAGCGCCGTTACGGCCGTGAGGTAGCCGATGCGGTGCGTGTGCTGGTCAACGCTTCGCTTGGTCCCTTCATCCCTGCTTGATAGCCTGGGCACTCGTTCTCCTTACCTGGTGCGTTGCTAGCGGACCGTCACGGAGTTCGATGCGGCACCCGTTCCTAGGCGGGTGCCGCTCCGTGTCTATGCAGGTTCTACACGGGCCTTATGTCAGTCCCTGTGAGCAGGGACGGGGCTTGGCTACATCCGTGTAAGTCCTCCTGGTGCAAATCGAAGCACTCGATCAGCACTGAGTCCAACATGGGCAGTGGACAAGCCTCGGGACAACCTGTGGATAGGGGCATCCGGACAGGTGTGCTAGCTGTGCACATCCTGTGGGCAACAAGGAGAGCCTGAGTTCCGGAAGGCGGTGTGAGCAGCTAAAACGCAATCCACACCCTGTGCACAAGAATGTTTCGGTCCTTGTGAGTAGACGACCGGCTGTTTTTCCACTACTCAGCAGTAGTAAGGGTTTAGAGAACCCGTCATGGGGCTGTGATAGGGGCTAGCGCCGTCAGCGAAAAGCGGCGTCGATTGTTGCTAACCCTTGGCAGGAGGTGATGGTCCGCCGAGCAAGGGCGACAAGTGTTGCCACTCGTCAACGACATTCAACGCCCGTCACTTGCCTTTGCAGGGCAGCGCCCTGGCGCTGCTGATGGAGCGGTGTTCGAGGGGGGCGCGGCCAGCGATGCGCCGGAGTTGCTGACACACGACCGGTGAGCCCGTGGGTACCAAGGGCGTATCCGAAGATCATCGGGCACAGATCTGGCACAGACGACAGCGGAAATGCACGCGAAAGGTCGAGAGATGTCGAGGACCGCAAACCAGGCCAGGGGGCCGACAGGTCCACTTTCAGTGGATCTGCCACGGCCTCCCGGGTTAGGGGTTCGAGTCCCCTGGGCTCCACCAGCACTTTCCTTGGTTGATCTAGGGTCCCGATCACAGCCAAGCGGTCACGCCGTCCCTTCCTCGCCCAGCACCCGATCGATGCCGAGGCAGCGTGACGAGCCCGCGCGGGCAGGACGTGCCCGTAGGTGTCGGCCGTCATCCGGATCGTGGAGCGCCCGAGCAGTTCCATGACGCGCCGCACAAGGCGACGGCTGTCCATATGCCCGAGGCTGGCAGCTGTGTGCCACCGCTACCGTGATGCCCGTGACGACCTACGAGGCGGGCGCAACGGCCGTGGACATCCTGCTCGCCAGCGCCGCTGTCGCCGTGGTCGGGTGTGCTGCCTGGGTGGTCATCAGCAGCCGACGTGCGTCAACGGTTCGGCTGTTCGGGCGGACAGTGCATCACCCCCTGCTGTGGGCCGCAGGGGCAGCGTGCATGGGGTTCTACGCTCTGCTGGGGCTGGGAAACCTCACGGAGGTCACGCCCAGCACCTGGCGCACTCCGAGCCGTTGATCAGTGCTGTGCTGTTACTGGCCGCGTTGGCTCTAATGGTCACCTACGGGGTCCTTGAATCTCGCGCCAGGCGTCGGATTGGTCGTGAGTAGCAGCAATTTGGGCCGTGACGAGCGCCAGCGTGCCCGGCCGTCGGCGATGTCAGGGCGCTCGGCTGCCGCGCCGCTCCGCGGCTTGCCGCCGGGTACACAAACGTCCAGGCGCGCGGAGAGCCCGCGGCACGGGGTTCGAGTCCCCTGGGCTCCACCAGCACTTTCCTCGGTTGATCTCAATCCCGGTCACGGCACCTTCCGCGGCGCCAGGCAGCACGCGCTGCCTGGCCGCGATGTCCACGTCCTGAGGGACAGCCGTGGTTACAGGGTCTTGACCTGGCCGCCATCGAGGATGAATTCGGAACCGGTGGTGTTGGCGGAGCGGGCGGAGGCAAGGAACAGCACCAGGTCGGCCACCTCGCCGGCCTCGGTGACCCTGCCGGTGCTGATCGCCATGCTCTGCGGCACGACCTCGTCGAGCGCCTGCTGGGCGGTGACACCCGCGCTGGCGGCGACGGCGTGGGCGAAACCGTCGGGCCCGGTCCAGAACGGGGTCCGCACCGGGCCGGGCGAGACGGCATTGACCCGGACACCGCGCGGTGCGAACTCCTCCGACAGGGTCTTGGTCAGGTTGGCGACCGCCGCCTTCGCCGCCGAATAATCGACCACCATCGGGAACGGCAGCCGGGCGTTGATGCTGCTGATGTTGACGATCGTTCCGCCGTTGTCCAGCAGGGCGGGCAGGGCCGCCCTGCTCGTGCGTACGGCGCTGAAGAACGTCACGTCGAACACGCGTGCCCACTCGGCGTCGTCGACGTCGAGGAATCCTGACCGGACGCTGCCGGCACCAACGTTGTTGACCAGCACATCCAGTCGCCCGTACGTCGACAGCGCGGCGTCGACGAGCCGCTGCGGGGTATCCGCGTCGGTGATGTCGGCCAGCACCACGGTGGCCCCGCGCGCAGCCTGGGCGTCGAGCTCCGGCGTGCTCGTGCGGCTGCTCGCCACCACGTGCGCACCCTCGTCGAGCAATGCCGCCACGGTGGTGAGACCGATGCCCCTGCTTGCGCCGGTGACGATGGCGACCTTGCCCTGCAGTTCGAGATTCATTACCACTCCTGATTGTTGACTGATCTGTTCCTAATTCGGGCAGCAAAAAGTCAGTCGAGGGCGCCCAAAGCGACCTCCACGGCGTTGTCGAGGAACGCTCGATCCGCGCGGGCCTTACCCATCACCCGGAGACCCTGCAGGAACGTGGTCAGGAACTGGGCCAGCTCCTGCGGTTTCTTGTCCGCCGCGATCTCACCGCGGACCCGCGCCCGCTCCAACGCCCCGGCCAGGGCCGACTCGATCTGACCCATCGTGCGCGAAACCTGCTGCACCGTTTCCGGATGCGCCGAGCGCTCCGTGGTCGCGTTGACCAGCAGGCAGCCCAGCTCCGGATCGGCCAGGTCGGTCTCCACCAGCTCCAGGAGCACTGCCCGGAGCGCAGGACGCACCTGCTCCGCCCGGTCCAACACCTCGATCAGCCCGGCCGCGTGGCGCTGGCAGTAACGGCGAAGCGCCAGCGCGTAGAGCTGCTCCTTGGATCCGAACGCCTTGTACAGGCTGCCGCGGGCGATTCCGAGGCCCTCCACGAGATCCTCCGTCGAGGTCGCCTCAAACCCCTGACGCCAGAACAACTCCATCGCACGGTTCACCGCCGTGTCGATGTCGAACGTCCTTGGCCTGCCCATGCGACAACCATAGAGGTAGGGAACTGATCAGTCCACAACTGTGGGGGCAGTCACCCGTGGCGGCGTTCGGCGACATCGGTCAGACCATTGAGTGGATGCTGAATGCCGGTGCCTGCTGCGGTCGGTTGTCGCCGCCCGTCCACAAGGTGCGCCAGGTGTGAGCGGAAGACCCCCGTGGTCGGGCACGGTCAGCCCTCGGATCAGCTCGCCCCACCGTGGTCGGGTCGGGCCTGCGGCAGGTGCTCCACCAGCTTGGTGAGCGCGCCATTGGCGAAGGTGGCACCGAGCGCGGACCCGGCCCCGATGGTCCAGCCGACCGGTCCGAGCGGGGTGCAGCCGAAGAACTGGCTCACCCCCGGCGTTTGCACCACCACGACCAGCACCCCCAGCGACGCCGCCGTGGACGCCAGCACCGCCGGGCTGGTGCCGCCGGCCAGGATCGTCTGGCCGAGCTGGGTGCCGACCAGGGAGACCAGCGCGACGGTGCCGGCCCGCTGACGGCGGCCGGTGTACCGGGCCAACGTCCAGCCGGCGGTCGCGCCCAGCGTGGTGGCCGCCGCGCGCAGCCCGATCTCCCTGGTGAGCGTCTCTCCGAGCGAGGCGTCCGGGCCCTCCCGGAGCAGGCCGTCAGTGCGGTCCGCCGCGGGCGGGCGGATCGCGATGGCGAGCGCCGGCGCCAGGTCGGTGAGGAGGTTGACCAGCAGCAACTGCCGTCCGGTGAGCGCGGAGCGGCCGGTCGCCGCGGCGGTGAGCACGCTGAACGCGATCTCGCCGAGGTTGCCGCCGACCAGGATGCTGAGCGCGTGCCGCACCGACGACCACATCGCCCGCCCCTCGACCAGGGTGGCGATGATGGTCTCCAGTCGGTCGTCGGTGACCACCAGGTCGGCGGCGGCCCGGGCCGCCGGGGTGCCCCGCTGGCCGAGGGCGATCCCGACGTCGGCCAGCCGGATCGCCGGAGCGTCGTTGGCGCCGTCACCGGTCATCGCCACGGTCCGCCCGCACTTCTGCAACGCCTGGATGATCCGCACCTTGTGCGCCGGGGTGCAGCGGGCCACCACGTCGGTGTTGGCCAACCGCTCGGCGAGCGTCTCGTCGTCCAACTGGTCGAGTTCGCCCGCGGTGACCACCCGCTGCTCGTCGTGCTCACTGATGGTGGCGGCGATGGCCTCGGCGGTGGCCGGATGGTCCCCCGTGATCATGATGGTGTGTACGCCGGCCTGCCGGATCCGGCGTACCGCCGGGGCGGCGCTCTCCCGGACCCCGTCCGCGAGGGCGAGGAAACCCACGAAGGTCAGGGCCCGGACGTCCCCGTCGGTGACCTTCGGGTCGTCCACCTCGCACTCGGCGACGGCCAGGATCCGATGCCCGGCCCCGGCCTGGTCGGCCAGCATCCGTTGCAGCTCCGCCCGGCCGGCGTCGTCCAGCGGCTCCTGGTGGCCATCGCTGCGCCGGGCCGAGCAGCGCGGCAGCACCGTCTCCGGTGCCCCCTTGACGCTCAACAGCAGGTGACCGTCGGTCTCCCCGATGCTCGCGTGGTAGCCGCGCGACGGCTCGAACGGCAGCCCGCCCGCCGCCCGCCACCCTGCGGCGCCGGTCTGCTCCACCACCCCGGCCACCGTGGCGCCCCGCCGGACCGCACGGTCGGTCTGGAGCGCCAACTCCTCCGGATCGGCTGCGGCGGGAGTGGCCCGCAGCGCCGCAGCCAGCGTCAACCGGAGGCGATCGTCCAGCCGGTCCACCGCCGCGTACCGGTCACCGACGCCGTCGCCGACCCCGGCGAGCAGCAACTGACCCTCGGTGAGGGTGCCGGTCTTGTCGAAGCAGAGCACATCCACCCGACCCAACGCCTCGATGGTGCGCGGGTTGCGAACCAGCGCCCCGTGCTCGGCCAGCCGCCGGGCGGCGGCCAGCTGCGCCGCGCTGACCAGAAACGGCAGCCCCTCCGGCACCGACGCCACGGCGAGGTTCGCGGCGGTCGCCGCCGTTTCGGCCAGTGGTACGCCCCGGAGCAGGCCAGCGCCGGCCACCGCCACCGCCGAGCCGGCGGCCAACGGGATGGCGGCGCTGGTCAACGAGCTCAGGCGGGCCTCCACCCCGCTGGTCGGTGGCGCCTGCCGGACCAGCGCCAGGCTGCGCCCGGCCTCGGTGTCGGTGCCGATGGCCACCACCACGGCGGTGCCGTGTCCGGCGGCGACGGTGGTGCCTTCGTACAGCATCGAGTGCCGGTCGGCGACGGCGGCGGCGACCACCGGCCGGTCGGTCTTGGCGACCGGCAGCGACTCGCCGGTCAGCGACGACTCGTCCGCCTCCAGCCCCACCGATTCGAGCACCCGACAGTCGGCGGGCACCGAGTCACCCGGCTCGACGGTGATGACGTCCCCGAGGACCAGGTCCTCTGCGGCGACCACCCGCTCGGCGCCGTCGCGGAGGACCCGGGCGGTCACCGCCGAACGGGACAGCAGCTCGGCCAGCGACCGTTCGGTGTTTCGCTCATGCACCGCCCCGATCAGGGCGGACCCGCCGACCACGCCGCCCACCAGCGCGGCATCGACCAGCGAGCCGAACGACGCGGAGAGCACCGCGCCGGCCGCCAGCACCGGGGTGAGCGGGTTCGCGAGCTCGTCCACGAAGGCACGCAGCAGACCACCGCTTTCGGATGCGTGGTCGCCGCTCGGGCCCTGCCCGTCCTGTCGGCGCTGCGCCTCAGCGCTGTCCAGCCCGTCCGGTCCGGTGCCGAGCCGGCCGAAAACGGCGCCGACCGGCATCAGGTGCCAGGCGGTCGCCACCGGCGCCGGAGTGTCCGACCGGTCCGGCAGCCGCCGGGCCCGCCAGACGCCGTGCGCGAAGGCCAGCCCGGCCGCGCCGTTCACGGCGCCTATCGACCGGCCGGGCAACTGGGTCGGGGCGGCGGTGAACGCGCCGAGCGCCCCGAGACCGGTGCCGGCCATGGCCAGTCGAACGTTCTGTTCGGTCATGCGCCGGGCCACCCCGGTCGCCTCCACCATCAGCGCCACCGTCCGGAGGTCCGCGCCGACCAGCAGGTGCGCGCCCCACGGCGGCAGCTCCTCCGGAGCCGACACCCCGAGGCCGCAGTCGGACGCGCCCAGCGCCGACCGGTCCCCGGACACCAGCATCACCACCGCCCCGTCGCGCTGCAACGCACGTACCGAGTCGGTCAACTGGTCCCCGCCGGGCAGCATCGCGTCGGCGAAGCCGTACCGCTGCTCGTCACCGCCGGCCACGACCAGCCGCAGGCCGGCCTGCCGGGCCGCGGCCGGCAGGCTGTCGACACCCGGCGCGGGCTCCGGTTCGACCCGGAGCAGTGCGGCGAGCCGGTCGCCATGGGCCAGGCCGAGCAGCTGACCACCGGCCGCCCGCAGCCGGTCGCCGTCGGGCGTGTCGTCAGGATCGCTGGGGGGCAGTTGGTCCAGTGGCCCGAGCCGCCAGCCGTCCGCCGCCCGTGAGCCGGCCGGATCAGCCGGGTCGAACAACGCGAACGCCCGCTCGGCCACCTGCTCGACGTCCACGTCCCGCGCCGGGGCCAGGTCGGCCAGCACACCCCGGTCCGAGCCGAGCACCGCGGCGTCCAACACCAGCGTGTCGATCCGGTCGAGCTCGCGCAGCACGCTGCGGTCCATCGCGATCACGCCGCGCCGGGCCAGGATCCGGCCGAGCTGAGCGGCGTACCCCTCGCGTCCACTGCCGGGGGCCTTGGGCAACGCGGACAGGCCCAGCGCGGCGGCCCGTTTGGGGCCGGCGAAGGGCATCGCGGCAGCGGCAGCCGCCGCGCCGGCGGCCAGCATCCGGCTGATGTACCGCTCGACCGGGCCGTCCGGCTTGGGCCGGGGGCGTTCGACCACCGGCCACCGGGCGGTGGCGCGTTCCGGGTCGCCGGTCAGCCGTGGCTCGGCCCGTTCCCACGCGGCGAGCTGCGCCCGCGCCTCGCCCCACTGCACGATGCGTTGAGCGCCGTCCAGGACTATCCCGGCCCAGCCTCCGGCCAGGCCCTGCACCACCGCTTCGGCGAGCGGAAAGAGGATGTCGGCGCGCGGATCGGCGCGTAGGCCCCGGGCGGCGAATGCATGCAGCTTGGGTTGCAGGTCCACCGCGGTGAGCAACCCGGCCACCTCGGCGGGCACCGGCGTGAACGGCAGGATCCGGGTGGCCGCCGAGATGGTCAGGCCCAACGCGTCCGAGGCGAGCGCACCGAGGGTGCGGGGAGTTCGGGGCCCCTCCTCCGGTGGGTGCGGCGGCGGGATCTCCGGGTCGGGCTCGTGGTCACAGGTCTTCTCGACCCGGGCGATCGTGGCGATCAGGTCCGGCAGCTTCGGTTCTGGTGCCCGCACGGCCACCACCACCCGGCCGGACGGCGCGTTGACCCGGGCCCAGGCGACCCCCGGCATTCGCTCCAGCGCGCCCTCCACCTGCCGGGCCAGCCGGTCACCGCCGTCTTGGCAGACACCGTGCACCTCGATGTGGTGCCGGCCGGGCCGGGACCAGACCCGACGCCGGGTCAGGCCGGCCGTCCGGGCCAGCCGGGTCGCGGCCGAGCCCACGGTCCGGGACGCCTCGCCGACCAGATTCGGCAGGCCGAAGGACGGCAGGAGGCGGCCGACGGCCCGGCCCGCCGCCGTCATCGAGGCGTACGACTGGACGGACGCCGGCCCGACTCCCCGTAGCTGCCGCTCCCACCCACGCCCATCGTCGCCCTCCCGCCGCCTCGCGTCCGGCGGCCTGGCTTCCCGGCCTGCCATCCGTTATGCCCCGCGAGCAGCGGAACTTTCCGCAGGCGGCGGCGCATGGACGGGGTGGGCGGTGGAATCCGGCGAACGTCAACGGATACGGGGAGGCCGAATGAGCACGCTGACGCGACACCTCAACGGCGCGCAGGAGAACGTCCGGACGTACGGCCGGCGGGTGGAGGTGCCGATGCTGGGTCAGGTGGCGGTGCCGCCGCCGGACCGGATCGCGTACTACGCCGGGCTCGGGGTGCTCGCCGCACTCCAGGTCATTGAATGGCCGCTGGCCCTGGTGATCACCGCCGGCCACCTCCTGTCGGACCAGCACTTCTCGGGACTGGTACGAGGCGTCGGGGAGGCGCTGGAGAACGCTTGACGAGAGCCGGGTCACACCGGTTGACCTGAATCCGGGTTGAGGTCGCAGGCTGGGCGCATGCCGCGCACACCTCTGGGGACCCGCCCGCCCGACGCCCGCTCGGCGGGTGCTCGGTGACCGCCACCGTCGTACCGGCCCCGCCGGGGCTGTTCGCGCCCCGGCTGCGCGCGATGACGGTGGGCAGTGTCGCGCTGATCTCGCTGCTCGCGTTCGAGGCGCTGGCGGTCGGTACGGCGATGCCGACCGTCGCCCGCAGCCTGGACGGGCTGGCGCTGTACGGCATCGCCTTCGGCGGCCCGTTCGCCGCGGGTGTGCTGGCCATGGTGGTCTCCGGTATCTGGTGCGACTCGCGTGGGCCTCGGGGGCCGATGTGGCACGGCGTCGCCTGGTTCGTGGTCGGACTGCTGATCGCCGGGACCGCCCCCGTGATGGGTGCGCTGGTCGTCGGCCGGGTGGTGCAGGGGTTCGGCTCCGGGCTGCTCTCGGTGGCGCTCTACGTGATCGTCGGGCACGCGTACCCGGAGGAGCTGCACCGGCGGATCTTCGCCGCGTTCGCGGCGGCGTGGGTCGTACCGTCGCTGGTCGGGCCGGCGCTGGCGGGCTTGATCGTCGAGTACCTGGGCTGGCGGTGGGTCTTCCTGGCGGTGCCGGTGGTGGCGGTGCCGGCCGTGCTGTTGATCCATCCCGGCCTGCGGTCGCTGGACCGGACTGTGCCGACCCGGCCGGCGGCGGGCGCGGCGGCCCGCGTCGGCTGGGCGTGCGGGGCGGCGGTGAGCGCCGCACTGCTGCACATCGGGGGACAGCAGCGCGGTGCCGCCGCCGTGGTCCTGATCGCGCTCGCGGTGACCGGCCTGCTGGTCTGCGCTCCGCGCCTGCTGCCGCCCGGCTTCCTGCGGGCGGCCCGGGGCCTGCCCACCGTGGTCGGGCTGCGGGGTCTGGCCTCGGCGGCGTTCGTCGGCGCCGAGGTGGTCATCCCGTTGATGCTGTCCCGGGAGCGGGGTCTGTCGCCCACCGCCGCCGGGCTGGTTCTCACGGTCGGGGCGGTGGCCTGGTCGGTGGGCTCCTGGGTGCAGGGCCGGATTCCGCTGCCGGCCTCCCGCGCGAGCCTGCCGCGGTCCGGGTTGAGCTGCATCACGATCGGCACCGCCACGGTGGCGCTGGCCGTCCGGCCCGAGCTGCCGGTGGCCGTCGCGGTGCTGGGCTGGGCGGTGGCCGGCCTCGGCATGGGGTTGCTCTATCCGTCGCTGTCGGTGCTCACCCTGGAGCTGTCCGCCCCCGGGGAGCAGGGCCGGAACAGTTCCTCGCTGCAGCTGGGCGACTCGCTCTTCGCGGCGACCGTGCTGGCGCTCACCGGCGCTGTGCTGGCCGCCGGGAGCGCGCCGGGCCCGGCCAGCTACACGGCGACCCTGGTGGTGGCCGCCGGGTTGGCGTTGCTCGGTGCGCTGCTGGCCGGCCGGGTGGTGGTTGGCGGGAGGGCGCGGCCGGGCGGGTGATCCGTGGATTCGGCGGCGTCCGGCGCCGGTGGGCCGGGAGGATGGCGGGCGATGAACTTCCTGACCGTCCTTCCGTTGGCCGTGGTGATGGTCGCCGGGACCCAGTTGGTCGTGGCGGTCTTCCTCGCGTCGTCGGACCGTCCCCGGGCAGCGTCGCTGGGCTTCCTCGCCGGCGCCGGGCTGGTGGTCGCCGCCGGGGTGACGGTGGCGTGGCTGCTCGTCCGGCTGGTGGGCCGCCCGGCCGCCGATGCGACGGCCGTCGCGGGCCGGCTCGATCGCGGGCCCGTCATCGACCTGGTGGTGCTCGTCCTGCTCGTCAGCCTGGCGGTGGTGGTCTGGCTGCGTCGGAACCGGGCCGGGCAGCCGAAGTGGCTGGGGAGCATCGGGCACGCCGACCCCGCCTGGGCGTTGCGACTGGGCGCGCTGCTCTTCGTGGTGACGCCCACCGATGACCTGACCATGGCCGCCGTCGGGGCGAGCGTGGCCCGGCACAACCTGCCGTGGTGGCACCTGCTGCCGTTCGTGCTGTTCACGGTGACGTTGCTCGCCCTGCCGCTGCTGGCGCTGCTCCTGCTCGGGCGGCGCGCGGCACGGGTGCTGGCCCGGATGCGGGAGTGGGCCCAGGGGCACGCCTGGGTGGTCAGCGAAGTGTTGATCGCGTTCTTCACGCTGCTGACCGTGCTGGACCTGATCCGTTCGAGGTGAGCCGCCGCACACCCGGTCACGGGCCGTGCCGGGTCGCCGTCAACAGCGGGTGGCCCACGGGCGGCGCGGCCGCGCCGGACGGGTCGATGGGCTGGCGGATGCCGTGGTTTCGCGGCGGGACGGGAGGACGGGATGAGGGTTCTGGTCACCGGAGCGAGCGGTCGCCTGGGCCACGCGGTGCTGGCCCGGCTGCGCGACGACGGAGTCACCATCCGGGCGACCAGCCGACGGCCGCGTGCCGGCGGCGAGGTCGAGTGGGTGGCGACCGACCTGGCCACCGGGGAGGGGCTGACCGAGGCGGTGGCCGGGATGGACGCGGTGCTGCACCTGGCGTCCGCACCCCAGGGTCGGCGGACCTACCAGGTGGACGTGCTGGGCACGCGTCGGCTGGTGGTCGCCGCCCGCGCCGCCGGTGTCCGGCACCTGGTGTACGTCTCGATCGTCGGCGTGGACCGGGTCCCCATCCCGTACTACCGGCACAAGCTCGCCGCCGAGCAGGTGGTCGCGGCCGGCCCGGTGCCGTGGTCGGTGCTGCGGGCGACCCAGTTCCCGCAGTTCCTGGACGACATGCTGACCGCCAGCGCGCGGCTGGGGCTGGTGATCGGCGACCGCGCGGTGCTCGCCCAGCCGATCGACCCGGGCGAGGTGGCGGCGCGGCTGGCGGCTCGCCTGGTCGCCGGCCCGCTGGGCGGCATCGAGGAGTACGGCGGGCCGCAGGTGCTCCGCTTCGACGAGGCGGTCCGCGCCTGGCGGGAGGCCCGGGGATCACGCCGGCCCCTGCTGCCGGTGCGGATCCCCGGCCGGCTGGGTCGTGAACTGCGCGCCGGCGGCCTGGTCACCGAGGTGCTGCCCCGAGGCGTTCGCACCTGGGCCGACCACCTCGCTGACACGTACGGGGGAACCGGGCGGAGATGAGACGTACACCGGTTCACGTTCGTCTTACGGTGACGCCATGTTCGCAGTCGTCACCACCGTGATCCTTTATGTCTTCGGCTTCGTCTTCCTCTACGGCGTGATCCGGCTGGGTGTCCGGCACGCGCTGGAGGACGTGGAGCTGTTCCGAGCCAAGGCCCAGCGCGCCGAGGAGTTGGCCGCCTCCCGCGACCGCACCTTCCTGCGCGAGAACGCCTTCCTCGCCGGCAGCTGAGCCGCCGGTCGGCTCGGCCCCGGACGGGCGGGGCCGCGTGGCGGCTCGGGATCGTGGGACGGTTCGGGAGTCGCCGGGCGGTTCGGCGTGGCGGGTGCGAGGATCGCATCCGTGATGGGAACGCTGAAGACCGAACCGGCCCGTGCCCGACTGGACCTGCTCGCACCGCCGGTGGCGGAGGCGATCGCGCAGTGGCCCGCCGACGCGCCGATGGACGTCGACGAGGTGCTGGTCGCCCCGATCGACGCCGATCTCGCCGACACGGCCGCGTTCTGCGCGGCGTACGAGGTGGGGCTGGACGTGTCGGCCAACTGCGTGGTGGTGGCCGGCAAGCGCGAGGGTGTGGTCCGCTACGCGGCCTGCATCATCCTGGCCACCACCCGTGCCGACGTGAACGGAGTGGCCCGCCGGGCGCTCGACGTGCGGAAGGCGAGCTTCGCTCCGATGGACGACGCGGTCGCGCTCACCGGCATGGAGTACGGCGGCATCACCCCGATCGGGTTGCCGGCGCAGTGGCCGATCCTGGTGGACTCGCGGGTGATCGCGACGCCGCACGTGATCATCGGGTCCGGCGTACGGCACAGCAAGATCGCGCTTCCCGGGCCGGCGCTCGGCGTGCTGCCCGGCGCGCAGGTGGTGGAGGGCCTGGCCCGACCGGCCTGACCAGGCACCCGCATCGATACCGTTGCACGTGAAACATCACGCCGGTCGATGCCGGGTGCCTGGCCGGCTGCGGCCTGACTCAGTGCGAGTGTGCTCCGGACTCGCGCTGCTCGACCTCCGCCAGCGCGGCGAGCAGCGTCTGGGTCTCCTGTGCGCCGGTGACCGCGTACTTTCCGGCCAGCACGAAGGTCGGCACGCTGGTGACGCCCAACTCCCGCGCGGCGGCCAACTCGGCGGCGATGTCGGTGGCCCGCTCGTCGGAGTCGAGGAACCTGCGCACGTCGGCGGCGTCCAGGCCGATGCCGCCGGCCACCGTGGCCAGGGCCTCGTGGGAGCCGACGTCGACGCCCTGGGTGAAGTACGCCTGATAGAGCGCCTCCACCATGTCGGCGGCCCGGCCGTGGTCGGTCGCGTATGAGACCAGCCGGTGCGCGTCGAAGGTGTTGGCGGCCACCGCCCGGTCGAAGTCGAGCCGGAGCCCGTCACCGGCCGCGATCCCGGTCACGTGGGCGAACATCTGCCGGGCCCGCTCCGGGCCGCCGAACTTGGCGGCCATCGCCTCCATCAGCGGACGGGGCTCGGCCACCGGCGACGGATCGAGTTGGAACGGCCGGTAGCGGACGGTCACCTCGCCGTCGTAGCTGGCGAGCGCCTTCTCCAGCCGGCGCTTGCCGATGTAACACCACGGGCACACGACGTCCGCGTAGATCTCGATCTCCATGATCGGTGCCAACTCCCTGGTCAGCCGATCTGTTCCCGTACCTGGCGCTTGAGCCGGCCCAGGATCGCGGTGCCGCCGCGCACCCGCAGCGGGCTGATCGCCTGCGCCAGGCCCATCCGCTGGTAGAGGTCGTCCGGCACGGCCAGCACCTCCTCGGCGCTCGCGCCGGCCAACCCTTCGGCGAGGATCCCGGCGAACGCCCGGGTGGTCGGCGCCTCCGGTGGGCAGTCGAAGAGCGTCTCGACGACCCCGTCCGGCGTCACCCGGGCGCGCAGGAAGAACGCCGTCTGGCACTCCGGCACCTGCTCCATGCCCTCGCGCTCGGCGGCCTCCACCGGGAGCGGCGGGATGACGTCGGCGTACTCGAGCAGCATCTCCAGCACCAGGTCGCGCGGCGCGGAGGCGAACTCGTCGACGATCTCGGCCAGTCGGGCCGGCATGTCAGCCATGCGTCGAGGCTACCGCTGTTAATAGGGGCCCCTTCCTCTACCTGAGGCGATAGGAAGGGGCCCTTCCTTACACCGTGGGGGACTGCTCGCTGATCTCGCTGAGGGCGCTCGTCGGGTCGAGCTGCATGGCCAGGTCGCCGAGCGAGACGATGCCGACCAGTTTGCGGTCGGTGTCGCAGACCAGCACCCGGCGGATGCCCCGGTCCCGCATCAACGCCGCCGCCTCGCCCGCCGTGCAGTGCTGCTCGATCATGACCACCTCGCGGGTGACGATCGAGCCGATGGTCGTGGCGGCCGGCGAGATGTTCTCGGCCACCGCCCGGACCACGATGTCGCGGTCGGTGAGCATGCCGGCGAGGCTGGCGCCGTCGGTGACCACCACGTCACCGATGTCCGCCTCCTTCATCACCCTGGCCGCCTCGTCCAGGGTGGTCTCCGCCGGCAGGTACACCACCTGCTTGGTCATCACGTCGCTGACCCGGTAACCGGTCATCAGAGCCTCCGAAGACGTATCCACCCGATCGAACTGCGGTACCCCGTGCCGCGGTGGCTACACCACGGTCCCACGTTCCCGGCGTACCTCGTCGACCAACCGTTCCACCAGACCGTCCAACGGCAGCTCGGTGCGCCCGTCGCCGGCCCGCTCGCGCAGCTCGACGTACCCGTCGGCCAGCCGTCGGCCGACCACGACGGCGCGCGGCACACCGATCAGCTCGGCGTCGGTGAACTTCACCCCGGCCGAGACGTGCGTCCGGTCGTCGACCAGCACCCGCAGGCCGGCGGCCGCGAGCCGCCCGCCGAGCTCCAGCGCCGCGTCGAGCTGCGGCCCCTTGCCCGCCACGACCAGGTGTACGTCACACGGCGCGACCGCCGCCGGCCACACCAGCCCCCGGTCGTCGTGGTGCTGCTCGGCGATCGCCGCCACCGCCCGCGACACCCCGATGCCGTAGCAGCCCATGGTCGGCCGGACCGGCTTGCCCGCCGGACCGAGCACGTCGACCGCGAACGCGTCGGTGAACCGGCGGCCGAGTTGGAAGATGTGCCCGATCTCGATGCCCCGCCGGATGGTCAGCTGGCCACCCTCGCAGGTCGGGCAGGGGTCGCCGGCCCGTACGTCGGCCGCCTCGATCGTGCCGTCGGGCGTGAAGTCCCGCCCGCAGACCACGTCCGTCGCGTGCCGGCCCGGCTCGTTCGCCCCGGTCAACCAGGCCGAGCCGGGCACCACCCGCGGGTCGACGAGGTAGCGGATGCCCAGCTTGTCGAGCAGTTGCGGCCCGATGTACCCGCGAACCAGCTCGGGATGGTCGGCCCACTCCTCGAAGACGGCCACCTGGGCCGGGTGCAGCGCGGCGTCCACCCGCTTCAGGTCGACCTCCCGGTCACCAGGAACGCCGACCACCAGCGGCTCGGCCCGGTCCGCGCCCGGCAGACGGACGGCCAGCACGACGTTCTTCAGGGTGTCGGCGGCCGTCCAGCCGTCCCGGCCACCCAGCCGGCGCGCGTTGGCCAGCTCGACCAGGCTGGCGATCGTCGGGGTCTCGGGAGTGTCGTGCACCTCGACGGCCGGCTGCGCGGTCGGGTCGCCGGCGGCCGGCACCCGGGTGGTGACCGCCTCGGTGTTCGCCGCGTAGTCGCAGGCGGTGCAGCCGACGAAGGTGTCCTCGCCGACCGGCGTCGCGGCCAGGAACTCCTCCGACGCCGAGCCGCCCATCGCCCCGGACATCGCGTGCACCACCGTGTAGTCCAGGCCCAGCCGGTCGAAGATCCGCTGGTACGCCGCCCGGTGCCGCCCGTACGCGTCCCGCAGCCCCGCCTCGTCCAGGTCGAAGGAGTACGCGTCCTTCATGAGGAACTCCCGGCCGCGCAGCAGACCGGCCCGCGGCCGTGCCTCGTCCCGGAACTTGGTCTGCACCTGGAACAGCGTCACCGGGAAGTCCCGGTACGAGGTGAACAGGTCCTTGACCAGCAGTGCTGCCAGCTCCTCGTGGGTGGGTGCCAACAGGTACTCGGCGCCGCGTCGGTCGGCGAGGGTGAAGATGTCGTCGCCGTACTCCGTCCACCGGCCGCTGGTCCGGTACGGCTCCGCCGGCAGCAGCGCCGGGAAGTGCACCTCCTGGTCGCCGATCGCGATCAGCTCGCCGCGTACCACCTCGGTGATCCGGTCCAGCACCAGCTTGCCCAGCGGCAGCCAGGTGTAGCCGCCCGGCGCGGCGCGGCGGATGTAGCCGGCGCGCAGCAGGAGCCGGTGGCTCGGCACCTCCGCGTCGGCCGGGTCCTCGCGCAGCGTTCGCAGCAGCAGGGTCGACATGCGTAGCAGCATCAGCGCAGCCTACGACCGGTGCGGCGGGATGAGCGATCCATTTCGACGCTGATGTTCCGCGTGATCGACTCGGTTTTCATGATGTCGGGGTATCCCGTTCGTGGGGATGCCCCGGTTTCCGGGATCCCGAGTGGATCAGCCCCGGTGCGGCGAGGTCAGCGCCGTTTGGCAGCGGTGACGAAGGCTCGCCAGGACTGCGGGTCGAAGGTGAGCACCGCACCGGCCGGGTCCTCGCTGTCCCGCACACCGACGACGCGGGCCGGGCCACCCCGAGCGCGACTGATGACCTCCGCCACGTCATCCCTGCGGGGGCACCAGCGGCCGGGTCTCCGGTGACAGACTGGTCGCCGCAGGCAACGAATGGCGTGAGGGGAGCGCGGGTGCGCTGGCGCAGTTTTGTCGCGGTCGGGGACAGCTTCACCGAGGGTATGGACGACGCGTACCCGGACGGCACCTACCGAGGCTGGGCCGACATGGTGGCGACCCGGCTCGCCGCCGAGGCGGGTCCCGACTTCCGGTACGCCAATCTGGCCATCCGCGGTCGGCTCTTCCCCAGCGTGGTCGCCGAGCAGGTGCCCGCCGCGGTGGCCATGAAGCCCGACCTGATCAGCTTCGCGGCTGGCGGCAACGACGTGCTGCGCCGCACCTTCGATCCGGACACGCTGGTCGCCCGCTTCGACGAGGTGGTGCGGCAGTTGCGTTCGGGCGGCGCGGACGTGCTGCTCTTCCGGTTCGCCGACGTGATGGCCCGGCTGCCCGGCCAGCGTCTCGTCGCTCCCCGGGTGGAGCTGCTCAACCAGGCGGTCGGCGAGACCGCGGAGCGGCACGGCGCCATCATGGTCGACCTGTACGCCGACGACACCTTCCTCAACCCGATGCTCTGGAGCACCGACCGGCTGCACCTGAGCGAGGCCGGGCACCGACGGGTCGCCGGACAGGTGCTCACCGCGCTCGGCGTCGGCTGCGACGAGGAGTGGCTGATGGTGCCCCCGCACCCCGCGCCCTCTCCGTGGCTCGCCGCCCGCGCGGCCGACCTGCGCTGGGCCGGGCAGCATCTGGCCCCGTGGATCAAGCGCCGGCTGACCGGCCGGTCGTCCGGCGACACGGTCACCGCGAAGCGTCCGCTGCTCGGGCCGATCGTCGACTGAGCGTGCGCACCCTGCACACCGCGCCGCTTCTGCGGCTCACTCCGGATGGCGAGCCGGCGGCGGATCACGCCGTGGTGGTGAGCGGCGACCGGATCGAGGCCGTCGGTCCGCTGGCCGAGCTGAGCGGGGCGTACGCCGGGGTGCGGGTCCGCCGCTGGCCCGGCACGTTGGGGCCGGGTCTGCTGCACGACGGCCCGCTGCCGGTGGCGCCCACCCCGCGCGAGCGGGTGCACGCGCTGCTGCGGAGCGGGGTGACGGCGGTGCTGGCGGAGCACCTTGCGGACCCGGCGCTGCGGGCCGCAGTCGACCGGGGTGACCTGCTGGTGCTGCTGGCGGCCGTACCACCGAGATTGCACAAGGGCGGGCGCGCCGACCTGGCGGTCCTCGACGCCGACGGTGCCTGCCTGGTGACCGTGGTCGCCGGTCGGATCGCCCACCGCCGCGCCTGACCCTTCAGTCACGTGCGCGGCGTCGCACCCGATGGCCGGTCGAGGGGCAGGGTTGCGGCGTACCTTGGGGATCATGTCTGTGCCGAACGATCCTGATCCCCGCCTCCAGTCGTACGCGGACCCGCAGCGGCTGGTCACCACCGACTGGCTGGCCGAGCACCTGGGCGACGAGGGCCTCGTCGTGGTCGAGTCCGACGAGGACGTGCTGCTCTACGAGTCCGGTCACATCCCCGGTGCCGTCAAGGTCGACTGGCACACGGAGCTGAACGACCAGGTGACCCGGGACTATCTCGACGCGAAGGGCTTCGCCGAGATGTGCGCCGCCAAGGGCATCGGCCGAGGCGACACGGTGGTCTTCTACGGCGACAACTTCAACTGGTGGGCCGCGTACGCCCTCTGGGTCTTCTCGCTCTTTGGGCACGCCGACGTGCGGCTGCTCGACGGCGGCCGGCAGAAGTGGATCGCCGAGGGGCGCGAGGTGACCCGCGACAAGCCGTCCCGTCCGCGCGCCGACTACCCGGTGCCGCTGCGGGACGACACGCCGCTCCGGGCGTTCCGCGAGCAGGTGATGGCGCACATCGCCGCGGGTCGGCCGCTGGTCGACGTCCGGTCCCCGGGCGAGTACACCGGCGAGATGCTGCACATGCCGGACTACCCGCAGGAGGGTGCGCTGCGTGGCGGGCACATCCCGGGTGCGGTGAACAAGCCGTGGAAGTCCGCCGCCAACGAGGACGGCACGTTCAAGTCGTCGGACGAACTGCGCGCGATCTACGCCGACCAGCTCGGCCTCAGCCCGGACGACGACGTGATCGCGTACTGCCGGATCGGTGAGCGGTCGAGCCACACCTGGTTCGTGCTGCGGCACCTGCTGGGATACCCGCAGGTGCGTAACTACGACGGCTCCTGGACCGAGTGGGGCAACCTGGTCCGGGCTCCCGTCGTGAAGGGCGACCAGCCGGGCGGCCTCGCCGCCTGAGCGGCCCAACCGTCCCCGCGCGGCCGTTGTCGTCTCGCGGGGACGGTGCTCAGCCAGCCAGTGCCACCACACCGGGCAGGTCGCGGACGATACCGCTGACCTCGCCGGTCTCCGGGTGCCACCGTGCCAGGCCGGCCGGTTCCAGACGGAGGAGCACCGCACCCTCCTTGTCCCAGCCCAGCACCTCGCAACAGCCCTTGGCGCGGTCCCGGCCCAGGTCGAGGACGTGGGAAACAGCGCCGGTGCGGGCGTCCAGCACGGCCACTCCCTCGGCGCCGTCGATCTCGCCGCTGGTGATCCACGCTGCCCGGGCCAGCCGCTCGCCGTGCAACCAACCCCGGCCATAGAACTCGTTGACCTGGTACGGCGCGGGCAGCGCGTCGCCGGTGATCCGCTCTTCGGAGCGGATGGTGCCCTCGCGGGCGGTCCGGCTGCGCAGCATCAGGCCGCCCCGCTCGCCACCCACCTCGACTAGCGCCGCCTCGCGGCCTGCCGCCGGGTCGGGTGCCACGACGTCCCAGGCCGACACATCGATGGTGCTCGCCGCGTCGGTCTCCCGGTCCACCGCGTACGTCCGGTTGTCGCCGCCGACCAGCACCCGGTCGTTCGCCCAGACCACCAGCTCCAGGTAACCGTCGAGCGGGACCCGGCGCACGCCCGCTCTGGTGAGGTCGACCATGACCAGCTCGCTGGTCTGTGCGAAAGCGGCCCATCGGCCGTCCGGCGACAGCACTCCCGGCTTCACGGCGGGCGCCTCGTTGCCGCCCTCGTCCCGGGTGGGCGCCAGCGAAACAACGTCGAGACTGCGCACGACGCCGTCGTCGCCGAGGATCCGGACGGGACCGTCCGCGTGATTCTCCTCGTCCAGAGGCTGGAACAGTGCCAGCGCCCGCTGGACCGGTCGCTCCGACAGCCGCACGGTCGCCGGGCCGCTGAGCCGGGCCAACGGGTCGGGCGGGAAGGGCAGCTCGGCGGGGGCCCGCACCACCGGCGGGGCATGGCTGGGCTCCACGGTCGGGGCCACCGAATGGTCCGGCGGCGGATCCGCGGGCGGTCGCAGGGCGGCCACCGTGCCGCCGCCGATCAGTGCCACGGCCAGGGCGACCGCGCCGACCGCCCATCGGGTACGCCGGGTACGTCGGGCCCGCTCCCAGCCGGCCGCCGCTGGGTGGCTGGGTCGGACGTCCTCGACGCTGACGGTCAGCAGCCGACGCAGGTCCTGCTCGTTCACGGGTTCACCTCCAGGCCGCTGGCCAGGTCGCCGCGAGTCGCCGGCTCCTGGGCCGGTCGGGAGTCCCGGGCGAGTTCCGGGGCCACCTCGCGGAGCCGCCGCAGCGCCGCGTGGCACTGGCTCTTCACGGTGCCGACGGTCACGCCGAGCGCCTCGGCCGTGGCGACCTCGGTCAGGTCCTCGTAGTAGCGCAGGACCAGCACGGCCCGCTGCCGGGGCGGCAGCAGGCCGAGCGCGTCGTGCAGGGTGAGCCGCAGCGCGCCGTCGCGGTCGGGGGCCACCTGCTCCGGCGGGTCGGCGCTGAGCCGTTCCCGCCGCTGGCGACGCCACCACGACACCGTGTCCCGGTAGAGGATGGCCCGCACGTACGCGGCGGGATCGCCGTCGCGGACCGTGGTCCAGCGCAGCGCCAGCTTGAGCAGCGCCTCCTGGAGGAGGTCCTCGGCCTGGTGCCGGTTGCCGCAGATCAGGTAGGCCGCGCGCAGCAGGCGGTGCTGGTGGCTCTCCACGAAGGCGAGGTAGCCGTCACGTCCGTCACTTGCCGCCGGTCCCATTCGCCCACCTCCCGGCCGTCGCGTTCGGCCGTCACCTGGCAGACGCACGGGGAGGGGGAAAAGGTTGGGTCAGCTCTCCGGCTGCCCGGTCAGATAGCGCTGGAGGGTTGGTGCGACCCAGGAAACCAGCTCCTCCGGATCCAGCTCCACCATCGGCGGCAGGCGGACGATGTAGCGGGTGAAGGCGAGGCCGAGGATCTGACTGGCCACCAGGCTGGCACGCCGCGCGGTGGTTGCCGGGTCGGTGCCGAAGGTCGCCACGGCCGCGGTGAGCTGATCGGCGAAGATGCCGCGGATTCGTTCCGCCGCGCCCGGATTGGTGCTGGCGGCCCGGAGCAGTGCCGCCAGCGTCTCGTCGCCCTCCCACCGGGCGAGGAAGTGCCGCACCAGCACCGCACCGAACTGCTCGGGCGGCACGTCGGTCAGGTCGGGCAGCCGTAGGTCGAACTCGGCCGCCGCCGCGAAGAGGCCCTCCTTGCTGCCGTAGTAGCGCATCACCATCGACGGGTCGATCCGGGCGTCGGCGGCGATGGCCCGGATCGTGGCGCGCTCGTACCCGTCCGCGGCGAATCGCTCGCGAGCGGCGCGCAGGATCGCGGCCCGGGTGACGTCCGAGCGGCGGGGCTGGGCGGAGTGGGCGGGCGCTGTCATGTCAACGACCGTATGCCAACGGCTGTTGACACACAATGAGCTGGCTCTAGCGTTGCCAACAAGTGTTTGCCAACAGCTGTTGGCAACGGTCGTCCGGGAGGTGGCCATGCTGCCCACGCATACCGACGTTCTGGTGGTGGGAGCCGGGCCAACAGGCCTCGCCGCCGCACTGACACTGGCCCGCCGCGGATTCGAGGTGACCGTGGTGGACCAACTCGCCAGCCCGCCGGTGACCTCCCGCGCGGCCGTCGTGCACGCGTACACCCTGGAGGAGCTGGACCGGATCGGCGCCGCGGCGCCGCTGGTCGCCCAGGGGGTGCGGGCGCCGCGCTTCACCGTCCGCGACCGGGACCGGGTGCTGCTGTCGGTCCCGTTCCACCAGCTGCCGTCCCGCTTCCCCTACGCGCTGATGGTCTCCCAGGCGGTCACCGAGGCCGTGCTCACCGAGCGCCTGGCCGACCTCGGCGTCCAGGTCCGGCGGCCGTGCCAGATGTCCGGTCTGAGCCGGACCGCTGACGGGGCGCTCGCGCAGGTCGACGGGGCCGAGGTGCGCGCCCGGTTCGTGGTCGGCGCGGACGGCCTGCACAGCACGGTCCGGCGGCTGGCCGGCATCGGCTTCACCGGCCCCAGCGACGAGGAGTCCTTCGTGCTGGCCGACGTGCGGGTGGACAGCGCCCTGCCCCGCGACGAGGCGGCGCTCTTCCTCGCCCGGTCCGGGCCGCTGATCTGGGCGCCGCTCCCGGACGGGGTGGTGCGGCTGGTCGCCGCCGCGCCGACCGCGCCGGCCGAGCCCGACCCGGCGTACCTCCAGGCGCTGCTCGACGAGCGCGGCCCGACGCGGCAACCCGAACGGGTCACCGAAGTGCTCTGGGGATCCCGGTTCCGGGTGCACCACCGGATCGCCGACACGTTCCGGTCCGGACCGGTGCTGCTGGCCGGCGACGCGGGGCACGTGCACAGTCCCGCCGGCGGGCAGGGCATGAACCTCGGCATCTGCGATGCGGTGGCGCTCGGCACCGCGCTGGCCGATGTGCTCGGCGGCGGTCCGCAGACGCTGCTGGACGACTACACCGCCCGGCAGCGCCCGATGGCCGAGGACGTGCTCAGCTTCGCCGCCGGGCTGACCAGGCTGGCCACCCTCTCCCCGGCCCGCCGGCCGGTACGCGACGTGCTGCTCCGGCTGCTCGGTGCCCTACCGCCGGCCCGGCGCCAGATCGCGCTGCGCCTGTCCGGGCTGTCCCACCGGGAACGAACGCCGGGCTAGTCCCGCAGTGTCCGCCACGCCGCCAGAGTGACCAGTGCGAACGTCCCGGCCGCCGCACCCGCCACCGGCACGGTTCCGTACGCCGCGGCGACCAGCCCGGCCACCGCCGCGCCCACCGGTGCGGTGAGCAGCCCGACCATCCGCTGGGCGGCACCCACCCGACCGAGCAGTCCGCTCGGCACGTGCCGCTGCCCGTACGACGCGCACAGGCTGTTCCACACCACGGTGCCGGCGGCGAAGACGGCCAGCGCGATCCCGCCCGGCACCGGATGCCGGGCCAGCGCGAACCCGGCCAACGCGACGGTCTGCACGGCGAGCACCACGCGCAGCGCGGTCACCGTGCCGAGCCGGGCGGCGAGCCGACCCGACCCGAGCGCCCCGGCCACGCCGCCGACGATCGCCCCCGCGGCGAACAGGCCGTACCCGGCCGGCGGCACCCGCAACACGTCCAGCGCGTAGAGCACCAGCACCGCGAGCAGCCCGCTGATCGCCAGGTTGCTCGCGGCGGCCAGCAGGGTGACCCGCCACAGTGTCCGGTGCCCACGCAGCCACCGCATCCCCTCGACGATCTCGCCCCAGACCGACCCCCGCCGAACTCCGGCCACGGCGTGCGGAGCGGGTATCGGGGTGAGGGCCAGGACGAGCAGGGCGGCCACCGCGAAGGTGACGGCGTCGACGGTGAACGGGAGAGCGGGGGCGGCGGCGAAGAGAACGCCGGCGGCGGGTGCGCCGAGGAAGCCGCCGGCCACCGCCGTGCCCGCCTGGAGTCGGCCGTTCGCCCGGGGCAGCGCGGCCGGCGGCACCAGCGCGGGAAGCAGCGCGAACGAGGCGGCGTCGAACAGGGTGCCCAACGCGGCGAGGAGGAACGCGGCCACCAGCAGCGCCAGGACGCCGGCCCGGTCGAAGGCAACCGCCACGGCCAGCGCCGCCACCACGACGGCGCGGGCCCCGTCCACCAGGGCCATCGTCCGCCGGCGGTCCCAACGGTCCGCGTACACACCGCCGAGCAGGCCGAAGAGCAACGGCGGTAGCTGAGCGACCACGGTGACCGCCGCGATGACCCGGGGATCGTGGGTCATCGTCGCGGCCAGCAGCGCCAAGGCCGGCGTACGCAGCGCGTCCCCCAACCGCGAGGAGACGGCGGCGGACCAGAGCAGCCGGAAATCCCGGCCCAGAACGGAGGAGGTCATGGCGGTGACCGTGCGGGTTCGACCGGGTCGAGGGTCAAACCGCCGGGCGAAAGGGGGACGCACGTGTCGGTGATCATCGGTACGGTGGGCGCCGGCATCGGACCGGGGAGAACTCAGGCGTGGACCACACCTTCCAGGTCGACCTGCGTGGCGTGGTCGACCTGCTCAGTCATCACCTCTACGGCAGCCCGCGGGTCTACGTCCGTGAGCTGCTGCAGAACGCGGTGGACGCGATCACCGCCCGGCGTGCCAGCGAGCCGGACGCTTCCGCGCTGGTCCGCATCGAGCCGCCGGACAGCACCGGCGACGGCACGCTTCGGGTGCACGACACCGGCATCGGCCTCACCGAGGCGCAGGTGCACGAGCTGCTGGCCACCATCGGCCGCAGCTCCAAGCGCGACGAGCT
The DNA here is from genome assembly GCF_042872965.1 of Micromonospora sp. NPDC005087. Lineage (NCBI taxonomy): Bacteria > Bacillati > Actinomycetota > Actinomycetes > Micromonosporales > Micromonosporaceae > Micromonospora > Micromonospora sp. NPDC005087. Next base: position 220,525 of record NZ_JBIALB010000005.1, on the reverse strand, counting down.
CGGCTTCTCCCGGCACGAGTTCCTCGGCCAGTTCGGCATCGGCCTGCTCTCCTGCTTCCTGGTGGCCGACGAGATCCGGGTGCTCACCCGGCACGGGGACCACCCCACGGTCCGCTGGACCGGGTACGCCGACGGCCGCTACTCGGTGACCGTGGCGCCGCCGGAGGCCGCCCGCCCCGAGCCGGGCACGACGGTCACGCTGGTGCCCCGCCGCGACGCCGACCAGTGGTTCAGCACCCCGACCGTCACCGACCTGGCCCGGCTCTTCGGTTCCCTGCTGCCGGTCACCGTCCGCGTCGGCGACGTGGTCACCACCACCGGTGAGCCACCCTGGCCGACCACGGCGGGAGCGCCGGTCGACCGGGCGGCGCTCATTTCGTACGCCCGGGAGATGCTCGGCGTCGACCCGTTCGACGTGGTGCCACTGAGCGTGCCGGAGGCCGGGCTGACCGGTGTCGCCTTCATCCTGCCCACCCCGGTGAACCCGGCGGCCCGGGCCGGGCACCGGGTCTACCTCAAGCGGATGCTGCTCACCGAGCACGCCGACGGGCTCCTGCCCGACTGGGCGTTCTTCGCGCACTGCGTGGTGGACGCGACCGAGTTGCGCCCGACCGCCAGCCGGGAGGCCCTCTACGAGGACACCCTGCTGACCGCCACCCGGGAGGCGCTCGGCGACCAGGTACGCGGCTGGCTGGTCCGGCTGGCGCGGCACGACCCGCACCGGCTCGCCGAGTTCCTTCAGGTGCACCACCTCGGCGTGAAGGCGTTGGCGCTGCACGACGACGAGATGCTCCGACTGGTCGACCGGTGGTGGCCGATGGACACCAACGTCGGCACGCTCACCCTCGCCGAGTTCCGGGAGCGCTACGGGGTGCTCCGCTACGCGGCGAGCCTCGACGAGTTCCGCCAGCTCGCCGCGGTGGCCGCCGCACAGGACCTGGCGGTGGTCAACGCCGGCTACACCTACGACACCGAGCTGATCGAGCGGCTGCCGACGGTGGACCGCTCGGTGCTGATCGAGCGGCTGGAGCCGAGCGACCTCACCACCCGCTTCGACGGTCTCGACCCGCAGGTGGAGCTGGCCCTGCGGCCGTTCCTCACCGCGGCGCAGCGGGCCGTCGAGCGCTCCGGCTGCGAGGTGGTCATCCGGGCGTACGACCCGGTCTCGCTGCCCGCGCTCTACCTGGTCAGCCGGTCGGCGGCGTTCAACGACCAGCTCGCGGCCAGCCGGGACCGGGCCGACGAGCTGTGGGGCGGAGTGCTCGACGCGCTCGCCGCCACCGCTCCGCCGGACCGCCCGCAGCTGGTGCTCAACCACCGCAACCCGCTGGTCCGCCGGGTCACCATGCTGGCCGACCCGGAGCTGGTCGGGCTCGCCGTCGAGGCGCTGTACGGGCAGGCGCTGCTGCTCGGCCACCATCCGATCCGCGCGGCCGACGCCGCGCTGCTGAACGATTCCTTCCTCGGCCTGCTCGGCCGGGCCGTGCCAGGACGGGAGTGACCATGGCCGACGAGGACCTGTGGCGGGTGCTGCGCGGCATCGCCGACATGCCGTACGGGGCGGGGCAGATCGCCGCGCTGGAGCAGTTGCTGCGCCGGGTGGACGCCGCGGACGACCGGCATCTCGCCTTCGTGACCCGGATGCAGGCCACCACCGGGTACGTCTACGGCGGCGAGTCGGCGAAGTCCTTCGTGACGTTCTCCTGGTGCCTGTCCGAGTTCGACCGGGATCCGCAGCCCTACCACCAGCGCCACCTGCACCAACTGCTGTGGCACTTCAAGTACATGGTGTCCGGCCTGCTGAAGTTCCCGGACGTGCCGCTGGACCGCACGTACGGGGTGCTGGACGACATGGAACGGCGCTACCGGGCCGGCGGGCACAGCCTGCAGACCGTCCACAAGCACCGGTTCCGGGTCGCCGACCACGTCGGTGACGCGGAGGCGGCCGCGCACTGGTACCGGCTCTGGCAGACCACCCCGCGCGACGAACTCTCCGACTGCGCCGGCTGTGACCCGACGAGCCAGGTGGGCTACCTCGCCGACACCGGGCGGGACGCCGAGGCGGTGGCGCTGGCCGAGCCGGTGCTCGCCGGTCGGCTCACCTGCAACGAGCAGCCGCAGGCGATCCTCACCGCGCTGCTCCTGCCGTATCTGCGCACCGGGTGGGGTGAGTCGGCGCGGGACGCGCACCGGGAGGCGTACCGCCGGCTGCGCGGCAACCTCGCCGACCTGTGGGACATCGGCGACCACATCGAGTTCTGCACGCTGACCGGCAACGAGGCGCGGGCGGTGGAGCTGGTCGAACGGCACCTGGACTGGCTGGACCGGCCGCCGTCGCCGGCCGCCGCGATGCACTTCGCGGCGACCGCCGCCGCCGCGCTGCGTCAGGCCGGCCGGATCGGCGCGCCGACCGTGTACCGCCGTGCCGCCGAGGGTCGGCCGGCCGGCGAGGTGCCCGCGCTGACGCTCGCCGACGAGCTGGCGGAGACCGCGACCGCGCTGGCCGCCCGCTTCGACGCCCGCAACGGCACCGCACACCAGTCGGAGTGGATAGCCAGTCGGCTCGCCGTGCGAGCGAGCGGTGAGCACCTGCCGCTCTCCGCCAGCGTCCGCCGCCGTCCGGCCCGCCCGTCCGGGGACGAGCCGGGCATCCACCGGGACCGGGGTGCGTCACCGGCCACCTCCGACCGGGCGCGGGCCGGCGACGAGACCACCGTGGCCCTGCCCGCCGACGCCGGCCCGGACGAGCTCCTGACCCTCGCCGAGGAGAGCTGGGGCCGGCACGACCGGGCCACGTTCCGGGCGGCGCTGGCCGCCTGCGACGACCGGTTCGGCACCGACGACCTCGCACCGCGTACGGCCGCGTACCGGCTGGCGCTGCGGGCGGCCGAGCGCGGCGACGAGGACGACATCGCGGGCGCGATCGAGATGAACCGGGCGGCGCTGAGCCGGTACCGGGAGGCGGCCGAGGAGGTGCCCGCCCAGGTGGTGGCCGGGCGGCTCGGCGTGCTGCTGACCCGCTCCGACGACGACGCCGAGGAGGGGCTGGCGCTGGTCCGAGCCGCGGCCGAGGTGTTGGACCGGCTCGGCGACGCGCGACAGCGCGCCGCCGGGCACGATCGGGTGGCGCTGGCGCTGCTGCACCGGGAACGCTGGGCGGAGGCGCTCGCCGCGCTCGACCGGGTGCCCGCCGACGCGGGCGGCGACCGGCATCTGGCGGCCCGGATCGCGCTGCACCGGGCACACCTGCTGGAGCAGTCGGACCGCGTCGACGAGGCCCGCGCGGCCGCCGACGAGGCCCGCCGGATCGGCCGTGAGCTGGGCGTCGGCGAGCTGATCACGGCGGCCTGCCTGACGTACGTCAGGACGGTGGACGATCCGGCCGACGCCGTGGCCGCCTGCGACGAGGCGCTGGCCGTGGCGCCGGCGGCTGCGGAGCTGCCGGTCCGGGTCGCCCGGGCCCGGGCGCTGCTCTCCGCCGGGCGGGCCCCCGACGCGGTGGACGACTTCGTCGAGGCGGTGACGCTCTGCGTGGAGCGGGGCGCCGAGGGGGACGCCTTCCTGCGCTGGGAGCTGGCGAACGCGTACCGGATCGTGGGTCGGCTCGGTGAGGCGGCCGAGGTCGCCGAGGAGGCCGTCCTCGGTCTGGACCGGCTCGGCGCCCAGGCGGAGGCGGACCGCTGTCGGCACCTGCTGGCCGGTGTCTACGCCGGGCTCGGCGAGATCGACCCGGCGCTGGCACTGCTGGAGCGGTTGGCCGACAACCTGGACGGCCCGGACAACCTCCCGCACCGCGCGCAGGTGCTGGAGGAGGCCGGCGGGATCCTCTACGACGCCGACCGGGACGCGGTGGCCGCCGAGCGGTTCGCGGCTGCCGCCACGGCGTACCGGCTCGCCGACCTGCCGCTCGACGAGCTGCGGGCCCGCCGGCGGGAGGCGTACGCCTGGTTCTGGTCCGATGACCGGCCGTCGGCGGTACGCGCCATCGAGCTGGTGGACGGCTTGGCGGCGACGCTGGCCGGGCAGCCGGAGCAGTCGCCGCCGGTGACGTACGAGCTGGCGATGGCCGCCGAGGCCGGTGCGCGGGTGCTGACCGGGGAGGATCGGCCGGACGAGGCGCTGGGCCGGCTGGTCGGGGTGCCTGACCGGTTGCGGTCGATCGAGGCGTTCGGCGAGGCCGCGCAGGTGGAGATCCTCATCGGTGAGCTGCTGCTGCGCCTGGACCGTCCGGCCGAGGCGGAGCCGCTGCTGCGCCGGGTGCTCGGTGGCCTTCCGGCGGACTCGCGGCCGGTGCGCCAGACCGCCTGGCTGCTGGCCCGCGCGCTGGACCTGCTGGACCGGCCGGAGGAGGCCGCGGCGCTGCGGGAGGAGCACGACCTCGACCCGGACGACTGACCCGACCGACGGTGCGGCCTGCGCAACTGACCGGTAACCATCGCGCGCGGCTCGCGGTCTACGCTTGCCCCGTGACGGTGGAGCAGCGGGCACGGGGCGCGGCGGGTGCGGGCCGGCGCCGGTCCCGCAAGGACGAGATCCTGGAGATCGCGGTCGGTCTGTTCGCCGCCCGGGGCTACCACGGGGTGTCGATGGACGACATCGGCGCGGCCGCCGGGGTCACGGGTCCGGCGCTCTACCACCACTTCGCCGGCAAGGAGGCGATGCTCGCCGCCGCGCTGATCCCGGTCAGTGAGGGGCTGCTGGCCGGCGGGCGGGAACGCTCCGCCGGGCACCCGGACGACCCGCGCGGCGTACTGGAGTCGCTGATCGACTTCCACGTCGAGTTCGCGCTGGCCAACCCGGCGGTGATCGCGCTGCACCTGCACGAGCTGGACCGCCTGCCGGACGAGCCGCGGCGGCGGATCCGCCGGCTGCAACGGCTCTACGTCGAGGAGTGGGTGACGGTGCTCACCGCGCTGCACCCGGGCATGCCCGACGGCGAGGCGCGGGTGCTGGCGCACGCCGCGTTCGGCCTGATGAACTCGACTCCGTTCCTCGGTGGCGAGGTGGACCGCCGACGCCGCGCCGAGCTGCTGCGCGACGCCGCCCTGGCCGCGCTGCTCGCCTGAGCCGACTCGTCACCGGCGTACCGGGCATGGTTTCCTGACAACCGTCCCAACATCCGGACGCCGGGAGGAAACATGATCGAGTCACTGCTGGTCGCCAATCGGGGCGAGATCGCCCGCCGGATCATCCGTACCGCCAAGCGGCTCGGCATCCGCGCGATCGCGGTGTACTCGGAGGCCGACGCCCATCTGCCGTTCGTCGCCGAGGCGGACGAGGCGGTCCTCATCGGCCCGCCGAACCCGGCGCAGAGCTACCGCAACACCGAGGCGATCCTCGCCGCCGCGAAGTCGACCGGAGCGCAGGCCATCCACCCCGGGTACGGCTTCCTGTCGGAGAACGCCGAGTTCGCCCGTACCGTCGAGTCGAGCGGCCTGATCTGGGTCGGCCCCGGCGCGGACGCGATCACCGCGATGGGCGACAAGATCAACGCCCGGAACCTGATGGCGGCGGCCGGCGTTCCGGTCGCGCCCGGCACCACCGACCCGGCCGCCGACCTGGACAGGGCGGTGACGGCCGCCGCCGGGATCGGTTACCCGGTGATGGTCAAGGCCGCCGCCGGTGGCGGCGGCATGGGTATGGGCGTGGCCGTCGACGAGGCCGCGCTGCGCACCGAGTACGACAAGGTGCGCGCGTTCGCCGAGCGGATGTTCGGCGACGGCTCGGTGCTGATCGAGAGGTACTTCCCCCGGGTGCGCCATGTCGAGGTGCAGATCCTCGGCCTGGCCGACGGCCGGGTGGTGGCGCTGGGCGAGCGGGAGTGCTCGGTGCAGCGGCGTAACCAGAAGCTGGTCGAGGAGTCGCCGTCCCCGGCGGTCTCGCCGGAGCTGCGCGAGCGTTTCCTGGCCGCCGCGGTACGCGCCGGTGAGGCGGTGAACTATCGCAACGCGGGCACGGTGGAGTGCCTGCTCGATCCATCTACGAACGAGTTCTTCTTTCTGGAGATGAACACGCGGCTCCAGGTGGAGCACCCTGTGACCGAGTACGTCTACGGCGTCGACCTGGTCGAGGAGCAGCTGCGGGTGGCGTCCGGGCTGGCGCCGACCTTCGATCCGGACGCGCTGGCACCGAGCGGGCACGCCATCGAGATGCGGATCAACGCCGAGGACCCGAAGCGCTTCCTGCCCGGCCCGGGCGTGGTCAGGACCTGGGTGGAACCGACCGGCGACGGGGTCCGGGTGGATTCCGGCTACACCGAGGGCAACACCGTCACCCCGTTCTACGACAGCTTGATGGCCAAGCTGATCATCAGTGGCGCCACCCGCGGCGAGGTGATCGAGCGGGCCCGGACGGCGGTCGCCGCCTTCCAGATCGAGGGCCCGAAGAACAACCTGCCCTTCTTCGCCGAGCTCCTGGAGAACGAGGAGTTCCTCTCCGGCGCCTACGACACCGGCATCGTCTCCCGCATGCGCTGATCCGCCGGGCTGCCAGTGTGGCCGGGCCTGCCAGTGCCGCCGTCCCGGCGACCCGGCGGCACTGGCAGCCGAGCCCTTTGCTCTGCTTACCTGGAGGCGACAGCGGTCGTCCGGATACCGGACAGTCGCCGTTGCGTCCGTTGAAGCAGTGCAAAGGGCGCGGTGCAGCCGACAACCCGCCCCGATCCGACGTCACAGCGAGGTGACCGATGAGCCAGTTGCCAGATTCCGTGTCGATCCGCGAGGTCGGGCCGCGAGACGGGCTGCAGAACGAGGACCCGATCCCGACCGACGCCAAGGTGCGGCTGCTCGACGCGCTCTCCGGCAGCGGCGTACGCCGGATCGAGGCGGTGTCGTTCGTGCACCCGAAGGCGATCCCACAGATGGCCGACGCCGACGAGGTGTGGCGGCGGGCGGTCCGGGCCGACGGGGTGCGCTACTCGGCCCTGGTGCCGAACACGCGGGGCGCCCAGCGGGCCCTCGCCGCCGGGTTCACCGAGATCGAGGTGGTGGTCTCGGCCAGCGACACGCACAACCGGCGCAACGTCAACCGTTCAACGGACGAGTCGCTGGACGACATCGCCGAGCTGATCGACCTGCTGCACGGCGCCTCCGCGCGGGTCGAGGTGATCGTGGCGACCAGCTTCGGCTGCCCGTACGAGGGGGACATCGACCCGCAGCGGGTGGCCGGCATCGTGGATCGGGTGGTCCGGGACGGCGCGGACCGGGTCGCGTTCGGCGACACCACCGGCATGGGCACTCCGCGCCGGGTCCGCGAGCTGCTGACCGCGGTACGCGACCGCAACGCGCACGTGCCGGTGCTGCTGCACTTCCACAACACCCGGGGTACGGCGCTGGCCAACCTGTTGACCGCGCTGGAGTTGGGGGTGACCGAGTTCGACGCCAGCGTCGGCGGCCTGGGCGGCTGCCCGTACGCGCCGGGGGCCAGCGGCAACCTGGCCACCGAGGAGGCCGTGCACATGCTGCACGACATGGGCATCGACACCGGCATCGACCTGGCCGCCCTGATCGAGGCGGCCGAGCTGGCCGAGCACCTGCTCGGCAAGAAGCTGCCCTCCGGGGTGCTGCGCGCCGGCCCCCGCACCCGACTGACGCCGATGCCGAGCTGACCGCTCACAAACGCGGGGAGGGGCCGGCACGATGCCGGCCCCTCCGACGTACCCGGTCGATCAGCCCACCGAGGTGAGCATGCTCGGCCAGCTGTCGCGGAAGATGTCCGCTCCGGCGCGGTCCGCGCTGCGCTCGGTGGCGGCGAAGGTGCCGGCGAAGAGGTTGCTCACCCGGTTCGCCTCGGTCGTGCTCGGGTACGGGTTGGTGCAGCTGGTGCCGGCGCTGCCGCCGGACATCAGCAGCGAGCAGTTCCCGTTGTAGTTGTCCGGCAGGCCGAGGATGTGCCCGATCTCGTGGGTCATGATCCGCAGCACGCTGTACTGGGCGGCCTGCTGGGTGTCGATGTAGACCCGGCCATTGCCGAGGCTGGTCCGGACGGCGTACGAGCCGCCGCCGGTGATCCGGTAGATCCGCAGGTTGGAGCCGCAGTTCGCGGAGAGCGTCAGGTTCGACGTGGCGTTGTTCCAGATCGAGGCGGCCTGGTTGGCGGTGCCGGCGTAGCTTCCCGCCTGGCTGGTGTTGTAGCAGATGGTCATGGCGGCGGACGCGGGCGACGGGTTGGCGACCGTGACGCCGAGGGTGGCGAGCGCCGTCGCGACGAACGCGACCGCGAGCCGATTGAGTCGTGAGGTCATCGCTGACTCCAATCCGGGAGGAGGGGGTGTCAGGAGCCTAGCGACATAGATTAATAGATTTCAATGTTTGGTTTGAATCCGCAGCCTCCGGGCACCACCCGGCTGCCCGGTCCGCCCATGGGTCGCCGGGCGTCGCGCGAATGCGATAGCCTAACGATCGTTCAGGTCAGTACGGCGAGGGAGTCAGCGTGACGCTCGACGGTGAGGCGCTGGAGCAGCTGCGCAAGCGGGCCCGGTCCGGCGGCGCGGACAAGTACCACGCGGCGAACGCGGCCAAGGGCAAACTCTTCGCCCGGGAGCGGGTCGCGCTCCTGGTCGACGAGGGCTCGTTCGTCGAGGACGGCCTCTACGCCAATGCGCTGGCCGAAGGGCTGCCCGCCGACGGCGTGGTCACCGGCACCGCCACCATCGACGGCCGGCAGGTCTGCCTGATGGCCAACGACTCCACCGTCAAGGCCGGCAGTTGGGGCGCCCGCACCGTCGAGAAGATCATCCGGATCATCGAGCGGGCGTACGGCGCCGGCGTGCCGATGGTCTACCTGGTCGACTCGGCCGGCGCCCGGATCACCGACCAGGTCGACCTCTTCCCCGGCCGGCGCGGCGCCGGCAAGATCTTCTGGAACCAGGTGCGCGCCTCGGGCTCGATCCCGCAGGTGTGCGCGCTGTTCGGCCCCAGCGCCGCAGGTGGGGCGTACATTCCGGCGTTCTGCGACGTGGTCGCCATGGTCGACGGCAACGCCAGCATGTACCTCGGCTCCGACCGGATGGTCGAGATGGTCACCGGCGAGAAGACCACGCTGGAGGCCATGGGCGGTGCCAAGGTGCACACCGCCGAGTCCGGCGTCGGGCACTTCCTCTGCAAGACCGAGGCCGACGCGCTCGACGTGGTGAAGACCTACCTGTCGTACCTGCCGGCCAACTGGACCCAGGCGCCGCCGGCCGCCGAGGCCGTCGCCGCGCCCGCCAAGGCCGACCTGGCCGCGCTGGTGCCGGCCAGCGAGCGGCAGGCGTTCGACATGCGGCGGTACGTCAAGGGCCTGCTCGACGAGGGGTCCTTCTTCGAGATCCAGGCGCTCTGGGCCAAGGAGCTGACCATCGGCTTCGGTCGCCTCAACGGCGAGGTCGTCGGCGTGCTCGGCAACAACTCGATGTTCAAGGGCGGCGTGCTCTTCGTCGACTCGGCCGACAAGGCGACCCGGTTCGTACAGCTCTGCGACGCGTTCAACGTGCCGCTGCTCTTCCTCAGCGACGTGCCCGGCTTCATGGTTGGCAGCGCGGTGGAGAAGCAGGGCATCATCCGGCATGGCGCGAAGATGATCACCGCCATCTCCGAGGCGACCGTGCCGAAGATCTGCGTGGTGGTCCGCAAGGCGTACGGCGCCGGCCTCTACGCGATGGCCGGCCCCGGGTTCGAGCCGGACGCCACCATCGCGCTGCCCAGCGCGAAGATCGCGGTGATGGGGGCCGAGGCGGCGGTGAACGCGGTCTACGCCAACAAGATCGCCGCCATCCCGGACGAGGACGAGCGGGCCGCCTTCGTCGCCGCCAAGCGGGCCGAGTACGAGCAGGACATCGACGTCGTCCGGCTCGCCAGCGAGCTGGTGGTGGACGCCATCGTCGAGCCGCACGAGTTGCGTACCGAGCTGGTCCGCCGGTTCGCCGCGGCGCGTACCAAGGATCGGCACTTCTCCCGGCGCCGGCACGGCGTCACCCCGGTCTGACCCTCGACCGGACCAGCACCGCGAACCGTCCCGGCGTCACGAGCGCCCGGCGGCCCCGTTCACACAGGAGGATGAGATGGATTTCCGGCTCACCGACGAACAAACGGCGCTGCGGGAGAGCGTGCGGGACTTCGCGCGCGAGGTGGTCGCTCCGGTCATCGCCGAGCACTACGAGCAGCACACCTTCCCGTACGAGGTGATCCGGCAGATGGGCAAGATGGGCCTGTTCGGCCTGCCCTTCGGTGAGGAGCACGGCGGCATGGGTGGCGATTACTTCGCGCTCTGCCTGGCCCTGGAGGAGCTGGCCCGGGTCGACTCCAGCGTGGCGATCACGCTCGAGGCGGCGGTCTCGCTCGGCGCCATGCCGATCTACCGGTTCGGCACCGACGAGCAGCGCGCGACCTGGCTGCCGAAGCTGCTCAGCGGCGAGGCGCTGGCCGGTTTCGGGCTCACCGAGCCGGGCACCGGCTCGGACGCCGCCGGCACCCAGACGCGGGCGGTGCTGGACGGTGACGAGTGGGTGATCAACGGCTCGAAGGCGTTCATCACCAACTCGGGCACCGACATCACCGCCCTCGTCACCGTCACCGCGGTGACCGGTACGAACCCGGACGGCTCGAAGGAGTTGTCGACCATCATCGTGCCCAACGGCACGCCGGGGTTCACCGTGGCGCCGGGCTACTCCAAGGTGGGCTGGACCGCGTCGGACACGCACGAGCTGACCTTCGACGACTGCCGGGTGCCGGCGGCGAACCTGCTCGGCGAACGGGGGCGCGGCTTCGCCCAGTTCCTTCAGATCCTCGACGAGGGCCGGATCGCCATCGCCGCACTGGCCGTCGGTCTCGCACAGGGCTGCGTCGACGAGTCGATCAAGTATGCGAAGGAGCGCCACGCCTTCGGCCGGCCGATCGGTGCCAACCAGGCGATCCAGTTCAAGATCGCCGACATGGAACTGAAGGCGCACACCGCCCGGCTGGCCTACTACGACGCCGCCGCGCGGATGCTGGCCGGTGAGCCGTTCAAGCGCCAGGCCGCCATCGCCAAGTTGCACGCCAGCACCATCGCGGTGGACAACGCCCGGGAGGCCACCCAGATCCACGGTGGCTACGGCTTCATGAACGAGTCCCCGGTGGCCCGGTTCTGGCGGGACTCCAAGATCCTGGAGATCGGCGAGGGCACCAGCGAGGTGCAGCGCATGATCATCGCGCGCGATCTGGGCCTCTGAGCGGAGCTGGATTCGCCGGCGGCCGGTCGACCGCCGCCTCCGGCAGGGCCGTGCGGTCGCTGTCGGATATCGGCGAGTGGGCGTCGGCAGCCCGACGCTCGACTGCCGATGGTCGGAGTCGATCCGTACTCTTCGTGCCCATGACTCCGGATCATGACCGGTCGCGGAGCCCGGCCGGTCGTAGCGGGCTGGCGGAGCTGCTCCGCGGGCACCGGCGTGCCGCCGGCCTGACCCAGGCGGAGCTGGCCAACCGGGCCGGCGTGGGCGTGCGGACGGTGCGTGACCTGGAGCGCGGGCGATCGGTTCGGCCGCAGCGCACCACCGTCGAGCTGCTCGCCGGAGCTATGGAGCTGACCGGGGCCGCCCGGGCGGCGTTCCTGGCCGCGGCCCGCGGTCAGGCCGGCGGTGAGCCGCCCCGACCGGACGTCACCCTGGCGGCACTCGCGGTCACCGGCCCCGCCACGTCGGCAGCCGACCCGATCGGGTCCGCCCCGCCGGTCGCCCTCCCACCGCCGGTCGCGCTGATCGGCCGGGACCGCGACGTCACCGAGCTGGCGGCGATGCTGACCGCGGAGCACGGTCCCCGGCTGGTGAGCCTGGTCGGGCTGGCCGGAGTCGGCAAGACCGCACTGGCGTTGTCCGTCGCGCACGACGCTGCCGACGCCCACCCGGGCGGCGTCGCCGGGGTGCTGATCGGCGAGGGCTCGGACGGGCCGGACGTGCTCGCCGCCTCGATGGCCGTACTCGGTGCGGCCCGGCTGCCGGAGCTCACCGCCCGGCTCGCCGACCGTCCGGCGTTGCTGGTGATGGACGCGGTGGAGCGCGCACCCGGTCCGGTGGCCGAGACACTGCACCGGCTGACCGGCGTGCTGCCCTCGCTGCGGGTGCTGGTCACCGGGCGGCATCCGGTCGGGCTGCCCGGCGAGCGGGTCTGGCCGGTCGCGCCGCTCGACGTGCCGCCGCCGGACGCCGAGCGGTCCGGACCGGCCACGCTCGGGTCGTGGCCGGCGGTCGCACTGTTCACCGCCCGGCTCGCCCAGATCCGTCGGGAGCCGCCCACCGCCGACGAGCTGCCCGCGCTGGCCGCGCTGGTCCGCCGGCTGGGTGGGCTGCCGCTGGCCATCGAGCTGATGGCCGCCCGGGGCCGGCTCCTCGACCTCACCGAGCTGCTCGACCGGTACGGCGACCGGGTGCTCGACCTGGCGACGCCTGCCGACCCGGCGGTCCATCCCGGTTGGGACGGACCGGATGCGGCCGCCCGCCCGGCGAACAGCGCCGATGCCGCCCCGGCCGTGGCGGCGGTCACCCTGCGGGACGCGGTAGCGACCAGCTATCGGTTGCTCGCGCCGGATGAGCGGGACGCGCTGCGGCGGCTCGCCATGTTCGGCAACCGGTGGTCGGTGGAGCTGGCCGAGGAGATGCTCGCCGACGAGGCCGACCAGGACGGCACGGTGGCGATCGACCCGGTCCCGGTGCTGGACCGGCTCGTCGAACTGGGCCTGCTGAGCGTGCGCGGCACCGGGCCGTTCCGGTTCCGGCTGCTCGACGCGGTCCGCGACTTCGCTCTCGAACAGGCGGCCGGCGGTGGCGAGCTGACCTGCGTCCGGCGTCGGCACGCGGAGGTGATCGCCCGCCTGGTGGCGGGGACCGCCACCGACCTCGCTGGCCCCCGGTTGCCCGATGCGGTGCACCGGCTGGACCAGGTGAGCAGCGACATCAGCTCCGCGCTGGCCCACGCGGCCACCGACGATCCGATGACCGCGCTTCGCCTGGCGGCCTGCCTGACGCGCTGGTGGCGGTTTCGGGGGCGCGACGTCGCCGGCCGGCAGTGGCTGCGCCGGTTGCTGGCCGACCCGCGAACCGCACAAGCTGATCCCGTCCTGCGTGGCTGGGCCAGCCTCGGGGTGGCCCGGCTCGCCGTCGAGCACGGTGCGGGTCCCGACGAACTGCCGACGGCGCGGGCCGCGCTGGACATGTTCCGGCAGGCCCGCGACGTTACCGGGGAACTGGAGGCGCGGACCGTGCTCGGCGCGCTGCTGATCACCGTCGGTGGGCACGACGAGGCCCGCGAGCAGGCCGAGGCGGTGCTCCGGCTGGCGGCCCGCGACGGTCGGACCCGGCACCTCGCGGTGGCCCAGAACAGCCTCGCCTGGCACGACATCCGGGTCGGTGACCTGGCTGCGGCGCGCCGGCGACTGGCCGCCGTCGACCGGCTCGCCGCCGAGGGCGGTGAGCAGCGGCTGCGGGTGCTGGCCTGGGCCAACCGCGCCGAGGTCGCCCGTCTGGAGGGCCGGTACGCCGACGCCGTCGACCAGGGCCGACGCGCCGTGGCGGCGTTGTCCGAGCTGGGTGATCCGGGGCATCGGCGCCGGGTGCTCGGCACGGTCGGGTTGGCGCTCGCCCAGGACGGTCGCGGTGCGGAGGCGAACGAGGTGCTCACCGAGCTGCGGGCGGGGATCGGCGAGGTCGCGGTGGCCGTACCGGTGCGATCGTGGGTGGAGCGGGCCGGGCTGCCACGACCGCGCGCGGACGACGCGGTGCTGTCCCGGAGTGGGCCGGAGGCGGGGACCTGCGCGTTGATCGAGGGGAACCTGGCGCTGCACGGGGGTGACCGGGAGCTGGCCGCCGAGTGGTTCGCCGCTGCCGCCGAGGCCGCTCAGGATCGGCGGGACGTGGTGGAGGCGCTGGTGGGGTTGGCTGCGAGCACCGCGGACCCGGCGGTCCTGGACCGGCTCGACCAGGTCTGTCAGGAGAGTGGCATCCGGCTGTTGCCGCAGGAGTCGGGACTGCTCTACGCGCTGATGGCCGCCCGGGGCGGGCGGGCCGTGGGGTAGTCGCGGCGGGCCGGCCACCGGGTCGTCGTGGGGCGGCATGATCGCGGACGGTCGGGCGGGAGTGGCGCGGACGAAAAGCCCCCTTGGTGCTACCCCTCGCTGTTCGCCCGCGCCGTCACCCCCCGGTGAATCCCCGGTGCACGAAGCCTGTCACCGAGATCGGGGCGGAAAGTCTGTTCCGAGCGGTAGGTCCGGTTGCCAAGGTCAGTTCTGCCGGTCTTTCTGCCGGTGGCGCGACACGTGCTCAGGCCGGTCCGTACGCCGACCGCTTGCCGTGCCCGCAGGGACGGGCGGTCGCCGGCGGTCAGGGTCGGGCAGCTCCGTCGGCGGCGGCGATCTCCTGCTCGGGGGCGGTGTCGGTGCTGCCGGCGGTGGCGCACGGGTGAACGGCGTCGCGCACCCGGCGCAGGCCGTCGAGCAGTGCGGCCAGGGCCTCGGGGTCCAGTTGGCCGGTGAACCACTGCTCGATGATGCGGAGATGCCCGGGCAGGGTCTCGTCCAGCCGCTGCATGCCGGCGGCGGTAACGACGGCGAACGAACTGCGGCGGTCGGACGGGCAGGCGCGGCGGGTGAGCAGCCCGTCGCGTTCCATCCGGTCCACCACACGGGTCACCCCGCTGGTGGACAGGGAGGTCTGGGCGGCGAGATCCGTCATCCGCAGCTGGTTGCCCGGCGAGCGGGCCAGTCGGGTGAGCACCTCGAACTCGACCACTGAGAGGCCCTGCTCGTCGAGTTGGGCGGCGAACCGGGCCGAGAGCCCGGCGTGCACCTCGTAGAGCAGGCCGACGGCGGTGATCCGGGGATCCTCGAACACGTTGGTCACTCGTTCATCGTACCAGTACTTGACACAGGGAATATTGCTGTGGCTATAGTTGCTCAAGCAGTCGTTGGGCTACTAAACATTCTTCTGGAGGACATCAGCATGACCAGCAGCATCGATGCGGTTACCCGCGACTGGGACGGCCTCACCATCCCGACGGCCGGCACCTACGCGCTGGACGCCGCACACAAGCGGGTCGGCTTCGTCGCCCGACACATGATGGTGAGCAAGGTCCGCGGCGAGTTCAACGAGGCGGCCGCCACCATCACCATCGCCGAGGACCCGCTGCAGTCGTCGGTCGTCGCGACCATTCAGGCCGCCAGCATCGACACCACCCAGGACGACCGGGACGCGCACCTGCGCAGCCCCGAGTTCCTGGAGGTTGAGAAGTACCCCACGCTGGAGTTCCGCAGCACCGGCGTCAAGTCCCACCGCCGCAACGAGTTCGTGCTCACCGGTGAGCTCACCATCAAGGACGTCACCCGTCCGGTCGAGCTGCAGGTGGAGTTCGAGGGCGTCGGCCGCAGCCCGTTCGGCCAGGACATCTTCGGCTTCTCCGCGAGCACCGAGATCGACCGCGAGGAGTTCGGCCTGACCTGGAACGTCGCGCTGGAGACCGGCGGCGTGCTGGTCGGCAAGAAGATCAAGATCGAGATCGAGGGCGAGGCCGTCCGCCAGGCCTGATCCTTCGGATCGCCGGTACGCCGGGCCCGCGCCGCAAGTCGGCGCGGGCCCGTCGTCGTCTCCGGCAGCCGTCGCCACCTGCGTGTGAAGTGTCACGGGTTGTTCGCATCTCCAGCGGGTCCGGCACGCCTCCGACGGGGTACAGATGGCGCCACGAGCGCTTCCGCGCGGGCCGGTTTCGCATCATCGGTACCGGCCCCTGGCTCCGGTCAGGTGGGCGCTCCTAACGTGGATGGTTCACAATGCGCTTTCCGGGACGGCAGGATCCCGACCGCGCCGGCCGCCGGGAGGACATATGGGCAGGGACGTCTCGCAGGGCGCCTTCACCCGGGAGGATCGCGTCCGCTACCGGCAGAAGGTCCGGCGATGCCTGGACGTCTTCGCCCTGATGCTGGACGACTTCGGCTTCGACGCCGACCGGCCGATGACGGGTCTGGAGATCGAACTCAACCTGGTCGACTCGGCGGCCGAGCCGGCGATGCGCAACGAGGAGATCCTCGCCGACATCGCCGACCCGCTCTTCCAGACCGAGCTGGGGCAGTTCAACCTGGAACTCAACGCCGAGCCCCGGCTGATCGAGGGCACCGGCTTCGCCGACTACGAACACGACCTGCGCAGCAGCCTCTCCCGTGCCGACGAGCGTGCGGCCAAGTCCGACGCGAAGATCGTCCTGGTCGGCATCCTGCCCACCCTCACCGAGGGGCACCTGGTCGAGGACAATCTCTCCACCAATGAGCGCTACCGGGTGCTCAACGACCAGATCGTCGGCGCCCGGGGCGAGGACATCGAGCTCGACATCCGCGGCGTCGAGCAGTTGCGGACGCACACCGACTCGATCGCCCCCGAGGCCGCCTGTACCAGTCTCCAGTTCCACCTCCAGGTAGCCCCGGACAGTTTCGCCGACTACTGGAACGCGTCCCAGGCCATCGCCGGGGTGCAGGTGGCGATCGGGGCGAACTCTCCCTTCCTGTACGGCCGTCAGCTCTGGGCCGAAACCCGGATCGCCCTGTTCGAGCAGGCGACCGACACCCGCCCGGACGAACTCAAGGCCCAGGGCGTACGACCCCGCGTGTGGTTCGGCGAGCGGTGGATCACCTCGATCTTCGACCTGTTCGAGGAGAACGTCCGCTACTTCCCGCCGCTGCTGCCGATCTGCGAGGACGAGGATCCGGTGGAGGTGCTGCACTCCGGCGGTGTGCCGCAGCTCGGCGAGCTGCGGCTGCACAACGGCACGGTCTACCGGTGGAACCGCCCGGTCTACGACATCATGAACGGCCGTCCGCACCTGCGGGTGGAGAACCGGGTGCTGCCGGCCGGTCCGACCGTGGTGGACATGCTGGCGAACGCGGCCTTCTACTTTGGGCTGGCCCGCGGCCTGGCCGAGGCGGACCGGCCGATCTGGAGCCAGCTCACCTTCAGCTCCGCCGAGGAGAACTTCCACGCCGCCGCCCGACGCGGCCTGGACGCCGTGCTGCACTGGCCGCGGCTCGGCGATGTGCCGGTCACCAAGCTGGTGCTGGAGCAGCTGCTGCCAACCGCGGCGGCCGGCCTGGACGGGTTCGGTGTCGCCCCGGCGCAGCGCGACCGGTTGCTCGGCATCATCGAGCAGCGCTGCCGGACCGGCCGCAACGGCGCCGTCTGGCAGACCGAGGCGGTCTGGGCGGCGGAGCGGCACCGGGGCATGGACCGGGCCGCCGCGCTGCACCACATGGTCCAGCGCTACGCGGAACTCCAGCGCGGCAACGAGCCGGTCCACACCTGGCCGGTCGACTGACCCCGCACCACCGGTCCGGCCGGCCGTCAGCGCATCGGCGGCTGTCCGGGACTCAGTCGGTGCCGGGTCGCCCGGGCCGCCGCGGTGACCGGCCCCGCCGGCTGCCCGACGCGGCGCCCTCCACCGGCTCGTCGTCCATGGACCCGGTCGACTCGGAGTCGTCCGGGGCCGAGCGGGGTGCCGGCACTCGGGGTGCGCGGGTCGCGTCCCGCTTTCGCGGAACGGTCCCGCTCGCCGACGCCGCGGCACGGGCCGCGTCCGTCCCACGTCCGGTGCTGGCCTCGGTCGTGGGGCTCAGCGGATCGGCGTCGGGCTCGCCGGCCCGGGTCGAGTCGCGCTCGGCGGCCCGCTTCGCGTCCACTCCGACCGGAACGGGCGCGTCCGGGTCGGTCGACCGAACCCGGTTGGCCCGCTCGGCGAGGACGGCGACCAGCACCGAGCCGCCGACGCCGGCGATCACCGCGTACGGGGCGATCAGCTGGGTGGACAGCTGCGCGGGGCCCAGCGCCGACCAGCGCGGCAGGGTGGTCAGGTAGGCGAGCGCGACGAGCAGCGGACCGGCCGCGCCGGAGGCTGCCGCGCCGACCCGGTGCCCGGTCGACCGGGCGGCTCGCCGGGCGGCCAGCGCGCCGACCAGCAGCGCGGGAACGAGCGCCAGCAGCGCACCGGGCCAGTAGAGCTGGTCCCCGATCCAGTACCGCGGGTGGTCCGGGTCGAGCTGCCAGGTGCCGAGCTGGGCGCCGGTCAGCCCGCGTCCGACGCGTACCCCGTCGATCACCGAGACCACCGCGAGCAGCCAGAGCCAGGCGGCCGTGGCGGTCACGTTCACCGCGGCGGCGCGCGAGCGCAGCGCCCAGAGCGCGACGAGCACCCCGATCAGGATGCCCAGTCCCGCGTGTACGGCCGCCACCCGTTGCGGCGCACCGGTGTCGGCGCCCACCGCGACCCGCGCGGGTACGGCGACCAGAAGTACGGTGACCAGCCCGCCGACCGCGGCGCCGAGCGCCAGGGACACCCGCCGCAGCAGGCTCCCACGCTGGCTGGGCAGCACCTCGGCCATCGGTGACGACGCGCCCTCCGTGGCGCCCGTCGGGCCGGTTCCCTCGACCGCAGCCGCACGCGCGGCTCCGGGCGTCACCGGCTCCGACCGCTCTGCCGGCGCGGACCCGTTCTCCGGCGCCGGTGCGGCGGGAGGCATCGACCCCGGGCCGCTCACCGTCGCCTCGGCCGCCGGCGGCACGGCCCTGGAGTGCAGGCGCTGCGCGCACACCGCTCCGAGCACAGTGGAGCTGGCGGCGAGCCACGTGGCCCAGGCGAGGCCGTCCGCCCAGGCCGTGTCGGTGGCCCCCGCATCGGTGGGCGTCCAGGTGATGACACCGAGCCCGTAGCCGAAGCCAAGCTGCGCGGCGCCAGCGCCGGCAGCGACCCCGATCGCCGTCACGATCGATACTCCCCAGCCCCGTCTGGCCATGCCGGGCAGCGTAACGTCCCGTCGTCGGCGCGGCGAGTGGCAACTACCCGCCGGGGTGGACCGCGGACGCAGCGGGTTGGGCGACGACCGGTACGGTCGCCGGTGATGAGGCGGTGGGCGCAATGACGGACGCGAACCCGGGTCGGCAGGATTCCGTCGCCGGCCGGGACGGCGGCGGTGCGGGCCGGGCCAGTGTGCTGCTGGGTGGCGGGTTGGTCGCCGTGCTCCTCGCCGCGGTCGGCGCCACCGGTGGCTGGCTGTTGGCGGGCGGGGACGACGCACCTCCGGCGGATCCGTTGGCGGTGGCGACGACGACCGGTGCGCCGACCGGGCGGGCCACCGCACCGCGGCCGAGCACCGGCCGGACCACGCCCTCCGCTCCCCGGACCTCCGCCAGCGCGACCAGGGGGACCGGGCTGACCGTGCCACCGGTGGTCGGCAGCGATTTCATGGAGGCCCGGGATGTCCTGCGCAAGCAGCGGCTGGGCTGGCGGCTGGTCTTCGGCAACGGCACCGGTCGTACGGTCGAGAGCACCTCGCCCGCCGTGGGTACGGAGGTGACCCGGGGCACCACCGTGCAGCTGCGGGTTGCCGGTCCGCCGCCCCCCGCGGAGGTGCCGGACGTGGTCGGCGACGGCTGCGCGAAGGCCGCCGACGAACTGGTCGACGAGGGTCTCTACCCGCGCTACCGCAGCGGGCGCAGTGGGAAGGTCAGCCGGCAGGAGCCGGCCGAGGACGGCCCGGCCCGCTGGAACGACGAGGTCAGCATCTGGTGCGGAGAGACGCCGCCGAGCCTGCCGGGCACGCAGCCCCCCTTCTGACCAGGGCCGGGCGGTTCGGGCCGCGGATCCGCGCCGATGACGGTGCGGGCGGTTAGGTTGGCGGTCGAGGGCCATGCCGCCCGCCCGGTTCGGGAAAGGACGTGCGATGAGCGACGACCGCCAGGAGCCCGCCACCCCCACCACCGGGTCCCCCGACGAGACCGCTCCGATCGACCGGGCCGCGTCGCCGGATGAGACCGCGCCGATCGACCGGGCCGCGTCGGGTCCCGCCGCGTCGCCCGATCAGACCATGCCGATCGACCGCTCCGCGCTGACGCAGCCGGGCACGCCTCCCGACCGGACCGCGCCCATGCCTGCCGAGCGGGCGACCCCGGCGCCGTGGTCCGGGCGGGCGGAGGTCCGGGCGCCCCGACCGGCCGAGCCCTCCGGGGAGTGGTACGCCGAGGAGCAGGGTGGCCGACGCTGGTGGCTGCCGATCCTCTGGGGGGTGCTCGCGCTCCTGCTCGCCGGCCTGCTCGGCGCCGCGCTCTGGGTCGTGCTCGCCGCGCAGAACGACGACGGGGATGGCGACCCGGGGTCCACCCCGTCGCTGCCGCCGCCCAGTGCCACGAGCGCCGCACCGACCAGCGCGGCCCCGACCTCGGCGGCGCCGACCAGTGAGACGCCGAGCAGCCCGGCGGCCACCACCGCGCCGGCCGAGAAGCCGGTGCCGCCGCTCGCCGGCCTGCCGCAGGCCACCGCGGAAGGGCTGCTGGACCGGCTCGGGCTGGCCTACCGGGTGGTGTACCGCCCGTCCGAGCTGCCACCGGGGACGGTGGTGGGCACCGAACCGGAGGCCGGCACCATGCTGCCCGCCGACGAGGAGGTGCTGCTGATCGTGTCCCAGGCCCAGCCCTCGACCGGGACCAGCCCGGCTACGCCTAGTCCCACGGCGACACGCACGCGGTGACCGGTGCTCACCACATCCGGCGGCGGGTGCCGACCAGGCCGAGGCCGGCCAGCGAGATGGTGAGGCCGAAGATCCCGGACCAGAACAGCGAGCGGCGGACGTCGGTCGCGGTGTTCCGCGCCGGACCGGCTTCGGTGATCTCCTGCCGCCCGCCGGACTGACCGCCGCCACCGGCCCCGGCGGCCGGGCCGGTCGGGTCGGCCGCGTCGGCACGGTCGTCCGGGGCATGGGTGTCGAACCAGCCGGGTTCGTCGTACGTCGGTGGGTCGGCGTCGACCACGGTGATCTCCGGTGCGGGCACCGGAGTGGTCAGTCGGGTGGACGACAGCGCCGGGTCGCGGGCCAGGACCACGAACGTGGTCACGGCCCCGAGCAGGGCGAGCAGTCCGAAAGCGTAGGCGATACGGGAGCGGTGGTGCCGCCGCACGGCGGGCTGATTGACCATGACCATCCCAGGCTCAGGGCCCTGGACGCGCGGGTGGAACGGTGCCGGGGTGGGCGTACCAATTCTATGGCGACGGCACGCCCACCGGCGGCGGATCGCGTCGGTCAGCCCACCCGGACCGGTGTACGGACGACCGGTCGCCGGCTCCGTACGGTGTGCGGGCGGGGCTCCGGTGCGGCCTGCACCTGTTGCAACCCGCCCCGCTGGACGAAGATCGACCGACGGTTGACCGCGTCGCCCGCGGTGTTCAACTCGTAGCCGTCGAGCCAGAGCCAACCGTCGTAGGTCGGCCAGTCGAGCACCCGGATCACCCGGAACTTGATGGGCCTGAGGAACTGGACACTCGCCGCGCGAGTCACGTGCAGTACGTCACCGGAGCGGGGAAGCACATGGGCTCCTGGGGAGGTCGGCCGGCATTCGTGCCGGCGGTGACTGGTCGGGGGAAACGTCTCGGCCCGGTGACGGGTTCGCGCCTCGTGGACCGGTGGTGCGGGTGGTGGCGGTCGGGCCGTACTCCGCTGGTGGCGTGCCGCCACCCGACCATCACCCGGTTGCTTCCGGGAACCGCGCCCGCCGCCGCAGCCGGCTGGCTTGCAGCGGCGGGGTCCTCACCCCGGAGCAGCTCTCGGTGTCGCCGGCCGGGCCCGCGTCGTGCCCGGGTTCCCCGGGTCGGTGGGATCACCACACCGGGGGACCGGACGGAGACGCTGAGTGATCCGTGCCATGCGGACAGAGTGCATCAGTGACGTGCTTCATGCAAGTTGCACGTCGACTTTTGCCGATACGTGAGTGCCTTCCACAAAGCGGCGCTTGAAGCCATCCGCGTCCGGACGGCACACTGAGGGCCGGTTTCGCCCGTCGCGGCCGGCCGATGACCGGCACCACCCCCTCGCCGCGAACGCTCGCCGGTCGACGGTCGCGCCCCCGGCGGGCGGCAGCCAGTGGCGCGTCGACCGGAGGTAGCCCGAAGTGGGGTCGAGCAGCCAGCGGCGGAAAGCAGTGACCGGGGAGCGCCATGAGTGAGCGGCGCAGCCCCACCATCCGACGGCGGCGGCTCGGTGCCGAGCTACGCCGCCAGCGGGAATCCGCCGGGATCACCATCGAAGTCGTCGCCGAGCAGTTGGAGTGCTCGGCGTCGAAGGTCTCCCGGATCGAGACCGGGCACACCACGGCCACCCCGCGCGACGTCCGGGACATGCTGCGGATCTACGGCGTGGTCGGTGCCGAGAGCGACGAACTCGTGCAGATCGCCCGGGAGGCCCGGCAGAAGGGCTGGTGGCACCCGTACAGCACGGTGCTGGTCGGCGCGTACGTCGGGCTGGAGGCCGCGGCGAGCTCGATTCGGGCGTACGAGCAGCAGGTGGTGCCGGGTCTGCTGGAGACCGAGGAGTACGCCGGCGCGATGATCCGCGCCGCCCGGCCGGACTTCACCGCCGATCAGGTCCACCAACGGGTGCGTGTCCGACTGGGCCGTCAGTCGTTGTTGACCCAGGACGATCCGGTCGATCTGTGGGTGGTGCTCGATGAGGCGGTGGTAAGCAGGCCGGTGGGTGGGGACGAGGTGATGCGTGGCCAGCTCAAGCGGTTGGTCGAAGTGGCCGAGTTGCCGAACGTGACGTTGCAGATCCTGCCTTTCGAGGTCGGTGCGCACGCCGGCATGGACGGCACTTTCACGATCCTCAGTTTCCCCGAGGCCGGTGATCCGGATGTCGTGTACGCGGAGAACGCCACGGGTGGGCTTTTCCTTGAGAAGAGCGACGAACTACAGAAGTACAGCTTCATCTTCGATCACATCCGCGCCGCGGCCATTCGTCCGGAGGAGTCCGTCGCACACATCGCAAAACTGGCAGAGGAGCCGTTGTGGAAATGGCGACCAAGGGGTTCCCCGTGGACCTGACGCAGGCAACGTGGTTCAAGAGCTCGAAGAGCGGGCCGAACTGTGACAACTGCGTGGAGGTGGCGTACGTGACCGGGGCGGTCGGAGTGCGGGACTCGAAGGACAAGGCCGGCCCGGCCCTGGTTTTCGCCCCGGGCGACTGGCACGCCTTCGTCGCCGGCACCAGAGTTGGTGTGTTCGGCTCGGCCTGACCGAGCGGTCACGTGAGGTCCCCGTCCGGTCTCGACCGGACGGGGGCCTTCGCGTGCCGCGCCGGCGGGCTCCCGCTCCGCGCGCGGAGGCGCGCTCGGCGAGGTTCCGCCGGGATTCCCGTCGCCACAGCGGGTCCGTCTCGTTGAACGAATCGGTACGGCGCTGGTCGACGACCCGCCGCACCGATCCGCAACCCAGCGAGGTAGGCGAGACGGATGACGACGATCGGGTCAGACAACCTCACCAACGGTCCGGGCAAGCCGGAGCGGTTCGGTGGCAAGTACCGCGGGGCGCGTCGGGACACCGTACTGACCGAGGTGGTCTCGACCGACCAGGAGATGAGCGGGCGGGAGGCGCCGGCGACCGAGGCGGGCGACCCGCCGCTCTCGCTGCCCTCGCTCGACCCGAACCCACTGGTCGAGCCGTCCTTCCCGCCGAGCGGCTGGCCGATGGAGCCCACCGGGTCGCTGGCTGACCACCCGTTGCTGCGCGGCCTGCTGATGGAGCTGCCACCGAAGGGCAGCGTTCCGCCGCCGGGCTGGCTGGACCGCTGGTTCGAGGCGACCCGGGCGATCCTGGAGCTGCTATACGTGCAGGGGCCCGGCCGCTCGCGCTGACTTCGCCGGATCCGGCTGGGCCCGCTCGGCGAGCCGGTTGTGCCGGAGCGCGTGCCGGACGCCGATGGCCAGAATCCCGAGCGCGCCGACGGTGATCGCCGGACCGGTGACGCCCGGTTCGGCGAAGAGGTCGGTGCCGCTCGCCGCGACCACCGCGGGCACCGTCAGTACCCCGGTGACCTGCAACGGCAACCCGATCAACGGGTGCGCGGCGGCGGCCCGAAGACCGTGCGGCGCGGGCGTCTCGGGCGCCGCGGCGAACGCTCCCGCGCCGGCCCAGAGCCGGCGTACCCGGCGTACGGTGCAGACCGCGACCACGAGGGTGGGGAGCCCGGCGATATCGAGGGCGGCGGCGGCCTGGTCGGCCGGGGTGTTCCCGGCACTGAGCAGCCCGGCCGCGAGGACGGTCACCGTGAGCGTCAGGCCCACCAGGGTCAGGATGAGCAGGTGTCCAGCGCGTCGGCGCAGCGCGCGGGCGCGGTCCAGCCGGGGCAGGCCGTCCGCGACCACGCCAGCGGCCAGCCACAGGACGGCGATCGGCAACAGGGCGGCGAGGGGGCTCTCCATGCTGGTCAGCCTGCCCGGTCGCGGCCGTCCGCGACTCCGGGCGCAGCCCTCGTTCGTCCCGGACGCCGTCCCGTAGGGGGCATCCTTTCCGTGTTATGAACGATGCGACATGTTTATCTTCGTCACTACGTTGACCTACTCTCGGAAAGATCGGCCGTCACGAATCTGAGCGGGACCCGCGTCGGGCGGCTGCCGGTCGGAGGGAGGTAAGAGATGCGTCTTGCCCACAGGTCCGTACTCGTCGGGGTGGCCACACTGACCCTGTTGGCCGCTGCCACACCCGCCCTGGCCGCCGAACCGACCGGTGCCATCCGGGCGGCGGGCGGAGACACGGCCGTCGCGGACAGCTACATCGTCGTCTTCAAGGACACCGCCGTCAGCCGGGGCACGGTCGGCGACAACGCGGACCGGCTGGTCGGCCGGCACGGCGGCACGGTGGCCCGCACCTACGGCGCGGCGCTGCGCGGCTTCGAGATCCGGGTCGGCGCGAAGGCCGCCGCGCGGATCGCCGCGGACCCGGCGGTGGCGTACGTCGAGCAGAACCACACCGTCTCGATCGCCGGCACCCAGACCAACCCGCCGTCCTGGGGCCTGGACCGGATCGACCAACGGAACCTGCCCCTGAACAGCTCGTACACCTACCCGAACACGGCGTCGAACGTCCGCGCCTACATCATCGACACCGGCGTGCTGTACGGGCACAACGACTTCGGCGGGCGGGCCGTCTCCGGCTTCGACGCGGTGGACGGCGGCTCCGCCGACGACTGCAACGGCCACGGCACGCACGTGGCGGGCACGGTCGGCGGCTCGTCGTACGGGGTGGCCAAGGGCGTCCAGATCGTCGGCGTCCGAGTGCTCAACTGCCAGGGCAGCGGCACCAACGCCCAGGTGGTGGCCGGTATCGACTGGGTGACCGCGAACGCGGTCAAGCCGGCGGTGGCGAACATGAGCCTCGGTGGTGGCGCCAACAGTTCGATCGACACGGCCGTCACCAACTCGATCAACTCCGGCGTCACGTACGCGGTCGCCGCCGGCAATGGCAACGCCCTCGGCGTCCGGCAGAACGCCTGCAACTACTCCCCGGCCCGGGTCGCCTCCGCGATCACCGTGGGCGCGACGCAGAACAACGACGCCGCGGCGAGCTTCTCCAACTTCGGCACCTGCGTCGACATCCTGGCCCCGGGCGTCAACATCACCTCGGCCTGGTACACGGGCAGCAGCGCGACGAACACCATCAGCGGCACCTCCATGGCGTCACCGCACGTCGCCGGGGCCGCCGCGCTCGTGCTCTCGGCGAACCCGTCGTGGAGCCCGCAGCAGGTCCGGGACAACCTGGTCAACAACTCCACCCCGAACGTGGTGACCAACGTCGGCACCGGCACCCCGAACCGGTTGCTCTACGTCGTGAACGGCACCCCGCCGGCCAACGACTTCTCGGTCTCGGTGTCGCCGACCTCCGGCTCCACCGCGCCGGGCGGTTCGGTGACGGCCACCGTCGGTACGGCCACCACCGCCGGCTCCGCCCAGTCGGTCAGCCTCTCCGCCAGTGGCCTGCCGGCCGGGGCGACCGCGTCGTTCAGCCCGTCGACGGTGACGTCGGGCGGCTCGTCCACCCTCACCATCGCCACCTCGGCGAGCACCCCCGCCGGCAGCTACCCGGTGACCATCACCGGCAGCGGTGCGGCGGGCACCCGGACGGCCACGTACACGTTGACCGTGACCGGCTCGGGTGGCGGTGGCTGCTCCGGCACCAACGGCACCGACGTCGCGATCCCGGACACCGGCGCCACGGTGTCCAGCTTGATCACGATCGCCGGCTGCAACCGCAACGCCTCGGCGTCCTCGACCGTCGCGGTGAACATCGTGCACACCTACCGGGGTGACCTGGTGGTCGACCTGGTCGCCCCGGACGGCTCGGCGTACCGGCTGAAGAACAGCAGCTACTTCGACGGTGCCGACAACGTGAACACGACCTACACCGCCAACGTCTCCAGTGAGGCGGCGAACGGCACCTGGCGACTGCAGGTGCGGGACGTCTACTCCGGGGACACCGGCTACATCAACACCTGGACCCTGACCCTCTGACCTGGTTCCCACGGCCGAGGCCCCACCCGGAACGCCGGGTGGGGCCTCGTGCCGTACGGATCGGGGTCAGACCGCGAAGGTGGCCGGCCGCTCGGTGGCGGGCGCTGGCGGGCGGGCCTTCCACAGGCCGGTCTTCTGCCCGGCGAGCCGGGCCAGGTAGGCCGGGTTGAGGATCACGTAGCGGCGCCAGAGCCGCTTCGGCTCCAGCCCGAGCCGCCAGAACCACTCCAGGCCAACGCGCTGCATCCACGACGGGGGCTGGCGCAGCAGCCCGGCGTGGTAGTCGAAGGCCGCCCCGACCGCCATCAGCGGCATGTCGAGCAGGGGGCGCATGGCGTACGTGAAGACCTCCTGGCGCGGGCAGCCAAGCCCGACCAGGACCAGGCGGGCACCGCTGGACCGGATTCGGTCGGCGATCTCGGCGTCCTCGCCCGGCTGGACCGCGCGGAACTTGGACGGCTCCACCCCGGCGATCTTCAGCGCCGGGAACATCCGCTCCAGCGCCGGGATCAGCTTGGCCAGCGTCTCCTCGGTGGAGCCGTACAGGTAGACCGGCAGCCCCTCGTCGGCGAAGCGCGACAGCACGTGCAGCGTCAGCGTCGGCCCGTAGACCCGGTCGGTGAGCCCGGCATGGTGCAGCAGGTTGAGCGCCCAGCGCACCGGCTGGCCGTCGGGGGTGACCACGTCGAAGGAGTTGAGCCGGGCGTTGTGCGCCGGGTCCAGCACCCCGGTCATCACACCGTGCACGGCCAGCGCGGTCAGCGCGAGCGGACGCCGCTCGTGCGCCGCGGTCACCACGGCGTCGGTCGCCGCGTCGTAGTCGGTGGCGTCGACCAGGACGCCGAGCACGTTGCGCTTGGTCTGGGCGGTCATGCCTGGGGCACCCACTTGTCCACGTTGGCCTCGTAGATCTCCCGCAGGATCATCGGGACGTCATACGTAATCTTCCACTCCGGGTACTGCTCCTCAAACCGGGCCATGCTGCTCACGTACCACTGGTGGTCGCCGGTGCGGTTCTGCTCGACGTAGTTGATCTGCGCCTCGCGGCCGGTGATCTCCTCGGCGATCCGGAACGCCTCGATGTGTGACGTGTTGGAGTGCCGGCCTCCGCCAAGGTTGTAGACCTCCGCCGAACGCGGCGCCCGGAAGAACGCCTCGAACGCGGTCAGCACGTCCCGCGAGTGGATCGCGTCGCGGACCATCTTGCCCTTGTAGCCGAACAGGTTGTACGTCCGGCCCTCCATCACGCAGCGCATCAGGTAGGCCAGGAACCCGTGCAGCTCGGCCGCCGAGTGCGCCGGCCCGGTCAGGGTGCCGCCCCGGAAGCAGGCGGTCTTCATGTCGAAGTAGCGCCCGTACTCCTGCACCATCACGTCCGCGGCGACCTTGGACGCGCCGAAGACCGAGTGCAGCGAGTTGTCGATCGACATGTCCTCGGTGATGCCCTGGTACCAGCGGTGGTCCTCGGGCAGCTCGTACCGGGTCTCCAGCTCGATCAGCGGCAGGCTGTTGGGCCGGTCACCGTAGACCTTGTTGGTGGAGCAGTGGATGAACGGCGCGTCGATCGCGTGTCGTCGGGTGTTCTCCAGAATGTTGAGCGTGCCGCCGGCGTTCACGTCGAAGTCCGTGTACGGCTCCTTGGCGGCCCAGTCGTGACTCGGCTGCGCCGCGCTGTGGATCACCACGGCGATGTCGGAGCCGTACTTCTTGAACACCTGTTCCAGGCCGTCCCGGTCCCGGATGTCCACCGCGAAGTGGGTGTAGGCGGTGCCCAGGTCACGGCTGAGTCGCTCCAGGCTCCACGAGGTGGAGCCGTCCTCGCCGAAGAAGTACCGGCGCATGTCGTTGTCGATGCCGACGACGTCCAGGCCGAGGCCGGCGAAGTGCCGGACCGCCTCGGAGCCGATCAGACCACCCGACCCGGTCACCAACGCGACACTCACACGCCACTCCTGGTCCATCGGAGGCAGAAACCATCGGAGCATAGCGTGACGACGGGCACGGCCCCGATATGACGGAAGGGCCCCGCATTCTGCGGAGCCCTCGTCGTTGGTGGGGATGGGGGGAGTTGAACCCCCACGCCCTTTCGGGCACACGGACCTGAACCGTGCGCGTCTGCCATTCCGCCACATCCCCGTGGCACAACCCGGAACACTCTAGCCGCCCCGAGCCCACTGTCTCCAGCAGGCCCCGGAGATACTACGCTGTCCCCGGCGCTCGCCACGAGCGGTTACCGTTCGTGGCGGACGAAAGATTAGCACGGGAGACCCGGCCCATCCGAACGGGCCGGTAGCAGGCGGCCGAGCGGCGTGTGAGCTGCGCGCGCGCCGGCCGGATACCATCATGTCCTCGGGACCCGAGGAGGAGCCGGTGAGCGTGCTGCAACGCTTCGAGAAGCGTCTGGAAGGCCTGGTCGAAGGGGCCTTCGCCAAGGTCTTCAAAGGGGTGGTCCACCCCGTGGAGATCCTCAACGCCATGCAGCGGGAGGCCGAGGCGCACAAGGCGATCCTGGCCGGTGGGCGCACGTTGGTGCCCAACCGCTACGTGATCGATCTCTCGCCGTTCGACCACAGTCGTCTGGCGCCGTATGCCGCCGCGCTGGCCCAGGAGCTGGCCCAGTCGCAGGCGGAGTTCATCGGCGAGCAGGCCTGGACGGTCTACGGCGACGTGATCGTCGAGATCGAACGGGGGGAGGGCCTGGACACGGGGATGTTCCGGGTCACCGCCGAGGTCTACACCGGCGGCGAGGTCGCCCCGGTCTCAGCACCCGGCTACGACGCCGGCCCGCCCGCCTACCCCGCGTACGACCAGGGTGGCGGCTACGGTCCGCCGCCCGGGCAGGGTGGCGGCCGCAACGTGCGGCTGGTCTCGGGCGACGGGCGCACCTATCCCCTGCAGATGGGGTCGACGGTGATCGGTCGCGGCGACCAGGCCAACCTGCGCCTGCCCGACGTCGGCATCTCCCGGCGACACGCCCGACTGGACTTCGACGGCGGCCAGGTCGTGCTGACCGATCTGGGGTCGACCAACGGCACCATGGTCAACGGCCAGCGGGTCTCCGCGGTCGCCCTCAACCCGGGTGACATGGTCCAGCTCGGCACCACGACGCTGACCTTCCGCGTGGACGGCTGACCCGCCTTGCCGGAACTGGTCATCACCGTCGCCCGGTTCGGGTTCCTGATCCTGTTGTGGATCTTCGTGTTCACGGTGGTCGGTGTGATCCGCCGGGACCTCTTCGCGGGGGCCCGGTCCGGTCGTCTGGTGGCGGCGCCGCGTGCGGTGGGCGCCTCGACGGGGCAAGCGGCCAAGCCAGCGAAGGTGAAGCGGGGCAGGGCGGCACACCAGCTGGTGGTGACCGCTGGCCAGCTGGCCGGCACTCGAATCACTCTCGGTGAAGCGCAGATCACCATCGGTCGGGCCGAGGACTCCACCCTGGTCATCACCGACGACTACGCCTCCGCGCGGCACGCCCGGCTCGTGCCGCGTGAAGGGCAGTGGTTCGTCGAGGACCTCGGCTCGACTAACGGCACGTACCTAGATCGCGCTAAGGTCACCGGACCAACCCCCGTCCCCCTCGGCGTGCCGATCCGGATCGGCCGCACTTCCCTCGAATTACGGCCATGACTCTGACCCTGCGCTATGCGGCCCACAGCGACCGCGGTCTGATCCGAGACGGCAATCAAGACTCCGTCTACGCCGGGCCGCGGCTACTCGCCGTTGCCGACGGCATGGGCGGCATGGCCGCCGGTGACGTCGCCAGCAACATCGTCATCGGTGCCATGGCGCCGCTCGACGAGGACGTCCCGGGGGACGCTCTCGTCGACGCGTTGCGTTCGGCCGTGGGCACCGCCAACCAACAACTCCGCGACACGGTGGACGCCAACCCGCAGTTGGAGGGGATGGGCACCACGCTGACGGCGACCCTCTTCTCCGGCAGCAAGCTGGGGATGGTCCACATCGGCGACTCGCGGGCCTATCTGCTGCGCAACGGTGAGTTCGCGCAGGTCACCAAGGACGACACCTACGTCCAGATGCTCGTCGACGAGGGTCGGATCAGCGCCGAGGAGGCGAGCAGCCACCCGCAGCGGTCACTGCTCACCCGGGCCCTGGACGGCCGGGACATCGACCCGGAGTACTCGGTGCGCCAGGTGCTGCCCGGCGACCGCTACCTGATCTGCAGCGACGGCCTCTCGGGCGTGGTCAGTGCCGAGACCATCGGCGAGACCCTGCGGGAGTACGCCGACCCGCAGCAGTGCGTCGAGCGGCTGGTGCAACTCGCGCTGCGCGGCGGTGGGCCGGACAACATCACGGTGATCATCGCGGACGCCACGGATCAGGACATCGTCGAGGCGACCCCGATCGTCGGCGGCGCCGCCGCCCGCGACCGGGGCATGGCCACCTCCGCCGACGACTCCACCCCGGCCGCCCGGGCCTCGGCGCTGTCCGCGCCGCGCCCGGCCGCGCCCGAGGAGCCGCCGGCGGCGGACGACGAGCAGGAGCCGAAGCGCCGTCCGGTGCGGGCCACCGCCATGGCGCTGGCCCTGCTGGTGATCCTCGGCGGCGGGCTCTTCGCCGGCTGGACCTACACGCAACAGCAGTACTACGTGGGCGCCACCGAGGAGGGCCAGGTCGCCGTCTTCCGTGGCATCCAGGGTCAGATCGCCGGGATGGACCTCTCCACCGTGCATCGCACCAGCGGCACCCGGCTGGACGACCTCACCGTGGCGGCGCAGGACACCGTCAAGGTGGGCATCCGGGCCAAGAGCGAGCCGGATGCCGAGCGCCAACTCGCCGAGCTGACCAGCGACATCCCGAGCAACCCCAACCTGAAGCCGATCTGCCCGGCCGACCCGACCGCCGTGGTTGGCGCGACGCCGACGCCCACGCCGACCCCGACGCCGGCCGGGACGACGCCGGCACCGAACGGCAGCCCCAGCGCGAAAGCGTCGGTGACCCCCACCGGGGTCGTCAGCGCAAGCCCGACCACCGGTGCGACCGCCGCTGTCGGCGTGACCGATCCGACCACCACACCCGACGCCACGCCCTCCGACTCGACCACGCCAGGGCTCGACCCGGCCGGTTGCCGGTCTCCCGAGTGAGCGTCAGCTGAGATCCCGAGGACTCCACCCGTGACCGTAGCGGCCACACCGGCACCCTCGCCCGCCACCACGGGCGGGGAGTCCGGCGTACGCCTGGCCCGGTCCCGACGCAACGCCGAACTGTCCCTGCTGCTGCTCGCCATGGTGCTGGTGGCCGCGTACGGGGCGACCGTCGAGGCGAACCTGCTGGACACGGTCACCCCGGACTTCTGGATGCCCGCCGCCGCCCTCGGCGCGGTCTTCCTCGGCCTGCATCTGGTCATCCGGTTCCTCGCCCCGTTCGCCGACCCGGCGCTGCTGCCGGCGGTGGCGCTGCTCAATGGCCTCGGGGTGGGCTTCCTGCGCCGGATCGACCTGGGCGAGGCCCCCGTGGCCGACCGGGAGAGCCTGGCCATCTTCGCGGGGCAGGGCGGGCGCCAGCTGGCCTGGACGCTCCTCTCGGTGATCCTCGCCGCCGGTCTGCTCGCCATCATGCGCGACCACCGTTCGGTCTCCCGGTACGCGTACACCCTGGGCCTGGCCGGCATCGTGCTGGTGATGCTCCCGGCGGTGCTGCCGCGCAGCATCTCCGAGAAGAACGGCGCCAGACTTTGGATCGATGTCGGCCTGTTCTCCATCCAGCCGGGTGAGTTCGCCAAGCTGGCACTGCTGGTGTTCTTCGCCTACTACCTGGTGCGCAAGCGCGAGGTGCTGTCGCTGGCGAGCCGGCGTTTCCTCGGCATCGACTTCCCGCGTGGGCGCGACCTGGGCCCGGTGGTCGTGGTCTGGCTGATCAGCCTCCTGGTGCTGGTCTTCGAGAAGGACCTGGGCACCTCGCTGCTCTACTTCGGCATGTTCGTGGTGACGCTCTACATCGCCACCGAACGGGTCAGCTGGCTGCTGATCGGTCTGATCCTCTTCTTCGGGGGCGCCTACCTCGCCTACGTCCTGGGCTCGACGATCGGCGGGCCGTTCGCCAACTTCTACGTGCGCGCCGAGATCTGGTTGGACCCGTTCGCCGACCCGACCGACAAGGGCTACCAGCTCGTCCAGGGCCTGCTCGCCCTGGGCACGGGCGGGCTCTTCGGCGCCGGGCCGGGCGGCGGTCAACCGGACATCCTGCCCGAGGTGCAGAACGACTTCATCTTCGCCGGCATCGGTGAGGAGATCGGCCTCTTCGGTCTCTCCGCGCTGCTGGTGGTCTACCTGCTGATCGTGGAGCGGGGCCTGCGTGCCGCGCTCGCGGTGCGGGACTCGTTCGGCAAACTGCTCGCCGGCGGTCTCGCGTTCACCCTCGGCCTGCAGGTCTTCGTGATCGTCGGCGGCATCAGCAAGCTCATCCCGCTCACCGGTCAGACCACCCCGTTCCTGTCCGCCGGTGGCTCGTCGCTGATGGCCAACTGGCTGCTCATCGCGGTGCTGCTGCGGGTCTCCGACGGAGCCCGCCGGCCGGTCAGCGGGAGCGGTGGCAAGGCTGCCCGGCCCACCGGCGGCCCGCCGGAGCAGCTGCACGGTGCTCCCACGGAGGTGATCAAGCCGTGAACGCACCCCTGCGCCGTGTCGGCGTCGTCGTCATCGTCCTGTTCGGTCTGCTCTTCGCGAACCTCAACTGGATCCAGGCGTACAAGGCCGACGAGTACCGCACCAGCGACTACAACGGTCGGGTCCAGGTCGCCGACTACAAGCGCAAGCGCGGCAACATCGAGGCCGGTGGCACGGCGGTGGCCACCAGCAAGGAGACCACCGGCAAGCTGAAGTTCCTGCGCTCCTACCCGGGCGGCGCCAAGTACGCCCACGTGCTCGGCTACAAGCCGGTCAACCTGGCGGACCAGGGCATCGAACGGGTGGAGAACGACTTCCTGGCCGGCACCAGCGACCAGTTGATCGGCGACCGGTTCAAGGACATGTTCACCGGCGACCAGACCGGTGGCGGCAACGTGCTGCTCACGCTCTCCAAGCGGGCCCAGGACGTGGCGTACGACCAGCTGCGCAACAACCAGGTGGGTGTGAAGAAGGGCGCGGCGATCGCCATCGACCCGCGCACCGGCGCGGTGCAGGCGCTGGTCTCCATGCCCAGCTTCGACCCGAACCCGCTGACCGTCCACGACAGCACTGAGGCGGCGGCGGCGTTCAACAAGCTGGATCAGGACCCGGACGGCCCGCTGAAGAACCGCGCGCTCTCCGAGACGCTGCCGCCGGGCTCCACCTTCAAGATCGTGGTGGCCGCGGCCGCGCTGGAGAACGGGATCAGCAAATCCACCTCGATCCCGGCCGGGTCGAGCTACACCCCGCCCACTTCGGGCAGCCCGATCCGTAACGCCCACCCGTCGATCTGCCCGAAGTCGCAGGTCACCCTGCTGGACGCGGTCACCGAATCGTGCAACACCGGCTTCGCCCAGCTCGGCGTGCGGCTCGGCGCCGACACCATCAAGGAGAAGGCCCAGCAGTTCGGCTTCGAGCAGGACGACCTCACCGTCGGCCAGCTCGGCGAGGACGGGCTGCGCACGGCGGCCAGCCGGACCGGAGACATGCAGAACCCGGACGGAAGCACCGACCCGGCCGCACTGGCCCAGTCCTCGATCGGCCAGAACAACGTCCGGATGACCCCGCTGGAGGGGGCCATGATCGCCGGGGCGGTCGCCAACGGCGGCAGCCAGATGCGGCCGTACCTGGTCCGGCAGCTGCTCGCCCCGGACCGGACCACCAGCTACTACACCGCGAAGCCGCGGGAGCTGCGCCAGCCGGTCAACGGGCAGGTCGCCGGCGACCTCCGCGACATGATGGTCAGCGTGGTGCAGAAGGGCACCGGCCGGAACGCGGCGATCAGCGGCTACACGGTCGGCGGCAAGACGGGCACCGCGCAGTCCGCCCCGGACCGGCCCGACCACGGCTGGTTCATCGGGTTCGCGCTCGACAAGAACGGCACCCCGGTCTCCGCGGTCTGCGTCGTACTGGAGCAGGCCGGCAGCGGCGGCAGCTCCGAGGCGGCCCGGATCGGCGGTCAGATCATGCGGGCCGCCATCGCCGACCCGGGGGGTCGCTGACATGCTCAGCCCCGGCGTCCAGCTCGGCAACCGCTACCGTCTCGACGAGCGGATCGCCAGCGGCGGCATGGGCGACGTCTGGCGCGGCACCGACCAGGTGCTCGGCCGGACGGTCGCGGTGAAGAGCCTGCTCCCCGCGCTGCTCGACGATCCGGACTTCGCCGAGCGGTTCCGCGGCGAGGCGCGGACCATGGCCACCATCAACCACCCCGGCGTGGTGGACGTCTACGACTTCGGCAACGACCAGCAGATCGCCTTCCTGGTCATGGAGTACGTCGAGGGCGACGCCCTGTCGTCCACGCTGAGCCGGGTCGGCCGGCTCACTCCGGCCCGGACGATGGCCCTGGTCGCGCAGGCCGCGGACGCGTTGCACGCCGCGCACGAGAAGGGCATCGTGCACCGCGACGTGAAGCCGGGCAACCTGCTGGTCCGGCCGAACGGCACGCTGGTGCTGACCGACTTCGGTATCGCCCGCTCCGACATGGTCGGCCAGCTCACCGCCGCCGGCTCGGTGCTCGGCACCGCCTCGTACATCTCACCGGAGCAGGCCACCGGTGGCGTGGCCACCCCGGCCTCCGATGTGTACGCGCTCGGCGTGGTCGCCTACCAGTGCCTGGCCGGGCGGCGACCGTTCGAGGGCGACAACCCGCTCGACATCGCGATGCGACACGTCCGGGAGACGCCCCGACCGTTGCCGGCGGACATCCCGCCGCAGGTCCGGGCCGTGGTGGAGCGGGCGTTGGCCAAGGACCCGGCAGCCCGCTGGCCCAGCGCCGCCGCCCTCGCCGGGGTCGCCCGCCAGCTCAAGGCCGCGCTCTCCCAGCAGGCCAGGGCCGGTGGCAACTCCGGGCCGGTCTCCGCGGCGCCGGCGTCGCCCGCCGCACCCGGTCGGGCCCAGGTGCCGTCCGCGCAGCAGCTTCGCCCGCCGGGCGCCCCGCACCGACCGCCGGTCGCCGGGCAGCGGCCGACCGCCGTCGCGCCGGCCCAGCAGCCCCGACCCACCGCCGTCGCGCCGGCCGTCCCGCACGCACGCCCGCCCGTCAGCCCCGCCGGTTACCCGCGCGGCGCCGCCGCGGTGCCGCAGGCACCGGTCCGGCAGGAGTATCAGCAGGCGTACGCCCGGCAGGCCGGCCCAGCGCTGCCGGCACCCGATCCGCGCCGGTCCCGGCCCGGCATGGTGCTCCTCGCCATCCTGCTGGCCGTGCTGGTCCTGCTCTGCTCCGGCGTGATTTCCTACAACCTGCGGAAGCAGTCGCAAGCCGGTGAACCCGGTGCGCTGGCTCCGCACACCGTGACGTCCGGCGTGCTGCGGCTCGACGGACGCGACGATGCGACCCGGACGTCGTACCGTCTTGAGGTACGGCTCCAGCCGGACGACGGCGGGACGATGACGAGCGAAGGACGACAGACGCGATGACAGCGCAGGCCCGCCTGCTCGGTGGCAGGTACCAGGTCGGCGAGCTGCTCGGCTACGGCGGCATGGCCGAGGTGCACCGCGGTCGCGACCTCCGGCTCGGTCGGGACGTCGCGATCAAGATGCTCCGCACCGACCTCGCGCGGGACGCGACGTTCCAGATGCGGTTCCGTCGGGAGGCGCAGAACGCGGCTTCGCTCAACCACCCGGCGATCGTGGCGGTCTACGACACCGGCGAGGAGACCGCGCCGACCGGTGAGACGTTGCCGTTCATCGTCATGGAGTTCGTCAACGGACGGACTCTGAAGGAGGTGCTCGGCGCCGAGGGCCGGTTGCAGCCCCGCCGGGCGCTGGAGATCTGCGCCGACATGTGCGCGGCGCTGGAGTTCAGCCACCGGCACGGCATCATCCACCGGGACATCAAGCCGGGCAACGTCATGCTCACCCAGACCGGCCAGGTCAAGGTGATGGACTTCGGCATCGCCCGGGCGCTGGCCAGCGGTGCGACCACCATGACGCAGACCAGCGCGGTGATCGGCACGGCGCAGTACCTCTCCCCGGAGCAGGCGCGCGGTGAGGCCGTGGACGCCCGCTCCGACGTGTACGCGGCCGGCTGCGTGCTCTTCGAACTGGTCTGCGGGCACCCGCCGTTCGTCGGGGACAGCCCGGTCAGCGTCGCGTACCAGCACGTGCGGGAGACGCCGCCCACGCCGAGCGACATCAACCCGGACGTCAACCCCGCGGTCGACGCGATCGTGCTCAAGGCGCTGTCCAAGAATCCGCTCAACCGCTACCAGAGCGCCGGCGAGATGCGGGCCGACCTGCTCCGCGCCGCCGCTGGCCGTCCCGTGCTGGCCACCCCGGTGATGCGCGAGGCGGAGACCGTGGCGATGGCTCCGGCCGGCGGCGGCGGTGGCTACCCGCCCGCCGGCGGTGGGCCGCAGACCCGCCAGATTCCGGCCCGGGTCGGCGACCCGCGCCAGCGCAAGGCGTCCTCCTTGCTGATCGCGACCTTCAGCGCCGTTGGCGTGCTGGCGGTGATCGCCCTGGTCGCCGCCCTGCTCTGGAGTCAGCAGCCGGACAAGAATTTGAAGTCGGTCCCCACGCTCACCGGCAAGAGCCAGGAGGCCGCCTTCGCCGAGATCCGCAGCCTCGGCTTCCAGCCGCAGGCCGGAGACCAGGTGCTGAACGGCACCTGCGAAAAGAACACCGTCGTCACGCAGATTCCGGAGGCCGGGACGCAGCTGCGGGAGAACGGCACGGTGACCGTCCAGGTGTGTGGTGGCAAGCCCGAGGTGGTAATCCCGAAGGACCTCGTCGGCTCGAAGTACGACTCGGTCAAGGCTCGGCTTGAGGGCCTGGGCTTGAGGGTCAAGCCCAAGCCGCGCGACGACAAGGAGAGCGAGGGCATCGTCCTGGACGTGTCGCCGACCTCCGGGACTCGGGTGGCCGAGGCTACCGAGGTGACGGTCACCTACTCCAAGGGCAACATCCGTGGCGTTCCGGACGTTCGTGGTTCCTCCCAGGAGGCGGCCGAGGAGGAGTTGAAGCGGGCGGGCTACAAGGTCAACGTCGATCTCGGCGACCTTGTGCCCGCAGCGGAGGCCGGCAAGGTGACCGACCAGAACCCCAGGCCGGGCACGCAGTTGGCCCAGGGGAAGACGGTGACGATCATCGTCTCCCAGCCGGAGCCGGAGAACGAGACTCCGAGTCCGCCAGCGACGCCGACGCCGACGCCGACCGCCACGCCGACCAAGCCGGGCGACGGTAACGGTGGCGGTTCCGGGCTGCCGTTCCCTCCCCCACCCACTCGGCTCAACGAGCAGTAGACCCGGTGGCTCGGGCTCCGGGACCGTCCGCGTGACCGCCGCCGAAGCTTCGGTGACCGGCCCTCCGGGTCGCGAGCGTCGGTGGCGGCGAGGCCTGACCCGGGTGGTCGCCCTGGGGCTGGTCGCGCTGCTCCTCGCCAGCCTTCCGTGGCTCTGGACGACGATCTCCGCGCGCGGTCACGTGTACGACGAGGCCGACGCGCCGGCCGCCGACGTGGTGATCGTTCTCGGCACCGCCGTGGCGGCTGATCGAACTCGACCTGGGGACCGGCTGGCCGGCCGTCTGGAGACCGCCGCCGAGTTGGTGAACAGTGGGCGGGCCCGGGTGGTCCTCGTGTCAGGCGACGGGGGTGGCACGTCGGGTGACGAGCCGGCCGTGATGACGTCGTACCTGACCGAGCTCGGTGTCGACCCGCGTCGCGTGGTGTCCGACCCGTTCGGCCTGGACACCTACGACAGCTGTGCCCGGGCGCGCGAGGTGTACGGGGTCGAGCGGGCCCTGATCGTGACCCAGTCCTACCACGTGTCCCGGGCCGTGACGCTGTGCCGGCACCTCGGCCTCGACGTCGACGGAGTCACGGCCCGCTGCACCGGTTGCGGCCCCGCCCTGCTGGTCGAGAAGTCGGTCCGGGACTACTTCGCCAGTGGCAAGGCGGCCTGGGACGCAGCCCTGGGCCGGGCACCGGCAGTGCGCTCGCCCGCGAGTCCCGCGGTCCAGGACGCGCTGCGGGGCTGAGCGTCCGGTTTGAAGTCGGCCTGGCCGGCGTCAGGCGGTGGCGAAGGCGGCGCGGCGGCGGGCGTCGACCTCGGCGGCCAGCTCCGGGGCCCGCTCCAGCGCCTCTGGGTGACCGCAGCCGGCCAGCCAGTTGGCGAGCATCAGGTGGCCGCCCTCGGTGAGCACCGACTCCGGGTGGAACTGCACGCCCTCGATCGGCAGCGTCCGGTGCCGCATCGCCATCACCACGCCGGAGCCGGTCCAGCCGGTCACCTCCAGCTCGTCGGGGAGCGTCTCGGGCAGTACGGCCAGTGAGTGGTAGCGGGTGGCGGTGAACGGGTCGGGCAGACCGGTGAGCACGCCGACCGACTGGTGCCGTACCTCGGAGGTCTTGCCGTGCAGCAGTTCGGGCGCGCGGGTGACGGTCGCCCCGAACGCCTCGCCGATCGCCTGGTGGCCGAGGCAGACGCCGAAGATGGGCAACTCGCCCGCGTACTCCCGGATGACGTCCAGGCAGATGCCGGCGCGGTCGGGACTGCCCGGCCCGGGTGAGAGCAGGATGCCGGCGGCACCCACCCTGCCCACGTCGGAGACGTCGATCTCGTCGTTCCGGCGGACCTCGCAGTCCACCCCGAGCTGGCCCAGGTATTGCACCAGGTTGAAGACGAACGAGTCGTAGTTGTCGATCACCAGGACGCGCATGGTCACCTGCTCGGCGAGGGCGGCGCGGAGTTGTTCCGGTCGGTGTCGTACGGCAGCTCGTGCTCGTCGCCGGCCGGGGTCTCCCCGGTCACCGCGTCGCCGCTGCCCGGTTCACCGGGTACGCCGGAGTCCTGGGTGACCTGCACGTCGTCGAAGGGCAGCAGCGGCTCGGCCCACGGGAAGGCCACGTACCAGAGCAGGGCCACCGCGGCGGCGGCGAGCAGCACCGAACCGGTCAGCTTGCCGGCCAGGCCGAACGGCAGTTTGCGCCAGATGAACGCGTACATCGGGTCAGCCTCCCAGCTCCGCCGGGCGGCCCGCTGACTTGGGTTGGGTCCGGTCCAGCTCGGCGTGGATGATCAAGCGCTGGTAGTTGTCGAACTTCGGGTTGCAGGTGGTCAGGGTGAGCATCCGCCGGGTCGGCTTCTTGTCTGGATCACCGGGGACCGGTGCCACCACCTCAACCTGCGTCGGCCTGACGATCCGGGTCTGCGACACCCGATAGACGTACCAGTCGGTCTTGCCCTCGACCACGATCGCGTCGCCGTCGTCCAGCTCGTCCAGCCGCCAGAAGGTGGCCCGGTTGCGGTGGCCGGCGACGGAGAAGTTGCCGACCTGTCCGGGCAGCGCGCTGGCCGGGTAGTGGCCCGGGGCGTACCGGATGTCGGCCTGGGTGACGCCCTCGACCACCACCCAGTTCTTGTCGAGCTTGGGGATGTAGAGGCCGGCGATGGGCTTGCCGCGAACCGGCGGCGACGGTTTGACGCTCGGGGTGGCCGACGGGACGACCGTGGGGTCGTCGGTCGGGCCCCACGCCTGGGCGAGTTGCTGGCTGAGGTCGTTCTGGTGGGCGTCGACGATGGCCGACTTGCCCCAGACCTCGTAACCCGCGAAGAGCAGCACCACGAGGCCGAAGGTGATCAGAACCTCGCCGGTGAGCCGGACGCCGGTGCGGAGCCGGGACGCGAGCGAGGGGCGGGTGAGCTCCGAGTAGACGCTCTTGTAGCCCTCACCGGTCTGGTGGGGCCGGAGTTGGACCACCCGCTCGCCGCGTCGGGGCCGCGGTGGTTCGGCGGGACTGTCCGCGGCGCCGGCCGGCTCGTCGGTGGCCGCGGTGCGGGGGACGGCACCCATCAGCGCCGTGGAGTCCATGGCCGGCGGGCGGGACGAGGGCCTGGCGGGCACGGCCGGGATCAGCGCGGTGGCGGCCGGGTCGGCGGGGCGGTCCGGCCCGGCCGGGGAGCCGGTTGCGCGCGTGGGTCCGACCGTGGGGATGAACGCGGTGGGCGCGTCCACACCGGCGGCCGGCGGGCGGGCGGTCGGGGCGGTCGGCGGCGCCGGCGGCCGGATGGGGGCGTTGTCGGGTGCGGCCGGCCGGACCGGTCCCTGGTCGGGTGCGGTCGGTCGGCCGCCGGTGGCTGCGGGGGGACGGACGGGCCCGCCGTGCGGGCCCGACCCGGCCGGGGTGGCACCGGGCCACGGCGGAGGCGCTCCGGTGCCCGGGTGAGTCGGGGTCCGCTGCTGGTCGGGCCGGCCGGCGTTCGGCTGGGCCGGGCGGTCGGCGCGCGGGAGGTTGTCGGCGCGGCCGGCCGGCGGCGGCGCCCCGTCGCCCCGGGGAGGCCCGGGGGCGGCCGGCGGTTCGGGTACGGCCGCTGGGCGCGTCGCCCGGGGTCGGGCGGGCAGCATCGGATCGGGCCAGTTGCCGGCCAGGCCGGGCCGGTCAGCTCCGCGCTCGGGCCGGTCGACCTTGGGTAGGAACGCCGTCGGTTCGTCGGCCTGGTCCCGGTGTCGCCCGTCGCGCCGGTCGTCCGGGCCGCTCACCGGGGCACCGTCGCCGAGCGCAGGGCGGTCGAGTCCTCGAATGCCGGGACTGTCACCGCGGAGACGGTCTCCTTGTATCCGAGTTGGTAGTCGTCGACTGCGTCCTTGAACAACCGGACTCCCTCAGAGCTGGCGAGGGCCTGCTGGAGGGCAGCGGGATCGCCGATTGCTACGATCTTGAACGGTGGGGAGTACACCCGCCCGTGGAGCAGCAGGGTGTTACCGACGCAGCGTACCGCGCTGGTCGCCAGCACGCGGACGTTCATGATTGACATGGCCTCCGCCCCGCCGGCCCAGAGCGCGTTGACCACCGCCTGCACGTCACCCTGGTGCACCACCAGGTCGTCGTTGCTGGCGTCCGTGGGGGTCTGGTCGGTGCGTCGCGGCGCGTCGTTCAGCTCCACCGTCACCCCGGTGCCGGTCAGCTTGGTGAACCCGGCGGCCTGGAGGCTGCCCTGGGCGCGGTCCTGCTGAGCCTTGATCGGGCTGTCCGAGTCGGCCAGCGCGTCGGTCCGCTCCTCGACCTCGTCGCGCAGTGTGGCGGCCCGGCGCTCGCTCGCCGCCACCTGCTCGCGGCGGTCCTCGATGAGCTGGTTGAGCTGGGGCCGACGGTCCTCTCGTAGCGCGGTGCCGCCGGCCGTGGTCGCGGTGGTGGTGAAGAGCAGCCCCGCCGCGGCGGCGATCAGGGGCACCCCGATCGACCAGCCCGGTCGGCGTTGACGCGGTCGCCGGGGCAGCAGCCCGGCACCGGCCCGTCGAAGGACCTTCTGCCAGGAGGCGGCGCCGGATGTGTACTCCACCGAGCGTTCCTTCCGCGTTTCGGGGATTGGTCCGCCCCGGCCGGGCCGGTGATGCGAACAGTCCCGCCTTTTTCGGTCACTCCGTGCACCGGCCTGACCCCATTCGTGGTCCGGGCGGGCGTTCCGGACTACGCTAGCTTTCGAACATTATTGGCCATGGACCGTCGCCCCCGCGCCCGGTTGTCAGGCCGGACGAGGTCGTCACCCCTCTGGAGAGCGTCGTGCCCAAGTCTCAGGTCCGCAAGAAGAAGGTGTACACCCCGCCGACGGACGTCCGTCCGACGACGGCGGCATCGTCGCGCAAGCCTAGCCCGGTGTGGCTGCCGATCACCGCGGTCGCATTGATCGTCGCTGGCATCGGTTGGCTGGTGGTCTACTACCTCTCCGAGCAGCAGTACCCGATCATGGCGTGGGGTTACTGGAACCTCGCGGTGGGCTTCGGCGCGATGGTCGCCTCGTTGGCGCTGCTCTCCCGCTGGCGCTGAGCCGGCCCGGCGCGTCGCCACGCCGGAGGATTCACGTCACCCCACGGAGCCCCTGCCCGGCAGGACCGGGCGGGGCACCCTATGGTGTCCGCAGGGCGGCGTGGCCCGCTGCGAGATGACTCACGTTACTGCTGGGTAACCTTGCGCGTAGGCTGCACTGCATGACCGAGCGGAGCGAGGTCATCGACCGGTCCGGTCGCAGGTGCGGCAGCGGCGCGACGCCGGCTCCGTCCTGACCCGGTCCCGGTCGCCGAGCCGCTCGACAGGCAGCAGACCGGGGAGGCCAACTCGATGGGCAGCGTCCAGATCGTCACCACGATCCTCGCGGCCGCCATCACCGCCGTGGCGGTGTGGCTTGCGGCACGCGCGGTCCTCAAGATGGTGGCAGTCATCCGGCTCGGCCAGCCCGCGCCGGAGCGGTTCACCGACAAGGTCAGCCGTACGAAGACCATGCTGGTGGAGACCGCCGGCCACACCCGCATGCTCAAGTGGGGCGTGGTGGGTGCGGCGCACTGGTTCGTGATGGTCGGCTTCATCGTGCTGTCGCTGCTGGTGCTCGAGGCGTACTTCGAGGTGGTCACCCCGACCGGTGGGCTGCCGATCATCGGGCACTGGGTGGTCTTCGGGCTGGCCACCGAGATCATCGGCGTGCTGGGTCTGGTCGGCATCCTGGTGCTG
Organism: Micromonospora sp. NPDC005087; assembly: GCF_042872965.1. Classification (NCBI taxonomy): domain Bacteria; kingdom Bacillati; phylum Actinomycetota; class Actinomycetes; order Micromonosporales; family Micromonosporaceae; genus Micromonospora; species Micromonospora sp. NPDC005087. The sequence continues at coordinate 177,654 of NZ_JBIALB010000005.1, read as the reverse complement.
ATGGCGATCCGGCTGCGCAACCGGCCGAACCGGCCGGGTGGTCGCTCCCGGTTCACCGGCTCGACGATGTGGCAGGGCTACTTCGTCGAGTGGATCGTGCTGCTGGTCCTGATCTTCGGGTTCGTGATCCGGGGCTTCAAGGTCGCCACCGACCACTTCGAGTACCCGCTCTGGGCCACCCCGGTCAGCCACGCGGTCGGCGCGGTGCTGCCCGACTGGCAGGACGGGGCGAGCATCGCCGCCCTCATCAAGATCGTCATCTCGATGACCTGGCTGATCGTCATCTCGCTGAACGTCACCATGGGCGTCGCCTGGCACCGCTTCCTGGCGTTCCCCAACATCTTCTTCAAGCGTGAGCCGGCCTGGCCGGCCGGCTCCGGCCTCGGCGCGCTGCGCCCGATGACGAGCCAGGGCAAGCCGCTCGACTTCGAGGAGGCCGACCCGGAGAAGGACCAGTTCGGTGTCGCCCAGGTCGAGCAGTTCAGCTGGAAGGGTCTGCTGGACTTCAGCACCTGCACCGAGTGCGGTCGCTGCCAGTCGCAGTGCCCGGCCTGGAACACCGGCAAGCCGCTCTCGCCCAAGCTGCTCGTGCTGAGCCTGCGCGACCACGCGTACGCCAAGGCGCCCTACTTGCTGGCCGGTGGTGGCAAGGACCTGACCGGCGAGGAGAAGGCCACCGCGGCGCAACTCGCGCACGTCGACGTGCTGGCGCTGGCCGAGGCCGACCGTCCGTTGATCGGCACCGCCGAGGAGGGCGGCGTCATCGACCCGGACGTGCTCTGGTCCTGCACCACCTGCGGTGCCTGCGTCGAGCAGTGCCCGGTGGACATCGAGCACGTGGACCACATCGTCGACATGCGTCGCTACCAGGTGCTGATCGAGTCGAGCTTCCCCTCCGAGGCCGGCGTCATGCTGCGCAACCTGGAGAACAAGGGCAACCCGTGGGGCGCCCCGCAGAACACCCGCGAGGACTGGACCAAGGGTCTCGACTTCGAGGTGCCCCGGGTCGGCGAGGTGGACGACTTCGAGTACCTGTTCTGGGTCGGCTGCGCCGGCGCGTTCGAGGACCGGGCCAAGAAGACCACCCGCGCGGTGGCGACCCTGCTCAACGAGGCGGGCGTCAAGTTCGCCATCCTGGGTGAGGGCGAGACCTGCTCCGGCGACCCGGCGCGGCGGATCGGCAACGAGTTCGTGTTCCAGATGCTCGCCCAGCAGAACGTGGAGACGCTCAACGAGGCGTTCGAGGGCCGGGAGAAGGCCAAGCGCAAGATCGTCGCTACCTGCCCGCACTGCTTCAACACCCTCGGCAACGAGTACGGCCAGCTCGGCGGCGAGTTCGAGGTGGTTCACCACACCCAGCTGCTGGCCCACCTGGTGTCCACCGGCAAGCTCACCCCGGTGCAGCCCGTCGACGGCGGGGTCACCTACCACGACCCCTGCTACCTGGGCCGGCACAACCGGATCTTCGCGGCTCCCCGTGAGGTGCTCGGGGACGCCATCGAGGGCGAGATCACCGAGATGCCGCGCAACAGCGAGCGCTCCTTCTGCTGCGGCGCTGGCGGCGCCCGGATGTGGATGGAGGAGAAGATCGGCAAGCGGATCAACGTGGACCGGGTCGAGGAGGCCATGGCCACCGGGGCGAGGACGGTCGCCGTCGGCTGCCCGTTCTGCTCGACGATGCTCAACGACGGGGTGAACGGCAAGGGCGCCGGCGAGCAGGTCGAGGTGATCGACGTGGCCAGCGTGCTGCTCCGCTCGGTCAAGCCGGAGCAGCCGCAGCGCGGCAAGGAGGCCGCGCCGGTCGCCGGCTGAGCCGTCGGCCGGCCCGGCCGGTGGCTGGGCACCCGCCGTGGCACAATCGCGCCGAGGTGAGGCGAACATCGACGGGATTGTCCTGGCCACGCTGCTGCCCCTGGTCGGCTTCGCTGCGCTGACCGCCGGCAACGCGTTCTTCGTCGCGGCCGAGTTCGCCCTGGTCACGGTCGATCGCGCGGAGATCGACCGCCGGGCCGGCGCCGGCGACGAGGCCGCCCTGAGGGTACGCACGGCGCTGCGCGAGCTCTCCTTCCAGCTCTCCGGCGCGCAGCTCGGCATCACCATCACGGCGCTGCTCACGGGTTATCTGGCCGAGCCGGCCCTGGCCCGGGTCTTCACCCCGCTGCTGCGCCCGGTGGCCGGGGACAGCACGGAGCGGTTCACCCCGTTTCTGGCGCTGGCCCTGGCGACTCTGATCTCCATGCTCTTCGGTGAGCTGGTGCCCAAGAACGCGGCGCTGGCTCGACCGATGCCGACCGCGCTGGCCACCGCCGGCCCCATGCACTCCTTCTCCCGGACGTTCGGCTGGGTGATCCGGGGACTGAACGGTTCGGCGAACCGGCTCGTCCGGGCGCTCGGGGTGGAGCCGCAGGAGGAGCTCCGGAGTGCCCGTTCGCCGGAGGAACTGGGCCTGCTGGCGGCCATCTCCGCCCGGGCCGGGGCACTGCCCCCGGACACCGCGATGCTGCTGCGCCGCACCATCCGCTTCGGCGACAAGCGGGCGGCCGAGGCGATGACCCCCCGGGTGGACGTGGTCGCGCTGCGTGCCACGGCCACGGTGGCCGGGTTGCTCGAGCTGTCCCGGGAGACCGGGCGGACTCGGTTCCCGGTGTACGAGGAGACCCTCGACCTGGTCACCGGTGTGGCGGGGGTGCCGGACGCGCTGGGGGTTCCGCTGGCCGCCCGGGCGTCGACCACGGTCGGCTCGGTGGCCCGCGAGCCGGTGTACGTGCCGGAGAGCCTGGACCTGGACGGCGTGCTGGCCGCACTGAAGGCCGCCGGCGCCGACCTGGCCATCGTGGTCGACGAGTACGGCGGCACGGACGGCGTGGTCACCATCGAGGACCTGGTCGAGGAGCTGGTCGGGGAGATCGCCGACGAGTTCGATCCGGCCAGCGTGGACGACGTCGGCCCGGTCGAGCTCACCGTGCCGGGCGGGGAGCGCACCGTGCTGGTCGACGGGGTGTTGCGCTCCGACGAGTTGGCCGAGCAGACCGGCTTCCGGCTGCCCGAGGGGCCGTACGAGACGCTGGCCGGGTACCTGATGGCCCGGCTCGGGCACATCCCGCTGGCCGGCGAGACGGTCGAGGCCGGTGGCTGGGAGTTCACCGTGGTGGAGGTGGAACGGCACCGGATCGAGCAGGTCCGGGTGCTGCGCCCGGCGGAGCCGGACGACGATGCCTGAGCTGTTGGTGACCGTGCTGCTGCTGCTCGGCAACGGGTTCTTCGTGGGTAGCGAGTTCGCGCTCATCGCGTCCCGGCGGACGGTGATCGAGCCGCTGGCCGCCGGCTCGAAGCGGGCCCGCTGGGCGCTGTCGGCGATGAACCAGATCCCCCTGATGATCGCTGGGGCGCAGCTCGGCATCACGGTCTGTTCCCTGGGCCTCGGCGCGATCGCCGAGCCCGCGCTGGCCCACCTGCTGGAGTCGCCGTTCCACGCGGCCGGCCTGCCCGAGCGGGCGGTGCACCCGGTGGCGTTCGTGCTGGCGTTGGGCGTGGTGGTCTTCCTGCACACGGTGGTCGGCGAGATGGTGCCGAAGAACATCACGCTGGCCGGTCCGGAACTCTCCGCGCTCTGGCTCGGCCCGGCCATGCTGGCGTTCTGCGTGGCCACCAAGCCGCTGCTGCTGGCGATGAAGTGGGCGGCCCGGCGGGTCCTCGCGGTCTGGCGGATCGAGGCGTCCGAGGCGGTGAAGACGGTGTTCACCGCGGAGGAGTTGGCCGGGCTGGTCTCCCAGGCGCGCACCGAAGGGCTGCTCGACGCGGAGCAGCACGCCCGGATCACCGGCGCCCTGGCCCTGCACACCCGGACCGCGGCGGACGCGTGGCAGCCGTGGTCGACGGTGGTGACGGTGGCCGAGGACGTCTCGCCCGCGTCGCTGGAGGTGCTGGCGACCCGCACCGGCCGGTCCCGGTTCCCGGTGGTGCAGCGGTCCACCCGGCGGGTGCTCGGTTTCGTGCACGTCAAGGACGTGCTCGGGTACTCGGGGCAGGCTCGCCGGGCAGCGGTGCCGGCGGAGGTCTACCGGCCGCTGGCGGTGGTGCCGCCGGAGCGTACGCTCGCCGACCTGCTGCTGGCCATGCGCCGCGAGCGGAGGCACATGGTGCTGGTCAGCGACGGCCGGCGCCCGCTCGGTGTGGTCACGCTCGACGACGTATTGACTGCGATAGTTGGCTGATCGGCCGATACCCTTGGTGTGCAAGCGGTTGCGCGACAGTGACGGTGACGCCTCCCGCCTTGATTCCGCTGCTGCGCTTCCCTAATGTGAGGCACCGACCGCTGTGGGTCGTCTGCCTCGGCCCTTCCCTCACGCGAGGCGCCCGGCGGTCGGTTGCAAAGGAGTCGGTGCCGGTGGCAACCATGCCCCCTCATCGTCACGCCCCGGGACTGCCCGCTCGGTCGGGCGGTCTGCGCAGGGTCGCCCACCGTCTACTCGTCCTGGTCGCCGCCGCGGCGGTCGGCGCTGGCGTGCTCTCCGCGCCCGTGCAGGCCGCGCCCACGGTCGACGAGATCGAGGCGCAGATCGACAAGCAGTGGGAGCGGTTGGAGCCCACCATCGAGCAGTACAACAAGGTGCGGTCGCAGCTGAAGACCAACCGGAAGAAGTCGTCCGAGCTGCAGAAGAAGATCGAGCCGCTGGCGCTGCAGAGCGAGCTGGCGCTCAACCGGGTCGGTGACCTCGCCTCCCGGTACTACATGTCGGGTCCCTCCCACGACATCGGCGCGTTGCTGATCAGCGCCAAGCCGGACACGCTCACCGAGCAGCTCACCGTCCTCGACCGGCTGGCCGCGCGGGAGCGCAAGGAGGTCGAGGGCGTGCTGGCCGTCCGGGCCAAGTACGACGGCCAGAAGCAGAAGCTGGACGCGCTGATCGCCACCCAGACCAAGCAGCAGAACGAGCTGGCGGCGAAGAAGAAGCAGATCGACGGCGAGATCAAGCGGCTCGAGGCCTCGCTGCCGAAGACGACGATCAAGACCGAGGGCTGCCCGACCATCAACGGGGTGGCCAACGCGGCCGCCCAGAAGGCGATCAAGACCGCCTGCCAGCAGGTCGGTGACCCGTACGTCTGGGGCGCCACCGGCCCGAACTCGTTCGACTGCTCGGGCCTGACCCAGTACGCGTACAAGGCGGCCGGGATCTACCTGACCCACCACACGGGTGACCAGTGGCACGAGGGCAAGGCCATCTCGCGGGCCGACGCCCGCCCCGGTGACCTGGTCTTCTTCTTCAGCGACCTGCACCATGTCGGCCTGTATCTGGGCAACGACAAGATGGTGCACGCGCCACGCGCCGGCAAACCGGTGCAGGTGGCCAGCATCAACAACATGCCGGTCGCCGGGTTCCGCAGACCCGGCTGATCCAGCAGCCACGACGAGGGCCCCCGGTCGGACGACCGGGGGCCCTCGTGCCGTTCAACACGGTTCAGTGCGGTGCGTCCACCGGAGACGGCAGGAGCTGCACGTCGGCGAGGTCGACGTACATGATCCGGTGACCGAACTGGATCTGCGCGTACCGGTTCTGGCCGCGGATGACCGTCCAGTCGCCCGGCGAGGAGCCGTCGAACGTGGTGGCCCGGTAGTACTCGCCCGGCAGCACCGCGCCGACGGCGTACCGCTGGCCGGCCGCCAGGGTGTACTGCAGCGGCGAGATCGGCTGGTATGGCACCCCGGCCGGGTAGGCGGCCTCCTCGGGGTACGCCCGCCCGTACACGGGGATGGTGGCCCGTCCGGGCTTCGGGGTGGCCACCACGCCGACGGTCCAGGTGGCGGTCGGCGCCGACGCCGGGTTGTGGAACCACGCCTTCTGTCCGAGATACCAGATCGCCGTCCAGTCGCCCTGCCGACCGGCGAGGGCGTACGTCTGGCCGGCGGAGGCCCGGGTGCCGTGGTCCGACACCTCCATCGTGTTCGGGGTGCCGTCGGGGCGCAGTGCGATGTCGTTGACCAGCGGCGCGTCCGCGGACGGCGCACTGCGCAGCACCACCGACGATGAGCCGCGCGGCGCGCACGGCACACCGGCGGTGACGCAGCCGGTGAACGCCGGCTGGTTGGTGGCGTAGTCGGGGCCGATCCGGACCAGCCCGGAGGCCGGGATGCCGGTGTCCAGCCGCGGCGCGTGCAGCAGCGTGAAGTAGTGCGTCCAGTCCCAGTACGGGCCCGGGTCCCAGTGCATCCCGCGCACGGTGGAGGCGACGGTGCCGGGCACGTTGTCGTGGCCGATGATGTGCTGGCGGTCCAGCGGGATCCCCAGCTGCAGGGCGAGGTGCCGGACCAGCTTGGCGGAGGTCCGGTACATCGCCTCGGTGTACCAGGTGCCCTGCGCGGCGAAGCCCTCGTGTTCCAGCCCGATCGACTTGGCGTTGACGTACCAGTTGCCGGCGTGCCAGCCGACGTCCTTGGTCTTCACGTGCTGGGCGATGTGCCCGTCCACCGAGCGCAGCGAGTAGTGCCAGCTCACGTAGGTGGGGTCCTGGACGAGTTGCAGCGTGGTCGCCCAGCTCGCCTCGGTGTCGTGGATGACGATGTACTCGATCTTCTGCCGGCCGGGTCGGTCGGAGAGGTCGTGGTTGCCGTAGTTCCCGGCGCCGAACGCCTCGTAGGGCGCCGGGATCCACTCGCAGGAGATGGTGCGGGGGCACTCCAGCCCGTCGGGGCGGGCGAGCCGGCGCAGTCCCAGCCGGTCCAGCCAGGAGCGCTGCGGTTGGATTGCCCGGGCCGGCAGCGTGATCCGCTGGCCGTCGTCGGTCACCCGGGACTCGCCGGCGCCGATGGTGGTGAACACCTCGTCGGCGAAGGCCGCCGCGGCGTCCGCGCTGTCCGCGCCGGCGTAGCGGGCCACCGCGCCGTACCAGGCTGCCGGGTCGGTGCCGGCCCCCACCGGTGCGCCCAGTTCCCGCTGGTACGCGGCCAGCAGTGCCGCGCCGCCTCAGATGTTGACGCTCGGGTCGGTGCGCAGCGACTCGGGGGCGGCGCCGGTCAGTGCGGCGGCGGCGTCCATGGTCTGCAACGCTGCGGCGGGCGGCGCGGGATCCTCGGCGGGTCGGGGCGCCATCTCCCGTGCGGGGCGGGAGTCGTCGCCGCGCGGGTCCTCGGTGCCGGCGTCGTGGTGGCTGCGCCCCGGTAGGGCGGCCACGTGCCGGGCGTCGGTCAGGTGCATCGGGCCGTAGCCGCCGCTGGTACTCGGCGTGCCGGCGTTGCTGTCCCAACGTGACTCCAGATAGGAGACGCCGAGCAGCACGTCGGCCGGTACGCCGTACTCGGTCGCCGCGGCGGCGTACTGCTGCTGGCGGTCGGCGGTGGGTGCGGCCACGGCTGGGCCGGCGGGTAGGGGAACCGCGGTCGCGGCGGCGACCACGGCGGCGGCGAGCAGCGCGCGCCGGCCGGTGGACAGGGTTGGACCGTGCATCGAACCCCCTAGATCTGAAGGGCGAAGTGAGGTCACCTTCGCCCCGCCCGGGGCTCCCGTCAATACCTTTCGACCTACCGAGGTTCGTGGAAGGAAACCTTCGTTCCCGGCCGTCGTCGCCGGCAATCGGTACGGAGTGTCACGGCCCCACCGGTTGCGGATCGGTAACGGTCGTCTCTACTCTGGTCATTCGTCGGGCCGACAGCAGCTCCGCCCACCCGGGCGGTAACGGACCGACACCGCCGAGTCGCTTCCGAGCGAGCCGGGGACCCAGGTTTCTGGGGTGAATCCGCAGCCACTGCGGTAGGGCGTCCACCTTCCCGCCCGAACCCGTCAGCTAACCCGGTAGGCGGTCGGGAAGAAGGAGTACGGAACCCGGTGGCTCACCATGCCCCGCGGCCGTCGTCCGAGCGGTCGGCGTCAGCCGGCCCGACGTCGATCGTGCCGCGCTCACGCTGGTCCCGCTTCACCACCGCCCTCGCCGCCCTGGTCGGCGTTGCCGTCGTCCTGACGGGCAGCGCCACGGCGGCCCACGCCGACCCCTCCGTCGCCGAGATCGAGCGCCAGATCGACGCCGACTGGAACAAGCTCGAACCGATCATCGAACGGCACAACGCCACCCGGGCCGACCTGGCCGCGAAGCGCAAGCAGGCCAACGCGCTGGCCGCCCGGATCGCCCCGCTGGAGCGCCAGGTCGACGCTGCGATGGACAAGGTCAGCTCCCTGGCTGTGCGCGCGTACAAGGGCGAGAACGTCTCCACCGTCAACGCCGTGCTGGGCAGCCGGTCACCGAGCGACGTGGTCGGGCAGCTCGAGATGCTCGACCGGTTTGCGCACAACCAGCAGCAGGACGTGCGGCAGGTGGCCGACCTGCGTGACCAACTGGCCGCGCAGAAGGCGCCACTGGACGAGATGGTGGCCCAGCTGACCCGGACCGAGGCCCAGCTGGCGGCCAAGAAGAAGCAGATCAACGACGAGATCGACCGCCTGCAGAAGCTGCGCCTGAAGGTTTACGGCAACGGTGGCGGCGGTCCGCTGCGTCCGGCGCCCTGCCCGGCCAGCTACCCCGGCGGCGGTGCCGGTGTGGCCGTCAAGTTCGCCTGCGCCCAGATCGGCAAGCCCTACGTGTGGGGTGCCGAGGGTCCGAACTCGTACGACTGCTCCGGGTTGATGCTGGCCGCCTGGGCCAAGGCCGGTGTGTCGCTGCCGCACAACGCCGCCCAGCAGAGCCGGGTGACCAAGGACGTCAGCCGGGCCAACCTACGCGCCGGTGATCTGGTCTTCTACTACAGCGACATCCACCACGTCGGGATGTACGTGGGTAATGGCTGGGTCGTGCACGCCTCGCAGGCCGGTCAGCCGATCAAGATGAAGAAGGTCGACGACGGCCCGATCCACAGCTACGGCCGCCCAGGCTGAGATGTAAGCAGGGGCCCCTTCTTAACGCCTCCGGTATAGGAGGGGCCCCTTACTAACACGGCGGGCGCATTGCCCGACGAGTGGCTTCAGCGGGTCGGCCAGGTGCGCCAGTGCTGCCAGGCGCGGCTCGGGGTCGGCCCGCGCTGCCCCTGGTAACGCGAGCCGTACACCACCGAGCCGTACGGGTGCTCGGCCGGCGAGGAGAGCCGGAAGATGCAGAGCTGCCCGATCTTCATGCCCGGCCAGAGGGTGATCGGCAGGTTCGCCACGTTGGACAGCTCCAGCGTCACGTGCCCCGAGAAGCCCGGGTCGATGAAGCCGGCGGTGGAGTGCGTGAGCAGACCGAGCCGGCCCAGGCTCGACTTGCCCTCCAGCCGGCCGGCGAGCTGGTCGCCCAGTGAGATGACCTCGAGCGTCGAGGCCAGCACGAACTCGCCCGGGTGCAGCACGAACGGCTCGCCGTCAGGCACCTCGACGACCGAGGTGAGGTCGTCCTGCTGCATTGCCGGGTCGATGTGGGTGTAGAGATGGTTGTTGAAGACCCGGAACAGCCGGTCGAGTCGTACGTCGATGCTGGACGGTTGGACCAGGGTGGGCTCGAACGGCTCCAGGCCCAGCGTGCCGGCCTTGATCTCGGAGACCAGGTCGCGGTCGGAGAGCAGCATCGGACCACCATAGCGGCGTTTGCCGCAGTGACAGGATTCGGTGCCGGTGACCAGCGCGTCGAGGTCGCTGATCGTACATTTGTTCGATAGAATGTCCACATGGCTTCCTGGTCCGAATTCGCCGCCGACGAGCCCCGACTCGCCGACGGGATCCGCGTTCTCCTTCAGCAGTACGGGCCGGGCTTCGGCTATCTGGCCACGGTCCGCGCCGACGGCGGGCCCCGGGTCCACCCGGTCTCCCCGGTCATCACCGACGAGGGTCTGTTCTGCTTCGTCATCGACTCTCCGAAGCGCCGTGACCTCGAACGGGACGGCCGTTACGCGCTGCACTCGTTCCCGCCGGAGGAGAGCGACGACGAGGCGTACGTGGCGGGGCACGCCTGGCCGGTGACCGATCCGGCTCGGGTGGCGCGGCTGGCGCAGAGCGCCCGGGCCGAGCCGCAGGTCGACTGGCGGCTGTTCGAGTTCACCGTCGACGTGGCGATGCTGACCCGCCGCGACCAGCACGGCATGGGCATCACGGGTGGCGCGCAGGGCCGGCCGGCGGTCCAGGTCTGGCTCGATCCGCACGCCCCGCCTGCGGCGGCCGGCCCGGCCCCCGTACCGCAGACCCGCCCGGTCCGCCGCAACCGTGACGTCCAACGCTCGGCCGCCTGACCGGGGCCGGGGTCCTGGGGAAAGACGCCGGTGCCGGCTCCGTCGTGACGGAGCCGGCACCGGTGGTACGCGGGAAAGCTACGCGGCGCGGTACGCGTTCCACACGGTCAGCATGCGGCTGGCCTGGCCCGGCGTGAACTGGTACATGCACGAGTCGTAGGTGTAGTCCATGAAGTTGGTGATCGGGTCCAGCCCGGCCGCCGAGCAGGTGTTCCGCCCGGTCGGGCACTCGTACGCCGGCGACGCCTCGGCCGGGGTGTCGCTGACGCTGTCACCCGAGCCACCGCAGCCGCCCTGGAAGGTGTGGTAGAGGTTCAGCCAGTGGCCCACCTCGTGGGTGCCGGTGTCGCCCTGGTTGTAGTTGGTGGCCGTTCCGCCCGGCAGTGACTCGTTCAACGCGACCACGCCGTCCATGCTGCTCAGGTTCCGCTGCGGGAAGGTCGCCCAGCCCAGCAGGTCGTTGCTCAACTCGCCCAGGTAGATGTTGAGCGTGTTCTTGCCGCCCACCCGCAGCGAGGACTTCATCGACCGCTCCGCCGACGAGCCCTGCACGATCGGGTACCAGGACGGATTCGTCACCCGGTTGATCTTGTCGAGGCGGAAGGCGAAGGCGGTGACGGCACCGCCGGTCGCACCGGAGTACGCCTGGTTGAGCACGTTGATCTGGGCGGTGATCAGCGAGTCCGGGATGTTGCCACCCGCACGCGTGCTGTTCTCCTGGATCACGTGCACCACCACCGGGATGGTGACGGTGGCCAGTGCCGTGGCACCGGCACCGACCCGGAAGTTGGCGCGTTCGCGCAGCGCCGCCGCCAGGTCGGCGTCCCGCTCGCGTACCTGCTTCGCGGTCAGCTCGTTCGGGTCGTGCTTCGCCGCCGCGCCGGGCTTCATCCGGGCGTTGGCGTGGCTGCCGGTCGGCTCCACGCAGGCGCCACCGGGGGCTGCGGAGAACGCCGAAGCAGCCGGAACGACGCCCACCGCGGCGGTGCTGAGCAGCAGCGCGAGAGTCGTCGAAGCGACACCGGCGGCACGCCGGGTCAGCAGGTTGGGACGAAGTCCCATGGGCCACCTCTTTTTGGCGACGTGGCAGGGGGTGTGTCACGCCGTGGCTGGCAAGGTGTGGCAGACGTTACAACTCATCGATGCATTTGAGAATGGCCATATCTTGTCATAAGGAAACTACTTTCCGTGCACGGTGGCTCAGGGGGGCAATGGTGGTTCTCCGCGGTGGGGCGGGTGGTCGGCCGTCACGTGGGGGCGGGGTACCTGGGTGCACTGGCTGGGTGACTCAGGTACAGTGGTGCCGCTCGCGGGTGTAGTTCAATGGCAGAACATCAGCTTCCCAAGCTGACAGTGCGGGTTCGATTCCCGTCACCCGCTCCACGATCAAGGCCCTGGCCAGGACACAAGTCCCAGCCAGGGCCTTCGATATTCCAAGGTCAGCGACCGTGCTACGACCGGCCGGTACGGCCCGATGGCCTGACGGCGGGCCGGGCCTGCGGCTAGCGCAGATGCCGGGCGAAGAACCCGGCCGCGTCCTCTCCTGCGAACTGCGGGACACCGGTGTGTCCGCCCATGTTGGCGTGCAGCGTTTTCTCCTTGGAGCCGAAGGCGTCGAACAGGTCCAGGGCCGCCTGCCGGTCGTTCCCTTCGTCATCCCACTGCAGTAGGACATGCAGCGGAATGGTGACCTGTCGGGCCTCCTCGAACATGGTGCGAGGCACGAAACTCCCGGCGAAGAAGCCGGCGGCCACGATGCGCGGCTCGACCACCGCGAGCCGGATGCCGACGGAGATCACTCCCCCCGAGTACCCGACCGGGCCGCCGATCTCGGGCAGCGACAGGAGGGCATCCAGGGCGGCCTGCGATTCCGGGACCGCCTTGTTGACGAGCGGGAGGATGAGGGCGTCGATGATCTCGTCGCTGACCGGCTCGCCGGCCTCCAGCGCCCGGCGCAGGTCGGCGCGGGCCTGCTCGACGGCGGCCCAACGGGGCCGGTCACCACTGCCGGGGAGCTCGATGGTGGCCGCGGCGAAGCCCTCCGCCGCAGAGTGCCGGGCCCGAGCCACCAGACGGGGGTACATCTTGCGCAGTCCGAGCGGGGGGTGGCCGAGCAGGATCAGCGGGACCGGTGCGGATGCGGATCCGGGCGTCCACAGGATGCCGGGGATCTCGCCGAGGGTGAATTCGCGTTCGAGGACGCCGTCGTCGAGGCGCTGCTCGGAAGTGAATCGCATGGTCGTGCCTTTCGGGAGTGCTCGTGAACGGCGCTCCCGGACGACCTATCGCCCGACCGTGACCCCGGAGGGGAGCACCCATGTCGATACGTTCACGGGTACCACCTCCTCGATCTCTCGCACGGCCTCCGGAAAAGTAGCAGTGTCGCCGCGGTCCGCCAACCGGTTTTGCGGGGGCTCGCGGGGCGCCGCGCTGCGGTCAGCGTCCTCTGACGCAGAACTCGTTGCCGTCGGGATCGGCCAGTAGGACGGCGCCGTCCGCACCGACCTCGAGCCGAGTGGCCCCGAGGGCGACCAGCCGATCGACCTCGGCTTGCTGATCGCCACCGGCCGGGGCGAGGTCGAAGCGCTGCCGGTTCCTCGCCGTTTTGGGGGCCACGGGTGGGCCACCCCACGCGACCTTCGTGCCGCCGTGCGGTGACTGGATCGCGGTCTCCTCGTCCTGGTCCCACACCAGCGGCCAGCCCAGCGCCTCGCTCCAGAAGAGGCCGACCTCCCGGTTGCCGTCGCAGGCGATTTCCCCGAGCAGGCCGCACCCGGCGAGGAAGCCGTTGCCGGACTCGATGACGCAGAACGCGTTGCCCTCGGGGTCGGCAAGGACGATGTGCCCCTCCTCGGGGCGCTGCCCGACGTCGAGGTGACCGCCGCCGAGCCCCAGTGCCCGCGCCACCGTGTGCTGCTGGGCGGCGTCGCTGGCGCTGGTCAGGTGAAGGTGCAGGCGTTTCGGCCCCACCTTCTTCGTGCGGCTCGGGACGAACTGGAGGCTGAGCTGAGTGTCGTCGCCGGGCAGGAGCGCACGATCGGCGTCCTCGACGACCTCCCGGCCGAGCATTCCGGCCCAGAACTGCGCCAGGCGAGCAGGGTCATGCGCATCGAAGGTCACCGTCAGCATTCGCGAGAGCATCACTGCACCGTAGACACGGGCCAGCAGAACAACAACGTGGTTTCGGTGAGGTCGGCTCGACAGGGCGGCGCCGGTCGTGCTGGTCCGGAGATGCACCCGGGCCGGCGGACCTGACAACTTGATCTCGTAATGCCGAACGGTCGGATGACGACGAGCGGCGTGCCGGCGACCATGATGTCGGAGTGACCACCGTAGATGGCCGTCCGGCAGGCCCTGAGCGGGTAACCATCCGTGCCCGCACTCGCGCCTTGCGCCTCGGGGTGGCGATCCCTCTCGCGATCGTCGGTTTTCCGCTCCTGCTGGTGTTCGCCTTCAACCTGAGCTTTTTCGTGCGTGCGCTCACCGGCCCGGGTCCCGAACCGTGCGATCCCGCCGTCGACGGGTTGGAAGCCTGCTGGCATCCGGAGCTGCGGACCTTCTGGATCGTGGCCGCCGCGACGGGGCTCGCGGGAGCGCTCTGCCTCGTGACTTCGCTGATCCGGCTTCCCCGACCCCGCCGCTGGTGGCCGTGGCCGATCGCGACAGCGGCGCTCCTGTTCTCCTGTCATCTGGCACTGACGCAGATCATCTGACTTCGAGCGACAGCGGGCGTGATCCTTGCGTCGGAGCGGCACGATGAGCCGGTGAGCCGCCTGATCATGTTGCTGAGGCGCCCGGTCTGGGTGACCGTCGGATGCGTGTTGCTGGTGGTGGCCGGTGGTGCCCTGCTCTGGTTGCCGCTGCACACCCAGTACGCACTCGACGACTGGAAGACCGAACTGCGGGCCGAAGGTGTGCCGGCGCGGGCCGTCGTCTACGACCGGGAGAGCAAGCGGGGTGGCAGCTCCACCACCATGTATCTCCGGTACGAGATGGCCGGCCGGACGTACGAGCAGGAGCTGGGCTGCTTCGAGGTGTGTCTGCCACCCGGCGATGTCGTGCCGATCTGGGTGAACCCCACCGATCCGAGCGACTTCGTCACCGACTTCGACGCGCTCAGTGGACACCGGGGCCGCATCCAAGGTGTCATCGGCGCGGCCGGGTTCGTGATCCTGGTCGTGGCGGTTCTGCTGACGATCTCCCGCATCCCGTTCCGGAGATGGTTCCCCCGGCGCACGGCGCCGCGGCGGCCCGGCGCTTCCAACAGTGGCGGCGCCGGGTTCACCAGCCGTTCCAAGCACAAGCGGGTCGGCCGGCACTGAGCGGCGCCGGGCCTGTCACCCCCTGACACGATCCTGACACGGCCACTGACATCCGACGGCTACTGGATGCTGGTGCTGTCCCGCCGGTAGGCGACCGTGCTCAGGGCAACGGGTCAGCATGCTGTGATCGTGTTGGCGGTCATCGTTTCCAGAACAGGAGATGGGTGACTCCGCTGGGGCTGGGCACCGACTCGAGGTGGAAGCGGTCGAGAAGATCGGTGTGGCTGTCCCACAGGCGCTCGCCCCGATTGAGGTCGACGGGCGCGACGGCGATGTGCATCGTGTCGACCAGGTCGGCCTCGATGAACTCGCGGATGGTCGCCACCCCACCGCCGAGGCGTACGTCCCGACCGGCGGCTGCCTGCTTCGCCCGGGCCAGCGCCTCGGCGGGGCTGGCATTGAGGAAGTGGAACGTGGTGTCGGCCAGGGTGAACGACGGCCGCACATGGTGGGTGAGTACGAAGACCGGCGTGTGGAACGGCGGGTTGTCACCCCACCATCCCTGCCACTCGTGGTCCTCCCAGGGGCCGCGCTGTGGGCCGAACTTGTTGCGACCCATGATCTCCGCGCCGATGTTGCACTCGGCGTCGCGGGTCAGGTAGTCGTCCAGCCCGCGAGTGCCGCCCGGTTCGGTGCGATACACGAAGCTGGCGGTGGCGGCACGCCAGGAGAACAGCGGGGTGGGGTCCGCGTGGCCGAAGGGTCGTTCCAGGCCCTGCCCCTCACCGGTGCCGAACCCGTCGCGCGAAACGTTGAAGCACTGCACCCGCAACAGTTGCGGCATGGGATCTCCTCTTGGGTTGATGGTCCCGTATCCGGTCGGCGCGGTTCAGTTCGTGGTCACCGTCGGGCCGCCGCCGCGGCCCCGGTCGTCGAGGACGAGCGGGGCGCGACCGCGCACCTCGTACCGGATGTGGGTGACCTGCGGCGTGTGGATGACCCGGGTGGGCGTCAGCTCGATCGCCTCCTTCTCGCCGAGGTCGAGGTCCGCGTCGAACAGCCGGAGGCCGGTGCCGAGCACGACCGGTACGACGTGCAGCTCCAACTGGTCGAGCACGCCGGCCTTGAGGACCTGGCGTACGAGGCTGCCGCCGCCGGCCACCGCCACGTCCTTGCCGCCGGCCACGGCACGCGCCTGCTCGACCGCACTGGCCACGCCATCGGTGACGTAGGTGAAGCTGGTGCCACCGCCGCGCAGCAGGGGCTCGCGGGGGCGGTGCGTGACGACGAAGACGGGCGCGCGGAACGGCGGCTCCTCGCCCCAGGGCACCTCACCGCCGTCGGCCATCCGCCGCCCCATCACGTACGCGCCGGCCGCTTCGAACGACTCGGCGACCACGTCCGAGTTCGTGTCCCGCTCACCACCGGCGAAGCCCTGTCGCTCGCGCCACGCCCCGGCGTCGGTCACCCAGCGGGTGACCCGGAAGAATCCGGCGCTCTCGGCCGAGTCCATCCAGTCGCCCTCGCCGGCGAACTGCGGGCCGGCGTAGAACCCGTCCATCGACACCGACACCTGTGCGGTCACCTTCGTCATCTCGCGTTGTCCTCTCCTCGGGCGACACCCGTTCGGGTGCCCGCTCACCGATGGGTCGGAGCCGCCGGAGAACTCCCTACAGGAAGGCAGTGTGACGTGGACCACAGCGCGACAGGTCAGTGCGCGGGATTGCTCTCCGATGACCGGTCCGGTTGGCGGTCATCCGTCGGCAGGTCCCACATCCCGGCGTACTCCGGGCCACTCAGCCAGCGCATGCGGGGCACCTCCTCGGGGCGGGGCTTCCAGTCGCGGTACGGCAGCAAGGCCAGCCGCCAGGCGATCACCGCGAAGATCCAGATGCCCGGGCCGACCAGCCACAGCAGGGCATCGCGGCGGCGGTAGGAGGCGTGCGGCGCCAGCCAGGCGGTCACCACGACGGGCACCGCGATCGCGCTGAGGTCGGCCAGCGGCCCGCGGCCGAACCGGGCCTCCATCAGCTCGCGAAAGACCATTGACGGCGCGATCACCGCGATCACGATCGCCGCCGTGAAGAGTGTGCGTGACCGGCGACCCAGAGGTGGGCGGGCAGCGGCTGGCTGGGCGATCATGACCGGAGGGTACGGGCCGCCAGCGACGGCGGGACTACGACTTACGGTCGATGATCGCCGCCTCGATCCGCAGACCGGTGCCCGTCAGGACGAGGAGGGCGGCGAGGATTTGCGGCCTGAGCCCGTCGTAGTCGGATGGCATGGTGAGCAGCGAAGTCAGGAAGCCAGCCACCAGCGACATGGTGCCGAATGCTCGTACCGTGTCGGCCCGACGCGACCGTAGGTCCATCGGAGAACGGTAGCGAAAGCCGGGCGCCCGTGGTGCCCCCGGCTAGGCTGGCGATCATGCGAATTGGCATCGTGATCCTGCCGGACCAGCGCTGGACGGAGTCGCAGCGTCGCTGGCGGCAGGCCGACGAGTGGGGCTTCGACCACGCCTGGACGTACGACCACCTGGGTTGGCGGGACCTTGTGGACGGCCCGTGGTTCGACTCGATGACCACGCTGACCGCGGCCGCCACGGTGACCTCCCGGATCCGGCTGGGCACCCTGGTTGCGTCGCCGAACTTCCGGCACCCGGCGGCGTTCGCCCGGCAGATCACCACGGTCGACGATGTCTCGGACGGTCGGCTGCTGCTCGGCCTGGGCGCGGGCGGTATCGGCTTCGACTCGGCGGTGCTGGGTGGCGAGACGCTGCCACCGCGTCAGCGGGTCGACCGGTTCGCCGAGTTCACCGAACTGCTGGATCTGATCCTGCGGGAGGACGGCACCACCTGGCGCGGTGACTGGTTCGCCGCGGTGGACGCCCGTAACAATCCTGGCTGCGTGCAGCAGCCCCGGGTGCCGTTCGTGGTGGCCGCCAACGGGCCGCGGTCGATGCGGCTGGTGGCCCGGTTCGGCCAGGGCTGGGTGACCACCGGCACCGACGCCGACGACGTGGAGGGCTGGTGGGGCACCGTGTCGGCGCTGTCCGCGCGGATGGACCGGACGCTGGATGAGGCCGGCCGTGATCCGGCCACCCTGGACCGGTATCTCTCGCTGGACGCGGCGCCGGTCTTCTCGCTCAGCAGCGCGCAGTTCTTCGCCGACCAGGTCGGCCGGGCCGCTGACCTCGGCTTCACCGACGTGGTGACGCACTGGCCGAGGGCCAGCAGCTGGTACGCCGGCGATGAGGCGGTCCTGGTGGACGTGGCGACCCGGCTGCTGCCGGAGTTGCGCGGCTGAGGATCGCGCCGCCAGCGACAACCGGTCAGGTGCCGAGGTCGCCGCCAGCCACCCCGCCCTCGCCGCCGGACACCAGCCGTAGGCGGAGGCAGACGATCGGGGTGTCGTCGTCGACCGGGGTGCCGAGTCGCGCCCAGTAGGCCGAGTGTCCGGCCCGCCACTCCTCGATCGAGCGGTCACCCTCACCCTCGGCGCGGGCGAAGTCCCAGGGCACGTCGGCGAAACGGACCACCTCGATGCCGGTGATCTCCACGACGCCGGCCAGCGCATCGTCGTCGTCAACGAGGGCCAGCCGTTCGCCGACCCGCTCCAGTTCCTCGCCCTCCTCCGCGTACTCGGCGAGCCGGCCGGCCGTGGCGGTCTTCACGCCGGCCAGCACCAGGGTGTTCAGGGTCGCCCGCAGCTCGCCGGGGGTGCCGAGGGCGAGGGTGCGCAGTTCACCGATCCGAGGCCACATCCTGCCGAGGCTAGGCCAGCTCGACCCGTACCGCCGCCGCAATATGCCGGCCCCTGGTCAGATCAGCTGGCCGGCGTAGCCCGCGGCGGTGAGCAGCCGCTCGTCGCCGGTGGCCGCGTGCGCGTCGAGCACCGCGTCGGCCAGCTTGACCACGTGCTCGTCACCGTGGCGGGCTGCCCGGGCGAAGACCTCCGCCGGGGTCGCCGCCGGCACGGTCGGCGGTGCCATCCCGTCCGTCGGGGCGTACACCGAGGTCACGGCCGCCGTCGCGGCCCAGGCCGCGGCGAGGCTCGGCGCCCAGAGCGCCCGATCGAGTGCCGGCAGGGTACGCAGCACCGCGGTCGGCGCGGTGACCGCGTGCACCAGCATGACCGGCGCGGCGTGCCCGAAGCGCAGGTAGTCCAGGCCGGCCCGGTGCACCAGCGCGGCGAGCCCCCGCTCCGCCTCGGCCGGGCTTCGCGCGGGGCGCAGCGCCGCGAGTGCCGGCTCCCATCCCGGTACGCCCGGAAGCCGGCCCAGCCGGGCCAGGATGCCCCCGGACTGGTCGTCGATCCGGGGCAGGCCGGCCAGCGCGGCATCCACGTCCATCGCGTCGGTGCCCGTCCCGCCCGCCTCGGCAGCGACGGAGCCGACCGACGCGGCCGGGTGGAGCAGTCGGTCTTCTCCGGGGACCGGCTGCCAGCGGGCGGCCCAGTAGCCGAGGGCCTGGCCCAGCTCGGCGAGCCGCTGCGGGTTGGCGCCGGCCGGGTCGAGCGCGCGCACGGCGTGCCCGACCCGGATCACGCCGTGGGTGGCGCCGGCGGCGATGCCGGGCAGCAGCCGCGGCCACCAGGTGCCGAGCACCTCCCGCCACGGGCGTTCGCGCAGCTCCCGGTCGAAGTACGCCAGCCAGTCACCGGCCCGCTTCGCGTCGCCCAGCGCCGCCCGCCAGTCGTCGATCGGGCGCAGCCCACGGGGCAGCTCGTTGAGGCGACCGAGGTAGTCGTCGAGCCAGCGGTGCACCCGCTGCTGGTGCCCGTGCCGGGCCAGCGCCTCGACGGCCATCGGCCCGTGGTTGGTCAGCCAGCCCTCGTATTCGGGGCCGGTGCGATGCAGCCGTTCGTACGCCTCGTCGAGGATCCCGTCGTCCATGCGTCGATCGTCGGAGATGAACCACGGTTCAGGTCAAGACGGCAGATCGGCGCCGCTGATCAGGCCGGTGATCCGGAGCTCTGTCGCGACGTCGGGCGGGCAGTCGATGGCCACCACGGCGCTGCCCAGCACCTCGGCTCCGCGCGCCGCGCAGATGTCGTAGAGGGCGCGGATCTGCGCTCCGGTGCGCACCCAGTCGTCCACCACCAGGACCCGGTCGCCGGGGCCGAGGTGCCGGTCCCGTACGGCCAGGTCGACCTGCCGGCCCCGGTAGTCCGGCGGGCTCTGCGCCCAGGTGAGCGGCCCGGCCGGCAGCCGCCCGTCGCCAGGCTTGTGCGCGGCCACGAAGCCGACTCCGAGGGCGGTGGCGGCCAAGGGCCCGAGCAGCAGCCCGGTGACCGCGGGGGCGAGCACCACGGTCGGCCGGGCGGACCGGTACGGCGCCACCAGGGCCGGTCCCAGCTCGGCCAGTACGGCCGGGTCGCGCCACCAACCGGAGATGTCGCTGACCAGGTGGCTGGTGCCCGGTCCGGGGTCGATCCACCGGAACAGGGCGGCGAGGCGTTCGGTCAGCTCGGCTGGCATCGGTCCATCCTGCGGCACCCGCGTCGGGGGTGCGGGCACCCGGGCCGGCCGGCCCATCCCGGCTCGGATGATCGGCTACACGTACCAGTGCAAATACGGGCATACCACAATGATCACGTTGACTTCGGAAGTACTTCTCTCGTTACGGTCCGACCCGGTTTGTTCAGTCGACGAAAGGACCGGGCCGGTGGCAGGCAGGCACTCCCGTACCCGCATCTTCTCCTCCCCGGCGGGCATCGCGGCCACTGCAGCGGCCGCCGTCGCCCTCGCCGTCGGGGGCACCGTCGGCGCCGTGCAGCTGACCTCGGGCTCCGCGCAGCCGGAGCAGGCCACCATCGAGTTCGCCCCGACCATCGCCGCCAGCAGCCCTGCCGCCAGCTCCCCGGCCGCCTCCCCGAGTGCCAGCGCCTCGCCGAGCGTGACGGCCAGCCGGTCGCCGCAGGCCGCCTCCCGGAACAAGACCCGTACCGCTGCACCACCGAAGCCGAGCCCGACCGCGAAGAAGAAGACCGTGGCCGCGAAGGTGCTGGAGAGCGGATCGTGCGGCGCCTCCTTCTACTCCGACGGGCAGCTCACCGCCAACGGCGAGTCGTTCAACCCGAACGAGTTGACCGCGGCGCACAAGACCCTGCCGTTCAACACCAAGGTCCGGGTGACGAACCCGGCCAGTGGCAAGTCGGTCGTGGTACGGATCAACGACCGTGGCCCGTTCATCGACGGCCGCTGCCTGGACCTCTCGCGGGCCGCGTTCGCGACCATCGCCTCGGTGGACGTGGGCGCGCTCACCGTCAGGTACGAGGTCCTCGGCTGAGCGGGGCGGGCGATGCCGTTCCGGCCGGACACCCCCGCCAGCCGGACAGAACCTCCTCGGACGACGGGTCAGGTTCATTCACCCGCTCACGTGGATCAGGCATGCTGTCCCTCGTACCCACGCGACTCCTCCAGTCGGGCCGTCGCCCGCTGAGCCCCGGATCCCGCGCCGGCCTCGGCGCGGCCCTCGTTCTGCTCGCGATCGTCTCGGCGGTGGAGCTGGCGGACGGCCGGCCCGCGCACTACGTCGCGCTGCTGGCGGCCGCCCCGGTCCTGGCCGCCGCGCTGGCCGCGTGGCAGGTGGTGCTGGGGGTGGGCGCCGCGGCGACCCTGATCGGGGCCGGCTTCGCCCTGATCGAGCCGGAGATGTCGCTGGTCACCTCGGTCAACGTGGTCGGGGTCGCGTTCGTCACCGGGCTGGCGATGGCGGTGGCCTGGGTACGGCAGCGGCAGGCGGTGAAGATCGGCGAGTTGACCAAGCTCGCCTCGGTGGCTCAGCAGGCGGTGCTGCGTTCGCTCGGCCCGCAGGTCGGCACGCTGTCGGTGGCCGGCCGCTACATCTCCTCCACCGCGACGGCCGAGATCGGTGGGGACCTGTACGAGGCGATCGACACGCCCTACGGGGTTCGCATGATCATCGGTGACGTGCGCGGCAAGGGCCTGGACGCGGTCCGGCTGGCCAGCATCGTCCTCGGCTCCTACCGGCACGTGGCGTACGAGCGGGCCGACCTGCGCGCCGTGGTGGCCGATCTGGATCGCGCGGTGGCCCGTAACGTCGGTGACGAGGACTTCGTGACGGCGGCACTGGTAGAGGAGCGTGGTGGCACGCTCACCATCGTCAACTGCGGGCACCCGCCGCCGCTGCTGCTGCGCCGGGGCGCGGTGATCCCGCTGGAGCCACCCGCGCCGGCGCCTCCGCTCGGGTTCATGCCGGTGGTGCGCCCGCGGGTGGAACGCCTCGAGCCCGGCGACCGGCTGCTGCTGTTCACCGACGGTCTCGGTGAGGCCCGGCGGGACGGCGAGTTCTTCCCGACGGCGGACCGGGCCTGGCGACTGCTCGGGCACGGCACGGTCGCCGACGGGCTGGCCTCGCTGGAGACGGCCCTGGTCGAGTGGGTGCACGGCCGGCTCGACGACGACATCGCCCTGGTCCTGATGGAGTACGCCGGCGAGCGGACCGGCGCGGCGGCGGCCGTGCCGAGCTGGGAGGTCGGCGCCGCCGAGGGCTGAACCCGGCCGGACGCGGGCGCGCCTCGGAAGTGTGTAATGCCTGTCACTTGGGTGATTGGGTTGTCGCTAGCTACCCGCGAGTAATAGAGTCGGGGTTACTGATCGGTAACACCTGTCCGGAAGCGGGGCCAGTGAGCATGACCCACTACAAGAGCAACCTCCGGGACCTCGAATTCAACCTGTTCGAGGTCTTCGGGGCTGACCGGGCGTTCGGCCAGGAGCCGTACTCGGAACTCGACACCGACACCGCCCGCAGCTTCCTCGCCGAGGTCGACCGACTCGCCCGCGAGGATCTGGCCGCCAGCTACACGGACAGTGACCGCAATCCGCCGGTCTTCGACCCGGCCACGCACACCGCCCCGCTCCCGGAGTCGTTCAAGAAGTCGTACCAGGCATTCATGGACTCCGAGTTCTGGCGGCTGGACCTGCCGCCCGAGCTGGGCGGCACCAACGCGCCGCGCGCTCTCTGGTGGGCCCTCGCCGAGCTGGTGCTCGGGTCGAACGCCCCGGTCTGGATGTACGCCTCCGGCCCGTCCTTCGCCCACGTGCTGCACGTCGAGGGCACCGAGCGGCAGAAGAAGTGGGCCAAGCTCTTCATCGACAAGCAGTGGGGCTCCACGATGGTGCTCACCGAGCCGGACGCCGGCTCGGACGTGGGCGCCGGCCGCACCAGGGCCATCCAGCAGCCGGACGGCACGTGGCACATCGAGGGCGTGAAGCGCTTCATCACCTCGGGCGAGCACGACCTGACCGACAACATCGTCCACTACGTGCTGGCCCGCCCGGTGGGCGTCGAGGGTGTCGGCGGCCCGGGCACCAAGGGGCTGTCGCTCTTCGTGGTGCCGAAGTACCACTTCGACGAGACCACCGGCGAGCTGGGCGAGCGCAATGGCGTCTACGCCACCAACGTCGAGCACAAGATGGGCCTGAAGGTCTCCAACACCTGCGAGGTGACCTTCGGCGAGCACGGTGTGCCGGCCAAGGGCTGGCTGCTGGGCGACAAGCACGACGGCATCCGGCAGATGTTCATGATCATCGAGTACGCCCGGATGATGGTCGGCACCAAGGCGATCGCCACCCTCTCCACCGGCTACCTCAACGCCCTGGAGTACGCGAAGAACCGGGTGCAGGGCGCCGACCTGATCCAGCAGGCCGACAAGACCGCGCCGCGCGTCACGATCACCCACCACCCGGACGTGCGCCGCTCGCTGCTGCTGCAGAAGTCGTACGCGGAGGGCCTGCGCGCCCTGGTCCTCTACACCGCCACCTGGCAGGACCGGATCGCCATCGCCGAGGCGGCCGGCGACGAGAAGGCCACCAAGCTGGCCAAGCGGGTCAACGACCTGCTGCTGCCGCTGGTCAAGGGTGTCGGTTCGGAGCGGGCGTACGAGCTGCTCGGGCATGAGGCGCTGCAGACCTTCGGCGGCTCCGGCTTCCTCCAGGACTACCCGCTGGAGCAGTACGTCCGGGACGCCAAGATCGACACCCTGTACGAGGGCACCACCGCCATCCAGAGCCTGGACCTGATCTTCCGCAAGATCGTCCGGGACAACGGCAGGGCGCTGATGGCGGTCGCCGGCGAGATCCAGGAGTTCATCTCCTCCGAGGCGGGCAACGGCCAGCTCAAGGAGGAGCGGCAGGCGCTCGGCAAGGCGCTCGCCGAGATCCAGAACATGCTCGGCGTACTGACCGGTTGGCTGGGCGAGGCGCAGGGCGGCGACACCCGCGCCCTCTACAAGGTCGGGCTCAGCAGCCGGCGGTTCCTGCTGGCCATCGGCGACCTGGTGGTCGGCTGGCTGCTCCAGAAGCAGGCCGACGTGGCGCTCACGGCGCTGGCCGGTGAGGTCTCCGCCACCGACAAGGCGTTCTACACCGGCAAGGTGGCGGCTGCCCGGTTCTTCGCCCGAGAGGTGCTGCCGCGCATCGGCGCGGACCGGCGCATCATCGAGGGTGCGGACCTCGACATCATGGACCTGCCGGAGGAGGCCTTCTGAGCGTGCCCGGCACGCCTGAAGGTTCCGAGCGTCATCCGACACCGACGGCCGGTGGGGCATCTGCCCCGCCGGCCGTCGCGCTGCCCGCTATTCGGTGGCCCGACCCCGGTAGGCCGGCAGCGGGGCGGGTAACCGTCGCGTGGTCACGACAGGGAACGCCCAGAGCCACCGCACGGGGGAGTGCAGCGCACATGGGTGTAGGAAGCGGGATCTTTCTCATCGCGATCGGCGCCATCCTGACGTTCGCGATACGAGCCAACGTCTGGTGGATAGACCTGCGCGCGGTCGGCTGGGTGTTCATCCTGGCGGGGCTGGCCGTACTGCTGACCACGCTCTGGTTCTGGCAGGACCGGCGTAAGCGGGCCCGAACCCTCATCGTCGAGGAGAATCGGCTCTCGCACCCGACGGCGATGATGCCGCCGCCGCCCGACCCGCCGCCGCCGACCGCGCCACCCTCCTGAGCCGCGTACGCCCGGGCCACCCGTCGACCATCGGCGGGTGGCTCAGCCGCGTGCGACGTGCCGTGCGATGACCGGTGCCCGAGCCGGGGCCAGCTCCGTCCAGCTCAGCGCGCCGCGGTGCACCGCCAGTTCGGTGGTCCGCAACCCCTCCGTGTCCGCCCCCTCCGTGTCGAGAAGCGCGGAGAGCAGCGAGATGCCCGGATTGTGGGCGATCAGCAACGCCGTCCGTGCCGCCGCGTCGATGGTGCGGACCAGCGCCAACAACTCCTCCGGATGGGCGTCGTACGCGCCGGGCTCGTAGCGGACGGTCGGGCGGGGACCGGCTGGGCCGCCCTCCGGTGGCGAACCGGTCATCCCCATCGCCACCCCGTGCCAGGTCTGCCGGGTCCGTAGCGCCGTCGAGCAGATCACCACGTCCGGCAGCAGCCCGTTGTGGGCCAGCCAGGCACCGGCCGCCGCCGCGTCGGCGTGCCCCCGCGCGGAGAGCGGCCGGTGGGCGTCGTCGGTCCCTTCGCCGCCCTGCTCGGCCTTCGCGTGCCGGAGCAGCACCAGAGTCCGTGTCTCGGGATGGGCGTCCGTCATACCCCCAGCTTGCCCGATTGGCGATCTCCGTGCCGGGGTAAGTCGATGGGTGCCGCACCCCTACCGACGGCCGCGGCGCGACGTACGCCAGGTTGGAGCCGAGGAGCGAGACATGGGCATTGGTGGCAGCATCTTCCTGATCGCGTTGGGCGCGATCTTCGCATTCGCCGTGGAGGCCGACCTGGGCTGGCTGAACCTGGCCGTGGTTGGCTGGGTGCTGATGCTGGCCGGCGTCGCCGGCCTGCTCGCCACCCTCTACTTCTGGAACAGCCGCCGCCGCACGGTGGTCGCCGCGCCGGTCCGGGAGGACCGCGTCGTGGCCGACCGC
The DNA here is from genome assembly GCF_042872965.1 of Micromonospora sp. NPDC005087. Taxonomy (NCBI): domain Bacteria; kingdom Bacillati; phylum Actinomycetota; class Actinomycetes; order Micromonosporales; family Micromonosporaceae; genus Micromonospora; species Micromonospora sp. NPDC005087. Next base: position 152,325 of record NZ_JBIALB010000005.1, on the reverse strand, counting down.
GTGGTGCCGGTCCAGGACGACCGGGTCATGCGGGAGTACCGCGAGGTGCGCCGGCCGGGTCGGCCGGTCTGACCCCACGATCACGCGTTCCGGGGTCCCGCAGCGTCGCGGGGCCCCGGCTCGCGTCCTGTGCCGGTCGGGGTCAGGCGAACAGCGCGAAGTAGATCGCGATGTGGTGGCACAGCGCGGCCAGCAGGGTGCAGGCGTGGAAGAACTCGTGGTGGCCGAAGACGGTCGGCCACGGGTTGGGCCGGCGCAACGCGTAGAAGACCGCGCCGACGCTGTAGATCGCGCCGCCGACGATCAGCAGCACCAGCGCCGCGACGCCGCCCCCGTGCAGGATCTCCGGCAGCATGGCCACCGACACCCAACCGAGCGCCAGGTAGAGCGGCGCGGAAACCCAGCGTGGGGCGTGCGGCCAGACCACCTTGAGCGCCACGCCGGCCAGCGCACCACCCCAGACCAGGGCCAGCATCACGGTGGCCGGTCGCGGCGCGAGCAGCAGAGCGCAGAACGGGGTGTACGTGCCGGCGATGAACAAGAAGATCATCGAGTGGTCCATCCGGCGCATCACCTGGTAGCCGCGCTCGGACCACACGCGACGGTGGTACAGCGCGCTGGTGCCGAAGAGCCCGCAGACGGTCAGGCTGTAGATGACGCAGCTCACCAGGGGTGCCCACCCCGGCCGGGTGGCGGCGATCGAGCACAGCACGATGCCGCAGACCAGGGCGACGAAGAAGGCGTACGTGTGCAGCCAGCCGCGCATCCGGGGCTTACCGATGTCGACCGGCTTCAGTCGAAGCGGGGCGGAGGTGGTCACGACATCAGGTTACGGCACCGTAGGTTACTTGCAAGTAGTCGCGCTGGTGACGCCCGGCACCGTCCCCGTGAACACCCGCCGGCACGACATCGGCGAGGATGAACGGATGCGGATCCGACCCGCCGGGGCGCACGCCCTGCTGCTCGACTTCTCCGCGCCCGCCGACGCGACTCAGACCGACCTCGTCGACGCGTGGCGGGCCGAGCTGTGGCGCCGCCGCGAGCGGGGCGAACTGGCCGCCGTCGAGATCGTGCCGGCCGCCAGCACCGTCCTGCTCGACGGCCTGCCCGACCCGGCCGCCACGGCCGACCTGCTGTCCCGGTGGGCACCAACGGTCGCCACGGCCGTCAACCACACCGCAGGCGCGGCGGAACGGATGCGCGAGCGGGGCTCTGACGAGGTCGTCGTCCCGGTCGACTTCGACGGGCCTGACCTGCCGGCGGTCGCCGAGCACTGGGGGGTCGACGTGCCGGCCGTACCGCGCCGGCTGACCGGCACCCCGTTCCGGGTCGCCTTCTGCGGCTTCGCCCCCGGGTTCCCCTACCTGACCGGGCTGCCCGCCGAGTTGGCGCTGCCCCGCCTGGCCACCCCGCGCCCCCGCGTGCCGGCCGGCTCGGTCGCCCTGGCCGGCCCGTACGCCGGCATCTACCCGAGCGCGTCCCCCGGCGGCTGGCTGCTGGTTGGCCGGACCGAGCTGGTCCTCTTCGACGTACACGCCGACCCGCCGGCCCGGCTCGGCCCGGGCACCCGGGTCCGGTTGGCGGCGGCGTGACCCGTCCTGCCGAGATCGAGGTGCTCCGCGCCGGCGCGCTCACCACCGTGCAGGACCTGGGCCGGCCCGGCTGGGCACACCTGGGCGTACCCCGGTCCGGGGCCCTCGACCCGGCGGCCCTGCGGCTGGCCAACCGGCTGGTCGGCAACCCGGAAGGGGCCGCCGGCCTGGAGATCACCCTGACCGGCTGCGTGCTGCGGCTGACCCGGGCCACCACCGTGGCGGTCACCGGAGCCGAAGTGCCGATCCGTGCCGGTGACCGACCCGGCGACACCGGACGCCCGCTCACCGTGCCGGCCGGAACGGTGCTGCGGATCGGCCCGGCGCGTCGGGGCGTACGGAGCTGGCTGGCCGTGGCGGGCGGGATCGAAGTGCCGGCGGTGCTCGGCAGCCGGGCCACCGACACCCTCTCCGGGCTGGGGCCGTCCCCGCTGCGGGATGGCGACCGGCTGCCGCTCGGCGAGCCGGTCGGCGAGCCCGCGCCGGTGGACGTGACCGTGGGCCCCGCACCTGCACCGGAGCTGCACCTGGCCCTGCACCGAGGTCCCCGCTACGACTGGTTCACCCCGACCGCGTTCGACCGGCTGCTCGGCACCCCGTACACCGTCAGCCCGGTGAGCAACCGGGTCGGCGCGCGGCTCACCGGCGCGCCGCTGCCCCGCGCGGTCGCCGGCGAACTGCCCAGTGAGGGCATCGTGCTCGGCGCGGTGCAGGTGCCGGCGGACGGACAACCCCTCATCTTCCTCGCCGACCACCCGACCACCGGCGGATACCCGGTCATCGGGGTGGTCAGCGACGCGACCCCGCTCGCGCACGCCCGGCCAGGTACTACCGTCAGATTCCATGGACCTCAACGCTGACCTGGGCGAGGGATTCGGCATCTGGCGACTCGGCGACGACGAGGCGCTGCTGGACCTGGTCACGTCCGCCAACGTCGCCTGCGGCTTCCACGGCGGCGACCCGTCCACCATGCGGCGGGTCTGCGAGGGCGCGGCGCGGCGCGGGGTGGCGGTGGGCGCGCAGGTCGGCTATCGCGACCTGGCCGGCTTCGGCCGGCGGCACATCGCGTACGACTTCGCCGAGCTACGCGACGAGGTGACCTACCAGCTCGGGGCGCTCAGCGCGTTCTGCCAGCTCTTCAACACCCGGGTCCGCTACCTCAAGCCGCACGGGGCGCTCTACCACGCGGCCGCCATCGACGAGTCCCAGGCGGCGGCGGTGGTCGCCGCGGTGACCGGCCACGACCCCGAGCTGCCCGTGCTCTGCATGCCCGGCACCACGCTCGCCCAGCTCGCCGTCGGCGCCGGCCTGCCGGTGGTCGCCGAGGCCTTCGCCGACCGCGGCTACCTGCCCAACGGGGTGCTGGTGCCCCGCGGCACCCCCGGCGCGCTCATCACCGACCCCGACGAGGTGGCCACCCGGGCGATACGGATCGCCACCGAACGGACCGTGGTGGCGGTGGACGGCACCGTCATTCCCTGCCCGGCGGACTCGATCTGCGTACACGGCGACACACCCGGCGCGGTCTCCGCCACCGAGCTGGTCCGCGCCACGCTGATCGACGCCGGTGTCCCACTAACCCCGTTCGCGTGAAAGGAAGGGCCCCTTCTTATCGGATTTTGTTGTACAAGGGGCCCTTCCTAACAGCTAGGAGTCGAGGCCGCGCAGCACCAGCGGAAGCCGGGCCGCGGCGCCGTCGACCACGCGGACCGGAACGCCCCAGTCCTGGCGGGTCAGGTGGCAGGCCGCGTGCTCGACGTCCGCGTCGCAGGTCGCCGCCTGCGCGGTCACCTGGAGCACCCCGCCGGTCACCTCGCCGTTGAGCACCAGCCGGCGGGACAGCTCGGTGCCCGTGCCGGCGCCCTCCACCAGCAGCTCGGGCGGGGACGCGGACACCACCAGCCGGGTCGACGGCCCGTACGTCTCGTCCAGCTTCTGCCCCGGCGCGGGGGTGAAGACGATGTCGAGGGTGACCTCACCGGCCGCGACGTCGGTGGGCTTCCGCTCGGTGCGGTGCCGTGGGCCGTCCACCGTGCTGGCACCGGCCGTCGACAGCGAACCCGGGGCCAGCCGGGTCAGCCGGTGCGCGGCGGACTCCACGACCAGCACCTCGCCGGCCGGGGTGAGGACCAGATCGCTCGGCTCGGCCAGCCCGTCGGCGACCGTGGACACCTGACCGGTCGACGGGTCGAAGCGGCGCACCGCGCCGTTGTAGGTGTCCGCGATCAGCACCGAGTCGTCCGGCAGCGCGCACACGCCCAGCGGGTGCTGGAGCAGCGCCGACTCCGCCGGCCCGTCCACGTGACCGAAGTCGAACAGGCCCTGCCCGACGGCGGTGCCCAGCACCCCGTTCTCGACGTACCGAACGGCGCTGGTCTCGCTGTCGGCGATCCAGAGCCGGGTGCCGTCGGCGGAGACGGAGAGCCCGGACGGCTGCGCCATCCACGCCTCGGCGAGCGGGCCGTCGCGCAGTGCCTCGACAGTCGTGCCGGCGTACATGCCGGCGGTCCGCTTGATCGGATCGAACCACCAGAGCTGGTGGATGCCGGCCATCGCGATGATCAGCTTGTCGTCGTACCAGGCCAGGTCCCACGGTGAGGAGAGATCCACGGCGAGCGCGTCGTGCGCGTGGTCGTCGACCGAGGCGCGCCACTGCTTGCCGCTGCCGGCCACCGTGACCACCTCGCCGGACGCCAGGCGTACGCCGCGCAGCAGGTGGTTGACCGTGTCGGCGACCACCAGGTCGTAGCCGGCCACCTCGGCGACCTGCCGTGGCAGCACGCAGAGCCCCTGCGGCTCGGAGAAGGTCGCCGCGCCGGCCGGCCCGTCGGCCCGGCCCCGCTCACCCGAGCCGATCCGGCGCACCGGCGTCTCGCCGTCCGGAGCCAACTCGACCAGGGAGTGCCGGGCCGAGTCGGAGACCAGCAGGTTGCCGTCCGCCAGCACCACCGCCTTGCCTGGGAAACGCAGCGTGGTCTCCGGTGCCGGCGGCGGGACGTACGGGCCGTCGCCCCGGTGCAGGGTGCCCTTGGCCTCATGGGTCGCGATCAGCTCGTCGATCAACCGGGCCAGCCCTTCGGCGTGCCCCTCGCCCGCCATGGTGGCCACCACGTACCCCTCCGGGTCGATCACCGACAGGGTCGGCCAGGCCCGGGCCGCGTACTGCTGCCACATGTCCAGATCGGGATCGTCGAGTACGGGATGGTGCACCCCGTACCGCTCCACGGCGGCGGCCAGCGCGTCGGCGTCCTTCTCATGCTCGAACTTCGGCGAGTGCACACCGATCACGACGAGCACGTCGCCGTACTTCTCCTCCAGCGGACGCAGCTCGTCGAGCGCGTGCAGGCAGTTGATGCAGCAGAAGGTCCAGAAATCGGCCAGGACGATCTTGCCGCGCAGGTCGGCGAGTTTGAGATCGCGTCCACCGGTGTTCAGCCAGCCCCGACCCCGCAGCTCGGGAGCCCGTACTCGTGCACTCATGCCCCCATCGTGCCTGATCACCGGCCCGTCACCGGCCGGAGGGGGCGAGCCGCCCAGATCCGGGCGCGTACGCCTCATCCCCGCTGGTGGGACGACGACGGCGGGGCCACGGTCACCCGTGGCCCCGCCGTCGGTTCGCGTTACTTGGTGGCCGGCTTGAGGCAGAGCACCCGGTTGGTGCCGTCGCCGGGCAGCACCACGTGCGGCTGGGCCGGATCGGCGCACTTGTCCTTCGCATCCACCTTGGAAACGATGGTGAACGCGCCCGCCTCGCCACAGTCCACCGCCGAGGCGCCCTGGCCGGACTGCTTCACGCAGGTGCCGACCGCCGGGTCGAAGGCCGGCGTGTCGTCCCCGCCGAACTTGCCCAGCAGCATCAGCAGGCCGAGCGGCACCGCCAGGATGAGCACCGCGGCGATCAGCACCGCCGCCAGCACGCGGCCGTTGCGCACCTTCGGCACCGGTGGCTCCGCCTGCGGCTGGTCGGCGTCCGGCTTGTACGCGTCGAACCGGCCCTGGTCCGACTCGCCGGCTGCCTGGCCCCACGATGGTGCAGGCTGCTGGGGCGCCGGCGGGAAGGCCGGCGGCGGGAAGCCGCCGCCCGGTGCCGGCTCGGTGGACTGCCCCCCGAAGCCGGGGCCGCCGAAGTTCGGGCCGCCGAAGCCCGGCGCGCTGTTCATTCCGGCGGTGCCGGCGACCGGTGACCCGGGGGCGCCGAACGGCTCGGCCGTGCGCTCGGCGCCGGCCTGCGGCCGGACCCCGTTCATCGGCCGGTTGCTGCCCGGGGTGTCGACGAACGACGGCACACCCGGCGGGAAGGCCGGAGGCGGGGACGCCGCCGCACCGAATCCGTTCGGAGCGGCCGGCACGTCCCGGTCGTCGAAGCGCGGCTCGGCCGGAGGTTCGCCGCCCCACGCGGGGGCGGCACCCTGTCGCTCCGGGCCGTTCTGCCAGTCTTGTGCGCCCGGGCGCTCGGCGCCGTTCTGCCAGTCGGGTGCGCTTGGGCGCTCGGCGCCGGTCTGCCAGTCGGGTGTGACCTGCCGGTCGGGGCCGTTCTGCCAGTCCGGTGCGCTCGGGCGCTCGGGACCCGGGGCGGCCTGGAACGCCTCCGGCGCCGCCTGCTCCGGCTCGTTCTCCGGCTCGGGGCGGGGCGGGCGACCGTACACCCGGGGCTGCGGCGCGGGCGCGCCGGCCGGTCGTACGGCCTGGTCGGTGGGGGGCATCACCCGGCTGGCCAACGGAACCGATGCACTCGCCGACGCCCGGCCGGCCGCCGACTCGGCATCCGGCGCCGGTACTACCGCGCGGCCTGCTCCGGCCTCCGGGGAGACCCGCGGGGCGGGCACCACGGCGCCGGCCGCCGGAGCCTCCTCGGCCCGGCCCCAGCCGGCCGGCTCCGCCTCGTACTGCGCGGCGGCGTCCGGGTTCTCCCGCTCGGCGTACGCCGGCTGCTCGGAGGCAGCGCCGTACTGGGCCGGCGGCCCGTAGTTGGCCGGCGGTGCGGCAGCCAGGCTGGCCCCCGGCACGCGCTGCTCCTGCGGGGGCAGTGGCACGGCGTTCGCGGGCGAGATGCCCGGTGCGGGAGCGGGCTGGTAGACCGGCGACTCGTCGCCCCGGCCCGCCTCCCACTCACCGCGGGACTGCGAGGCTTCCGCCTCGGCGCGACCCCATACCTCGCCGGGCGCCCACGGCTGGGCGTCCGGCACGCCGGCGCTGCCCTGGGCGGCGTTGTCGGGGGCGGCGGCCCAGGCGGGCGTCCCGTCGTTGCTGGGAACGCTGGCACTGGCCCGGGCCGGGGTGCCGGTGGCGTCCGCGGTCCATTCCGCCGATTCCGGCCGCTCGGCCGGCTGGTCCTGCGGCGAGAGCACCCAGTCCGGCTGCTGCGGACGACCCTCGGCGCCACCCCAGGCGGCGGGCTGCGCGGCCTCGTCCTGCTTCACGTCGGTGCCGTCGCCCCACCCGCCGGGCTGCGCCGGCTGCTGCTGTCCGGCCCAGCCGCCGGAGCGGGCCGGGTCGTCCTGGCCGGGCCAGTTCGGCGCCGGCGCCTGAGCCGGCACCTGAGCCGAGCCCCGGGAGGCGGCCGCCTCGGCCTGGCCCCACCCGGGGGCCGCCTGCTCGGTCGACTCGGCGGGCTGGCCCCAGGTCTGTGGTGACTGCTCAGCCGGCGTCCACATCGGCTGATCGCCCTGACCGGCGGCGCCGGTGGCCCAACCGGCGCCCTGCGCCGACTCTGCCTGCTGCGACTCGCCGCCGCGCCAGTCGCCGGCGGGCGGGTTGGCCTGCGCCGCTCCGCTCCAACCGCCGGAGCGGGCCGGGTCGTCCTGCTGGGCGTCGGCGTTCCAGCCGCCGGAGCGGGCCGGGTCGTCCTGAGCCGGCCAGGCTGCGGTGGCGGGCGGCACCTGCGCGGCACCCCGCGCGGCCGGCTGGGCCTGCGCCCACTCGGGCTGCTCGGCGCCCCCGGGGGTCCACCCGGGTGCGCTCTGCTCGGCTGGCGTCCAGCCCTGCTGCTGGGCGGCCCACGGGGCGGGCTGCGTGTGGTCGGGTGCGCCACCCGCGCCGGTCCAGGTGCCGGGCTGCTGCGGCGGCTCGTTCGCGCCACCGCCGGTTGCCCAGGCGGGCTGCGCCGGCTCGGTGGGCTGCGGCGCGGCGGCGGCACCCCAGGCGGGGTTCGGCTGCTGCTCAGACTGAGCGGCCCATGCCGGGGCCGGCGGGTTCGGCCGCGCCGGCGGCGGGGGTGCCCAGCCCAGGTCGGGGCCGGCGGCGTTGTAGCCGTTGTCCGGCTGCGCCGGGCGGTCGCCGTACGGCGCCGGTCCGCCGGCGCCCGGTGACACCTCGTCCGGCTCCTGGCCGGGGCGGTGCGGGCCCTCGGACGTCATCGGTGCGCCTCCTCCATCACATGTCGGCCGCCGGTGCCGATCGGTCTCCTCGGCATGGCTGCCGGCGTCACCGGCGTGCCGGGCTCCCCGCACCGTATCCGGTGACCACACGGGGCGTCCAAGGAGCACCGGTCGTCACTCCGCGTGGCCGGTCGGTGTCGAGCAGCTTCTATCGGCTCCGCCGGTGCCGGCCCGGCGGGCGGCGACCGAAGCCCACCGTACCGGGCGCTGCCGCACGGCGGAATCCCGGTGCCGGGAGGGGAGGAAACGCCGATGGCCCGCCCGGTCGGCCGGGCGGGCCATCGATCTGAAGGAGGTGAGGAATGTCGGTGGAGCGTCAGCCCATGTGACGCTGGGCGATGATGAGGAGTTCCTCGCGGACGGCCGGCGAGTTCGCCGAGCGCAGCGCGTGCTCGATGGCACGGGCGCGGCGGGTGGCGTCGCGGTGACTGCGGATTCGCTCGATCATGCTCATTGGGGGTGTCCTCCTGGCTATTCGGTTGTCGGCCCCTGATGCATCTATTGAACCGCAGAACCCGGCTAACTTCCATCGATTGTTAGGTGAGTTGGGACACCTGCCTAACAATCAAAGGTCTGAGGGGTGTTTCGCCGACGGTTTCGTCGCCCAACGGACACGGCCGGTGTGCCGGGCGTTAACCCGTGGCACACCGGCCGTGGCTGGCGTTCGGACGATCAGGTCCAGGCGAGCAGCGCCGCCTCCGGATCGGCGAGGAAGTCGCCGATGTCGCGCAGGAACTTCGAGCCCAGCTCACCGTCGATGATCCGGTGGTCGAAGCTCAACCCCAGCGTGGTGACCTGGCGCGCCTTGACCTTGCCCTTGTGCACCCAGGGCATCTCCCGCACCGCGCCGAAGGCCAGGATCGCCGACTCACCCGGCGGCAGGATCGGCGTCCCGGTGTCCACCCCGAACACCCCCACATTGGTGATGGTCAGGGTGCCGCCGGACATGTCCGCCGGCGAGGTCCGGCCGGACTTCGCCGTCTGCACCAGGTCGTTCAGGGAGTCCGCCAGCTCGCGTAGCGAGAGCCGGCCCGCGTCCTTGACGTTCGGCACGATGAGGCCACGCTCGGTGGCCGCGGCGATGCCGAGGTTGACGTACTCCTTGACCACGATCTCGTCGCCGGCCCAGGTCGAGTTGACCATCGGGTGCCGCTTGACCGCCAGGAGTACGGCCTTCGCCACCAGCAGCAGCGGCGAAACGCGGACGTCGCGCCACTCCCGCCGGCCGCGCAGCCGGTCGAGCGCCTTCATCGCCCGGGTCACGTCGACGGTCAGGAACTCCGTCACGTGCGGGGCGGTGAACGCCGAGCGGGACATGTTCTCGGCGGTGAGCTTGCGTACCCCCTTGACCGGGATGCGCTGCTCGCGGTCCGCGCCGAAGCTGGCCGCGCTCGTCGCCACCGCCGCCGCCCTGATCGGCTCGGCCACGGCGCCACTCGCCGCCTGCTGCACGTCCTCCCGGGTGATCGAGCCCAGCGGACCCGACCCGGTCAACGTGCTCAGGTCAACCCCGAGGTCCTTGGCGAGCTTGCGCACCGGCGGCTTGGCCAGCACCAGCCCGCCGGTCACCGCAGCGACCGGCGTCGGCGCGGCCACCGGCTGCGGAGCCGGCGCGACCGGCGCCGGAGCGGCCGTGGGCGCCACTGCGGCCTGCGCGGGGACGCCACCCTTGCGGGGGCGGCGCTTCGCGGCGGTGGTACGCGGGCCGTAGCCGACCAGGACCGCGGTCCGCCCACCCGGGGCGGGGCCGCCGATCAGACCGGGCTCGACCATGCCCTCGGCCGGTGCCACCTCGACGGCTGCCAGCGAGGCCGCCGACGGGGTGGGCAGGTCACCACCGGGCGTGGCCGTGGTCGACGGCGCGTCCAGCGGGCCGGCGCCCGGGTCGGTGTCGATCGCGATGATCGGCGTACCGACCTCGACCGTGGTGCCCTCCGGGTGGAAGATCGCCTGGACCTGGCCGGCCCACTTCGCCGGGATCTCCACGGCCGCCTTCGCCGTCTCCACCTCGACGATCGGCTGGTTCAGCTCGATGGTGTCGCCGACCTTGACCAGCCACGACAGGATCTCGCCCTCGGTCAACCCCTCGCCCAGGTCGGGCAGGTTGAACTCCTTGATCCGGGACATGCCGCTCACCAGCCGAAGGTGCGGTCGACGGCGTCGAGCACCCGGTCGAGGTCGGGCAGGTACTCCTCCTCCACCCGGGCGGCCGGGTAGGGGGTGTCGAAGCCGGTCACGCGCAGCACCGGCGACTCCAGGGAGTAGAAGCACTCCTCGGTGATCCGGGCGGCCAGCTCGGCGCCGAGGCCGATGTTGGACGGCGCCTCGTGCACCACCACCGCACGGCCGGTGCGCTTCACCGACTCGTAGGCCGCGGCAAGGTCCAGCGGGGAGAGCGAGCGCAGGTCGATGACCTCCAGCTCCCGGCCGTCCTCGGCGGCGGCGGTCGCCGCCTCCAGGCACGTCCGGACCATCGGCCCGTACGCCAGCACGGTCACGTCGGTGCCGGGCCGGACCACCCGGGCCGAGTGCAGCGGGTACGCGTCGGACAGCGGCGCGTCCAGGTCGACCTGCCCCTTCTCCCAGTAGCGCCGCTTGGGCTCCAGGAAGACGATCGGGTCGTCGGAGGCGATGGCCTGCTGGATCATCACGTACGCGTCCTGCGGGTTGGCGCAGGACACCACCTTCAGGCCGGCGGTGTGCGCGAAGTACGCCTCCGGCGACTCGGAGTGGTGCTCGACCGCGCCGATGCCGCCACCGAACGGGATGCGGATCACCATCGGGATGCTGAGCTTGCCGCGCGAGCGGTAGTGCATCTTCGCCACCTGCGACACGATCTGGTCGTACGCGGGATAGACGAAGCCGTCGAACTGGATCTCGCAGACCGGCCGGTAGCCACGGATGGCCAGACCGACCGCGGTGCCGATGATGCCGGACTCGGCCAGCGGGGTGTCGATCACCCGCTGGTCGCCGAAGTCCTTCTGGAGCCCGTCGGTGATCCGGAAGACGCCGCCGAGCTTGCCGACGTCCTCGCCCATGATGACGACCTTGGGGTCGTTCTCCAGGGCGCGGCGCAGGCCGGTGTTGAGGGCCTTGCCGAGGGTGAGCGTCTCCGTGGCCATCAGTGGGCGCTCCCCTCGAACGACTCCATGTACCGGCTGAACTGCGCGCGCTGCTCGTCGAGCAGCGGAGACCCGTTCGGGTAGACGTGGTCGAACATCGTCACCGGCTCGGGGTTGGGCATGGCGAGCACACGCTCGCGCAGGTGCACCGACTCGCGGCGGGCCTGCTCGTCGACCTCGGCGAAGAAGTCCGCGTCGGCGATCTGCTGCTTCTCCAGGAAGACCTTGACCCGGGCGATCGGGTCCTTGGCCTTCCACGCCTCGACCTCGCTGGCGATCCGGTAGCGGGTCGGGTCGTCGGAGGTGGTGTGTGCGCCCATCCGGTAGGTGTACGCCTCGATCAGGCTCGGGCCCTGCCCGTGCCGGGCGTTGTCCAGCGCGGTGCGGGTGACCGCGTACGTGGCCAGCACGTCGTTGCCGTCCACGCGGATGCCGGGGAAGCCGAAGCCGGCGGCCCGCTGATAGAGCGGGATCCGGGTCTGCCGCTCCAGCGGCTCGGAGATCGCGTACTGGTTGTTCTGGCAGAAGAAGACCATCGGCGCGTTGAACACGCCGGCCCAGACGAACGCCTCGTTGACGTCACCCTGGCTGGTGGCCCCGTCGCCGAAGTAGGCGATCACCGCTTCACCGTCGTTGGTGCCGGTCTTGCCGTCCATGGTGATGCCCATGGCGTAGCCCGTCGCGTGCAGGGTCTGCGCCCCGATCACGATCGTGTACATGTTGAACTTGAACTCGTTCGGGTCCCAGCCGCCCTGGTCGACGCCGCGGAACAGGCCGAGCGGCATGATCGGGTCGATGCCGCGGCAGTAGAGGACGCCGTGCTCCCGGTAGGTCGGGAAGGCCATGTCCTGGGTGCGCAGCGCCCGCCCGGAGCCGACCTGCGCCGCCTCCTGGCCGAGCAGGCTGGCCCAGATGCCCAGTTCGCCCTGGCGCTGGAGCGCGGTCGCCTCGGCGTCGAGCTTGCGGACCAGCACGAGGTCGCGGTAGAGCCCGCGGTACTCCTCGTCGGTGAAGTCGACGCGGTACTCGTTGCCGTCCGGCCCGGTGACGCTCTCGATCCGCTCGCCTTCGGGGGTGAGCAGCTGCACGAGCTCGGGGTCGCCGGCCGCGCTCTTCCTGGAGCGGGGTGCTGCCCGCCTGCTGCGGGTGGTGCCCCCGGGGTCGCCCTTTGCCATCCGTCTCTCCCTGTCGTGTCTGCGTCGGCACCGGGGGGTCACCCGGCCGCGCAACTCGTGCGCCTGTCCGGCTGCTGCCGGACCGGTTCCTGGCGGCCGCGCCTAGCCCCGGTGGGGGTTGCCGCGCGGCATGAGCCGGATTCTGGCCGAACCCGGTTCGGGAGCGCCGGCGCTCAACCGCGCCTGCCGCGAGGGTGCGCGGAGGTCACGGCTGCGTTGCCGTCGTGCTCCATATTCGCAGAGCAGGTGAGCGCGCCCACAGTACGCCCGCCCCACGTTCCGACCGCCCCCCGTTTGAGGTCGTTTGTCGCCATCGTGCCCGACGGTGCCAACCAGGCGTTACGGCGATGGTTCGTCACCGTTCGGCCCGTCTCCGCGTGTCGACACGCAGTGGAGGTTGGCTGACGGACGGTAACTGGGCGAGGCTGTTTCCCGCAGGATCGCGCCGATCGGGTGATTTGCCGGGGTTCTCCAGCCGGCGACGTCCATCCGCGCCCTCCGACGGCTGACGACAAGGGGTGTGTGGTGTACGAGCCAGGTGACGGTCCCGGCACGCCCGCACTCGGTCGGCAGCGGTCGGCCGACGGCTACCGCCGGGTGGTCGGCGCGCACCGCGCTCCCGGCGCCGGCGGCCCCTCCCGGGGCTACCTGCTCACCGTCGCGCTGCTGGCCGGCACCGCGTCGATGCCCATCCTCGCCGCCATCAGCGCGGGCTCGGCCACGCCGGGCAGCACCGCGCTGCCGGACAGCAGCACCCCGTTCATCCCGACCCCGTCGGTCGGGCCGGTGGTGATCCCGGTGCCGGCGACCAGCCAACCGGCGCTCCCGCCACCCGCCACGCCCGACGTCGGTCCGACCGCCACCGCCGGCTGGCTACCCACGGCTCCCCGACGTGACCAGGACCGGACGGACCCGGGCCCGACCGAGGCCGATCCGGGGCCGGTCCGCGTGGTGCCCCCGCCCTCGCCGAGGCCCACCGGGGGTACGCCCCCGGCCTCGCCCCCGACCAGCCCGTCCCCGGCACCCTCGCCGACCCGCCCGCCGGACCCGAGCCCGACACCGACCCCGACACCGACCCCGCCGTCGACCCCCACCGTGACCGACTCCCCGACCGCGACCGCCGTGCCGACCAGCACCCTGTCCGAGCCGGCCACCACGACCACGACACCCGCCACGACCACGCCACCCGCCACGCCCAGTTCATCGCCGAGCCGGCCCCACCCGACCGTCGCGACATCCCCGACGTTCCCGGCCGACCGACCCACCCCCACGGCCAGTCCAACGCCGCTGGCCGGACACACGTACTCCACGGTGTCCCCGGCGGTACGGTGACGGTCAGGCGCGACCGACCCGGTGCCGGCGGCGGTCGGCGATAGGGGCGTACCGGAGGGGGTGGCGTGGGCGGCGGTGCGGAACTCCGCCCGGTCACCGCCCGGCAGGGGCCGGGGCTGCGGATCGCCCGGCTGGTCACCGAGCTGACCGCGCCCGCCGTGCTGGTGTCGGTGCTGATGGTCACCGTGAGCTGGCACAGCTCCCGCAACCCTGGTCACGGCCTGGCGTGGGGTCTGCTCGCCACGCTCTTCGTCACCGGCATTCCGTTCGCCTACATCGTCGGCGGCGTACGCCGTGGCCGGCTCACGGACCACCACATCGGTCGCCGGGACCAGCGCCGGGTGCCGTTGCTGGTCGGCCTCGGCTCGGTCGCCGCAGGGCTGGCCCTGCTCGCGGTGCTCGGAGCACCCCGTCCGTTGCTGGCACTGGCGGTGGCCGGGCTGGCCGGACTGGTGGTCGCCGTGTCGGTGAGCCACTGGTGGAAGATGTCGATCCACTCGGCGGTGGCCGCCGGCACGCTGATCATCCTGGTGCTGACCTTCGGGACCGAGCTGCTCGTCGCCGTGCCACTGCTGGGCGTGGTCGGCTGGGCCCGGGTGCGGCTACGGGACCACACCGTGGCGCAGGTGCTGGCCGGCGGCGTGCTCGGCGCAATTATCTCCGGAGTGGTCTTCGGTCTGCTGCGCTGACCGGGCCGGCGCGGTGACCGGGTCCGCTGTGCCGGCGGGGTCCGGGCGGGCGGCGACGTGCCCGCCCGCCCGGAATGCCGTCAGGCGCCGTCGTCGGCGAGACGGTGCCGGTTCGCCTCGATCCAGGCGTCCAGCGCGGCCGGGTCGTCCGGGTCGACCCCGTCGGCCATCAGCTGGGCCACCGCCGCGGTGGCCGGGCTACGCCGCTCACCGGTCGAGTAGAGGCGGGCGAACTCCGCCACCATCTCCTCGATCGCCTCGTCGGTGCGCGTCGCGGCCGTTTCGGAAAGTCCACGCTGGCGCGACGCGTACCGGGCCCAGGCGCGCAGCACACGGGGCAGCATCGCCGCGTCGTCCATGTCCAGTACCGCCCGGCGGTGTACCCAGTCGAGCAGGAAGAGCCCGGACACCGCGGGGCTCCACCGCATCGGGTCGGCGTCCGGGAAGGTCGCCGAATGGTCCAGCAGCAGGCTCAGGCAGAAGTGCAGCGAGGCCAGCTCCGCGCCGTCGACGGCGTCGAGCCCGAACCGTGCGGCCTCCGGCGCGGCCAGGAACCGCCGGACCAGCTCGGTGCGCTCGGCGGCGGAGAGCGGCTCGACCTCGGCCGGGCTGGTTGGGGCGGCGGCGGTGGGCAGCAGCGCCAGCCGGGCGCCGACCAGCGCCCGATCGGTGGCGAGTGAGCCCTCGCCGGGCAGCTCGCTCAGCTCGTCGGTGACGGCGAGGTGGCGGGCCACCTCGCCACGCAGTTGGGCAGGATCCTCGGTACGGAACCAGGTCAGCTCGTCGTCCGCGCACATCTGGCGGACCTGGTCCAGGATCCGTTCCGCCGGCCCGCCGACGAAGATGTCCTTGGTGATCCCGATGTTGTGGTCGACCAGGGCCACCAGCGCGTGCTCGGGGCCGCCGGCCGCGTCGTCGTAGGCGAAGGTGGCGAGGTAGGAGGTCTGATCGCCGTACACGTCGCCGTACGCCCAGCTGCCGGTGAGGTGCACCCGGCCGAGCTGACCCGTCCAGGCTGGCGCCTGGCTGCCCGGGCGCACCCGTTCGGTGCCCTCGGCGTCGGGGATGAGCGTGGCGAAGACCTGCCGGATGGTGGTCGCCGCAGCGATCCGGCGGCGGGCGGTGGCGGCGAGGAACCCGGTGACGAACTCCCGTACGGCGGTGTCGCGGTCGGTCTCCGCGATCGCGTAGACGCTGCCCAGGAGGGCGCTGCCGAGCATCTCGGCGTCCAGCGCCGACTCCAGCTTGGTCACGTCGCGTGCGGCGTGCAGCACCGCGTCGTAGGGGGTCTGAGGCGTGGCCATGCTCCGACCCTACGCCGCTCGGGGGATGTGCAGAGGGGTAGCGAGCCGTGCTGAGCGTCAGCGGCGGGCGGCATCCCGCAGCGCGTCGCGTGCCTGCGCGTACGAGGCGAGCACGATCCGCACCGGGGCGAGCACGTACTCCTCGCCCACGCGGGCGACCTCGGCCGTCAGCCGCTGCTCGGCGCGGCTTCGGGCAAGCCGGGCCGCCCAGCGCACCACCGGTCGGGTCAGCGCGGCCACCAGCAGCCCGGCCAGCAGCCCGCCGAGCAGCAGCAGGGTGGGCAGTGGCACCTGCCCGACCATCGGGTTGTCCAGTGCGGGCAGGCCGAGCGCCCGCAGCGCGTAGCCGAGCATTAACCAGCCCAGCCCGACCACGGCGGCCAGGGTGACCAGCCACTGGACACCGCCGACCAGCCGCCACCAGACGGGTCGACGGCCCAGGCCCAGGTCGGTGCCGGCGATCGCGCGGTCCAGCGCGTCCGGCAGGTCGCCGAGGCGGGACCGGGCGGCGGCGGTGACCGCCGCCGGCCAGGCGGCAGGCAGGTCGGCGGCGGCCCGATCGGCCACCGCACGGATGGCCAGACCGAGCGCCGAGCGCTGGGCGGCCGTCGGGTCCGGTACCGAGGTTGCCGCGACCAGGCTCTCCGCCGGGTCGGCCTGATCGCCGGCCGGGCCGGGCAGGTGCAGGCGGCGCAGCGGGTCGGGTCGCAGCCGCCGCCAGCCCCGGACCACCGGCCAGCCGGTGACCGCGCCGGCCCGGTGCCGGTACGCCTGCTCCACCGCCTCCGTCACCGCCGGCACTCCGGCCGCGCCGGCCAGTGCCCGGTTCAACCCGTCGACGGCGGTGTCGTCCGGTCCGCCCGCCGGTCGGGCGGAGCCGACCAGCTCGTCCAGCGCGGCGACCACCGTGTCGACATCGCCGGCCAGCCGTCGCAGCGCCGCCTGCCGCTCGGCGACCGTCCGTTCCAGCGCGGTGCGCAGCCCCACCATCCCGGCCGGATCGATGGCGGTGGTGGCCAGCAGCGGCACGCCGGTCAGCCCGTCCGCATCGAGCAGCCGGCGCAGGTCGTCCAGGACCCGGGGCAGTTCGGCCGGGGGCAGCCGGTCGGCCTGGTTGAGCACGACCAGGGTGACGTCCCGGTGGCGGTGGAACTCGCGGAGGTAGCTGTCGTGGATGACCCGGTCGGCGTACTTCTGCGGGTCGACCACCCAGACCACCTGGTCGACCAGGCCGAGCAGCCGGTCCACCTCCAGTCGGTGGGCCCGCTGCACCGAGTCGAAGTCGGGCAGGTCGAGCAGGATCAGCCCGTGCAGCGCGGTCTCGTCGTCCGCGTCCAGCGCGCTCTCGCGGACGAAGCGGTGCCGGGGCAGCACACCGATCCAGTCGAGCAGTCGGTTGGCGCCCTCCAGCGCGCCCCACACGCAGGCGTGCGTGACGCCGGTCGTCGGGCGGCGGACCCCGACCGGCGAGAGCTCCAGCCGGGCCAGCGCGTTGAACAGGCTGGACTTGCCGCTGCCGGTGGCGCCGGCCAGGGCGACCACGGTGTGGTCGCGGGACAGGGTGAGCCGGGTGCCGGCCCGCTCGACCAGGGTGTGCGCGGGCACCAGCTCGGAGTCCGGCAGCAGGCCGTCCACCGCGGTCAGGAACCGGCGTACCGCGTCCAGGCGGGCGATCAGCGCATCGGGGTCGATCCGCTGGTCACCCCGGAACGCCTCGCGTACCCGGCCGGCGATGTTGCTCACCGGGAGCCATCCTCGTCGGCGGCCGGCGGTGTGTCGCCGGTTGCCAGGCCGCTGCGGTGCCGGGCCAGCTCGACCCGGCCGGCGGCCCTGCGCAACCCGTCGCCGGCGTCCGCGGCGGGGCGGGCTTCGGCGGTGCGGGTCAGGAAGCGGTCGGCCTCCGCGTCGAGCAGCGTCCGCACCCGGTCCAGCAGGTCCGCACGGGCCTTGGCGGCGAGGGTACGCACCGCCTGGTCGCCGAAGATCGCCTGGAGTACGGCCTGGGCCGCGACGGTGGTGCCGGCCCCGGTGGCCACCTCCAGCCCGGTCGGGATGAACGCGGTGGACGCGAACACGGCGATCATCACGGCGAGCCCGGTGGCGTTCACCGCGTACGCGGCGGTGCGGGCCACGATCCGCTTGTCGCCGCCCTCGACCCGCACCAGCTCCAGCACCCCGCGCTGCCAGTCCCGGACCATCCGCTCGGCGCGCTCGGGCAGGTCGCCGCCGGGGTGGGCGAGCCCCGGGTTGAGCAGCCCGGCTCCCGCCGGGTGCGCCTTCCACGCGGTGTACGCGGCCTCGGCGGCCTCCGAAGCGACCCCGCGCAGCAGCGTGACCAGCTGCGACTCGATGGCGTTGCGCAGCTCGGCGGCGGGTGCCGGCCGACCGGTGACGGCGGCCACCATCCGATCCCGCAGCCGCCCGATCCGCGCCTCCAGGGTGCGGAACAGCTCCCCGGTGCCGACGAACTCCTGCCAGCGGGCGAGCACCTCGCCACGGAGCAGGCGGCCGTCCCGCAGGCCCTGCTCGACGGTCCGTTCGGCGCCCCGGTAGGCGGCCCGGACCCGCTCGTCCAGACTGTCGGCGGCGGCGACCTGCTCGTCGGCGGCGTCGGCCAGCTCCTCGACGGCCGGGTGCAGCGCGGCCAGCGCCCCGTCCAGGGTCTGCCGGACCACCGCGGCCCGGGCGTCGGCGTCGCCGGCCAGCCGCGCGAACCAGTCGGCCAGCGGCGCGGTGACACCCTCGGGCAGCAGCCCCTGACCGTCGACCCACGTCTCCGGCAGCACGAACAGGGGCGCCCGGCCGAGGTCCTGTGCGGTGAGCATCTCGGCCAGGTGTGCGGAGATCTCGTCGGTGGCCTCCGCGGGCACCCGGTCCAGCACCATGGCGATCACCGCACCGCGGGCCCGGGCGCTGCGCAGCAGCTCCCACGGCACCGCGTCGGCGTACCGGGCGGCGGTGGTGACGAACAGCCAGAGGTCGGCAGCGGCGAGCAACTGGCCGGCGAGTGCCCGGTTGGCGTCGACCACCGAGTCGATGTCCGGCGCGTCGAGGAAGGCCAGCCCGGCGGGCAGCGCCGGGGCGGTGACCAGGTGCAGGGAGCGCGGGTCCTCACTTGGCTCGGTGGTGCGGGTGAGCCCGGGCAGCAGCTCACCCTGCCGGAACCAGGCCGCGTCGGCCGGGTTGCAGACCAGCACCGGTGAGCGGGTGGTCGGCCGGAGCACGCCGGCCGCGCTGACCCGGGCCTTGACCAGGCTGTTGACCAGGGTCGACTTGCCCGCGCCGGTGGAACCGCCGACCACCACGAGCAGTGGCGCGTCGAGCCGGGCGAGCCGGGGCAGCAGGTAGTCGTCGAGCTGGTCGGTGAGGGCGCTGGCGGTGTGCCGGGCCGGCCCGGCGGAAGGCAGGGCGAGCGGATACCGGGTCGCGCCGATCGCGGCCCGGAGACCCGGCAGCGCGCCGGGGAGGCTGTCGTCCCCGGTGGTGGCGGGCGGCTCCTCCGCGGCGTCCGGCGGGCCGGTGCGGGCTGCGACGGCGGGCGCTCCGGAATGGGTGGCGGAATCGCCGTGCGTCGTCACCGCTAAAGCGTGCCCGACCGATGCAAGAGAAGACAACCGGACGGTAATAACGGCTGGGTTGCGTCGGGTCGGCTCAACTCAACTTGACGATTGGCCGGGGCGTGGCACTATTGAGTCAAGTTCACTCAACTTGTGGTGGGCCCGCTGCGGGCGGTGCCCGCCAGGCAGTCCGCGGGCGGTGCCCGTCACCTGCACAACCTTACGAAGCGAGGAAGCGAAGATGGCACGTGCGGTCGGTATCGACCTCGGCACGACGAACTCCTGCGTCAGCGTTCTCGAGGGCGGTGAGCCCACCGTCATCGCCAACGCTGAGGGCTCGCGGACGACTCCGTCGATCGTCGCGTTCGCCCGTAACGGCGAGGTGCTCGTCGGTGAGGTCGCCAAGCGCCAGGCGGTGACCAACCCGGACCGGACGATCCGCTCGGTCAAGCGGGAGATCGGCACCAACTGGTCCGTCGACATCGACGGCAAGAAGTACACCCCGCAGGAGATCTCGGCCCGGACGCTGATGAAGCTCAAGCGGGACGCCGAGGCGTACCTGGGTGAGCAGATCACCGACGCGGTGATCACCGTTCCGGCCTACTTCAACGACGGCCAGCGCCAGTCGACCAAGGAGGCCGGAGAGATCGCCGGCTTCAATGTGCTGCGGATCGTCAACGAGCCGACCGCGGCCGCCCTGGCGTACGGGCTGGACAAGGGCTCCAAGGAGCAGACCGTCCTGGTCTTCGACCTCGGCGGCGGCACCTTCGACGTGTCGCTGCTGGAGCTGGCCGAGGGCGTCGTCGAGGTCAAGTCGACCAGCGGTGACAACCAGCTCGGTGGCGACGACTGGGACCAGCGGATCATCGACCACCTGGTCAAGACCTTCCGCGGTGAGCACGGCATCGACCTAAGCCAGGACAAGATGGCCCTGCAGCGGCTCCGTGAGGCCGCCGAGAAGGCCAAGATCGAGCTGTCGGCCGCCACCACCACCAACATCAACCTGCCGTACATCACGGCCGGCGCCGCCGGCCCGCTGCACCTCGACGTGACGCTCAGCCGCGCCGAGTTCCAGCGGATGACGCAGGACCTGCTGGACCGGTGCAAGGGCCCGTTCGAGCAGGCCGTGAAGGACGCCGGGATCAAGATCTCCGACGTCGAGCACGTGATCCTGGTCGGCGGCTCGACCCGGATGCCGGCCGTGACCGACCTGGTCAAGCAGCTCACCGGCCGTGACCCCAACAAGGGCGTCAACCCGGACGAGGTCGTCGCCGTCGGCGCCGCGCTCCAGGCCGGCGTGCTCAAGGGCGAGGTCAAGGACGTCCTGCTGCTCGACGTGACCCCGCTGAGCCTGGGCATCGAGACCAAGGGCGGCATCTTCACCAAGCTGATCGAGCGCAACACCACCATCCCGACCAAGCGCTCCGAGGTCTTCACCACGGCGGACGACAACCAGCCGTCGGTGCTGATCCAGGTGTTCCAGGGCGAGCGGGAGATCGCGTCCTACAACAAGAAGCTCGGCACCTTCGAGCTGACCGGCCTCCCGCCGGCGCCGCGCGGCGTGCCGCAGATCGAGGTCGCGTTCGACATCGACGCCAACGGCATCGTCAACGTGCACGCCAAGGACCTGGGCACCGGCAAGGAACAGAAGATGACGATCACCGGCGGCTCCTCGCTGCCGAAGGACGACATCGAGCGGATGCGCCGGGACGCCGAGGAGCACGCGGAGGAGGACAAGCGCCGCCGCGACGACGCCGAGACCCGCAACGTGGCCGAGGCGCTCCAGTGGCAGACCGAGAAGTTCCTCGCCGAGAGCGGCGACAAGCTGCCCAGCGAGACCCGGGAGCAGCTCAACGAGGCGCTCGGCGAGCTGCGTGGCGCCCTCGGCGGTCAGGACATCGAAAAGATCAAGTCGGCGCACGAGCGGCTCGCGCAGGTCTCCCAGCAGGCCGGTTCGCTGCTCTACTCGCAGCAGGCCGAGCAGGACCAGCAGCCGGGTGGCGAGGCCGGCCCGGGTGCGACCGGGGCGACCGGCCCGCAGGCCGGCGCTGCCGGTGGCGCCGACGACGTGGTCGACGCGGAGATCGTGGACGAGGACGGCAAGAAGTGACCGTCGGCCTCCGACACGTATCCACTGCGAAGGGGATGAGGTAGCCGCATGACGCAGAAGCCACGAGCCGCCGACCCGGGCGACACCGGGTCGGCGCCGGGTGGCTCCGCGCCCACCGAGCCGGCCACCGGCGACGGGGAGCGGGTCGTCATCCGCAACAACCGCAAGCTCAGCGACACCACGGAGCCCGAGGGGGCCGCCGCCGACGCGGGCAGCGACGTTCCGGCCGAGGGCCTGGTCGAGGACGCCGAGGTCGTGGTCGACGAGATCGAGATCGAGGCCACCCTGGTCGACGGGTCGGCGCCGTCCAGTCCGCCGGTGGTGGACGCCCCGGCGCAGCCGGTCGACGGTGCCGGCACCGGCACCGGCTCGCCGCTGGGTGCCGAGCTGGAGGCGCTCCGGGCCGAGCTGGACGAGCGGACGCGGGACCTGCAGCGGGTGTCGGCGGAGTACGCCAACTACCGCAAGCGGGTGGACCGGGACCGCAGCCTGGTGCAGGAGCAGGCGACCGGCTCGGTGCTGGCCGCACTGCTGCCGATCCTGGACGACCTGGACCGGGCCCGGGAACACGGCGACCTGGTCGGGCCGTTCGGATCGGTGGCGGAACAGCTCACCACCGCGCTGGGCAAGTTCGGCCTGACCGCCTTCGGCGAGCAGGGCGACCCGTTCGATCCGACCCGGCACGAGGCGGTCGCGCACCAGACCTCGGCCGAGGTCGGCGAGCCGACCTGCGTGCAGGTCATGCGGCGCGGCTACCAGCTCGGTGAGCGGCTGCTGCGCCCCGCGCTGGTAGCGGTCGCGGATCCGGAATAGTGCGAGACGGTGACCGGTTTGTCCCGCCCGCCGCGATGCGGTGGGCGGGACGGCCGGGCCACGAAGGTCGGAAGGGGGTGGACCGGTGAGTTCGAAGGACTGGCTCGAGAAGGACTTCTACGCCGTGCTCGGCGTGGACAAGGCCGCCTCCGCGGATGACATCAAGAAGGCGTACCGCAAGTTGGCTCGGGAGTCGCACCCGGACCACAACCCGGGCGACCCGAAGGCCGAGGAGCGGTTCAAGGCCGTTTCCGAGGCGTACAACGTGCTCTCGGACAGCAGCCGCCGCCGGGAGTACGACGAGATGCGCTCGCTGTTCGGCTCGGGCGCGTTCCGGCGTAACGCACGGGGCGCCGGCCAGCCGGGCGGCATGCCGTTCGACGTCTCCGACATGTTCGGCGGCGGGGCGGGGGGCGACCGTCGCTTCGGCGGGGCCGGCTTCCAGGACCTGTTCAGCTCGATCTTCTCCGGCGGCTCGGCCGGTGGGCAGTCCGCGCCGCGCGGTCCGGCCCGGGGTCGGGACGTGGAAGCCGAGGTGGCGCTGGACTTCGGCGACGCGGTGCGGGGCGTGACCCTGCCGCTGACGCTGCGCGCCCCGGGCGTCTGCGACACGTGCCACGGCAACGGCGCCAAGCCCGGCACCCAGCCGCGGACCTGCCCGGCCTGCCACGGCGCCGGGGTGACCACCCGCAACCAGGGGTCGTTCAGCTTCTCCGAGCCGTGCCGCACCTGCCAGGGCGTCGGCACGGTGGTCGAGGAGAAGTGCCCGGAGTGCCACGGCAGCGGTGGGGTCACCAAGACCCGCACGCTGAACGTGCGCTTCCCGGCCGGGGTGGCCGACGGCCAGCGGATCCGGCTGGCCGGGCGGGGCGAGCCGGGTGAGCGCGGTGGCCCGGCCGGTGACCTGTTCGTGCAGGTCAAGGTCCGGCCGGACGAGCTGTTCGGTCGTACCGGTGACGACCTGACGTTGACCGTGCCGGTCACCTTCGCGGAGGCCGTTTTCGGCACGGACCTGCGGGTGCCGACGCTCGACGGCGCGGTGACCCTGCGGGTCCCGCCCGGCACGCCGAGCGGGCGCGTGCTGCGGGCCCGGGGCAAGGGTGTGGTCCGCCGCGACGGGCAGGCCGGCGACCTGCTGGTCACGCTGGACGTGGTGGTGCCGGCTCGATTGTCGGACGAGGCGCGGACGGCACTGGAGGCGTTCGCCGAGCAGAGTCCGCCGGCGGCCAGGGAACATCTCGACGCTCGGGTGCGTCGGGTCAGTTAGTCCGGTGGGATGGACGCGGAGGTGAGCGGGATGTCGGGCGAATTCCTCGGTTCGAGTGACCCTGCCTACGAGGCCAAGGTGCTGATGATCTCGGTGGCGGCACGAATGGCGGGGATGCACCCGCAGACCCTGCGCCAGTACGACCGTCTCGGCCTGGTGCAGCCCGGCCGGGCGGCCGGCGGCGGGCGTCGCTACAGCGTCCGTGACGTGGTGCTGCTGCGCGAGGTGCAGCGGCTCAGTCAGGACGACGGGATCAACCTCGCCGGAGTCAAGCGGATCATCGGGCTGGAGCGGCTGCTGGAGCAGGCGCAGCAGCGGGTGGCCCGGCTGGAGGCGGAGCTGGACGCCGCGTACCGCCGGGTGGCCGAGCTGGAGTCGTTGGCCCGCTTCCCGGGCCGCGATCTGGTGCCCACCAACCGCACGTCCACCGCCCTGGTGGTCTGGCGACCCCGCCGTACGCCCGATCGCTGACCTGCTCTTCCGGTTCCTTTCTTCGGCCCGGCCCGCACCGGATTTCCCGGCGCGGGCCGGGCCGTTCCGGCTAGCCTGTCGATACGGGTTCTATCGG
This sequence comes from Micromonospora sp. NPDC005087, assembly GCF_042872965.1. Taxonomy (NCBI): domain Bacteria; kingdom Bacillati; phylum Actinomycetota; class Actinomycetes; order Micromonosporales; family Micromonosporaceae; genus Micromonospora; species Micromonospora sp. NPDC005087. The sequence goes on along the minus strand of NZ_JBIALB010000005.1, from coordinate 128,419 downwards.
CTTAATTCGGACCTACCGGCATAGCAGGGGGAGCGATGGCGGAGCCGGCGAAGAAGATGGCCCAGCAAATGGCTCAGCAGACGGAGGACCGGCTCGAAGACCTGGCCGACACCGTCCGCGAGAAGTTCGACAAGGTGACCGAGGGAAGCTTTCGGGACCGGATCACCGAAGGGCGGTTCGCCGACCAGGTCGACCACGGCGTCGACCAGGCCCGGGCCGAGACCCAGCGAAAGCAGACCGACCGGTAACCGACGTGCGGGCCGGGACCCACGGGGGGTCCCGGCCCGTTCGTCGTCCTGAGTGCGGGCCGGGACGCAGTGACGCCCGCGGTGGGGCGGCGTCAGCCGAGGCGGCGGTTCTCGCGGACCAGGCCGCCTTCGCACCAGTCCCGGTAGACGAAGAGATCCGGTCGGGCCAGCAGCACGCGGCCGTTGTGTGCCCAGATCTTCATCAGCTCGTCGCCGTCGCGCTCGGCCTGCTCGACCAGCTTGCGGAAGCGGCGCTTGGGGTGGGCGCGGAAGTTCGTCCGGATGCCGTCGGCCGCGTAGATGTAGAGGCAGTGCAGCGCGAAGCGGCGGGCCGGGCAGGTCGGGTCCATCGCCAACTCGAAGAGCGTCAGGATGAGCCGGTCGCCGGAGACCAGTAGGTCCCAATCCGGCGGCATCGAAGCCAAGGGCACCGAATCGGGCTGGTACGCCCAAGCTCGCAACTCCGCCGGAGTCGGATCGACGGGGTTGGCGAAGCCGTGGAACGTCGACTCCTGCACGCTCACCGGCCAACCTTCCACTTTCGCCCGCGTTGGCACTGGCCACCCGCGGACCTTGGCTGCTGGGGCGAAACGGTAACCCGCCGTCGGGTGCTGCGGTAGTCCCCGCAGGGAGCAATTCAGCAACCGTTGGCCTGGCCTGGTCCACCGGATGGTCGGAGGGCCCGCCCACCGCCGTTGACGTGTCGATCGGGACCATGTCAACGGCGGTGGCGCGTCAGTCGTGGATCGGAACCGGCTCCCGCCGCTCGGCCGCCGCACGGGTGCGCAGCCACCGCTTGAACCACGGGAAGTCGGGCAGTCGGGCCAGCATCGGCCCGGTCACCACGGTAATCAGGACGTACGCCGTGGCCAGCGCCGCCAACCGCGGCTCGACGCTGCCGGCGGCCACCGCGAGCCCGGCGATGACGATGGAGAACTCACCGCGGGGTACGAGTGCCAGGCCGGCCCGCCATCGACCAGGTTCGGCGATGCCGACGCGGCGAGCCGCGAGGTAACCGGTGAGCGTCTTCGTCGCCATGGTGACCACGGCCAGCGCGAGCGCCGGCAGCAGCACGGGTGGGATGTCCCGTGGGTCGGTGACCAGCCCGAAGAAGACGAAGAACACCGCGGCGAACAGGTCCCGCAGCGGGGAGAGCAGCTCGGTGGCGTGGTGTGCCACCGGCCCGGAGAGCGCGATGCCGACGAGGAACGCGCCGACCGCCGCCGACACCTGGAGCTTCGCCGCGAGACCGGCGATGAGCAGGGTCAGCCCGAGTACGCCGAGCAGCAGCGCCTCCGGATCCTTCGCCGACAGGGCGGAGGAGATCAGATGGCCGTACCGGATGGCGAGCACCAGCACGAGCAGCACCGTTCCCACCGCCACGGTGAGCGCGATGCCGCCGCCGAGCAGGCCGGTGCCGGCCAGCACCGCGGTGACCAGCGGCAGGTACAGGGCCATCGCCAGGTCCTCGATCACCAGGACCGAGAGGATCACCGGGGTCTCCCGGTTACCGAGTCGGCCCAGGTCGCCGAGGACCTTGGCGATCACTCCGGAGGACGAGACCCAGGTGATGCCGCCGAGCACCAGGGCGGCCACCCAGTCCCAGCCGAGCAGCAGGGCGAACGCGGCGCCGGGCAGTGCGTTGAGTACGCCGTCGATCAGCCCGGCCGGGGCCGCCGACCGGAGGTTGCCGACCAGTTCGTTGGCCGAGTACTCCAGGCCGAGCATGACCAGCAGCAGGATGACGCCGATCTCGGCCCCGACCGCGAAGAACTCCTCGCTGGCCGCGAGCGGGAGCAGCCCACCGTGCCCGAACGCCAGCCCGGCGAGCAGGTAGAGGGGGATGGGCGAAAGACCGACGCGGCGGCTGAGTCGACCGAGGACACCGAGCAACAACAGCAGCGCGCCGACCTCGACGAGCAGTGTGGTGGAGTCGTGCATCCGCCTCAGCCGTCCGGGTCACTGTCGGCGAGGATGGCGGAGACACCGTCGAGACCCTTGCGGGTCCCCACGACGACCACCACGTCACCGGCTGCGAAGCGGAAGGTGGGAAGCGGCGAGACGATCACCTCGCCGTCGCGCAACACCGCCACGATGGAGGCGCTGGTGCGGGTACGCGCCTTGGTGTCACCGAGCTTCCGATTGACGTACCGCGACCCCGCCGTGATGGCGATCTGCTCGGTGAGCAGACCGGCGGCCTGCTCGCGCAGCCCGGAGAGCTGGCCGAGCATCAGCGACGCGCCGAGGATGTCGGCCAGCGCCTCCGCCTCGTCGTCGGTCAGCGGGATGTCCGCCTGGCAGGAATCGGGATCGTCGGGGTCGTAGAGGACAAGATCCCGGCGGCCATTGCGGTGGGAGACCACGCCCAGGCGGCGTCCGGACTCGGTCACCAGATCGTGACGTACCCCGATCCCGGGAAGGGCGGTCTGCTCGACTCGTACTCGCACCCGCCAAGGCTACCGCCTAGTGAACCAAGCCCAGATCTTGGTCGAGTTCGGCCCCTCCAGGGGCCACCTCCTTCCAAGATCGATGGCTCCCGCTCGATCTGAGGCCCTCGTTGATCGACTCGGTTTCGGCGATGTCGCGGTGTCCCGGCAGTCCGGACGCCCCGACTTCCGGGAAGCGGAGTGGACCTACCACTCGGGATGCGCCGGTACCCACCCCGGCAGAGCGGGGTGGGCACCCGGGCGCGCCACGGTCAGCGAAGGCTGGCGAAGAACTCGCGGACATCCGCGACCAGCACGTCGGTGGCCTGGTGGGCGGCGTAGTGGCCGCCGACGTCGCCGCGGCCCTCGACGTCCGTTCCGTACGCCGTCCACCGGACGATGTTCGCGTGGTCCCGCTCGGCGAAGCGGCGGATCGACTGGAAGTCACCGGGGAACATGGCCAGCGCGGTCGGCACGGTGGTCGGCCCGGTAGGCGCGTCGCCGGCGTGCGCGTCCTCCCAGTAGAACCGGATCGCCGAGGTGGCCGTGCCGGTGAACCAGTAGAGCGCCACGTTGGCCAGGATGAAGTCGGCGTCGAGGCTCTCGTCGAAGAGTTGGGCGTTCCAGGCCAGCAGCCCGACCGGCGAGTCGGCCAGCCCGAACGCCAGGGTCTGCGGCTGCTGGCTGTGCACCTGGTTGAAGGAGAACTTGTTCTCGTAGAACCACTGGAGGTGCTCGAGCGCCGCCTGGTCCGCCTCGGACAGCCCGGCGAACTCGGCCGGGTCGCCCGAGGGGAACGAGAAGAGCTGGGTGACGTGCACGCCGAGCACGTGCGCCGCGTCGATCCGGCCCAACTCCGGCGCGACCATTGAGCCGGCGTCGTTGCCGACCGCGCCGTAGCGGTCGTACCCCAGTCGGCTCATCAGCTCGGCCCAGGCGCGGGCGGTGCGGTACCGGTTCCAGCCGGCGCTGCGGGTCGGGCCGCTGAACCCGAAGCCGGGCAGCGACGGGATGACCAGGTGGAAGGCCGGCGCGTCCGGTGCGGTCGGCTCGGTGAGCGGGGCGATCACGTCCAGGTACTCCAGCACCGAGCCGGGCCAGCCGTGGGTGAGCACCAGCGGGGTGGCGTCCGGCCGGGACGACCGGACGTGCAGGAAGTGGATCTGCTCGCCGTCGATCTCGGTGACGAACTGCGGGTACCCGTTCAGTCGGGCCTCGACTGCGCGCCAGTCGAACCCGTCCCGCCACCGGTCGACGAGGGCGCGGACCCGGTCGGTGCTCATCCCGTAGGTGGCACCGGCGCCGGGCAGGTCGGCGGGCCAGACCGTGCGGCCGAGCCGGGCTGCCAGGTCGTCGAGGGCGGTCTGCGGGACCTCGACGCGGAACGGGCGGATCGCGGTGCCGGTCATCTCGGTACTCCTTCGGAACGGAATGTTTCGTTCCGCTACCACAGTAGCAGACCGGAACGGTCCGTTCCACTGCTATTCTGGTGGCATGCCACCTCCCCGCGGAAAGACGGACGCGCCGCTGGCCGGCCGCCGTGCCCAGGCCGCCCGCAACAACGAGGTGATCCTCGAGGCCGCCCGCGCGGTCTTCCTCGACGATCCGAAGGCGCCGATCGCCGCCGTCGCCGAACGTGCCGGCGTCGGCATCAGCGCGCTCTACCGGCGGTACGCGGGCAAGGAGGACCTGCTGCGCCAGCTCTGCCACGACGGGTTGCGCCACTACATCGCCGAAGCCGAGACCGCCATGGCGGAGCCGGACGACTGGGCCGCGTTCGCCGGGTTCCTGGCCCGGGTGGTCGACGCCGACGTGCACTCGCTCACCGTTCACCTGGCCGGCACCTTCACTCCGACCGAGGAGATGGGCCGGGACGCGATGCGCGCCAGCGAGCTGGCCACCGCCCTGTTCGAGCGGGCCCGCTCCAGCGGGCGGCTGCGCCCCGACGTGGTCGTGCAGGACCTGGGGCTGCTGCTGGAGGCGTGCGCCGCGGTGCGCGTACCCGATCCGGAGCGGACCGGGCAGCTGCGCCGCCGTCAGCTCGCGGTGCTGCTGGCCGGACTGTCGACCGGGCCGGACACCGACCCGCTGCCCGGCCCGCCACCGGCGGCCGGGGAGTTCGACTGGCGCTGGCGTCGCCGGGAGTGATGGGCGTCACAGCGTTAGGGTTGAGCGGAATACGCTCAACTCTGGTTGGGTCCAACCCAATGGACAACGCCGATCCGGGGGAGCCCATGAACACCGAACGCCTCACCACCAAGAGCCGCGAGACCATCACCGGTGCCGTCGCCCTGGCGAACCAGCGCGGCCACGCCACCGTGGAGCCCTGGCACCTGCTGCTGTCACTGCTGGACACCGACGGCTCGACCGCCGCCGGCCTGCTGCGCGCGGTCGGGGCCGACCCCGCCGAGCTGCGCCGGGCCGCCCAGCGCGCGGTCGACGCCCTGCCGGCCGCGCGGGGCTCCAGCATCGCCGAGCCCACGCTGGCCCGGGAGTTCGTCAACGCCATCGGCGCCGCCGAGCAGATCGCCCGGCCGCTGGGCGACGAGTACACCTCCACCGAGCACCTGCTCGCCGGCCTGGCCCGGGTCGGCGGCGCGGTGTCCGGCGCGCTGACGTCGGTCGGCGCCACCGAGGAGACCCTGGTCGCCGCCTTCCCGAGTGTCCGGGGTGGGGACCGGCGGGTCACCACCGCCGACCCGGAGCAGACCTACCAGGCCCTGGCCAAGTACGGCGTGGACCTGACCGCCAGCGCCCGCGACGGGAAGATCGACCCGGTGATCGGCCGGGACTCGGAGATCCGCCGCGTGATCCAGGTGCTCTCCCGACGTACCAAGAACAACCCGGTTCTGATCGGCGAGCCCGGCGTCGGCAAGACCGCCATCGTCGAGGGGCTCGCCCAGCGGATCGTGGCCGGTGACGTGCCCGAGTCGCTGCGCGACAAGAAGCTGGTCTCACTGGACCTCGGCGCGATGGTCGCCGGCGCCCAGTACCGCGGCCAGTTCGAGGAGCGGCTGAAGTCCGTGCTGGAGGAGATCAAGAACTCCAACGGGCAGGTCATCACCTTCCTCGACGAGCTGCACACCGTCGTCGGTGCCGGCAAGGGTGAGGGCTCGATGGACGCCGGCAACATGCTCAAGCCGATGCTCGCCCGCGGTGAGCTGCGGATGGTCGGCGCCACCACGCTGGACGAGTACCGGGAGCACATCGAGAAGGACCCGGCGCTGGAGCGCCGCTTCCAGCCGGTGGTGGTCGGGGAGCCGACCATCGAGGACACCATCGGCATTCTGCGCGGGCTCAAGGAGCGCTACGAGGTGCACCACGGCGTGCGGATCACCGACGCCGCGCTGGTCGCCGCCGCGTCGCTGTCCGACCGCTACATCACCGACCGGTTCCTGCCGGACAAGGCGATCGACCTGGTCGACGAGTCCGCGTCCCGGCTCCGGATGGAGATCGACTCCCGGCCGGTCGAGGTGGACGAGATCGAGCGGGCGGTTCGCCGGCTGGAGATCGAGGAGATGGCGCTGGCCAAGGAGCCCGACGCCGCGTCCGCCGAGCGGCTGGAGCGGCTGCGCAAGGAACTGGCGGACAAGCGCGAGCAGCTCACCGTGCTCTCCGAGCGTTGGCAGACGGAGAAGAGCCACATCACCAAGCTCTCCACGGCCAAGGAGGAGCTGGAGCGCCTGGGCGGCGAGGCCGAGCGGGCCGAGCGCGACGGGGAGCTGGAGCGCGCCGCCGAGCTGCGCTACGGCCGGATCCCCGCGCTCAAGGTCGAGCTGAAGCAGGCCGAGGAGGAGCTCGCCCAGCTCCAGGCCGACGGCGCGATGCTGAAGGAGGAGGTCGGCGCGGACGACATCGCCGCGGTGGTTGCCTCCTGGACCGGCATCCCGGCTGGCCGGCTGCTGGAGGGCGAGACGGCCAAGCTGCTCCGGATGGAGGAGTCGCTGGGCGGCCGGGTGGTCGGCCAGGCCGAGGCGGTGGGCGCGGTCGCCGACGCGGTGCGCCGGGCGCGGGCCGGCGTGGCCGACCCGGACCGCCCGACCGGCAGCTTCCTCTTCCTCGGCCCGACCGGTGTCGGCAAGACCGAGCTGGCCAAGGCGCTCGCCGAGTTCCTCTTCGACGACGAGCGGGCGATGGTCCGCATCGACATGAGCGAGTACGGCGAGAAGCACTCGGTGGCCCGCCTGGTCGGTGCCCCGCCCGGCTACGTCGGCTACGAGGAGGGCGGCCAGCTCACCGAGGCGGTGCGCCGTCGGCCGTACTCGGTGATCCTGCTGGACGAGGTGGAGAAGGCCCATCCGGACGTCTTCGACGTGCTGCTCCAGGTGCTCGACGACGGTCGGCTCACCGACGGTCAGGGCCGCACGGTCGACTTCCGTAACGCGATCCTGATCCTCACCTCCAACCTCGGGTCGTCGGTGATCAGCGACCTGACGCTGGCCGATGAGCAGCGCCGGGAGGGGGTCCTCGCCGTGGTCCGGTCGCACTTCAAGCCGGAGTTCCTCAACCGGCTGGACGACATCGTGGTCTTCGCCTCGCTGCGGGGGGACGATCTGCGCTCCATCGTGGACATCCAGCTGGACCGGATGCGAAAGCGTCTCGCGGACCGTCGATTGGCGCTGGACATCACCGAGTCCGCGCGCCAGTGGCTCGCCGAGCACGGCTACGACCCGATCTACGGCGCCCGCCCGCTACGCCGCCTGGTCCAGACCGCGATCGGCGACCAGCTGGCCAAGGCCCTGCTCTCGGGCACGATCCGCGACGGCGACACCGTCAAGGTCGACCTGACCACCCCCACCAACACCCTGACGGTAACCCCGGCCTGACCCCACCCCGCCTCCCGGCCCAACCCGCGGTGATCAAGAGGTTTGCGTCATCGAGATGTCCTCTCATGATGCAAACCTCTTGATCAACAGGGTGGAGCGGGGGTGGGCGGGGAAAGGATGGGGGCATGTTCGGCATCGGGAAGAAGTGGGAACGGGAACTGGGCTCGGCCGTTGACGAGTTGGTCGCGGCCGACACGCTTGCCTTCGGTGGCGTCGGCTTCGCCGGCACGCTGCTGCCGGTGACCGAGGCGTACCAGCGGGTCGAGGCCGCCCTCGACGACCACCCCGAGGAGGTACGCCGGCAGCTCGACCGGGTGCTGGCCGAGGGCTCACCCGCCGGCCGGGCGTACGCGGCCACGCTGCTGGAGCGGATCGACCCGACGGCGGCCCGGGCGACCTGGACGTCACTGCGGGACGACCCGACGGAGTTCACCACCTTCGTCGGCTGCGTGATGGGGCGCTCCACCCTCGGCGAATACGCCACCCAACGACTCGCCGCAGCGTGATCCACCGCTCTGTCCACAGTGCAGACGGCCACGCGCGGCAACGCCCCGGCCGCCGTGAGTAGCTGAGCTTTCCGTCACGACGCGAGTCGCTTCGGTGTCGGGGGTTGTTACCGTCTGCGCCGACGTACCTGGGGAGGTGGTCGGTGGACGGGTCGGTGACGTACCTGGTGGCGGCGGTGGCCGTACTCGCGGTGGCCGTGTTCGTGATCATCGTGCGGGCCCGGCGACGGGCGGCGACCCGGCCCGGCGGTGCGGTGCCCGGCGGGCGGCCGCCGCGCGGCCGCGCGGCGGAGTCGCTGCGCGGTGGCCCGCACCGTCTGGCCCCCGGCGACCGCGTGCGGATCCGCGAGCGGGAGTACGCGGTGAGCGGCACGATCCGCCTGGTCGAGGGGGACTGGAGCTGGGTGCAGCACCTGCTCGACGACGCCTCCGGCACCCGCCACCGGTTGTCCGTGGAGGACGGCCCCGACCTGGAGTTGGTGCTCTGGACCGCCGAACCCGGCGCGACCGTCACCCCGGGCGCCCCGACCATCGACCTCGGCGGGCGGCGCTACACCTGGGCCGAGACCGGGCAGGCGCGGTACACCGCCACCGGCGAGACCGGGCTGCCGGCGGCCGGGACGATGCGCTACCACGACTACGAGTCCGGCGGCGGCGCGCGACTCTCCTTCGAGGCGTACGGCGAAGAGGGCTGGCGGGTCGCCGGCGGCGACCTGCTCGACCCCGCCGAGCTGACGATTCGACCCACCACCCAAGAGCGCTGAGCCGGTCCCGACGGGCGCGCCGGGTTGGCCACGGCATGCCAGAGTGGCCAGTTGCCGATACGGTGTGGGCGCGATCTTAGGGAAGGAGAATCGTGGTCGATTCCCAGAGCACGCCGGCCCGCCAGCGGCCATCCATCGTGACGATTTCCAGCTACCTGCTCTTCCTGTTCCTGGCGTGCCAGGTGATCAGTCTGATCCTCACCCTCGCCACCATCGGCAAGACCCGTGACGTGCTCCGCGAGGCGTACGAGGGCAGTTCCGCGAACGGTGCCGAGCAGGTGGCGGACTTCTTCTTCGCCTTCGGCATCGGCAGCAGCATCGTGCTGCTGCTGCTCGCGGTCGCCCTGGCCGTGCTGGCCCTGCTCAACAACCAGGGTCGCAACGGCGCCCGGATCACCACCTGGATCATCGGCGGCATCATGGTCTGCTGCGTGGGCGGCACCCTGCTCAGCGGGGCCGCCGGCAGCTTCACCACCGGCGTGGACACCGGCGGCGACATGCCGAGCGGCGAGGAGATCCAGCGCCGGCTGGACGAGGCGCTGCCCTCCTGGATCACCCCGGTCAGCCTCCTGCTCGGCGTGATCAGCCTGCTCGCGCTGCTCGCGGCGCTGATCCTGCTGGCGCTTCCGAAGGCCAACGAGTACTTCCGCAAGCCCACCGCGGGCTGGGAGCCGCCGACCCCGGGCGCCAGCTACCCGGGTTACCCGCAGGCGCCGGGCCAGCCCGGCTACCCGCAGGCCCCCGGACAGCCGGGCAACCCGTCGAGTGGCGAGCCGGGTTACCCGTCGACGCCGGGCCAGACGACCGGGTCGGAGCCGGCTTACCCGCCGCCGCCCGGCCCGTCGCCCTCGTCGGGCCCGTCCGGCACGGACCGACCGGACGACACGCCGCCGGCCGACCGTCCCGGGCCGACCCCGCCGTCGACGAGTTGACCGTTCGATAACCACGACGCCGACGATCCCTCCGAGTAGGTTGCAACCCGACGCCTACCGGAGGGATTCGTCGTGTCGTACCCGGAATCGGCACCGGCGCGCCGGCCGGCCGTGGTCTTGCTGGCCGCGGCCGTGCTGCTGGTGATGGCGATCGCCGCACTCGCGTACACCGTCATCGACCTGGCGGTGCTCGGCCGCACGGTCGACGCGTTCCGCTCCGCCGCCCGGGACACCTCGGCGAGTCCGCAGCAGGTCGACGATGTGGTGACCCTGCTGCGCGTGTCCGCGGCAGTCTCGGCGGTGGTGGCGGCGCTCTCCACGCCGGTGCTCGCCGGTCTGGCCGTCGGGTTGCTGGCGGGTCGTGCCGGCGTCCGGGTGGCCACCTGGGTCGTCTGCGGGCTCGGCCTGCTCGCCGGCTGCTGCAGCGTGGCGGTGCTCATCGGTGAACGGGCCGCGCCGCTGCGGCTGGGCGCCGGCGAGCGGGCCACCGCCGAGTTGCTGGGCCTGATCGGTGACGCGTACCCGTCGTGGTGGATCCCGCTCAACGCCGGACTTTCGGTTGGACAGGGCCTCGGTTACCTTGTGGTAGCTACGCTGCTGGCCCTGCCGGCGGCCAACGCCTGGTTCGGTCGGCACCGTCCGACAACGCCTACCGTGCCGTCCGCTCCGCCCGGGTTCCCACCCGCCCCGCACCAGCCCCCGCCGGCGCAGACCGCGCCCCCGTACCCGCCCAGGTGAGGACCGCCCGTGACGCTCGACCCCGCGATCGCCGAGCGACGGGCCCTGATCACCGGCGCCACCGCCGGCATCGGCGCTGCGTTCACCCGCCGGCTGGCCGCTGACGGCTGGCACCTGGTGCTGGTCGCCCGGGACGCGGGCCGGTTGACCGAACTGGCCACCGAGCTGGGTGCCCGACACGGCCGCGAGGTCGAGACGATCTCGGCGGACCTGTCCACCGACGACGGCTGCGCCGTGGTGGAGCAGCGGCTCACGGACGGCGGCCCCGTGCACCTGCTGGTCAACAACGCCGGGATCAGCCTCAACAAACCGTTCCTGCGCTCCTCTGCCGAGGACGAGGCCCGCCTGCTGCGGCTCAACGTGCACGCGGTCATGCGGCTGACCCTGGCGGCGCTGCGGCCGATGACCGAACGGCGCGATGGGGCAGTGATAAATGTCTCTTCGGTTGCCGGATTCGGCGCGGTGATGCCGGGATCGACCTACTCGGCCAGCAAGGCGTGGGTCACCAATTTCAGTGAGTCCGTCGGCCAGTCGGCACGGCCGTTCGGGGTCCGGGTGATGGCCCTCTGCCCCGGCTACACCCGTACGGAGTTCCATCAGCGGGCCGGCATCAACATGTCGAAGACGCCCGAGTGGATGTGGCTGCGGGCCGAGGATGTGGTCGACGAAGCCTTGCGTGACCTGGGCAAAGGCAAGTTGGTCAGCATTCCGGCGTGGAAGTACAAAGTGGCCGTTGCCGGCCTGCGGCACGCGCCGCGAAGGCTGCTCCAGGCGGTCGCCCGGGACACCCGCGGCAGGATCGGTCGAGACGAGCGCTGAGCACCCAGGGCCGCCCGGTCTCCCGGCGCCAGTGCCGGTACGTTGGCTCACCGCGATCGGGCCGATTGCTGAGCGTAGTCGGACATCGCCAACCATCTGTCCCCCAGCGGGCTGATCAGGGTGGACCCCACACGCGGCGTCCAGACTTGCGCAGTAACCTCTATCGCCATGGGGGACCACGACGACCTGCGTAAATTCATTACCGACCTGGCTGTGGTCCACGGACGGGTCGTGCTCTCCTCGGGGCGGGAGGCAGACTGGTACGTCGATCTGCGTCGCGTCACGCTCCATCACCGGGCCGCCCCGTTGGTCGGCCGGGTGCTGCTCGACCTCACCGCCGACTGGGAGTACGACGCCGTCGGCGGGCTCACCCTGGGCGCGGACCCCATCGCGCTCTCGATGCTGCACGCCGCTGCTCCGACCGGTCGGGCCCTGGACGCTTTTGTGGTGCGCAAGGCGGGTAAGGCGCACGGTCTACAACGGCGCATCGAGGGACCGGAGGTGGTCGGCCGCCGAGTGTTGGCGGTGGAGGATACGTCCACGACAGGCGGAAGTGTGTTGACCGCGGTCGAGGCGCTTCGTGAGGCCGGGGCTGAAGTCGTGGGCGTGGCGGTTATTGTTGATCGAGGCGCCGGCGACGCGGTGCGAGCCGCCGGATTGCCGTACAGGGCGGCCTATACGTTGGCTGACCTCGGCCTTGTGGCGTAAAAGTTTGCCGATTCGGATCTGCTGATATGCAGGCGGATCGATGCTGCTGGTGGAAGGATGGAATACGTGGGAACTGCGTTGGCCGAAATGACTATGCCTCAGATCTCGCCGCTTGCCGGTGAGCCGATCGAACGTGCCGATGCCGAGCGTCTCGCGGGGGTCCTCAAGGCCCTTGCCGATCCCGCTCGGTTGCGGCTGCTCAGCCTGATCCAGTCGGCCCCTGAGGGCGAGGCGTGCGTCTGTGACCTGACGGCGCCGCTCGGCCTCTCTCAGCCGACGGTCAGTCACCACCTGCGTATCCTCACCGAGGCCGGCTTGCTGGAGCGGGAGAAGCGCGGTGTCTGGGCGTACTACCGGCTGGTCCCGAGTGCGATCGCGACGATCGCCGACCTGCTGACCCCGCCGCGTAAGCGGGCCACCAAGAAGGCCCGCTGAAGCAGGCGCTGCACGCCGTCCCGCGCCGGGATGGTGTTCGGTGGCGAGCCAGGGGTGGCGCCACCGCTCGGTGACGCCTGCTCGTCCCCGGCCGCACCGCCGGAGGCCGGGTCCGACATGCCGACGGCCGACCCCCTCACCAGGGGGCCGGCCGTCGTCGTACCCAGGGTTCAGCGCTCCTGCCCGTGCTCCGGACGCTGGCGGCCGTGCGGGTGCTCGTCGTGGTCGAACGTCTCGCGGACTGCTTCGACCGCGCCGACGGCGCTGGCCGCCGCGACCACCGCGACCGCCTCGCCACGCTTGCGTGCCCGCCGGTCGCGGAGGAACTCGAAGAAGATCGGCAGCACCGAGATCACGATGATCAGGGCCACCACCGGCAGGATGTAGTGGTCGATCTTGTCCCCGATGGCCTGGTAGATCTGCTCGGCCAGCAGGTAGCCGATCAGCAGGATGCCGTCCACCCACAGCACCGCGCCGACGATGTTCCAGAGCAGGAACTGCCGGGCCGGCATGCCGAGCGCGCCGGCGACCGGGTTGAGGAACGTCCGGACGATCGGGATGAAGCGGGCCAGCACCACGGCCTTCGCCGGGCCGAACTTCTGGAAGTAGTACTCCGCCTTCTCCACGTACTCCTTCTTGAAGAGCCGGGAGTTGGGCCGCTCGAACATCCGCCGGCCGTACCGCGCGCCGAGCCAGTGCCCCACCTGGGCGCCGACGATCGCGCAGATCGGACCGCCGATCAGCAGGCCGGCCAGGGAGAGTCGGGTGCCGTCGCCGAAGATGGCGTCCGCCACGGGCGAGGCGGCCACCCCGGCCAGGAACAGCAGCGAGTCGCCCGGGAAGAAGAAGCCCACCAGCAGGCCGGTCTCGGCGAAGAGGATCACCCAGACGCCGATCAGCCCGAAGGTCTGCAACAGCTCCTTGGGATCGAGCGGGTTCAGGGCGACGCTCTCCGCGAGCGTGCGGGTCTTCTCAGCTGTGTCCACGGCCACAAAGGGTACCGAAGACCGCGTCTCTTGCCGCGCCGGACCGTACCCACACCACCCGCTGGCGCATCCCCCGAGGCGAAGGGTGTCGCAACGACGGTGCCCCGCCGACCGGGATGGTCGGCGGGGCACCGGTGGTGCGGGTTGGATCAGGCGACGAAGCGGGTCCGGCGGCGCTTGGCCACCAGGTAGCCGCCGACGCCCGCGGCGAGCAGCAGCGCGCCGATGCCGGCGATCAGGCCGGTGGACTGGCCGGTGATCGGCAGCGCGCCACCGTCGTCACCACCCTGGCCGCCGCTGCCATCCTGGTCGCCCTGGTCGCCCTGGTCGCCCTGGTCGCCGGACGCGTTCACCAGGATCTTGGCGGTGTCGTTGGCCGGCTTCAGGTCGGCGTAGAAGCCGCCCTCGCACTCGCACGGGACGTTGACCTTCACCGCGCCGGTGGCGTTGGCGATGACCTTGTCGATACGGAACTTGAACTCGCCGGTCAGTTCCTCGCCGGCCGGGGCGAACGGCCCGGGATAGCAGCGGTATTCGGCAGCGCCGGGAGTCCCGGCGTCCTCCCACTCCGCGTCCTCACCGGTACGCGGGGCGCACTCGGCCGGCACCTCCACCGCGGTGGTGCCGGTCGGCACCGTGACGTCGACGAAGGTGACGTCGGTCTCGGTGCGGATGTACTCCAGGGTGGCCGGGCCGTTGTTGCGGAAACCAAGGGCGGCGGTCACCACCGCACCCTTGGCGCCGGTGAACTTGGCGCCGACGGCCTCCAGGTCCGTACCGTTCTTGCCGGTGACCTCCACCCGCAGCGCACTGTGGTTGTTGCTCGGGTCGGTGTCCGTCTGCATGGCGCGGCTCGCACCCGGGGCCTGGGTCAGCGACAAGGTCTTGCCCGTACCCAGGCGGGCCGCCTTGGCGCCGGCCTCCTCGCGGACGCCGGCGAAGTCCTCGAAGTCTCCCGTGGTCATGAACCAGATGTCGCCGAACTCGGTGCTCGGTGCGTAGGTGTCCTTGGCCAGCTCGTAGTTCAGGGTCGTCGTAGCGCCCTCACCGACCGGAATCTTCTCGTCGAACTCGCAGGCGAACAGGAAGTCCTCGGCGTAGTAGCAGTTGTCGAACCGCTCCTTGGTCCGGATGCCGTAGTCGTTGTCGAACAACGCCACCACACCCTCGATGTCGGTCTTGCCGACGTTGCGGACAGTCAGCGGGGCCTGGAACGCGGCACCGGGCGCTGCCTTGACCTGGGTTTCGGGTCCGCCCGCCAGGTCGACGCCCTCGCCGACGCGGATGCGGGAGACGTAGTTGGCGACGTCCTTGCCGGCGGTCTGGAGGCTGACCTTCAGCTCGCCGGCGTCGCCGGTAGCCGCTTTGTCGGTCGGGGCGATGATGACGTCCCCGAGGAATCCTCCGTACAGCTCGTCGACGACCACCGGGAAAGGTTCCGTGCAGACCAGCACTCCGGCATCGTCGGCGGAGCAGTCGTTGCCCGTGTCGCCGGCCAAGGTGATCTTGTCGGCCAGTGAGCGGTAGTCGTAGCGGACGGTGACCTCGTTGAGGACGGTCGGCTCAGAGCCGAACAGCTTCGGCCCCCGGACGACGCCGGGCGAGTCGGCCGCGACGGTGACGTCCTGGAAGTAGAGGTCGAATTCGGCAGCCGGATCGGCGATGGCCGGACTGGCGGAGGCGGCGACGAACGCGCCTGCTACGCCCAGTCCGGCGAGCAAACGCCGGGTGGAGTGGGTGAGCATGTGGGGGTTCCTCCAGTGGGGGATTCAGGTGGAGCCTGCGGATCCTAAGGAATCGCTAAGGTTGGCCGCCGCCCCGAATGCCAAGACCGGCCGAAAGGTTGATCGGCGTCACCGCAACGTTCGATCGCCCCGCTTCCGTCATCTGAGGCAGGAGCCCCGGGAGGTGCAGTGACGTACGAGGAGTTCGCGGACACGCGACTGGCCCCGCTGCTGCGGTACGCGGTGATGCTCACCGGCGATCCGCACCAGGCGCAGGATCTGGTGCAGGAGACGATGGTCCGGGTCCAGCTCAACTGGCGACGGGTCGCCCGAGCGGACTCACCCGAGCGCTACGTGCGCCGGATGCTCACCAACCAGTACGTCGACTGGAAGCGCGGTTCCTGGATGCGCCGGGTGCTGCTGCGCGGGGAGCCCGATGAGGCGCTGGCGGCACCCGTCGACCACGCCCAGTCCGCCGTCGACCGGGACCAGATCTGGTCCTGGCTGTCCCGGCTGCCGCGCCGGCAACGGGCCACCCTGGTGCTGCGCTACTACGAGGACCTGCCCGACGCCGAGATCGCCGACATCCTCGGCTGCGCCGTCGGGACCGTACGTTCGTCCATCTCCCGGGCCCTGGCCACGCTCCGGGCCGAGTACGTGGAGGCGTGAACATGATCGAGGATGACCTGCGTGCCGCCTTCGCCCGGCACGAACCGATGACCCCGCCGACCGGTCCGCTGCGGGCCACGATCGACCGCCTGGTGACCCGGCGGCGGCGTCGTCGCCGCCGGTGGCAGGCCGGCAGTGCGGCGTTGGCGCTGCTCGGTGCACTGGGGATCGGGGTGCCCCTGCTGACTCCGGAGCGCGCCGGACCGCCGCCCGCCGCCGATCTGATCGGCGAGTCCGGTCGGCCGGTGCCGACGGGCGCGCTGAACATCCTGCTGCTCGGCCTCGACGGCGACCGGCGGGAGGTGTCGCGAACTGACGCGATGCTGTTGGTGCACATCCCGGCCGACCACAGTCGTCCGTACCTGATCTCGCTGCCGCGTGACCTGGGGGTGCCGATCCCGGGCTACGGCACCAACAAGTTGAACGCCGCGTTTCCGTTCGGTGCCGGGTTCACCCGGCCGGAGATGACCAAGGGTTACGAGCTGACTCGGCGTACGGTGACCGAGTTGACCGGGATCCGGGTGGACGCTGGTGTGGTGCTGACGTACCCCACCGTGCGCGCGCTGACCGACGCCGTGGGCGGAGTGCCGGTCTGTCTGCCCGAGCGGGTGCTCTCCGTCCACACGAAGCGGGTCTTCCCGGCGGGCTGTCAGCGTCTCGGCGGCGCCGCGTCGGTCGACCTGCTCCGCCAGCGCTACGGTCTGCCCGAGGGCGGCCACGACCGGGACCGGAACGCCCGGCTCTTCGCTGCCGGTCTGGTCCGCCAGGCCACCGACCAGGGCGTGCTCACCGATCCGGTACGCCTCACCAGACTGCTGGCCGCCGTCGGCCCGGACCTCGTGGTGTCACCCGACCGGGCCGCCGTGCTGGACCTGCTGCGGCTCGTCCCCGCGCTGCGATCGGTCGAGCCGGTCGGGCTCAGCCTGCCGGTCGTCGAGCCGACAGGGCAGGACCGGTACCTGCGCCTCAACCCGAAGCTCGCCCCGGAGTTCCTGACCGCGCTGCGGGAGGACCGGCTCGACGAATGGACGGCCCGTCACCCGAAGCTGGTCGACGCCGGCCGCTGATTCAGCGGTAGTCGTCCTCGTCCCCGGTGACCACCCGGGCCTGCTCCATCGCGTCCCAGTCGTCGACCTCCAGGCCGCGGTGCGGCTCGCCGTCGACGTCGGCGGGGCCGACCACCGCGGCCTGCTCGACCGCGTCGGCCGGCTCCGCCTCGGGGTCGCGTTCGTCCGGGGCGAGGTGGTCGCCGGGGGTGAAGTCCTCATCGGGCTGACCCATCGTTCCTCCCGGGGGCTCGGTGCACGGTTCCCACCCACCGTACGGGCTGTGCCGGCGCCGCGCGGAAGTCGAGTCGGTCGAATCACCCATGGGCGGCGCGGCCCGGTGCCAGGATGGGGCCGTGGGCTTCCTCATCCGGCTGGCGATCACCGCGGTCGCGTTGTGGGTGACCACGCTGATCGTGCCCGGGGTCGAGGTGCACGGACGCTCGGGTGGCAACACCGTGCTCACGCTGATCGTGGTCGCGCTGATCTTCGGCGTGATCAACGCGGTGCTCAAACCGGTGATCAAGGTCGTCGGTTGCGTGTTCTACCTGCTGACCCTGGGCCTGTTCGCGCTGGTGGTCAACGCGCTGCTGTTCCTGCTCACCGACCGGATCGCCCGCGGGCTCGACCTGCCGTTCCAGGTGGACGGTTTCTGGGCGGCGTTCTGGGGCGCCATCGTGATGACCGTGGTCACCTGGCTGATCAGCGTCATCGTGCCGGACCGCCTGGGCAACCGGTGACCGGATCCCTTGCCACCGCCCGACGGGTGGGCCAGGGCCGGGTCGGTTGTTTCGGCGCACCTCACCTACGGGATACTGCCGGGCGGAGGACAGCGCGGTCCGGCGCACCCGTGAACAACAGCGGCCAGCACGGCCGAGAGTGGTAAGTAAGGAGCGTTCGATATGCCCATCGCTTCCCCCGAGGCTTACGCGGAGATGCTGGACCGCGCCAAGGCTGGCCGGTACGCGTACCCCGCGATCAATGTCACCTCCTCCCAGACGCTGAACGCGGCGCTCAAGGGCTTCGCCGACGCGGAGAGCGACGGCATCATCCAGGTCTCGACCGGTGGCGCCGAGTACCTGTCCGGCCCCTCGATCAAGGACATGGTCACCGGCGCGGTGGCGTTCGCCGCGTACGCGCACGAGGTGGCCAAGAAGTACCCGGTCAACATCGCGCTGCACACCGACCACTGCCCGAAGGACAAGCTGGACGGCTTCGTCCGGCCGCTGATGGGCATCTCGCAGGAGCGGGTCAAGCGGGGCGAGCAGCCGCTGTACCAGTCGCACATGTGGGACGGCTCGGCCGTGCCGGTGGCGGAGAACCTGCAGATCGCCTCCCAGCTCCTCGACGAGGCCGCCAAGGGCAAGATCGTCCTTGAGATCGAGGTCGGCGTCGTCGGTGGCGAGGAAGATGGCGTCGAGAACGCCATCAACGACAAGCTCTACACCACCGTCGAGGATGGCCTGGCCATGGTCGAGGCGCTCGGCCTCGGCGAGAAGGGCCGCTACATGGCGGCCCTGACCTTCGGCAACGTGCACGGCGTCTACAAGCCGGGCAACGTCAAGCTCCGGCCGGAGATCCTCAAGCAGATCCAGGACGCGGTCGGCGCGAAGTACGGCAAGGACAAGCCGCTCAGCCTGGTCTTCCATGGCGGCTCGGGCTCCCTGCTGAGCGAGATCCGCGAGGCGCTGGACTACGGCGTGGTGAAGATGAACATCGACACCGACACCCAGTACGCCTTCACCCGGCCCGTCGCGGACCACATGCTCCGCAACTACGACGGCGTGCTGAAGATCGACGGCGAGGTCGGCAACAAGAAGCAGTACGACCCGCGTACCTGGGGCAAGGCCGCCGAGGCCGGCCTGGCCGCCCGGGTCGTCGAGGCGTGCGAGCACCTGCGCTCCACCGGCACCACGATGTCCAAGTAACGACGTCCCACCGACGGCCGGCCCCCTCGGGGAGCCGGCCGTCGTCGTTTCGTCAGGCGGACGCGGTGAGCAGGCGGACGGCCTCGCGGACGTCGTCGGTCAGGTGGATCGTCGACGACAGGTCGCCGAACGGGGACGCGGCCAGCAGCGGGCGCAACAGCGCCTCCACCGGCAGCTCCCGGGTCCAGTACGCCCGGTCGAGGAAGACGTAGGCGCCGCTGACACCGTCGGTGCCGTAGTAGGTCTTGGTCGCCGCCTGGAACACCTCCTGCACCGTGCCCGCCCGCCCGGGGGCGAACACGATGCCACCCCGGGCGAGCCGCAGGATGGTGTCCTCCCGGATCGCGTTCGAGAAGTACTTGGCGATCCGCCCCGCGAACAGGTTCGCCGGCTCGTGCCCGTACAGCCAGGTCGGGATGGCCAGCCCGCCGGCCCGCGCCCATCCCGCGTCGGCGCCGCGCTGCCGGGGCACGCCCGCGTACCGCTGCCGGACCGTCAGCGCCACGGCGGTGTACCGCTGGTGGTCGGTGAAGTCGGGCGCGGTGGCCAGCAGGTCGATCGCCGCGGTCAACTCCGCCGCCGGCTGGTCCGCCAGGTAGGCGCCGAGGTTCGCCGCCTCCATCACCCCGGGACCGCCGCCGGTCACCACCAGCCGGTCGGCCCGGGCCAGCTCCCAACCCAGCACGGCCGCCATCCGGTACGCCGGGCTGCCGCGCCGCACCGCGTGCCCGCCCATGATGCCCACCACCGACTGCGGCCCGTGCTCGTCCAGCCAGGCCCGGGTGGCGTCGGTCAACGCGTTGTCCACGCCGTGGTCGTGCAGACGCTGACCGAGCGCCTCCTTGACGTCCGGCAGCGCGCCGCCGTGCGCCCGGTAGTGCTCGTACACCCGGGTGTCGTACATCCCGGTGAACCCGCCCTCGGCGAACCCGGCGGCCAGCTCCTCCGGGGTGTAGAGGTGCGCCGGTTGGGTCGGGTACGGCAGCCCGGAGAACGGCGGCACGACGTTCGCCCCACGCCGGACCAGGTCGGCGCCGACCTCCCGGGAGGCGAACCGGCAGCCGACGAAGAGGGTGCCGGTGACCTCGACGCCGGTCAGGTCGGGCACCGGGGCCAGGTCGAGGCGGAGCCCCTGCACGGTCAGGCCGGTCAGGCGGCCGGTGGCCAGCTGCTGGTCGAACTCGTCGCGGGTCTGGACCTCGTTGACGTGCAGGTGCGGCTCGATGATGTCCGCGGGAGGTGGGGTCGGCACCCGGCCATCCTGCCCGTCCGCCGGGACCAGCCAAACCCCGGGCCGGGGCGGAACCGACAGGAGCCCGGCGGCCGTGGCCACCGGGCTCCTGCGTAACCGGGTCCTGGGGAGGCTCCGGACCATTAGTTGTAGTGGAAAACACCTGGCGGCGGCATAGGCCGCAGGCGTGACCAACTCCTCAGCCGTTCAGCGGAGCACGTCGGCCGACCCGCTCGCGTGTCGCCCTGTCCAGCGGGTTGAATGGGACGATGCAGAACCTGTTGCCAGAGCCACCGGCCACCCTCCTACCCGCGAACCACGAGGCCGACGCAGCCCTGGCCGCCGCCGAACAGGCAGCCAGCGACCAGGCGTACGCCGAGGTGGCGGCCCGATTCCCGACCTACAGCGCCGCCTGGGCCGAGCTCGCGGCCCGGTCGTTCGCGCAGGGCCAGGTGGTGACGGCGTACGCCTACGCGCGCACCGGCTACCACCGGGGCCTGGACCAGCTGCGCCGCAGCGGCTGGAAGGGCCACGGCCCGGTGCCGTGGTCGCACGAGCCGAACCAGGGCTTCCTCCGCTGCCTGTACGTGCTCTCCCGGGCCGCCGACGAGATCGGCGAGGCCGACGAGGCGGCCCGCTGCGCCCAGTTCCTCCGCGACTGTGACCCGGCGGCGGCGGACGCGCTGGCCAGCAACTGACACCCGACCCGACGGCCGGTCCGGCACACGTCCGGGCCGGCCGACGGCGGGCTACAGACCCTCGGCGACCGCGGCGGCGATCTTGAGCCAGGCGTCCCGGGTGGCCGAGGAGAGCCCCCCGTACCGGATCGGCTCGCCGCTGTCGATGAGCCGCTCGTACGGCGCCAGCAGCACCGCCCTGGTCCGGGCCGCGAAGTGCTCCTGGATGGCCGGTAGGTCGATCTCCTTGCGGGACGGTGGCATCGACACCACCGTCACCGCCTGCCGGACCAGCCGTTGCCGGCCGCTCTGCTCGAGGTGGTCGAGCATCCGGGCGGCCGTCTCCGCCGAGTCGTTACGGGCGGACATGGTGACGACCAGTTGGTCGGTGGCGTCCATCGAGGCCTGCCAGTTCTGCGCCCGGACGTTGTTCCCGGTGTCCACGAAGATCAGCTTGTAGAACCGGCTGACCACCTCGCGGATCTCGGCGAACGCGGCCGCGGTGAGCATCTCGCCGCCGGTGGCCGACTCGTCCGAGGCGAGCACGTCGAACATCCCCTCGCCCTGCGAGCGGACGTACTGCGACAGATCGCCGACCCGCCCGTGGGCGCCCTGGAACTGCCCGAGGTCGCGCAGCATGTCGCGCACCGTGCGGGAGTGGAAGTCCTGTTGGGCCCGCATCCCGAGAGTGCCCTGGGTCTCGTTGTTGTCCCAGGCCAGCACGTAGCCGCCGCGCTTCTGGCCGAACGTCATCGCGAGCAGCAGGATGGCCACGGTCTTTCCGGCGCCGCCCTTGGGATTGACCACGGTCACCTGCCGCAGCCCGCCGAAGTTGCGGCGCACCATCTCGATGTCCCGCTTGAGCTCCTGCTCGTGCCGCCCGGGAGCCAGCCGGAGCAGCCCCATCTTGTTGACCACCGCGCGGACGCCCATCGTGGCCACCGGATCGGCCGGCCGTACCTGTCGGCGCCGGGCGAAGTCCTCCGCGGTCGGCGCCGCGGTGGTCTCCGGCTCCCAGGTGGCGTCCGGATAGCCGGTGGCCGGCACCCGGGTCACCCCCGCGGCCTCCTGATACGACTGCGGCTGCGCTGGGGGTGCTCCGGGGGCGCTCTGCTGCCAGGGTGGCGGATACCAGCCCGGCGACGGCGGGAACGGCCCCGGAGGCGGGGCCACCGGGCCAGCCTGCTGCGGCGCCGGGCTGCCGTGCGGCGGCTCGGCGAACTGCGTCGGGCCGGGCGGGGGCGGGATCGGTGCCGGGCCGGCCTGACCGGGGATCGCCGGCGGGTACGCCTGGCCGGGATACGCCTGGCCGGGATACGTCTGGCCGGGATACGTCTGGCCGGGGTGCGTCTGGCCGGGCCCGGCGTTCGGGGCGGCCGGGTGCGGTGGCGGTGGGACGGGAGGCGCGGGGACCGGCGGCGTTCCGGCGGCCGCCTCGTCGTGGGCCGTCCCGGTCGCGCCGGCCGGCCGCTGCGGCGGATACGCCCAGGGCGACTCGGTCGCCGGCCGTGCCGTTCCGGCAGATCCGTCCTCACCGGTGCCGGCCCGGCTCGCCGCCGGCCCAGCCGTGGTGGGGTCCGCGGTCGCGACTTCGTGTGCTGCCGGTGCGACCGGATCCGGGCCGGCGGCGGGCGCGGCGGACGCCGCCGGGCGGTCCAGGGAGAACGGCAGGTCCAGGTCGACGCCACCCGGCACGATCGGCGGGGCCGGGACGGCGACCGGACCCGGATTGTCGGCCCGCCCCGGTGCCGTTCCCGACGCGGAAGGCTCCGACCCGGGCAGAGTGGCTGCCTGCGGCGCGGGACCGGCTGCCTGCGGAGTGGCGCTGGCTGCCTCGAACGTGGGACCGGCCGCCTGCGGCGCGAGGCTGGCTGCCTGTGGCGCGGGGCCGGGTGCCTGCGGCGTGGCGCTGGCCGCCTCGGGCGTGGAGCTGGCTGCCGCGGACGCGTTGCCTGCCGGCCCGGGCGGGCTGTTCGTGGCCGTCAGCGCGGTGCTCGGTGTCGCGGCGCTGGCCGGGCCACCGTTGCCGCCGGGTGTGTCGGTGCTGCTGCTCGCGGGCCTGGTCGAGCCGGTCGCCGAACCGGCGGCCCCGACCACCGCGCCGGTCGCCGGGGCAGGGCTGGTAGCCGGGGCCGGGCTGGTAGCCGGGGTAGGGCCGGTCGATGGGGCTGGGCCGGTCGCCGGGGTGCTGGGCGCGGCACCGGTGGTCGACGGCGTCGGTCGGGCGTCGTCAGCCGTCCCGCCGGGAGCGTCGGGGGTCGGTGGGTCGGCCGGCGGTGGCCAACTCGGCCGGGCCGGGGCCCAGCCCGACGCGCCGCCGGAGGGGCCGGTGACGCCCCAGCCGCCGGGCGCCGGCACGGCACCCGTGAGCGACGGATAGTCGGACGGTGACGGTGGAGTCCGCGCCGCTGCCCCGGGCTGCCCGGGTACCGGAGGACGGCCCATCGGCGGCGCGGCCACAGGTGGCGGCACGGTCGACGGCGGTGCGGCCGACGGCGGGCCACCTCGCTGCTCGGAGATCGACGCCCATGGCGGTGCCGCGGCATCCGCTCCCGGGTCGGCCGGATCCGGTGGCCAGAGTGGTTCGATGTCCCGCTCCGGCACCGGCTGCTGGCCGGGCAGCTGCGCCCGGTCGGCGTTCTCGTCCATTACGGTTCCTCCCCAGTCCTCCTGCGAGGATAGGCCCACCGGCCGACGAGGGTCGGTCGGCGCAGCCGGGGTCAGATCGCCCAGATCGCCCAGGCGCCCGGTTCGATCCACCAGGACCGCTTCCGGGTCAGCTCGCCTTCGACACCGTCGTCGAGGTAGGGCACCTTTCCCTCCCGGGGCAGCACCGACACCGCCCGCCCGCGAGCACGCCGCACCTCCAGGCGTACCCGCTTCCTGCCCAGCGCCGAGCGGCCGACCACCGGCACGGCCACCGCGACCTCGACCTGGCCGTCGGCCGGGTCCGGCGCGGCCAGCAGCGTCACGTCGTCGAGCATCGCGTACCCACCGGCGTTACCGATCGCACAGGCCAGCAACAGTTCGTCACCGTCGGTGAGGACGGTGTCGTCCACCTCGACCCGGGCCCGCCAGTGCAGCGGCCGGCCGGCGTCGTCGGCGGCGCCGAACAGGGCGCCGTCCAGGGTCACCGAGCCGCCGTCGTTTCGCAGCAGATCCAGCCGGCGCGGCGTGCCGTCCAGCACCGCGGCGGCCACCGCAGCGGGGTCGCGGGGCAGCCCGAGCTGCGCGGCCAGGTCCCGGTGGGTGCCGCCGCGCGCCGGGTCGAGCGGGAGTACGGCAACCGGGGGCAGGTCGGGCAGGGTTCGATCAGCGGGCAGGTCCGCCGGGCGGCGGCTCGGCGCTGGCGCGTACCGCCGGACCAGCCGGCGCAGCACTGCGCGCAACTGCCCGTCGCTGGCCGTGGCGACGACCAGCCGGGTCTTGCCGTCCGGGTCCGGCCAGGTGAGGCCGTCCGGGCGCGGCGGACCGTCGAGACGGGACAGCGCCTCGTCGATCTCGGCGTCCGAACGCGCGGTGACCGTCTGCACCCGGGCGCCCCGGGCGGTCAGGGCGTCGGCGCAGGCCAGCACCGGCACCCGGGGCCGCTCGGTGGCGCACCCGTCCGCATCGCCCCGCGCCCCACCGCCGTCACCCGTCGTGTCACCGCCGGTCGTGTCACCGCCGGTCGTGTCACCGCCGGTTACCGGGTCGGTGTCGGCTCCGGTCGCACCGCCGCAGCAGGTCCCGCCGCTGCCGCACCCCCCGGAAGCGTCCCGCTCCGAACCGAGGGTGAGCAGCACCACGTCGTACACCGAAGGAGCCTCCTGCCTCTCGCCGCGACCCCTGCCGGCCGCGCCGTCACTACTTGTTAACCTGACACCCCGGGCTCGCCAACCGGTCGCCACCTGGCACCCGAGCCTTCTGGAGGCGGAAAAGATGCCAGCGATCGTGCTCCTCGGCGCTCAGTGGGGCGACGAGGGCAAGGGCAAGGTTACCGACCTGCTGGGTGAGCGGGTCGACTACGTCGTGCGCTACTCCGGTGGCAACAACGCGGGCCACACGGTGATCACCCCGGACGGCCAGAAGTACGCACTGCACCTGATGCCCTCCGGCGCGCTCTCGCCGAGCGCGATGATCGTCATCGGCAACGGCGTGGTGGTCGACCCGAAGGTGCTGCTCACCGAGATCGACGGGCTGGCCGAGCGGGGCGTGGACGTGTCCCGGTTGCGGATCTCCGGCGACGCGCACCTGATCATGCCGCACCACCGGGCGCTGGACCGGGTGATCGAGCGGTACCTCGGCTCGTCCCGGATCGGCACCACCGGCCGGGGCATCGGCCCGGCGTACGGCGACAAGGTGGCCCGGATCGGCATCCGGCTCCAGGACCTGCTCGACCCGGGCATCCTGCGCAAGAAGCTGGAACTCGCGCTGCGCGAGAAGAACCAGATCCTCTTCAAGGTCTACAACCGCAAGGCGATCGACCTCGAGGCGACCGTCGAGGAGTACCTGGGATACGCGGAGCGGCTCAAGCCGTACATCGCCGAAACCCGGGCGATGCTCTGGGACGCGCTGGACCGGCACGAGACGGTGCTGCTCGAGGGCGCCCAGGCCACCATGCTCGACATGGACCACGGCACGTACCCCTTCGTGACGTCATCCAACCCGACGGCCGGTGGCGCCTGCGTGGGTGCCGGCATCCCGCCGACCGCGATCAGCAAGGTGATCGCGGTGAGCAAGGCGTACACCACCCGGGTCGGCGCGGGCCCGTTCCCGACCGAACTGTTCGACGCCAGCGGCGAGCACCTCCGCAAGATCGGCGCGGAGTACGGCACGACCACCGGGCGGGAACGCCGGTGCGGGTGGTTCGACGCGGTGGTCGCCCGGTACGCCTGCCGCCTCAACGGCGTCACCGACCTGGTCATCACCAAGCTGGACGTGCTCACCGGGCTGCCCAAGGTGCCGATCTGCGTCGGCTACGAGATCAACGGCGTCCGGGTCGACGACATGCCGATGAGCCAGACGGACTTCCACCACGCCACGCCCGTGTACGAGGAGCTCGACGGCTGGTGGGAAGACATCACCAAGGCCCGCACGGCTGACGAACTGCCGGAGAACGCCCGCCGCTACATCGCCCGCGTAGAGGAACTCTGCAACACCAGAGTCAGCGTCGTAGGCGTAGGCCCCGGCCGCGACGAAAACGTCCTCCTCCACCCCCTCCTCCCCTAACCCCACCCCGGGCCCCCGGCCCCCCGGCCTCTCACCCCGCTGATCAAGAGGTTTGCGTCAGGATCCGGCTCCAAACTGACGCGAACCTCTTGGTCAACTGTGTGGGAACTGGTTCTCCACAGGGTTGTGGGGGTTATCCACAGGGGCTTTGGTGGGGTGGGGTGCGTGGGCAGAGTGGGGCGGTGGGACCACACCAGCTTCTTCGCGACGTCGCGGCCGAGCAGGATGGGATGGTCACCCTGGCGCAAGCGTTACGCGCCGGCCTGACCCGGGACCAGGTCCGACAGCTTTGCCGATCCGGCAGGTGGCAACGCCTCGTCCGGAGCTGTTTCGTGCCGACCGCCGAGTTGAGTGACGCGGCATTGCACCGGGCGCGGGTTCGGGCAGCAGTGACAAGCCTTGGCCCAGGTGCCTTCGCTGTCTTCGACACCGCACTGGAGCTGTACGGCATCGCGGGGCTTCGCCGGGCTTCGCAGGTTCACGTCTCGGTTGCGATTGACCGGCCACGATCCCAGCGCGCTTTGGCGCCGTGGCTCGTCGTGCACCAGTTGACCGTCGGTCCCGGCGACATCACCGTGGTCGCGGGTGTCCGTGCCACCTCCCCGCTCCAGAACGTCTCCGACGTCATTCTCCAAGTCGATCGTTACCCAGCGGTCTCCGTCCTCGACTCAGCACTGAACCAGGGCCGGCTCACCTCAGCGCAACTGGCGATGATCCCGAGCCTGATTTGCGGCCGGCGGGGTGCGGTCGCGGCGCGGGTCTGTCTGGCAGAGGCGGACGGGCGGGCGCAGTCGCCGCTGGAGACCCGTACCCGACTCCGCTGCGTCGACGGCAGTGCCGCCCGACGCGTTGCAGCTAGAGATCCGCGACGTCGACGGCTATCTGCTCGGAATCGGCGACCTCGGCTGGCGCGCCCCGCGGGTGATCGCAGAGGCCGACGGCCGGGACGCGCACGCCTCGCCGCAGGCGGCCTTCGCCGACCGCCGCCGTCAGAACCGCCTGGTCAACGCCGGTTGGACCGTCCTCCGCTTCACCTGGTCGGACACCCTCCAGCCGGACTACATCCCCTGGACAGTCCGCCAAGCCCTCGCCGCCGCCCGCTCTCGTCGATCATGAGGTTGGCGGCTCAGTGGATCGCCAATGGGCCCGCCAACCCCATGATCAACGGGGGTGGGGGTGGGGGACAGTAGGATCCTGGGTCGTGCGGGTTCTTCTGGTGGGTGGTGGGGGGCGGGAGCATGCGCTCGCGCTCGGGTTGGCCAACGATTCGGCCGTTACCGCGCTGATCGCGGCGCCGGGCAATCCGGGGATCGCCAGCGTGGCCGAGCTGCGGGCGGTGACTCCGACCGACCCGGCCGCGGTGGCCGCGCTGGCCGTGGAGACCGCGGCGGACCTCGTGGTGATCGGGCCGGAGGCGCCGCTGGTCGCCGGGGTCGCCGACGCGGTACGCGCCAAGGGCATCGCCGTGTTCGGGCCGTCGGCCGAGGCTGCCCGGCTGGAGGGTTCCAAGACGTTCGCCAAGGACGTGATGACCGCCGCCGGTGTCCCGACCGCGCGGGCCTACACCTGCACGGATGACGAGAGCACCGGACGGGCGCTGGACGAGTTCGGCGCGCCGTACGTGGTGAAGGACGACGGGCTCGCCGCCGGTAAGGGCGTGGTGGTCACCGACGACCGGTCCGTCGCGCTGGCGCACGCCCGCGAGTGTGGCCGGGTCGTGGTCGAGGAGTTCCTCGACGGGCCGGAGGTCAGCCTCTTCGTGGTGACCGACGGCGAGGCGGCGCTGCCGCTGCTGCCCGCGCAGGACTTCAAGCGGATCGGCGACGGCGACACCGGCCCGAACACTGGAGGCATGGGCGCGTATGCGCCGCTGCCCTGGGCCTCGCCCGGCCTGGTCGACGAGGTCATGCGCGACGTGGTCCACCCCACCCTGGGCGAGTTGCGCCGCCGCGGCACCCCGTTCGGCGGCCTGCTCTACGTCGGGCTCGCGATGACCGCTGCGGGCCCCCGGGTGATCGAGTTCAACGCCCGGTTCGGCGATCCGGAGACCCAGGTGGTGCTGGCGCTGCTGGAGACGCCGTTGGGCGGGCTGCTGCACGCGGCGGCCACCGGCACGCTGGCCGGGCACCCGCCGCTGCGCTGGCGGTCCGGCGCCGCGGTCACCGTAGTGCTCGCGGCCGAGGGCTATCCGGCCGCGCCGCGTACCGGCGACGTGATCACCGGCGCGGACCGGCCGGGCATCATCCACGCCGGCACCGCCCGCCGAGCCGACGACGGGGCCCTGGTCTCCGCCGGTGGCCGGGTGCTCTGCGGTACGGCCACCGGCACCGACCTGGCCGCCGCACGGGCTGCCGCGTACGCCCTGGTGGACGGGGTGGAATTGGCCGGCTCGCAGCACCGCACCGACATCGCCGCCGCTGCAATCGACGGCCGGATCAGAATTCCCGGCTGATTCGGGCAACCCTCGCCCGTCCCGCCTCCGTTTGAACCGTGAGGCGAGGAGGTGGCTGGATTGCCGGCCGACATCGAGGGTTACCGCGAGCACGTGGGTGCGCGGCTGGAGCCGCTGCGCCGCACCGCGTACCTGCTCTGCGGTGACTGGCACACGGCCGACGACCTCGTGTCGGCGACGCTGGTGAAGCTGCTCCGGCACTGGCGCCGTGTGTCCGGGATGGACAGTCCGGACGCATACGTCCGCCGTACCCTCCTGCGGGTCTGGTTGGACGAGCGGCGCCGGCCCTGGCGGCGGGAGGCCGCCTGGGCGGAGGTGCCGGACCGTCCGGCGACGGGCGGCGGCACCGAGGGCACGGCGGACCGGCTGACCATCCTCGCCCTGCTGGCCGAGCCGCCACCACGCCGGCGCGCGGTCCTCGTGCTGCGCTACTTCTGCGACCTGTCCGTCGAGGAGACCGCGCGCGAACTGGGCTGTACCCCGGGCACCGTCAAGAGCCAGTCGGCGCGGGCGATCGAGGCGCTGCGGGGGCGCCTCGTCGGTGCGTCGGCGCGAGCCGAGGAGGCAGGCACCGATGGATGAACTCTCCGACCAGATGCGCGCGGCGGTGGCGTCGTCGCCGCCCACCGGAATCGACGTCGACCGGCTGATCGCCGACGACCGGCAGCACCGCCGCCACCGTGCTTGGGCGATGGCGGGTACGGGGACGGCGGTTGTCGCGCTCGCGCTGACATCGGCACTGGTGGTCGGGCCGGTTCCGGACACTCTGAAGCTGCCGGGCGGCTCACCGTCCGCCGGCCCGTCGCTCTGTGCGGAATGGAAACGGCCGTCCAATCGGCCCGAACCGCCACTTCAGACGTACGACACGGTGCGCGCCCGCCCGACCGAGCCACCCGACGAGGGCGTGGCCCGGCTGACCGGCGTGCTGCGACGGGCCCTGGAGGAGCACCTGCCGGCCGGGCTGACAATCACCAATCGGCAGCCCACCTGTGACCTGGTCCAGTTCCGCTACTCCCCGAGCACGCCGTCCTACGGGACCAGCCCGGAAGTCAGGAGGGGAGAGCAGGTCGAGGATCTGTCCGTGACGCTGGGCCCGGCGGGTGTCGACGAGCCGCGGGGATGCGATGCCGTGACGGATGGCAGCAGCTGCACGAGCACCCGTCTTGCGGATGGCAGCCTTCTCACTACCAGCACAGCGCTGAATCCGATGCACAAGGGGGTGGACCAGCGTTCGGCGCAGGTGTGGCGAACCGACGGCACCCACGTGTTGGTGAGCACCAGCAACTTCCTGACCATGGTAGAGAACCTCGACAAGAATCCCGACGGTCCCCGCTCGCTGGATCCCGCCCCGCCGCGGTTGATCAGCATGGAGCAGTTGACGGCCATCGCCACCACGCCCGGCCTGACGCTCTATCCCTGACCGGGCTCAGCCGTAGTAGCGGCGCAGTTCGCGGCTGACCACCTTGCCGGTGGCGTTGCGCGGCAGGTACTTCACGAAGATCACGTCACGGGGTACGGAGAAGCGGGCCAGGTAGTGCCGGACATACTCGCGGACCGCCTCGGGGTCGAGCGTCTCGCCGGGGTGCAGGGCGAGGAACGCGGCGAGCCGCTGGCCGTACTCCGGGTCGGGCACTCCGATCACCGCGGCCTCACGAACCTGCGGAAGCCGGGCGAGCAGGTCCTCCACCTCGGACGGGAA
Organism: Micromonospora sp. NPDC005087; assembly: GCF_042872965.1. Classification (NCBI taxonomy): domain Bacteria; kingdom Bacillati; phylum Actinomycetota; class Actinomycetes; order Micromonosporales; family Micromonosporaceae; genus Micromonospora; species Micromonospora sp. NPDC005087. The sequence continues at coordinate 98,394 of NZ_JBIALB010000005.1, read as the reverse complement.
GACGTTCTCACCACCGGAGACGATCATGTCGTCCGCGCGGCCGTCGACGAAGAGCAGGCCGTCAGCGTTGACCCGGCCGAGGTCGCCCGTGTCGAGCAGGCCGTCGTGGGTCTCCCGGGTCGCGCCTGACGTGTACCCCTCGAACAGCATCTCGTTGCCGACGAGGATCCGGCCGACCCGGCCGCCGGGCACCGGCTCGCCGTTGTCGTCGAGGATCTCCAACCGGGTGCCGTGCGGGGGTCGGCCGGCGGTGGTGGGTGCCTCCCGCAGGTCGACCGGACCGGCGATGGAGGCCCAGGAGACCTCGGTCGATCCGTACAGGTTGTAGAGCACGTCGCCGTAGGCATCCATGAACGCCGGGGCGAGCCCGCCGGGCAGCGCCGAGCCGCTGACCGCGACCACCTTCAGCGCGGGCCGCGGGTCCGGTGGCGGCACCTCCAGCAGCCGTTGGAGCATCACCGGTACGGCGAAGAGGGCGTCACACCCGTGCGCGGCGAGCGTTGCCAGCGTGGCGGCCGGGTCGAAGCGGCGGTGCAGCACGATGGTGGCCCGCAGCGCGAAGGACACTTGGAGCGCCGCGTACCCCCAGGTGTGGAAGATCGGTGCGGCGATCATGACCGTGTCCCGGGTGTGCAGCGGGATCCGGTCGATGATGGACACCAGCGGGCCGAAGCCGTTCGGGGTGGGCCGGCGGGCGCCCTTGGGCGAGCCGGTGGTGCCGGAGGTCAGCACGATGATCCGGCCGTCCCGCTCCGGTGGGCGCAGCTCGCCCGGCAGTGCCCCGGCGATCAGCTCCGCGTGGGCGCGCTCGTCGACCCGGTGCAGCTCGGCCGGGAGCCCGAGGACCAGCTCGGCGAACTCGTCGTCGTGCACCAGCACCCGCAGTCGTTGCTCCTCGGCGACGGTGGCCAGTTGCGCGGCGGACAGGCCGGTGTTGACCAGGACCGAGTCCACGCCGAGCAGGGTCGCGGCCACGATCGTCTCGATGAGGCCGTGGTGGTTGCGGCAGAGCAGACCGATCCGGTCGCCGGCCTGTACGCCGAGCGCGGCGCGCAGCGCGCGGGCCAGCCGCTCGGCCCGGTCGAGCAGCTCCTGATAGGTCAGCTGGGTGCCGTGCTCGTCGAGCACCGCCGGGCGGCCGGGGTCCCGGGCGGCGGCTTGGCGCAGCTCACCGGCGAGGCTCCAGCCCCAGGTGCGCAGGGCGTTGAGCTGTGCGGCGACGCGGATGGGTCGGCCGGGGGTGAGCAGGCCGCGTCGGGTCAGCGTGGCGACGACGAACGGCAGGTCCATGCCCTTGGGCCTCCTTCAGTGGTGCACGGATGGGCCCCCGGAGGGGCCCATCCTCGGACTCTGCTGTCGATCATGCACCGGATCCGCCGGGCTGCCCAACCGCTGTGATCAGCGGATCTGCATTCCGGAGATCGCCCGGGAGATCACCAACCGCTGGATCTCGGAGGTGCCCTCGAAGATGGTGTAGATCTTCGCGTCCCGGTACCAGCGCTCCACCGGGTGGTCGCGCAGGAAGCCGGCTCCGCCGAGCAACTGCACCGCCTTCTCGGTGACCGACACCGCGACCTCGCCGGCCTTGAGCTTGGACATCGACCCCTCGCCGGCGGTGAACGGGCGGTTGTTGCGGCCCATCCAGGAGGCCCGCCAGACCAGCAGCCGAGCCGCGTCGATCTCCATCCGCATGTCGGCCAGCGCGAACGCGACCGCCTGGTTCTCGATGATCGGCCGTCCGAACTGGACCCGCTCCTTGGCGTACTCCAGGGCGTACTCGTAGGCGGCCCGGGCCACGCCGAGCGCCTGCGCGCCGACGGTGGGTCGGGACAGCTCGAAGGTGCGCATCGCGGCCTGCCCGCTGGCCCGCTGCCCGGAGCGGGCCCGGTCCAGGCGTTCCAGCAGGGCGTCCCGGCCGCCGAGCAGGCAGCGCCCGGGCACGCGTACGTCGTCGAGGAAGACGTCGGCGGTGTGCGACGCGCGCAGCCCCAGCTTGCGCAGCTTGCGGGTGGCGGCCAGGCCGGGGGTGCCCGGCGGTACGACGAACGCCGCTTGGCCCCGGGAGCCGAGCGTGGGGTCGACCGAGGCGGTGACCACGTGCACCCCGGCGATCCCGCCGTTGGTGGCGTACGCCTTCTGCCCGGTCAGCACCCACTCGTCGGTGGCCTCGTCGTAGACCGCCCGGGTGCGCATCGCGCCGACGTCGGAGCCGGCCTCCGGCTCGCTGGTGCAGAACGCGGCGACGGCCGGCGAGTCGACGTCGCCGAAGCACTGTGGCACCCACTCGACCATCTGGTCGGGGGTGCCCGCGCCGTAGATGGCGGCGACGGCGAGCGCGGTGCCGAAGATGCTCAGCCCGATGCCGGCGTCACCCCAGAAGAGTTCCTCGCTGGCGATGGGCAGGGAGAGCCCCGTCGGGTCGGCCCAGCAGGTGGCGAGGAACTCGAAGCCGTAGAGGCCGACCTTGGCGGCTTCCTGGATCACCGGCCACGGGGTGTCCTCCCGCGCGTCCCACTCGGCGGCGGCCGGGCGCACGACCTCGGCGGCGAAGCCGTGCACCCAGTCGCGCAGATCCCGCTGTTCCTCGGTCAGGTCGAGCGAGAACTCGGCCATCTCAGGCCTTGGGGATGTCGAACAGGTTGGCGATGTTGGCGGCCAGACCGAGGTCGCCCTTCGCCTTCAACTTGCCGGTCATGAACATCATCACCGGGTTGGCGCCACCGGAGACGATCTTCAGGAACTCCACCGGGCCCATGGTCAGGCTCAGCTTCGGGTCGTGCTGCGGGGTCTCGTTCACGTCGCACTTGCCGTCCGCGATGACCACCTCGTAGGTGTCGCTGCCGCCGTCCGGGCGACCGGTGATGACCCAGTGGATGACCGCGTTGGTGGAGCCGGCCCGGTCCGCGCGGAACAGCGACGGCATCCGGTCGAACACCTCGCCCAGGACCTTGCCGCGCAGATCACCGGACATCACCTGGGCGATCTTGTCGTCCGGGGTGGACTTGACCAGCTGGGCGAATTCCTTGGGGCCCACGTTGGCGAAGGTGGCCGGGTCGAAGTCAGTCATGAGACGCGCCTTCCGGGAAGATTTGGCTACTCGCGCGTAACCCTACGCACGAGTAGGTATGCTCGCAAGGTGTCCACCGCTCCCGCCTTCAAGCGCCTGCCACGGGCCGTCCGTGAGCAGCAGATGCTCGACGCGGCCGTGAAGGTCTTCTCCCGGCGTGGCTTCCACGCCGCCAGCATGGACGAGATCGCGGAGGACGCCGGCATCTCCAAGCCGATGGTCTACGCGTATCTCGGCACGAAGGAGGAGCTCTTCGTCGCCTGCCTGCACCGGGAGGGCACCCGGATGATGCAGGCCATCGCCGGCGCCGCCGCGCCCGACCTGCCGGCCGACGAACGGCTCTGGCGAGGGTTGCGGGCGTTCTTCGGCTTCGTCGGCGCGTACCGCGACGGCTGGGCCGTGCTCTACCGGCAGGCCCGGGGCGAGCAGCCGTTCGCCGGCGAGCTCACCACCATGCGGGCCCGGCTGGTCGAGGTGGTCGCCGGGATGCTGGACCACGCGCTGCGCGCCGAGGGCCGCGAGGTCACCGCCGTCGACCTGGAGGTCGTCGCGTACGCCCTGGTGGGCGCGACCGAGTCGCTGGCCGACTGGCTCGCCGACCACCCGGAGGCCGACCCGGAGAAGACCGCCACCCGGATGATGAACGTGGCCTGGCTCGGCGCCGGCCAACTCCTGCACGGCGTCACCTGGCGTCCGCCGGCCGACTGACCGCCCGGACATCACCGCACCGGTGTCCGACCCACCGGCTCGGCCGTCTGAGCCGGTCCCGCGGATCGGCGACGGTTGCGGAGCCAGCGGACCACCTCGACGACCAGGGTCACCGTCAGGGCGAGACCCAGACCGAGCAGCAGGCCGCGCACCGGGTCCTGCTCGAAGGCCATCCCGCCGAGGTAGCCGACCAGCGCCGAGTAGAGCCCCCACGAGCCGGCGGCCAGCGCGTCGAAGGCCAGGAAGCGTCGACGGGGGTAGTGGACGGCTCCCATGGTGAGGGTGACCGCGGTTCGACCGCCCGGCACGTAGCGGGCCACGGTGAGGATCAGGCCGCCCCGGTTGGCGATCCCCCGACGGGCCCACTCGATGGCGGCCCGGCGCCGTCCGTCGGACGGCACCCGGTCGATCAGCCGGCCGCCACCGCGCCGACCGATGGCGTACGAGACGTGGTCGCCGACGAGAGCCCCGGCGGCGGCAACCAGGATCACCGCGGGCAGGTATGGCGCGCCGGATGCCGCGAACACCCCGGCGGTGATCACTGCGGTCTCGCTCGGCACCACCGGGAAGAAGCCGTCGAGCACCGCGATCGCGAAGATCGCCAGGTACACCCACGGCGAGGACATTGTCTGGTGCAGCAGGTCGAGCAGGTCCATGATCCCGATGCTGGTGCCGGCGGCGGCCGCCGCCATCGGCCAGTGGTCAGCCGAGCGACACGACTTAGGTAGCGTCCGGCCCGGACGGCGGGTAGGGGTCTTCCCCCACCGCACCCGGGTCTGTCGGGCGCGGACGGCACGATCCGGCAGTGGAGCCCTACGCTCGCTGCGTGGTTTCCCAAGCCGTCGTCCTGCGGTGGGTCGTCGACCGGTACGCCCCGCTGCTGCTCGCCGTCGTGGTCGCCGCCGCCGTATGGGCCAGCGCGACCGGCGCGATCGGGGTCCGCTCGCCGTTGCCGGGGGTCGTCGCACTGCTTGTGGCGCTGGCTTCGGGTTGGGCGGTCGGCCTGGTTCGGACCCGCCGTTGGCCACTGTTCCTGGCCGCCGCGGTCAGCTGGCTGGTGCTCGCCGCCGCGGCACCCGGAGTGGTCGCCTCGTACCAGGCGGGCCTGCGGCTGCGTGGCCGCCGGCTCACCAGGTACCTCGTCGGGGTCGCCCTGGTGCTGACCGGTGGCGTGCTGGTCGGGCTGGCAGTGGGCGGTGTGCGTCGACTCACCACCGCCACCTTCGGCAACGTGCTGCTGCTGACCGCCTGCCTGGTGGGGCTTCCCCTGGTCGTCGGCCTCTGGGTGCGGGCCCGTCGGGACACGCTCGCCGCCCTGCGAGACCGAACCGAGCGGCTTGAACGCGAACAGGAGGCCCGCGCCGACCGGGTCCGCGCCGAGGAGCGGACCCGGATCGCCCGGGAGATGCACGACGTGGTGGCGCACCGGGTGTCGCTGATGGTGGTGCACGCCGGGGCGCTGGAGGTGACCGCCACCCACCCCGAGACCGTCGAGGCCGCCGCGCTGATCCGCGAGACGGGTCGGCAGGCGCTCACCGACCTGCGCGAGGTGCTGGGCGTGCTGCGACAGGCCACCCCGGTGCCCGAGCTGGCACTCGACGCGCTGGACGAACTGATCGGGGAGTCCCGCGCCGCCGGGCTGCGGGTGTCCCGGCGGGACGAGGGCGTGGCGACGACGCTGCCGGCAACTGTGGGACGCACCGCGTACCGGGTGGTGCGGGAGGCGCTGACCAACGTGCGCAAGCACGCCGCCGACGCCGAGACGACGGTCTGCCTGCGCTACCTGCCGGGCGGGTTGGAGGTGGCGGTCCGCAACGGCCCGTCCACGGGCGGGCGGGCCCTGCCCGGTGCCAGCCACGGGTTGCTCGGGCTGCGCGAGAGGGTGGAGCTGCTCGGCGGCCGCCTGGAGGCGGCGCCCGTGGAAGGTGGGTTCCTGGTCCGTGCCCTGCTCCCGGTGGCGGGTGCGGCGTGATCCGGGTGGTGGTGGTCGACGACGAGCAACTGGTCCGCACCGGGCTGCGGCTCATTCTGGAGGCGGCGCCGGACATCGTGGTGGTGGGCGAGGCGGCGGACGGTGCCGGCGCGCTGGAGCAGGCCCACCGGTTACGCCCCGACGTGATGCTGCTCGACGTGCGGATGCCGGGCATCGACGGGCTGACCGCCGCGCCCGAGGTGGTCGCCGCCGGCCCCAAGGTAGTCATGTTGACCACCTTCGACCTCGACGAGTACGTGCACCGGGCGTTGCGGGCCGGAGCGGTGGGCTTCCTGCTCAAGGACACCCCTCCCCGGGAGCTGGCCGCAGCCGTCCGCACGGTGGCGGCCGGGAACGCGATGCTCGCCCCGACGGTGACCCGGCGACTGATCAGCTCGTTCGCCGAGCGTGGTCCCGCCCGTCGGGACGCGGCCCGCCAGCGGCTCACCCGGCTCACCGACCGCGAGCTGGACATCGTCCGGGAGGTGGCGCGCGGGCGCGGCAACGCGGAGATCGCCCGGCGGCTCACGATGAGCGAGGCCACTGTGAAGGCGCACGTCAGTCGGGCGCTGGCGAAGCTCCAGGCGGACAACCGGGTGCAGCTGGCGATCCTGGTGCACGACGCGGACCTGCTGTGAGCGGTGGCAGCCCACCCCGGCCCGGTCACTGGCGGGGGGTGGGGTGGCGACGCGCCCGGCGGCGTAGCCAGCGGATCAACTCCAGCAGGAACGTGATCGCCACCGAGAGGCCGATCCCGGCGAGGATTCCCTTGATGGGGTGGCGCTCGAAGACCAGTCCACCGAAGTAGCCGAGCAGACCGCAGTACAGCGCCCAGGTGATCGCCGCGATCGTGTCGTAGAGCAGGAACGTCCGGCGGGGATACCGCACCGCGCCCATGGTCAGGGTGACCGCCGTCCGGCCACCCGGCACGTACCGGGAGGTGGTCAGGATCACCCCGCCGCGCCGGTCCACCGCGCGTCGGGCCCACTTGGTGCTTGCCTGCCGGCGGCTGCCGGCGGGAAACCGGGCGAGCCGGTGCGCGCCGCCGCCCCGCCCGACGGCATACGAGATGTGGTCACCCACGAGCGCACCGAGGGCGGCGCTGATGATCACCAGGGCCAGGTTGGGGTGGCCGCCGTTGGCGGCGAGCACTGCTGCGGTGATCACCGCCGCCTCGCCCGGCACCGCGGGGAAGAACGCGTCGACCGCGGTGAGCCCGAAGATCAGCAGGTACACCCAGGGTGAGGTGACCAGCTGTCGGAGCAGGTCGAGCGCGGAATCCATGCCTTCATGCTCGCCGGGTGCGACCCGGCGGGGTGGCCGAGTCGCCGGATCACCCGAGTGTGGCCACGAGCGTCAGACCGAGCGGGCCAGAGCCGGTGGGGCGAGCAGTGGGACGTGCGGGGTCTTGTCGCCAGCGGTGGGACCGTCCGAGGTCAGTACCACCGGCTGCGGGGGTCGGCCAGCGGCAGGGTCGGGTCCTGCCAAGCCCGAATCCGACTCGGCGGGGGCGTCAGCTCACGAGACCCGCCAGATGTGGTCGACCGCGCGAGTCGTGCAGGGCGAACCCGCCGTCCGGTAGCAGGGCGAAGCTCGCCGTGCTCGGTAGCGGTACAGGCAACTTGAAGGCGACCTCGACGGTGTAGGCGTCCGGCAACCGGTTCTCCAGTGCGGCCAGGCAGCGCGCCTTGCTCCACATGCCGTGCGCGATCGGTCGGCGGAAGCCGAACAGCCGCGCCCCGAGCAGGGAGGTGTGGATCGGGTTGTGGTCCCCGGAGACGCGCGCGTACCGCGTGCCGACGCGGGGCTCCACCCGCCAGCGGGCCGTGGCGACCGGCGCCTCGGGGCGTCCGCTCTGGTGGCGCCGCTCACCGCCTCCGGGCTTGCGCTCCCGACCGAGGTACGTCGACACGCCGCGCCAGACCTCCTCCCCGTCGACCGAGCCGACCAGCACCACGTCCACCTGCCGCCCCCGGTCGTGCGGGCGCAGGTCCTGGGCGTACGTCGTGAAGTCGAGGGTCTCGTCGGCGGTGATCGGGCGGCGCACGGTGATCCGGTTGCCCACGTGCACCACGCCGGTCAGCGGAATGGGGAACTCCGGCGCGGTCATCAGCCGCAGGGCCAGCGGGAAGCCCATGACGTGCGGGAACGTCGCGGGCAGCCGGTCGGTGAGCCGAAACCCGCAGACCCGGTCGTAGTCGGCCAGGTGCGCCCGGTCGACGGTGACCCCGCTCGCGGCCAACTCGACCGCCGGCAGGCCGGGCCCGCGCCGCCCGCCGCCGAGGCCGGGCAGCGCGCCGAGCAACGCCCGCCGGTAGAGCGCCCCGGCTTCCGGCATCCGGGGCAGTTCGACCCGGGTACGGCCGCCCGACTCCGGCAAGCCTGCCGCGGCCAGCGTCTCCGCCGACAGCGCCTCCGTCGGGCCGTCGATCAGCTCGTGCAGGGAGACGTCGTCGTCCGGCTTCCTCCGCGCGCCCATCACGCCCCCAGCAGGCTCTGGCCGCAGACCCGGACCACGTTGCCGCTGACCGCGCCGCTGGCCGGCCAGGCGAGCCAGCCGATCGTCTCGGCCACGTCGACCGGCAGCCCGCCCTGGGCCAGGCTGTTCATCCGCCGACCCGCCTCGCGGACCACCAGCGGGATGCGCGCGGTCAGCCGGGTCTCGATGAAGCCGGGGGCCACCGCGTTGACGCTGATCCCCCGGTCGTGCAGGGCCGGGGAGAGCGAGTCGACCAGACCGATCACGCCGGCCTTGCTGGTGGCGTAGTTGGTCTGCCCCCGGTTGCCGGCGATCCCGGCGATCGAGGAGACCGACACGATCCGCCCGCCGGCGGGGATGAGCTTCCGCTCCAGCAGCACGTCGTTGATCCGCTCCTGGCTGGAGAGGTTGACGTCGATCACCTGGTCCCACCGGTCGGCGTCCATCCGGCCGAGCGTCTTGTCGCGGGTGATGCCGGCGTTGTGCACCACCACGTCGACCCGGCCGTGCCGGCTGGCCAGGTGGTCGGCGAGCCGGGTCGGCGCGTCCGGCGCGGTCAGGTCGAGCTGGACGGCGGTGCCGCCGATGTCGTTCGCCACCGCCGCGAGGGCGTCCCCGGCGGCGGGAATGTCCAGCGCCACCACTTGGGCGCCGTCGCGGGCCAGCACCCGGGCCAGCGCGGCACCGATACCCCGGGCGGCGCCGGTGACCAGCACGACCTGCCCGTCCAGCGGGCGGTCCCAGTCGGCCGGCGCGCTCGCGGTGCCGGTGCCGACCCTGATCACCTGCCCCGAGACGTACGCGGACCGGCCGGACAGAAGAAATCGGAGCGTGGACTCCAGACTGACCTGGGTGGCCGCGTCGGCGTTCTTCGTGACGTACACCAGTTGGGCGGTGACGCCCCGGCCGAACTCCTTGCCGATGCTGCGGACCAGCCCCTCCAGGGCCCGCTGGGCGGTCGCCGCACGGGGCGTCGGGCACTCCCGCGGCGGGGTGCCCAGCACGATCACCCGACCGCTGGGCAGCACGGCCCGGGCCTGCGGGTGGAAGAAGTCGTAGAGCTGGCGCAGGTCGGTCGAGTCGGTGATTCCGGTCGCGTCGAAGAGCAGTGCGCCGTACCGCTGCGGGGTGTCGGTGTGGGTCGCGGCGGCCGGGTCGGCCAGCTCGACCCCGGCGGTGGTCAGGATCCTGGCGACCGGCTCGGCGAGCCGGCCGCCGGTGGCCGCGCCGAGCAGCGCCGGCCCGGGCAGCAGCGGGTCGCCGGGGTGGTGTCGGCGCAGTCGCGGCGGGTCGGGCAGCCCCAGGCGCTTGACCAGCGTGCGACCGGCGGCCGATTGGACGAAGCTCGCGTACCTGTCGGTCATGGGCGTAGCCTACTGGCGAGTAGGGTTCGAGCAACACATGTCGAGGAGGCGGATCGTGCAGAGCATCCGGCGGGTCGCGGTCATCGGGGGCAACCGAATCCCCTTCGCCCGTTCCAACTCCCGCTACGCGGAAGCGTCCAACGCGGACCTGCTCGGCGCGGCGCTGGACGGTTTGATCGCCCGGTACGGGCTGGCCGGGCAGCGGGTCGGCGAGGTGGTGGCCGGGGCGGTGCTCAAGCACTCCCGTGACTTCAACCTGACCCGGGAGGTCGTGCTCGGGTCCCGGCTCGATCCGCACACCCCGGCGTACGACATCCAGCAGGCCTGCGGCACCGGCCTGGAGGCGGCCATCCTGGTCGCCAACAAGATCGCCCTCGGGCAGCTGGACGTGGGCATCGCCGGTGGCGTCGACACCACCTCCGACGCGCCCCTGGCGGTCAACGAGGAGATGCGCCGGACCCTGCTCAAGCTCAACTCCGCCCGCACCCTGGGCGAACGGCTCAAGATCGCCGCGAAGCTGCGCCCGCTCCAGCCGTTCAAGCCGGAGATCCCGCGCAACGCCGAGCCGCGTACCGGGCTGTCCATGGGAGACCACGCCGCCCGCACCGCGCTGGGCTGGCAGATCGACCGGCGCTCCCAGGACGAGCTGGCGCTGCGCTCGCACCAGCGGCTGGCCGCCGCGTACGACCGGGGTTTCTTCGACGACCTGATGACGCCGTACTTGGGCCTCACCCGCGACCAGAACCTCCGCCCCGACACCAGCCTGGACAAGCTGGGCACGCTCAAGCCGGTCTTCGGCACCCGTGGCCCGGACGCCGAGCAGGCCACCATGACCGCCGGCAACTCCTCGCCGCTCACCGACGGCGCGTCCACGGTGCTGCTGGCCAGCGAGGACTGGGCGAAGGCGCACAACCTGCCGGTGCTGGCCTGGTTCAGCTGGTCGGAGGCGGCGGCGGTGGACTTCGTGCACGGTGACGAGGGGCTGCTGATGGCCCCCGCGTACGCGGTGCCCCGGATGCTGGCCCGGGCCGGGCTGACGCTCCAGGACTTCGACTACTACGAGATCCACGAGGCGTTCGCCTCGCAGGTGCTGGCCACCCTCGCCGCCTGGGAGTCGCCGGAGTTCTGCAAGGACCGGCTCGGCCTGGACGCCCCGCTCGGCGCCATCGACCGGGACCGGGTGAACGTCAACGGCTCCTCCCTGGCCGCCGGGCACCCGTTCACCGCCACCGGCGGGCGGATCGTGGCGACCCTCGCCAAGCTGCTGGCCGAGAAGGGCAGCGGACGCGGGCTGATCTCAATCTGTGCCGCCGGAGGTCAGGGCGTGACGGCCATCCTCGAACGCTGAGCGGGCATCCTCGGCCCGGTCCGGGTGCTGGCCGGCACGTGCGGGACAATGAGGTACGTGACGACGATCCCCAACGTGCTCGCCAACCGGTACGCCTCGCCCGAGTTGGTCGCCCTCTGGTCACCGGAGGAGAAGGTCCGGATGGAGCGGCGGCTCTGGCTGGCCGTGCTCCGCGCGCAGCGCGATCTCGGTGTGGCCGTGCCGGACGGCGTGGTCGAGGCGTACGAGCGGGTGCTCGACCAGGTGGACCTCGCCTCCATCGCGGAGCGGGAGCGGGTCACCCGGCACGACGTGAAGGCACGGATCGAGGAGTTCAGCGCGCTCGCCGGGTTCGAGCACGTGCACAAGGGGATGACCTCCCGGGACCTCACCGAGAACGTCGAGCAGCTCCAGGTGCGCGCCTCGCTGGAGCTGATCCGGGATCGTGTGGTGGCCACCCTGGCCCGGCTCGCCTGGCTCGCCCACGAGCACACCGAGCTGGTGATGACCGGCCGTTCACACAACGTGGCGGCGCAGGCCACCACGCTGGGCAAGCGCTTCGCGTCGGCGGCAGAGGAGCTGCTCATCGCGTACGAGCGGCTGGAGGAACTGATCGCCCGCTACCCGCTGCGCGGGATCAAGGGGCCGGTCGGCACAGCCGCCGACCAGCTCGACCTCTTCGACGGCGACGCCGACAAGGTGGCCGAGCTGGAGCGCCGGGTCGCCGAGCATCTGGGCTTCTCCCGGGTGCTGGACAGCGTCGGGCAGGTCTACCCACGATCGCTGGACTTCGACGTGCTGGCCGCGCTGGCGCAGACCGCCGCCGCGCCGTCGTCGCTGGCCACCACGATCCGGCTGATGGTCGGCCAGGAGCTGGTCACCGAGGGCTTCAAGCCGGGTCAGGTCGGCTCCAGCGCGATGCCGCACAAGATGAACACCCGCTCGTCCGAGCGGGTCAACGGCTTCGCCGTGATCATCCGGGGCTACCTGTCGATGGTCGGCGAGCTGGCCGGTGACCAGTGGAACGAGGGGGACGTGTCCTGCTCGGTGGTCCGCCGGGTCGCCCTGCCGGACGCTTTCTTCGCCGCCGACGGGCTGTTCCAGACCTTCCTCACCGTGCTCGACGAGTTCGGCGCGTACCCCGCCGTGATCAACCGGGAGCTGGAGCGGTTCCTGCCCTTCCTGGCCACCACGAAGATCCTGGTGGCGGCGGTCCGACGCGGCGTCGGCCGGGAGGTCGCGCACGAGGTGATCAAGGAGCACGCGGTCGCGGTGGCGCTGGCCATGCGCGAGAAGGGCTCGCCGGAGAACGACCTGTTCGACCGGCTCGCGGCGGACGGCCGACTCAACCTGTCCCGCGCCGACGTCGACACCCTGGTCGCCGACCGCACCGCCTTCGTCGGCGCCGCCTCCGCCCAGGTGGCAGCGGTAACCCGCCGCATCACCGAGGTGGTCACGGCCCACCCCGAAGCCGCCACCTACTCCCCGCCCCCCATCCTCTAACCCCCTGGACCCTTCACTGGTTGATCATGAAGTTATTGCCCCGACACGCCGAGGCGAAGGGCACTAACTTCATGATTACCGGGCTGGGCCGGGGCGGTTGGGTCAATCGCCGGTGGGGGTTTCGGGCGCGGTGCGGAGGTTGGGGGCGCTGGCTGGTTCGGCGATGCCGCCCGGTGCCTCCACGACTGCTGGCTGCTGCGCGGTCTCCGCAGCGATGGCGGGCTGGTCGGCGGGCATGACGTCCGGCATGACGGGTGCGACGATCACCGCAGTGCCGTACGCGCAGATCTCCATCCACATCTCGCCGCAGTCCCGGCTGTCGAACCGCATGCCGATCACCGCGTTGGCGCCGAGCCGCAGGGCCTCCTCGCCGAGCCGGGCCACCGAGTCGGTGCGCCAGCGGGTCAGGTTGTCCGGGGCCATCGGGTCGTACGCGCCGCCGCGCAGGTTCTTGACCCCCTCGCGGTACGGGTTGCGCGTCCTGGCCATCGATGACACCACCTCACCGAGAATCTGGCGGATCTCGTAGCCGGGCAGTTGCTCCGTCGTCACGACCAGCACGATTCCGATGCTGTCAGGAGCGGCGTGACCCGATCGTGCGCATTGTTCACCTGATCGGATGCTGCAAAACGACGCGGCGCGGACGGCCGGCGCAGGGCCTGCCATCCACGCCGCGTGGGGCGCTAACCGTCAGACACCGGCCACCGAGGTGATCCAGGCCCGGTTGTACGCGACACTGCCGTAGTTCTGGATGCTGGAGCCGTCGGCCGTCGAGGCCACCCCGACCTGCTGGCGTTGTAGAACTGCGGGCCGCCCGAGTCGCCCCGCCAGGCGTTGCCGTTGATCCTGCTGCTGCGGATCGCCTGGCCGCCGTACGCGTCGGTGGCGCTGTTGCTGGTCACCCGGACGGTGGCGGTCTTGAGCTGGCTGGACGCCGAGCAACCGCTGTAGCAGGTCATGCCCCAGCCGTAGATCGAGTTGGTCGAGTTGATCGGCGGGTTGCTGCTGGCCAGGCTCACCGCCGAGGTGCTGACCGCGCTGGAGAGGCGCATGAGGGCCAGGTCGTTGCGGGTGTAGGTGGCGCTGACGGTACGGGTGACCCCGCCCGAGGAGCGGTAGACGCTGCCGACCCGGACCGACATGGTGCCGCTGATGCAGTGCCGGGCGGTGAGCACCCACTGCGGGGCGATGACGCTGCCGGAGGAGGTGAACGAGCCGTTGCTCATCACGGCGGCGGCCCAGGGGGCGGACGAGACGGTGCCGCCGCCGATGATGGGTTGCGGGCCGGCCGGGGCGGCGGTCGCGCCGGACGCGGCGCCGAGGACGCCGGCGAGCGCGATGCCGAGCAGGGCGAGCAGGGGACGGATGCGCATCGGGTGGACTCCTTGGGCGGGGCGGACCCCGGGGTCGCCGGGTGCGGGAGGGCGACAGCGGGGGTCCCCGCCGTCGCTGACATCGAACGATGTCGATACAGTAGAGCCCCCGGCGACTGTTTTCAAGAATTCGATCGAGGTTAACCAATGTAACGGTTCGGCCACCCTCAGCGCCGTATATGCCCTGGTGAGGCCGCGTGTCCCGCGTGGCGGCCCGTCCCGGCCGCCGGTTGTGCCGAGCACTGCCTGAACTGCAGCCGGCCGGTGCGGCCGCGGCGGTATCTGCCAGGTACGCTGGCTGCGCTCGCCCGTTGTGGGTCGGCACCCAACTGCGTACACAGTCAGGAGTGCCCAGTGCCTCGCGTCGTCGTCGACGTCATGCTCAAGCCCGAGATCCTCGATCCGCAGGGCCAGGCCGTCGCAAACGCGCTGCCCCGGCTCGGCGTCAGCGACGTCGCCTCGGTTCGGATCGGCAGGCGGATCGAGATCGAGTTCACCGGTGAACCGGACCTGGACCGAGCTCGGGAGATCGCCGACAAACTGCTCGCCAACCCGGTCATCGAGGACTTCACCGTCCGCCTGGTCGAGGCCGACGAGACCGCGGACGCCCGCTCGTGACCGCCCGGGTCGGTGTGGTCACCTTCCCCGGCTCGCTCGACGACGGGGACGCGGCCCGAGCCGTCCGGATCGCCGGGGCCGAGCCGGTCCGGCTCTGGCACGGTGACCCGGACCTGCACGGGGTGGACGCGGTCGTGCTGCCCGGCGGCTTCTCCTACGGCGACTACCTGCGCTGCGGCGCCATCGCCCGGTTCGCTCCGGTGATGGAGACGATCGTGGACGCCGCCCAGGGCGGTCTGCCGGTGCTCGGCATCTGCAACGGCTTCCAGATCCTCTGCGAGGCGCACCTGCTGCCCGGGGCGCTCACCCGCAACCAGCACCTGCACTTCCGCAACCGGGACCAGATCCTGCGCATCGAGTCGGCCGGCACCGCGTGGACCAACGCGTTCCAGCCCGGCCAGGAGGTGCTCGTCCCGGTGAAGAACGGCGAGGGCTGCTACGTCGCCGACACCGCCACGCTGGATCAGCTCGAGGCCGAGGGTCGGTTGGTCGCCCGCTACGTCGGCGGCAACCCGAACGGGTCGCAGCGTGACATCGCCGCGATCACCAACGCCGCCGGCAACGTGGTCGGCATCATGCCGCACCCCGAGCACGCGGTGGAGGCGCTCACCGGCCCCTCGCTGGACGGCCTCGGCTTCTTCACCTCGGTCCTCAAGCACCTGGTGGGGGCGCCGGCGTGAGCGCGAGGAGTGAACCGCGAACGAAGTGTGGGGCGGTGACCGGCGGCACGATCATCGGTCAGCTCAACCGCCGGTCGGGCGGGCACGAGCGCAGCGAGGAGAGGTCATGACCACCCATCCGGACCCGGTACGGGACACACCGGAGGCGTACTCCGCCCCGGCGCAGCCGACCGAGCCGAGCCCGGCGCAGCCCGCCGCCCCGGCGACCGCTCCCGCCCAGCCGGCCGCCGTCGACTGGACCGAGGGCGTGGACACCGTGCCGCGCGCCGGTGGCACCCCGGGAGAGCTCCAGCCGTACACCGAGCTGGGGCTCCGTGACGACGAGTACGACCGCATCCGGCAGATCCTCGGCCGTCGGCCCACCCAGTCCGAGCTGGCGATGTACTCGATCATGTGGAGCGAGCACTGCTCCTACAAGTCGAGCAAGGTGCACCTGCGCCAATTCGGTGAGAAGGCCCCGCACAGCGACCGGCTGCTCGCCGGCATCGGCGAGAACGCCGGCGTGGTGCAGGTCTCCGACGAGCTGGCGGTGACCTTCAAGGTCGAGTCGCACAACCACCCGAGCTTCGTCGAGCCGTACCAGGGTGCGGCGACCGGTGTCGGCGGCATCGTCCGGGACATCCTCGCCATGGGCGCCCGCCCGGTCGCGGTGATGGACCCGCTGCGCTTCGGCGCCGCGGACCACCCGGACACCGCCCGGGTCCTCACCGGCGTGGTCGCCGGCGTGGGCGGCTACGGCAACTGCCTCGGCCTGCCCAACATCGGTGGCGAGCTGGTCTTCGACCCCTCCTACCAGGGCAACCCGTTGCTCAACGCCCTCTGCCTGGGTGTGCTGCCGGTCGACCGGTTGCAGAACAAGGCCGCCGCCGGCCCCGGCAACGTGGTCGTGCTGATGGGCGCCAAGACCGGCCGGGACGGCATCGGCGGTGTTTCGGTGCTGGCCAGCGCCACCTTCGACGAGGGCAGCGAGCAGCGCCGCCCCGCCGTGCAGGTCGGCGACCCGTTCACCGAGAAGCTGCTGATCGAGGCCTGCCTGGAGCTGTACGACGGCCAGTTGGTGGTCGGCATCCAGGACCTCGGCGGCGCCGGGCTGACCTGCGCGCTAACCGAGACCGCCGCCGCGGCCGGCACCGGCATGCGGGTCTGGCTGGAGCGCGTGCCGCTGCGTGAGCCGTCGATGGACCCGCACGAGATCCTGGCCAGCGAGTCCCAGGAGCGCATGCTGTTGGTCGTCGAGCCGGACAAGCTCGACGCGGTGCTCAAGACTGCCGAGAAGTGGGGCGTGCTGGCCACCGCCATCGGCGAGGTCACCGCGCCGGAGCCGGACGGCAGCCCGGGTCGGTTGCTGATCACCTGGCAGGACCACCTGGTGGTCGACGTGCCGCCGGGCTCGCTGGTCGACGACGGTCCGGTCTACGCGCGGCCGATGCGTGAGCCGGCCGACCTGATCCTGCTCCAGGCCGACCGGGCCGAGACGCTTCCCCGCCCGGCCGACCCGGAGGCGCTGCGGGAGACCGTGCTGCGCATGATCGCGTCGCCCAACCTGGCCGACAAGACCTGGGTCACCGAGCAGTACGACCGCTACGTGCTGGGCAACACCGTGCTCGCCCAGCCGGAGGACGGCGGCGTGATCCGGATCGACGAGCGGACCGGGCTCGGCGTGGCGCTGTCCGTGGACGGCAACGGCCGGTACGCCCGGCTCGACCCGTACAACGGCACCAAGCTGGCGCTGGCCGAGGCGTACCGGAACGTGGCGGTGACCGGCGCGAAGCCGATCGCCGTGACCAACTGCCTCAACTTCGGCTCCCCGGAGGACCCGGGCGTGATGTGGCAGTTCGCCGAGGCTGTACGCGGTCTGGCGGACGGCTGCCTGGAGCTGGGCATCCCGGTCACCGGCGGCAACGTCAGCTTCTACAACCAGACCGGCGCGGCGGCCATCCACCCGACCCCGGTGGTCGGCGTGCTGGGCGTGCTGGACAACGTCGCCGACCGGGTCCCGATGGGCTTCGTCCCGCGCGCCGGTGGCGACCACGACCAGCTCTACCTGCTCGGTGAGACCAACGTGGAGCTCTCCGGCTCGGAGTGGGCCTGGGTGACGCACGAGCACCTCGGCGGCATCCCGCCACAGGTCGACCTGGCCCGCGAGAAGGCGCTGGCCGACCTGCTGGCCGAGGCCGCCCGGGTGGGCCACCTCACCTCGGCGCACGACCTCTCCGACGGTGGCCTCGCCCAGAGCCTGGTCGAGGCCTGCCTGCGCCGCGGCGTCGGCGCTCGGATCGCGGTGCCGGAGCACTTCGCCGGCGGCTCGATGCCGTTCGTGTACCTGTTCAGCGAGTCGGCCGCACGGGCGCTGGTGTCGGTGCCGCGCGGCCACGACAAGGCGTTCGCGGCGCTCTGCGCCGAGCGCTGGGTGCCGTTCGAGCTGATCGGCGTCACCGACCCGGCCGGCGGCGCGCTGGAGGTGCACGGCCAGTTCCGGATCGGGCTGGACGAGCTGCGCGCCGCGCACACCGAGACGTTGCCGCGCCTCTTCGGCGGCGCCGCCGCCGTCGAGGTGCCCGCACCGGCTGCTGGCGTGGCGGGGGCGGTCGAGGCCGTGCCGCTGCCGGTCGCGCAGGCCGAGCTGGTTGCTGCCGAGCCCGTTGATGTGGCGGCGGTGGTCTCCGAGCCGATCGCGTCGGCCGGCCCGGTTCCGCAGGCCGGTGCCGTCGAGCCGGTCGCCGAGGCTGCCGAGAGCCCGGTCGAGCACACCGAGCCCGCCGGGCCCGGTGAGTCGTCCGAGGCTGACTCCGGTGTCACCGAGCCGTCGCCTGACGAGCGCTGAGGCGTTGGCGGCCGCCGTCTACGGCCAACCCGGCTCCGGTGCCCGGTTCGACTGGGGGCTGACCGGGGCGGCGGAGCTGGGTCGGGTCTGCGCCGCGCTGGTGGTGGTGGACGTGCTCTCGTTCACCACCTCGGTGGAGGTGGCGGTCGGCCGGGGCATGCGGGTGCACCCGTTCCCGTGGGGTGAGCAGGCCGCCGAGTACGCGCTGCGGGTCGGCGCGGTGGCCGCGGTGGGCCGTCGGCGGGTGACAGCGGAGCATCCGTGGTCGCTCTCGCCCGCCGCGCTGAGCACCGCGCCGGTGGTGGCGGATTTGGTGCTGCCCTCGCCGAACGGCTCCGCGATCAGCGCCGCCGCCAGCGCCACCGGGCTGCCGGTGGTCGCGGCGTGCCTGCGCAACGCCGGGGCCGTCGGGCGTTGGCTGCGCCGCCAGGGGTACGGCACGACGGACGCCCCGATCGGCGTGATCGCGTCGGGGGAGCGGTGGCCGGACGGTTCGCTGCGCCCGTCGGTGGAGGACCAGCTCGGCGCGGCCAGCGTGCTCGACGGCCTCTCCGGCGTGCCGGGTGGGCTCTCCGTGGAGGCGGCCATGGCGCTCGCCGCCCTGGCGAGCACTCCGGACGTGCCCGCCGCGGTGAGAGGTAGCGTCTCGGGCCGGGAGCTGACCGAGGGTGGCTTCGCCGAGGACGTCGACGTCGCCGTCCAGGTCGGCGTGTCGGACGTCGTTCCGGTGCTCCGCCAGGGCGTGTTCTCCGCCGCCTGACCGCCGGGCGTCGGCCTGCCGTTACACCCCGACCTCACTGTCCACGAGTGAACCTTCCGACAGCGAAACGGCCGCCCGGATCTCCGGGCGGCCGTTTCGCTGTGCCGTAGGCAGTGCGTGCCGGGTCAGTCGTCCAGCCAGTCGAGGCGTCGACCCCCCCGCTCAGTCGGCGGCGGGCTGTCCGCCGGCCGAGCCCGGCCGGACTGCTGACCGTAGCCGCCCTGGTCGTAGCCGCGGTCGTCGTAGCCGCCGCCGCGCTGGGCCGGGGGCTCCTGGCCGTAGCCGCCCTGGTCGTACCCGCCAGCGGCCTGTTGGCCGTAGCCGCTCTGGTCGTAGCCGCGGTCGTCGTAGCCGCCGCCGCGCTGGGCCGGGGGCTCCTGGCCGTAGCCGCCCTGGTCGTACCCGCCAGCGGGCTGCTGACCGTAGCCACCCTGGTCGTACCCGCCGGCCTGCTGGCCGTAGCCACCGGTCGGCTCTGCCGCCCGACCGCCGTACGGGGCGGGGTCGGACTGGCCGTACCCCTGGCCCTGCTCCGGCTGGTAGACGCCGGTGGCGTACGGGTCGGCCGGAGCCGGGTACTGCGTGCTGTCGCCGGTGTACCGGCCGGTCGGCTCGTCGAAACGCTCGCCGTAGCCCGCACCGCCAGCGGGAGCCGGCGGATAGCCGGCCGCACCGGCCGGGGCCGTGTAGTCGCGGCTCCCGTAGCCGCCGTCGGAGGACGGCGTGCCGCCGTAGCCGCCGCCGGAGGACGGTGCGCCGCCATAGCCCGCACCGGAGCCGGGCGCGCCGTAGCCGTCGCCAGCCGCGCCAGCGCCGTAGCCGTCGCCAGCTGCGCCCGCACCGTAGCCGTCACCGGCTGCGCCGTAGCCACCCTCGGGGGTTGCCGCCGTGCCGTAGCCGCCACCCGAGGCGGAGGCGTTGCCGTAGCCGCCCGCGCCGTACCCGCCGGGTGCCGGCTCGTCGCCGTAGCCGGTGCCGCCCCAGCTCTGCTGGCCCGCCGCGCCGTACGGCTGCGCCGGCGCGCCGTACGGGTCCGGTGGGACGTCGTCGACCACCGGGCGGTGCATCATCGTCGGCGCCTCGCTCAGCCCCGCACCGCCGACCATCGTCGGGTCCGGTGCGCCGAGCGGGCGGTTGACCACCCGCGTCTGGTCGTCGGCCCCGCGGAACCCGCCCCGGGCCGCCGGCACGGCGCCGGCACCGGCAGGGTCGTCGTCCTCGTCGCCGTTCTCCTTGCGCTTCATCCAGAGCAGCACGATCGTGCCGACACCAGCGGCGACGAGCAGACCGCCGAGCAGGATGATCAGGTACGAGCTGAGGCCGCCGCCGTCCTCCTCGTTGGAGGCGTTCGCCGGGGCGCCCGCGCTGGCCTCCTCGGTGGCCTCCTCCTCGGTGCCCTCCTCGACCGGCTCCTCGGTGGGGGTGGCCTCGGCGCTGGCGGACGGGGTGGGGCTCGGGGTCACCTCGACCTTGAGGGCCAGGCTGACCCGCTGGCCGGTGACGGACTGCCCGGCGCCCGCGTTGATGGTCTTCCGGCCGAGGACGTTGTCGAAGCTGGCGCCCAGCTCGAGTCTGCCGGGCGCGATCGGGTTGCCGGTGGTGCCGGTGAAGCGGAAGTTACCGCTGCCGTCGCTGGTGGTGTCGTGGCGCTTGCCCGCGCTGTCCAGGAGCATCACCACGGCGTTCGGCACGGCGTCGCCGTTGGCCTGCACGATCACCTTGCCGGAGACCGACTTCACGGTCTGCGCCTGCGGCGGTGGTGGCGCGGCCTTGCCCTTGACGGTCAGCGAGAAGGTCTTGGTGTCCGGGCCGGAGTCGGCCTCGACGGCCACCGTGACGGTGGCGGTCGCGTCGCCCGCGTTGTCGTTGGCCGCGATCCTGACCAGCACCGACTTCGCTTGGGGATTGCCAAGGCCGGGGAAATCGACGTCGCCGCACCCGCTGGCGCAGCTGACGCCCGACGGTAGCCCGGAGAGGCTGATCTTCGCGTTACGGTCGCTGTCATCGGGAGTGACGCGCACGGTGATCGTGGCGTCGCTGCCGGCGCTCACGGTGACCGACCCAGGTGATACGTCGACACTTGCGGCCAGGGCTGGTGTGGCGGGGACGGCGAGCAGAGCGCCGGCAACCAGCGCTACGACCACACCGGCCCGCTGCTTCCAGGCACGTCGGTGTGTTGACACGTCCACCGCCTTCCGGACTGACTTCCCTTGACCGGCGGGGCGCCGGGCCGGGGATTATCACGGTACGAATACGCCGTCGGCAACTATGCCTTGTCTGACTGGATCGGCGCGACCCAGGGCCAACGTCGGGCACTCTGCCCGCGGGTCGTATCGTCCCGTCGTGTCCTCTCCGTACAGAAAGTCCGCCGCCGTTGCGGCGGTATTGTCGGCGCTCGACGAGGGGCGTACGCCCGAAAGGCCGGTAGTCCGGGAGGCGGTCCGGTCGTTGTTGGCCGGCCTCGCGGAGCGCGCCCCCGGCCGATCGGTGGAGGTGCGCGTCCCACCATACGGTGCGATCCAGTGCGTTCCTGGCCCTCGACACACCAGGGGAAACCCGCCAAACGTGGTCGAGATGGCCCCGGACACCTGGCTGGCGCTGGCCACCGGGCGAATTGGTTGGGTCGAGGCGGTCACCGAGGGTCGCATCCAGGTGAGCGGAGTCCGGGCGGACCTCTCGGCATATCTGCCCCTCTAGCTGCCCGGATGTCCAGCTCTCCGTGACGCTCGGCAGGGAAATCGTGACTTTCTGTATTGACGGCGATTCGCGTACACTGTCAGGCGACGACAGTGGTCCCGGCAGAGGAGTGTGGATCCACCCGTGATCCCCGCCAAGCCGGTCCAGACCAGCATGAGGGAGCGGTAGTGCCCCGAGGCGACGGCCGGCTGAGCCACGACCTTGACCCCCAACGACCCGGCCCCCAGGATGCCTGCGGCGTCTTCGGCGTCTGGGCCCCCGGTGAAGAGGTCGCCAACCTGACCTACTTCGGTCTCTACGCGCTGCAGCACCGCGGCCAGGAGGCGGCGGGCATCGCGGTGAGCGACGGCTCCGGCGTGGTGGTCTACAAGGACCTCGGCCTGGTGGCCCAGGTCTTCGACGAGCCCACCCTGGCCAGCCTGCGCGGCCACCTGGCGATCGGGCACGCCCGCTACTCCACGACCGGCGCCTCGAACTGGGAAAACGCCCAGCCGACGATCCGGTCGACGAGTTCCGGCACGACCATCGCCCTGGCCCACAACGGCAACCTGGTCAACACCACCGAGCTTGAGAAGGAGGTCGCCGAGCGCGGCCTCGTCGCGGACGGCTCGACGAACGACACCTCGCTGGTGACCATGCTGCTGGCCAGCCGTCCGGACCTGTCGGTCGAGGCGGCCGCGCTGGAGGTGCTGCCGCAGCTGCGGGGCGCGTTCAGCTTCGTCTTCATGGACGAGACGACGCTCTACGCGGCCCGCGACCCGCACGGCGTACGCCCGCTGGTGCTCGGCCGGTTGGAGCGCGGCTGGGTGGTGGCCAGCGAGACCGCCGCGCTGGACATCGTCGGCGCCAGCGTGGTGCGCGAGGTCGAGCCGGGCGAGCTGATCGCGATCGACGAGGACGGGCTGCGCTCGACCCGGTTCGCGTCGCCGGAGCCGAAGGGCTGCCTCTTCGAGTACGTCTACATCGCCCGCCCGGACGCCACGATCGCCGGGCGCAACGTGCACGCGGCGCGGGTGCAGATCGGCCGGCAGTTGGCCAAGGAGCACCCGGTCGAGGCCGACCTGGTGATCCCGGTGCCCGAGTCCGGCACCCCGGCCGCGATCGGCTACGCCGAGGCGTCCGGCATCACCTACGGCGCCGGCCTGATGAAGAACCCGTACGTGGGGCGCACCTTCATCCAGCCGTCGCAGACCCTGCGCCAGCTCGGCATCCGGCTGAAGCTCAACCCGCTGCGGGAGAACGTCCGGGGCAAGCGGCTGGTGGTCGTCGACGACTCGATCGTCCGCGGCAACACGCAGCGGGCCATCGTGCGGATGCTGCGCGAGGCGGGGGCGCTGGAGGTGCACGTCCGGATCTCCTCCCCGCCGGTCAGCTGGCCGTGCTTCTACGGCATCGACTTCGCCACCCGGGCGGAGCTGCTGGCCAACGGGTTGGACAACGACGGCATCCGGCGGTCCATCGGTGCCGACACGCTGGGTTACGTTTCGCTTCCTGGCCTGATCGCCGCGACCGAGCAGCCGAAGACCCGGCTGTGTCGGGCGTGTTTCGATGGGGAGTACCCGATCGAGCTGCCGGCTGGCAACCTGATCGGCAAGCACGTGCTCGAAGGGGTGGGCCGACGGGTCGCCAACTCGGCACCGGAGGCCCCGCACACCGACGGCCCGCTCGTCGCCACTCCAGGTGGCGTGACCGCAAACCGCCCGTAGCACCAAACTGGCGCGGCCCGGCCACCGCCGGCGCGGCACCGAGAACCACAAAGGGGAGAACCGTGACGCACGTGTCCGAGCGCAGCGGCGCAGGAAGCAGCCCGACCGGCGCCGGCGGCGACCGCCAGCTCTGGACGGCCGGCGCCAGCCGTCAGGCGCGCAAACGCTCGGTCTCGTACGCCGACGCCGGTGTCTCCATCGACGCGGGCGACCGCGCGGTGGAACTGCTCAAGTCGAAGGTGCGCCAGACCCGTCGCCCCGAGGTACTGGGCGACCTCGGCGGCTTCGCGGGCCTGTTCCGTCTGGACACGACGAAGTACAAGAACCCGATCCTGGCCTCCTCCACGGACGGTGTGGGCACCAAGCTGGTGATCGCCCAACAGATGGACATCCACGACACGGTCGGCATCGACCTGGTCGCGATGGTCGTCGACGACCTGGTGGCCTGCGGTGCCGAGCCGCTCTTCCTGCTCGACTACATCGCCACCGGCGAGGTTGTCCCGGACAAGGTCGCCGAGATCGGCGCGGGCATCGCCGACGGCTGCCGGTACGCCGGCTGCGCGCTGCTGGGCGGGGAGACCGCGGAGCACCCGGGTGTGCTCCGCCCGGACGAGTACGACATCTCGGCGACCGGCGTCGGCGTGGTCGAGGAGAGCGACATCCTCAGCCCGGATCGGGTCGAGGTGGGTGACGTGGTGATCGCCATGCGCTCCTCCGGCCTGCACTCCAACGGCTACTCGCTGGTCCGTCACGTGCTGCTCGGCGCGGCCCGGATGCGGCTGGACATCGTGATCGACGACTTCGGCCGGCAGCGGACCCTGGGTGAGGAGCTGCTCACCCCGACCAAGATCTACGCCAAGGACTGCCTCAAGCTGATCGCCGAGGCCGAGGTGCGGGCGCTGGCCCACGTCACCGGTGGTGGCATCCCCGGCAACCTGGTCCGGGTGCTGCCGGAGCACGTCGACGCGGTGGTCAACCGGTCCACCTGGAAGCCGCAGCCGGTCTTCGACCTGATCCAGTCGAAGGGCCGGATCGACGACCCGGAGATGGAGTCGACCTTCAACATGGGTGTCGGCATGTTCGCGATCGTCTCGGCCGAGGACGCCGACCGGGCGCTGGCCACGCTGACCGGCCGTGGGGTCGAGGCGTGGCAGGCCGGCGAGATCATCGAGGGCACCGGCAAGGTGCAGATGGTTGGCCAGCACACCCGCGGCTGATCACGCTCTGGTGATCGTACGGGCACCTGATCAGGGCTTCACCCGAGTGGCCAACGCCGCCTAGCCTGAAGGGCACCCCTCAGGCTAGGTGGAGGAGGGCGATGGCTGCTCGGGGACGGTCGTTCAGCGGGATGCGTGGCCTGGCCACGGTCCCGTCGTACGTCGTCATGCAGCCCACCACCCTCTGCAACCTCGACTGCGCGTACTGCTACCTGCCCTTCCGGGCCGCCGACCGGCGGATGCCGGTGTCGGTGGCCGAGGCGGTGGCGGCGGTGGTCAACCCGTGGGCGGCGGCCGGCCGCTTCTCCGTGGTCTGGCACGGCGGAGAGCCGCTGGCGGCCGGCCGGGAATGGTTGGGCGACCTGATCGCGCCGTTCGGGCCAGAGGTCGAGCACCACGTGCAGACCAACGCCACGCTGATCGACGATGACTGGTGCGCCTTCTTCGCGGAGCATGACGTGCGGGTGAGCGTGAGCGTTGACGGGCCCCGGGAGCGCAACGGCGACCGGGTCAACCGGGGTGGTCAGCCCGCGTACGACCGGATTCTGCGCGGGGTGGACGCGTTGCGCCGACACGGCCTGCCCTTCTCCGCGCTGGCCGTGGTGTCCCGGCCGGAGCCGGGGCTCGCCGCCGAGCTGTACGACTACTTCCTCGGCCTGGGCTGTGACGTGCTGGGCATCAACATCGAGGAGACCGAGGGGGTCAACACCCGGGACAACCGCCACGACCGGGCGGCGGTGACCGCGTTCTGGGCGGAGCTGGTGGCGGTCTGGCGCCGGGAGCCGCGGATCCACCTGCGCGAGATCGAGTGGTCACTGCGCTACGCGGCGGCGGTGCTCGATGACTCGGCGGACGCGGTGCTGCCCCGCCGGTTGGACCCGATCCCGACCATCGGGCACGACGGTTCGGTGACCGTGCTCTCCCCGGAACTCGCCGGCTTCACCGACCCCCGCTACGGCGACTTCAGCAGCGGTAACGTGCTGACCACCCCGCTGGCCGAGATTCTCACCGGCGCCGGGGCGACCCCGTGGGTGGGCGAGTTCCTGGCCGGGGTGGAGGCGTGTCGGGCCTCCTGCTCGTACTTCGGGTTCTGCGGCGGCGGTCATGCCGCCAACCGCTACTTCGAGTTGGGGCGGTTCGACGGCACGGAGACCGAGCACTGCCGCAACAGCAAGATCCGCCTATTGGAGGGAGTGTTGGAGCATGCCCGAGACCACCAGTCACCGGCGCCCTGAGCGCGGAGCGGATGACGCTCCGGACGGCGTCGCCGAGCGGGTGCGGGACGCGGCCCCAGGGCTCGTCGCGCTCCTGCAGGAGGCCGAGGACGCGCGACGGCTGCGGGCGGAGGTGCCGGGCGGAGGCGGCACCAGCGCCGTCTGCGCCTGGAACCACTTCGAGAACATCCCGACCTTCTACAACTGGAACAACCGCCCGCGCTGACGGTGACCGCGATCAGGGGCCTGTCGGCCGGCCGGAGTGGTCTCCGGCCAGGACAGGCCCCTGATCGTCGGCACCGGTGTCGCTCCCGACGGGCACATGCGTGAGCACGCGGGGGTCACCGCGTGCTCAGCTACGTCGAGAGGTCAGCGGGTCGGACGGATCCAGGGATCCGGGTCGTCGTCCGCGTGATCCTCATCATCGTCGTCGACGAACTCTTTAGAGTCGTCGTCGAAGTGGTGCTCAGACTTACCAGCACCCGCCAGTTCACGCTGCAAGGCGGTGAGGTCGGTGTTCGGGGAGTGGTACTTCAACTCCCGGGCCACCTTCGTCTGCTTGGCCTTAGCACGGCCGCGCCCCATGGCTCGACCCCCTCGCACAGAATGCGGGGCAGCCCGAAGGCGGGCCCCGATGACGTCAGGCATCTCTCGTGGCTCTTACGGTACATGGGGATGCCATCGTTCGGCACCTCGGGTTACCGTCAGCCGGCTCTGCGAGTCGCGGCGAACCGGCCGTCACCCAGTGTACCTGGTAAGGAGCGGAGCGGAGAGCACCCGTGACACCGGACAAACACCCTGAAGTTGACCCGACCCCAGCCTACCGATCGCGGACCGGCGCGGGGCCCGGAGGCGGATCCGGTCGGTCCGCCTCCGGGAACGCTCAGCGCAGGTGGATCGTGCGCAGCCGGCCGACCTCGGCCATCCGCCGCTCCGCCAGCCGGTCCGCGGCCACCGCCGGCGGCACGCCCTCGGCATCGGCCAGGTGCAGGATCTGACGGGTGGTGTCGTAGATCCGGGTGGCGCGCAGCTTCGCCCGGTCGAAGTTGAAGCCCTCGATCTCGTCCGCCACCTGGATCACGCCGCCAGCGTTGACCACGTAGTCCGGCGCGTACAGGATGCCCCGGTCGGCGAGCAGCTTCTCGATGCCCGGGTGGGCGAGCTGGTTGTTCGCGGCCCCGGTGACAACCTTGGCCCGCAGCGCCGGCACGGTCTCGTCGTTCAGCGCGCCACCCAGCGCGCACGGGGCGTAGACGTCGATGTCGGCGGCGACCAGCGCGGCGGCGTCGTCCACCAGGGTGATCTGCGGGTGGTTGGTGCGTGCCCACTCCAGCGCCTTGGGGTTGACGTCGGTGGCCACCACCTCGGCGCCGTCCTCCAGCAGGTGCCCGGTCAGGTACTTGCCGACCTTGCCCAGGCCGGCCACGCCCACCCGGCGGCCGTGCAGGCTCGGGGTGCCCCACACGTGCTCGGCGGCGGCCCGCATGCCCTGGAAGACGCCCCAGGCGGTCAGGATCGAGGAGTCGCCCGCACCGCCGTGCTCCACGCTGCGGCCGGTCACGTAGCTGGTCTCCCGGGCCACGATGTCCATGTCCGCCACGTACGTGCCGACGTCGCAGGCGGTGTAGTAGCGGCCGGCCAGCGACTCCACGAAGCGGCCGTAGGCGCGCAGCAGCGCCTCGCTCTTGATCTGCTCGGGGTCGCCCCAGATGACCGCCTTGCCGCCGCCCAGGTCAAGCCCGGCGAGAGCGTTCTTGTACGCCATCCCGCGGGACAGGTCGAGCACGTCGGCGAGCGCCGCGTCCTCGTTGGCGTACGGGTAGAAGCGGGTGCCGCCCAGCGCCGGCCCCAGCGCGGTGGAGTAGATCCCGATGATCGCCTTCAGGCCGCTCTGCTTGTCCTGGCAGAACACGATCTGTTCGTGACCGGTCGATACCGGGTCGTCGGTGCTCGCGAATACGCCCATGGCTTGCTCCTGGAGTGGTGTGCGCCCTTGTGGGACGCGGACCTGGTGGACCCCGGCGGGGATGCTGCCGGTGTGGTCGAGCCTAGTATCGGCCGCCGTGGCGTCGCCCGACGCGCCGCCGCCGTCTCACGTTGCGGCGCGCGTGGTCCGGCCGCTGACCGCGTAGGGGTGCGGTTCGTGGGAGGATCGCGCCGTGCCGTCGCTCTTCGCTTCTTACCTGCGCGTGTACGAACCGCTGACCGCCTTCGACCGGGACCGCCAGAGTTACTGGCGTCGCTACGTCTCCGAGGGGCGGGCGGTGGCCCCGGTGGAGGGCCCCGGCCGGCAGCGGACGGCGGTGATCGAGGCACTGGGTGCGGGCTGGACGCGGTTGCCGGACCCGCCGGACGAGGCGTACGTCCTGGAGACGGACGACAGCCTGCTGGTCTGCCCATGGAACCTGCGGATCCGGGTCGCCGAGGCGGCGCTCAGCGCCCGGGACGGGGTGCCCTCGGTGCTCGCCGACGCCTTCGTGCCGCAGGTGCTGGCCGGGCAGGCCAGAGCGGTCGTGGACGACTGGCGCAGCGGCGCCCGGGTGCTGGAGCACGGGGTGCCCCGGGTGCACGAGCAGATCGCCACCTGGGGCGTGCCGCTGCGCTGGTTCGTGCTCTTCGACCCTGCGGAGCGGGACCTGGTCACCCAGCCGGGCCGCCGCGCGCTGCGCTACCGCACCGAGATATCCAAGGCCCGCCGCCGTTCGTCGCGGGCGCTCTCGGTGCTGCGCAAGTCGGTGGGCGAGGCGCCGATCACGGAGGCGGTGGAGGAGGCGGCCCGCTGGCTGGAGGAGTTCCACCCGCGCTCGGTGGTGGAGCTGGACTACGGCGGTCTGGTCGACCTGCTCTCCGATGAGACGCTGGCCGCGGACGATTCCCCTGAGCTGGTCGCCGGCGGTCTCGCCGGGTTGTCCCGTGGTGAGGCCGACGAGGCGTCCGCCGCGTACGACAAGCTGGTGGCACGGTGGCGCGCGGTGCAGCTGCTGGAGCGGTGCAACTGAGGCAAATCACCCGCACAGCGCTCCCAAGGCGAGGTGCGCTCGTAGTTGACGCATCACGAACCGTGATCATGAGTCCGAATAAGGTACTTTCTTCCGTGTAAAAGTCGTAAAAATCGGGCATGGTTCATCCGTCCGTCTAGGGACCTTCATCCGTTCGGCCCATGTCGGACATCGGGGACTAGCCGGACCATGGGAGACGCGTCGGCCGGCGGGACCCCGGCCGATGTCTATACATGTGGAGGAGTGACCGATGGCATCGCGAACGCACGAACCAGAGCCGCTACTCACGCCGGCCGAGGTGGCGTCGATGTTCCGTGTCGACCCGAAGACGGTGACCCGGTGGGCCAAGGCTGGCAAGCTCAGCGCCATCCGCACGCTGGGTGGTCACCGTCGATACCGCGAGTCGGAGGTCAGGGCGCTGTTGCAGGGCCAGATCCCGCAGCAGCGGCAGGGCGACTGAGCCGGCAGTAGTTTTCCGGGAAAGGGGCGGTGGATCGCGATCCACCGCCCCTTTCCATGCCCGGCCGGCCTCAGCCCTTTTCCTCGGCCAGCGTCACCCGGATGCCGACCGTGCCACCCTCACCCCGGCGCAGCCGGCTGCCGAGCAGGCTCAGTCGACCGATCAGCCGGTACTTGTGCTTGAGCAGGTCGCGTATCCGGCCGGTGTCGCCGCCGTCGCAGATCGTCGCGTGGGCGGTCACCTCCGCCCCGTGCGGCCGACCCCGCACGTCGCACGGCGCCACGGTCACGTCGCCGTTGCGGCGGATCCGCTTGACCTTGCCGGAGTCGGCCCGGGTCCAGACCGCCAATGTCTCGCCGTCACGGACCGACCAGACGGGCGTCGGCACCGCCCGACCGTCCTTGCGGAAGGTCGTGAGCAGGATGTACTTCTCAACCGACAGCCGGTCCAGCATGGTCACGCCGCCAGGATACGGCCGCTGCGGGCCGCTGAGTGGCCGGATAGCGTGACGTCATGACGGGGGAGCCTAAAGTCGGTGACGTGATCGGCGAACTGTTGCGGGACACGCTCGCCGTGGCCACCGGGGTGGGCCCCCGACCGCTGGTCGGCGGGCGGCTGCCCCGGCCGGTCATCGAGATCATCGAGCGGGACGACGGGTTGATCAACGGTGCGCCGGCCGCGCACTACCTGGACGGGCCAGCGGACTGGCAGCCGTACGACCACCGGGCGGTGGACCGGGTCCGGGGCGAGACGCTGGACATCGGCACCGGTGCCGGCCGGATCGCGCTGCTGCTGCAGGAGCGCGGCGTACCGGTCACCGGGCTGGACACCTCGGCGGGTGCGCTGACGGTGAGCCGGCGCCGCGGGGTCCAACGGCTGGTGCACGGCACCGTGGACACGCACGTCGCCGACGGCCAGCGGTACGACACGTTCCTGCTCCTCGGCAACAACCTGGGGCTGTTCGAGGGGCGGGAGCGGGCACCGCAGTTCCTGGCCGCTCTCGCCGCGCTGGCCCGGCCGGGGGCGCAGATCATCGCGCACGGCACCGACCCGTACGGCACCCGCGACCCGCTGCACACCGGCTACCACGAGCGCAACCGCCGCCGGGGCAGGCTCGGCGGCCAGCTCCGGCTCCGCCTGCGCTACCGGGAGCTGGGCACCGAGTGGTTCGACTACCTGGTCTGCTCGGCCGACGAGTTCGCCGAGCTGGTGCGGGGCAGCGCCTGGCGGCTGACCGATGTGGACGACCGGGACGCCCCGTACTACCTGGCCACCCTGCGCCTCGCCAACTGACCGCCCGGCACGCCCGCCCAGTGTTAGGAAGGGCCCCTTGTTATCGCCAGGCGATAACAAGGGGCCCTTCCTTACGGCTCAGACCTGGACGGTCGGGGGGAGCTGCTCGGGCGGGAGGCCGCCGTCGCCATCGACCACCTCGTCGGGGGTACCGTCCTCGTCGATGTCGACCATGGTGATGTCCACCTTGCCGTCACCGTCGGTGTCGAACTGGAACAGGTCGGCCTTGCCGTCGCCGTCGGTGTCCACCACCC
This sequence comes from Micromonospora sp. NPDC005087, assembly GCF_042872965.1. NCBI lineage: Bacteria > Bacillati > Actinomycetota > Actinomycetes > Micromonosporales > Micromonosporaceae > Micromonospora > Micromonospora sp. NPDC005087. Next base: position 67,879 of record NZ_JBIALB010000005.1, on the reverse strand, counting down.
ACACGTCCGTTTGGCCGTCGTTGTTCGTGTCGGCGCGCAGCAGGTCGACCCGCTCGTCTCCCCGGGTCTCCACGGTCTCCCCGTCGGTGCTGCCCGGGTCGGTGACGCTCTCCGGTGCCTGGCTCATGTCGACTGGTCCTTCCCTCGGTTGACGGGCCGTCTGTACCCGATCCCACGCTCCCCCACGCATGGGCCGGCTCCACGTGCTGAATAGGGTCGCACCATGAGCGAGCGGACCAGGCGGATCACCCGGGCCGGCGTGGCGGGGACCCCGCGCGCCGCCGGGCGGGACAGGGAGGCGTGATGAGCGATCGTTTCGTGGTCGTCGGTGCGGGCACGATGGGGCTCGGCATCGCGTACGTGGCGGCCGGCGCCGGGCACGCCGTCGAGCTGGTCGAGGTGGACCCCGACCGGGGCGCGACCGCGCTGAACCGGCTCGCCGAGCTGTGGGAGCGGGCCGTGCAGCGCGGGAAACTGGACGCCGACCAAGCCGCGGCGAACCGTCAGCGGGTGACGCTGCGTCCGACTCTCGCCGAGGTCGCCCCCGCGCCCGAGGTGATCGTGGAGGCGGTGCCGGAGCGGCTCGACCTGAAGCGGGCGGTGCTGCGTGACGCCGCCGCGCTGCACCCGGCGCTGCTGGCCAGCAACACCTCCAGCATCGCCATCGGTGACCTGGCCGCCGGTCTGGACCGGCCCGAGCGTTTCCTCGGTCTGCACTTCTTCAACCCGGTCTGGGCGATGGCGCTGCTGGAGATCGTGGTCGGCCCGGCCACCGCCGAGGAGACCACCGCCGCGGCCGTCGCGCTCGCCGCCCGGCTGGGCAAGGACCCCGTCGTGGTACGCGACCTGCCGGGCTTCGCCACCTCGCGGCTCGGGGTCACCCTCGGCCTGGAGGCGATCCGGATGGTCGCCGACGGGGTGGCCAGCCCGGCCGACATCGACAAGGCGATGGTGCTGGGCTACCGGCACCCGGTCGGGCCGCTGGAGCTGACCGACCTCGTCGGCCTGGATGTGCGGCTGGACATCGCCCGCACCCTCCAGGCCGCGTACGGGGATCGCTTCGCGCCGCCGCCGTTGCTGGTCGAGATGGTGGCCGCCGGACGGCTGGGCAAGAAGTCCGGGCACGGTTTCTACCGGTGGGACGGCGGTGCCAAGCAGTGAGCGGGGGACTGCGGATCGAGGAGCGGCCGGACCGGCTGGTGGTCACCCTGGACCGGCCGGAGAAGCGCAACGCCATCGACGCCGACCTGATCACCGAGCTGCACCAGGTCTGTGCCGAGTTGGAGGCGCACCCCCGGCTGCTGCTGCTCACGGGGGGCGCGGCGGGCATCTTCGCCGGTGGCGCCGACATCGGTCAGCTCCGCGAGCGGGGCCGTACGGACGCCCTGGCCGCGATCAACTCGGCCGCCTTCGCCCGGATCAGGGCGCTGCCGATGCCGAGCGTGGCGGCCGTGGACGGTCCGGCGCTGGGCGGTGGCGCGGAACTGGCGTACGCCTGCGATCTGCGGGTGTGCACCGCGCGGGCCGTCTTCGGCCAGCCGGAGGTCCGGCTGGGAATCCTGGCCGGCGCCGGCGCGACCCACCGGCTGCCCGCGCTCATCGGCGAGGCCCGGGCCAAGGAGCTGCTCTTCACCGGCCGGCGCGTGGATGCCACGGAGGCGCTGCGGATCGGTCTGGTGAACCGGGTGGTGGACGAGCCCGGTGACCTGCTGGCGGTGGCGCACGGGCTGCTGGACGAGATGGCCCAGGGCTCGTCGCTGGCGCTGCGGCTGACCAAGCTGGCGGTGGACGCGCCGGCCGCCGCGCACCCGCAGCTCGACCTGGTCAGCCAGGCGGTGCTCTTCGAGGACGAGGAGAAGCACCGCCGGATGACCGAGTTTCTGGAGCGCCGCCGGCCCCGTTGACCCCCCGGACGGAAACGGCCGCACCGGCGGGATGCCGGTGCGGCCGTCGAGGTCCGCGGTCGGTGCTCAGTGCCGGATCTGCACTCCGCTGTCGGCGAGCGCCCGGATCACCTGGGCGGATTCGCCGAAGCCGATGACCAGCACGGCGTCCGCGCCGAAGTCCTTGATCTCCTTCGCACCACCGGTGAAGTCGACCGGAGGAGCCTTGGCATCGGCCGGCGGCTCATAGGTGAGCAGCTTGATGCGGTCTTCGGCGATGCCGGCCTTCTGCAGCTCGTCGCGGGCGGTGGCCTGGAGGCCCTCGCCGTAGGAGTCCTTGCGGGCGACGATGACGATCTTCTGCGACCCGTCGCGGAGGATCACGTCGGCCAGCGCCCGGCCCTGGAGGCTGTCCGGCGGGGCGGTCCGGAAGTAGAGGCCATTGTCCTCCACGTCGGTCAGGCCGGCGTCGGTGTTGCACGGCGAGAAGAGGATCATTCCGGCCTTCACCACGTCCGGCAGCACCGCCCGGGAGATACCGGATGCGCCGGCGCCGATGATCAGGCTGACGCCGTCCGCCACGTGCTTGGCCACGGTCGCCTTGGCCACCGCCGGGTTGGTGCCGTCGTCGCCGTCCACCCAGGTCACCGGCTTGCCCAGCGCGCCGCCAGCGGCGTTGACCTCTCTGATCGCCAGCGCCGCGCCGGCCGCCATCGGCGCGTAGGAGAGCGCCAGGTCACCGGTCTTCGGCAGCAGGCCGCCCAGAATCAGCGGCTCCTGGTCGGGGTTCTTTCCCGAGGGCTGCTTCTTCGGCTTCGGCGGCGTCTTGGTGCTCGCCGCCGACTCGGTGCCCGCCCCGACGAACTCGGTCTTGCCGTCGTTGATCTGCTGCCCGTCGAAGGTCAGCGTCGCGTAGCTCGCGGTGGCCGGCTCGCCCTTGTCGGTGAAGCCCGCCCGGGTCAGCGACACGCTGCGGTACTCGATGTCGCGCCCGGCGCGGGCCAGCGCCAGGCAGGTCACCGGGTCCTCGCAGCGTTGACCGTTGTTGGTCACGCCGACGATCTGCTTCGCGATGGCCGCCGGGTCGGTGCTCCCGGCCAGTTGGGCGGCGAGCACCCCGATCACGACCGCGTCGTACGTCTCGGCGGAGTAGAGGTAGTCCGTCAGCGCCGGATCGACGGACCGTAGCCGGCTCTTGAAGTCCTCCGGTAGCGGGGTGAGCGGCGTCGTTCCCTTCATCCCATCGACGAGATTGGCACGTTCCTTCAACTCCGCAGGGTAGGAGTTGAGCATGTTGCCGTCCGTGCCATAGAGGCGCACCTGTTGGGCGCTTTTCTCCTCGGCCTTGTCATTCCCACAGGCGCTTGTGGCAAGCAGGATCGTCGCGCAGGCGGCCAGTGAGGCCACCCGCGAGCGGCGTGATACGAGCATGGTCGTCCTTCCTCCGGCGAAGGTCCGCTGCGCACATTAGCGTGCCCGGGCCGGCGGCGGGACTGTGGAGGTGGCGTAATGCGCAGGTCGCCCGCCTTGAACACGGAGAGTGACGGTCGGCGGGGCCCTTGACCGCCTCTCCTACTGTGCGCTGAGTGACGGACCTACCACAGCAGACGTTCGATGACGCGGCCGCCGTGCTCCGCTCGGCGCTCGCAGGGGATGGCGACGCGGTGGTGGGGACATTCGACGCGGTCGTCGAACGCGCCGGCCTGAGCGGCGCCTACGGGGTCGCCTGGTGCCTGGCCGCGACGATGCTCGGTGACGCGCCGCCCGGTAGCGGCTGCGCCCTGGACTTCCCGGGGATCGACCAGGCGGATTACGACACCCGGTGGGTCGCACGCTTCGTCAGCGCGTACGCGAACCGGGATGTGCCGACCGGGGAGGCGCTGTTCGGCGCGGCGGAGGCCGACGGGCTGCTCCCCGACTGCCTGCTCACCCTCGCCGGGTCGACGATCGCCACCCTGCGCAGCAGGGCCGCCTGACGGTGTCGCCCCGTCGCGACGCCCGCCGGGGCCGGACGTCGCGACGGGTGGGTCGCTCAGAACGCGTGGTAAGCGACCAGCGGCTCGTACTCGTAGCGCAGGTTGTCGAAGCGGACCCGGAAGTTGACCCCGTCGCGGACGTTGGTCGCCACCACGGTCCAGCCTGAGTTGGCCGGCAGGTAGGTCCAGTAGTTGCAGGCACCCGTCTTGTCGACGAATATCACGCACGCCTCGGTGCCGTACGCGCTGGCGTTGCGTACGTTGATGTCGCCGCAGCGGCTCGTGGTGCGGTACGTGCCGGCCTGACCGCCGTAGCCGCCGGTCTGGAAGTAGGAGCGGACGGCCCCGCCGTAACAGGTGGCGAGCGGGGCGTAGAGGTTCACCTCGGGGGCGGGGGCGGGGGCGAGGGCGGCCTGCGCGGCCCCGGCGGGCGCGCCGATCGAGAACAGCGCGGCGGCCGTGGCGGTGGCGAGCAGTCGGGCGCTCGGGGATGACATGCATGCCTCCGGAACAGTTGGTCTGACCATCCGTATCGGATGGTGGAGCTGATCGTGACGATGATACGTATCGATCGATGCCGGCGCGGCCCCGTGCCGGACGGTGGATGTGATAGCTCTGGGGGCATGTCCGAGGCGATGCTCAGCAAGGTGCGCAAGCTGCTGGCCCAGGCCGAGGACCAGGCCTGCACGCCCGCGGAGTCCGCCGCGTTCACCGCCAAGGCGACCGAGTTGATCGCCCGCTACGGCGTGGACCGGGCGCTGCTCGCCGCCCGGGACCCGACCACCGACCCGGTCGGCGACCGCGTGGTGGACATCGTCGCCCCGTACGCCCGGGACAAGGTCGGCCTGCTCGCCGCGGTCGCCGAACCGTTGCGCTGCCGCTGCGTACGCCGTCGGCAGGGCAACGGGTTCGCGCTGCACCTGTTCGGCTTCGCCAGCGACCTGGAACGGGTCGACCTGCTCTTCACGTCGCTGCTCGTGCAGGCGGCGCACGGCCTGGCCGGCACGGCGGTGCCGGCCGGCGAGCATCCGGCCGCCTTCCGCCGGTCCTGGCTCGCCGGGTTCGCGCAGGTGATCGGGGGACGGCTCTGGATGGCCGAGACGGCGGCGGCCAGTGGCTCGGGCACACCGTCGGTGGCGCTCGTGCTGGCCGACCGCTCCGACCGGGTGCAGCGACGACTCGCCGAGCAGTACCCCCGGCTGCGCACCGCGCCGCCACGCCGGCTGGCCGGCACCGGCTTCGGGCCCGGGGCGGAGGCGGGACGCCGCGCGGACCTGGGCGGCCGGGACCTCGGCGGCTCGGCCACCGAACGACAACTCGGGCGCTGACCTGCCGGAGTGAGGGCTGTCGGTCAGGCGGGGGTGGTGGGGTCGCGGCGCGACACCGTGGCGAGGTAGCGGGTGAGCAGCTCGTGCCAGCCGGCGGTGAGCGCCTTGCGGTATCCCTCGGCCGCTTCGCCGTGCCGGTCGAAGTGGCGGTGCTCCAGCTCGACCCGGGTCCGCTCGGGGCCGTCGGGGAGGAACAGCACCTCCACCTCACTCGCCCGGGCCGGGTCCGGCACCGGCACCCGGTCCGGGCCGAGCTGCCAGACGAAGACCAGCCGTCGCGGGGGATCCCAGGTGAGCACCCGGCCCCAGTCGGCGCGGAAGTTGTACGGGCCGATCTCGTAGAGCATGCCGCCGGCCCGCGGCTCCATGCCCAGCTCGGCCAGGGCCTCCGGGCCGGACCAGGTGTATTCGGTGACCCACCACTCGGCCAGGTCGTCGGTGAAAACCGCGAACGCGTGCTCGGCGGGACCCGGGACGAGGAGGGTGCACCGTAAGGAGAACCGTTCCAGGTCCTGCCGGATGTCGGCCGGATCAGTCATCCCCTGTCCCATAGGCCCGGACCATACCGGCTCATGCTCGGGTGTGCAGCTTCGCGAAGTGCCCGGTTCCGGACAGTCGGTCGCCGGTCCGTCACGGACGGGATGCCCCGCGGGAAAGCGGGTAAGCGCGCCGGACGGCCCGGACGAGCCGGGCGAGAGTGCGGCGGAGCGGGAGAGCATGAGCGAGAGCGCGCAGCAGCGGGAGCCGGGCCGGGCCGACGGCGGTGGGGATCCGGACGTCCTGCTCGACATTCCGAAGGTCTCGGTCGACTCGATCCGGCTGGCCGTGGACGGGCTGGACGCCGATCTGTCCCTGCGGGCCCGGCTGGCCAACCTGCTTCAGCTCGACGCCGGCGTACGGGTGCACCTGCAGGGCGTGGAGCTGGACATCAACGGGGTGCACGCCGAGGCGCAGCTGCGGGTGCGGCTGGAGCAACTGGTGGCCATTCTCGGCCGGGCGCTGGACACGATCGACAACAACCCGCAGATCATCGACGCCATCTCCCGGACGGCCGGCGTGGCGATCGACGACGTCAACCGCAGCGCCCAGCAGTTGGCCTCGGGGGCGGCCGAGGTCACCGGGTCGGCGCAGCGCTCCGGCGACGTACTCGACCAGGGCCGGCAGGGCGGCGCGGCCGCCGACCGGCCCCGACCGGGCCCCAGCCGTCCCGGCTTGGGCGAGCCGGGCCGCGCCGAGCCCGCCGGTCCGGGCGGACGCTGCCCGGAGGGCCGCCCACCTGAGCGGCAGGGGCCGCAGGGCCCGGGGCCTGCCGGCCAGGGGCGTGCCGGCCAGGGACCCGAGGGGCAGGGGGCTCAGCGGCAGGGTGCCGAGGGGGCGGGACCTGAGCGGCAGGCCCGCGACCAGAGCGGCGGATCGGCGGCCCCCGGTCCCGGACCGTCGGGAGGTGGCGGCGGCGGTCAGGACGGTGCCGGTGGCGTCTCAGGTGGGGCGCAGGCCGCCGCACAGAGTGCGGCGCAGCTCGCCGAGCAGGCGGGGGAGACCCTGCGGCAGGCCGGGCGCAGCGTGTGGGAGGCGATCCAGGGCGGCATGGCGCAGCACCGTCAGCAAGGGCACCGGGACGGCTGACGGCGCTCAGCCCGGCGACTCGCCTCCACTGCGGTGACGCGGGAGCGCTGATAACGTCCGGCCGTGTCGATGTTCCGTACGCCGCAGATCATCCTCTTCAGTGCGGACGTTCCGCGCGCCGTCGGGTTCTACTCGCGTCTCGGGTTCACCGAGACGTTCCGGGTCCCGACCGAGGGCGAGCCGATTCACGTCGATCTCGTGCTCGACGGCTACAAGATCGGCATCGCGTCGGTCGCTTCCACCCGTGATGACCACGGCCTCGACCCGGTGCCCGAGGGGCAGCGGGCCGCCGTGATCCTGTGGACCGATGACACGGCCGCCGCGTACGCCCAGGTCACCGAGAGCGGGGCTCCCGCGCTGGCGTCCCCCCACGAATGGCTCGGTCGCCTGCTGATCGCATGGACCGCCGACCCTGACGGCAACCCGATCCAGATCGTCCAGCCGCTCTGATCCCTCGGCGTCAGGATCATGCCTTCCAGAGGCCCGGTCCTTCCCGGGGACGGCAGATGTACGGCCAGCGTGCAGCAGGACGTGGTCAGATACTTGGAAGCGCGTCTACGCGAAGGCGGCGACCCCCTCGTATTCTCCGCTGGGTGCGTCGCCGACGGTCTCGTATTCGAGGAGCAGTAGACCCTTCGCCGTCACCTCCTGATGCAGCAGCCGGAGGCCGACAGACTCGCTCGGGTGGGCGAGCAGTCGGCGCCCGGACCCGATGACCGTAGGGGCGACGACGAGCCGCAGTGTGTCGACCAAGCCCGCCGACAGCAGCGAGTTGCCCAGAAGTGCGCTCCCGTGGATCTGGAGTTCCCGCCCCGGCTGCGCCTTCAGTGCCCTGACCGTCTGGACCGGGTCGCCCCGCAGCACGGTCGTGGGGTTCCAGCTCCCCGCGGTGAGAGTGTTCGACACGACGTACTTAGGCAGCGAATTCATCCGCCCGGTGAAGGGATCGTCCGGCGCGGTGATCTGCGGCCAGTCGCGCGCGAACGCCTCGTACGTCCGGCGCCCGAGCAGCAGGCCGTCGGCGAGGTCGAGCCAATCAGAGGCGCGCTGGATGAACAGTTGGTCCATGTAGGGGACCAGCCAGCCGCCTCTCGCGAAGCCGTCGCTCGTGTCCTCGGTGGCCGAGCCTGGCCCCTGACTGACCCCATCGAGCGTGATGAACTCCGTTAGGGCGATCTTCATCGTAGGGCCGCGCTCTCGGCGAGCCCAGCGAGCTGTTCCGTGACCGACGTCCAGCCTTCGGAGAAGCCGACCTCCTCGTGACGAGCGCGAGCGGCGGGATCGCCGTGGCGGACGACGACCTGGTATCGCGTGCCCTCTGGATGATCGTTCAGCGTGATCTCGGCGGTCATCAGCACCGGCGCCGGGCTCGTGGGTCGCCACTCGCTGTCGATGGCGTTCGTGAACACGATGCGCTCGAGATCGTCGACGATGAGGAAGCACGCGTTGACGTGCGGAACGAACGTGGTTCCGTCGTCGCTCAGCCGCGTCACGAACGCGCCGCCCGGCCGAACCTCCAGGCGGTCGACACGACACACGGCCGGAGCGGGCACCCACCACTGTTCGAGGCGGAACGCGTCAGTCCACGCGCTCCACACGGTTGTCCGAGGGGCGCGGATGACCCGCTCCAGGCTGAGGTCGAGGTCCGGGTTCATTGCTGGTTCTCCTTGAGATTGGTGACGAACTGCTCCAGGCGGTCGGTGCGTTCATCCCAGATCCGGCGCTGCTCCGCGAGCCAGTCGTCGACAAGGACGAGGCGCTCGTGGTTGAGCACGCAGGTGCGCACCCGGCCCGACTTCACGGTGCGGATCAGCCCGGTCGACTCGAGCGTCCGCACGTGCTTCATGAACGAGGGAAGGGTCATCGGGAACTCGCGCGCGAGATCGCCGACGCTCGTGGGCCCGCGACCGAGGCGACGGACGACAGCGCGCCGAGTCGGATCGGCGAGCGCGACGAACACGCCGTCGAGCTCCGCCGCATACTGTGCCATGTGGCTAAGTATTGCCTCGGCCCGACACTTAGCGCAAGGGCTAAGTGTTTACAGCTCCGAACTGAGGCTCACGATCGGGCCGTCGACGGTGGCCATGCCAGGGCAGGAAGTTGGCGGAGGCTGCCGTGCGATCTGTCCTGCAATTGCGCGCTTGACGCCCCTCCGATGATGGGCGCATGAGCCTGTATGACGAGGACCCGGGCACGATCGCCTTGCGCGTGGGGGTCGTGGTCCTCAGCCTGGGCTCGGTTGTACTCGGGGTGCGTGTGGCCGTGTCACGACGGTTTCCCGCAGCCTGGGTTCGGCTCGCACGCCTGAAGCCGGGAGAGCGGTCCCAGCCCGTGCGGGTGGGCATGGCCCAGGCCATGATCGGTGCGGGCTTTCTGGTCCAGCAGGCACCGTTCTTCATCTCCATGCCCCTTCCGCTTGGACGCGCCCTGTTCGCGGGTTCACTGCTGTTGGTGCTGACGGCGGCGGGAGTGTTTTCGCTGCTCCGTCGCTAGCTGCGCATGGTGAATGTGCCGGGGCAGCGGTGCGACATCACCGTGCGCCGCGAGTTCTGACAGGGCTTTAGCGCTCTCACGATCACGGCCGTCGACGGCGTGTAGGTACCGCCGGGCCGCCGCCATGGACGAGTGCCCGAGTCGCTCATCAGATCCGCCAGTGTCGCGCCGGTCTGCGCGGCGAGGGTCTGCCCGGTGTGCCGCAGGTCGTGGAAGGTCAAATCATCAAGGCGGCCCGCAACCGGGCCGCGCCGGCTCGTCCGTGCAATCCACGTGCGACAGGAGTCGGCCACCAGCGGGATTCCGGGGTCAACGATGGTCAGACCGGACAGACGGGCTGGCGGGGTGGTAAGCAAAGCGCCGACCGGCGTCTCCGCTGATCGGCGCTTCTGTAGCCCGGCGAAAGGCTATGTGGCCAGGGGCGGGGTCGAACCGCCGACCTTCCGATTTTCAGTCGGACGCTCGTACCAACTGAGCTACCTGGCCGTATCGCTCGGCTCATGCTACCCGCCAACAGGGTGGGCCGCTGGCAGGGTTGCACGCTCCGATACGCAGAACGCCGCGCTGGGCGCGGCGTCGGCGCTGCGGTCCTGACGGGACTTGAACCCGCGACCTCCGCCTTGACAGGGCGGCGAGCACTCCAACTGCTCCACAGGACCTAGCTTGTGTTGCTCCGGCTTGCGCCGGTCGTGCCCCCAACGGGATTCGAACCCGTGCTACCGCCTTGAAAGGGCGGCGTCCTGGGCCGCTAGACGATGAGGGCGGCCCCGCCATCATTGCACATTCGCAACTTCAAGCGGACTTGCTCCCATCCGGCCCCGCCGGAGGCTTAGAAAGCATACGTGATGCGTGGTCGGTCGACAAAACCGGTATGGCCGGAGCCTCAGTTCGACGCATAACCGCAGGTCAGGGCCGGTCTAGCGCAATCGGGTGACGCCGAAGCGTCGCTTCAGGTCGGCGATCACGTGCGGGCAGGCGGCGAGCGTCGCGGCCCGGTTGCCGCCGCCGTCGTGCAGCAGCACGACGGCGCCGGGACGGGCGGCGGAGTGGACCCGCTTGGTGATCGTGGCAGCGGTCGGCTTGTCCCAGTCCTGCGGGTCGACGTTCCAGTGCAGCGGCCGCATGCCGAGATCCTTCGCCACCTCCAGCACCTCCGGCGTCCACCGGCCGCCCGGCTGACGGTAGAAGGGAACCTTCGCGCCCGGGGCAGCCGCCTGGATGGCCTTGTTGGTCCGGGACAGGTCGGCCCGGATCTCGGCAACCGGCCGGCGAGCCAGCTCAAGGTCGTGCCGCCAGCTGTGGTTGCAGAGCTGGTGCCCCTCCCGGACGATGCGCCGGACCAGCTCCGGGTGGCGCTGCACCTCACGGCCGACCAGGCAGAAGGTGGCGGTCACCCGGGCCGCCCGCAGTTGGTTGAGCACCTTGGGCGTCCAGGCCGGGCTGGGCCCGTCGTCGAAGGTCAGGGCCACCGGGCGTACGCCGGTGCTGCGCCGCAGGCCGGCCGGGAGCTTGGCCGGCAGGGGCCGCAGGATGGGCTTCGGCGGCTTGGCGAGGGTGGGGTGTGGCGACGGAGTGGGTTTCGGGGTGGGCGGCATGGTCGACTCGACCGGCTGCGGCGCGCCGACGGGTGCGAGGGTGCCGTCCGGCTGGGCACAGCCGGCCAGGGCCAGCACCACGGTGAGGGCGGACGCCAGGAGGGCGCGGGCTTGCATCTGTTCGCTCCCGGGGGGTCGGGGTAGGCGGACGCCCCGACGCTAGTGGACGCCGCTGAGGGCCGACAGCCCCGGTCAGGCCCCTCTCGCCTGGTCCAGCGAGTCACGGACCGCGACGGCGAGCGAGACCGCCTCGGTCAGGTCGGCCGGCCGCACCACCCCGGAGGGCAGAGTCTCGGCCCGCCAGCCGGGGCCGGCAGCGAGGACCAGCAGCGGGCGGCGGGGTGCGGCGAGCAGCGCGCTGAGCTGAGCCGGGTCCGCGGTGGCCCGGGTGTGCGACCAGAGCACCACGGCGGCCGGCCCGGTCCGGGTCACCGCCTCGACGAGGGCGGCCACCGGCACCCGGGCGCCGAGCATCCGGTAGGTGAGCCCGGCCTCGCCGAGCGCGGCGCCCAGTGCTTCGAGCGGCAGGCTGTGCTGCTCCTCATCGGCGCAGGAGAGCAGGATCCGGGCCGGTCCGCTGGCCGCGGCGGCCCGGCTGCTCGCCGCGAACGCCTCCGACACGCAGCGGGAGACGAGGTGTTCCACCTCGATCAGGCCGCCGGTGGCGGCGTGCCGGTCACCGATGCCGACGAGGACCGGGCGCAGCAAGTGATCCCAGGTCGCGACCACTCCGCCGACGGCCAGGGCCTGCGCGATGGTCTCGCTGATCGCCGCCGCGTCCAGCCGCATGGCGGCCCGGGCCAGTCCTCTGGCGGCCGGGCCGGCGCGGCCTACCGGGATGGTTCCGCCGCCGTCGCGACCCGGGGGGCGGATTCGGCTCCGGGCGACGGCGTCGGCGGGCGTGGGATCGGGCGCCTGGCGGGCCCAACGAGCCGCCTCGGCGGGGCTCACCCCCTCGGCGGTGAGCCGTCGCATGATTTCGAGACGGGCCAGGTCGGCCGGCGTGTACCGGCGGTGGTGGCCCGGGATGTGTTCACTGGGACCGAGCCCGTAGCGCTGGTGCCAGGTGCGCAGCGTGGTGACCGCGACCCCCAGCCGACGTGCGACCGCGCCCGCGCTCAGTGCCTCATCGACCACCTGACCGCTCCGCCGCGTCATCCGCCGACGATCCGGACGGGGTCACCGCCGGGCCGGGTACGCCGGACGTCGGCTCCGAGGGGCGCAGCAGCCGGTTCACCACCCCGCCCAGCCAGGGTGCGTATGAGCGGGGATCACGGTCGAGCTCGGCCTCCAGGGCGGCGGGGTCAGCCCAGCGCAGCTCGGCCACCTCGTCCGGGTCGGGTAGCAGCGGGGCGGCGGGGCGGAACTCGCCGCGCAGGACGTGGTCGTACTCGAACTCGACCCGCCCGGTGGCCGGGTCCTCGGCGTAGTAGACGTAGACGCCCACCTCGGTCAACTCGACGGGGCCGGTGCCCAGTTCCTCGCGCAGCCGCCGGTTGGCCGCCTCGGCGAGCGGTTCGCCCGGTTGGGGGTGGCCACAGCAGGAGTTGGCCCAGCGCAGCGGGAACCGGGTCTTGACCGCTGCCCGCCGCTGGAGCAGCACCTGACCGTCCGGGTCCACCAGCAGCACCGAGAAGGCCCGGTGCAGATGCCCCGGCGGTTGGTGCGCGGCCGCGACGGTGGTCTCACCACGAGCCCGGCCGGCGTCGTCGACCAGCTCGACGAGGTGCTCCTCGCGGCTGCTCACCGGCCCTCCCCGGTGATCCGGCCGGCGGCCAGCTTGCCGGAGATCAGCACCATCGGCACGCCGACCCCGGGCTGGGTGCCGGAACCGACGAAGACCACGTTCGACAGGTCGCGGTGCAGGTTCGAGGGGCGGAACGGACCGGTCTGGAAGAGGCTGTGCGCGGCGGCGAACGGGGTCCCGGCGGCCATGCCCTGCTCCGCCCACTCGGCGGGCGTGATCGCCCGCAGCACCTCGACCCCGGCGCCGAAGCCGACGTAGCCGCGCTCCTCCAGGGTGCCGACCAGCTGGTCGCCGTAGCGCCGGGTCAGGTCGCCGCGCCACTCGAACGGGGCCCGGTCGAGGTTGGGCACCGGGGCGAGCACGTAGTAGGTGTGCCGGTCCGGCGGGGCCACCGACGGGTCGGTCCGGCTCGGGTTGGTGACCAGCAGCGACGGGTCGGTCATCAGCTCGCCCCGGCGGATGACCTCATCGAAGGTGCCCTTCCACGCGCGCCCGAAGTGGATGTTGTGGTGGGCGATCTTCGCATATCCCTGCCGGGACCCGACGTGCAGGACGACGCAGGACGGCGAGTAGGTGAGCCGCCGCTGGCGGGCGGCGGGGAGCAGGTCCCGGTAGGCGACCGGCAGATCGGGGTTGAGCACCACCACGTCCGCCGGCACCAGCTCGCCGTCGGCGGTGAGTACGCCGGTGGCCCGGCCGTTCGCGGTCTCCACCCGGGTCACCGTGGTGTCGTACCGGATCTGCACGCCGTGTTTCTCGGCCGCGCCGGCCATCGCCTTGGACACCGCGTGGATGCCGCCGCGCGGGAAGTAGACCCCGGCCACCGAGTCGAGGTACGCGATGACCGCGTAGATGGCCAGCGCGTCGTGCGGGGCGAGCCCGGCGTACATCGCCTGGAAGGAGAAGATCCGCTGGGTGCGCGGGTCCCGGAAGAACTGGTTGATCTTCGTCTGGAGTCGGCGGAAGGCTCCGCCGGCGAGCAGCTTGAGCAGGTTGCCGGTGATCAGGTCGGTCGGCGCGTCCAGGTTGCGCTCGATGAAGTCGGCCCGCTCCAGCCGCCACAGCTCCCGCGCGTAGTCGACGAAGCGCAGGTAGCCGTCGGCCTCGCGGGGGCCGCAGACCCGGGAGATCTCGGCCGCCATCCGGGTGGTGTCGGTCAGCACGTCGAGGGTCGAGCCGTCCGGGTAGTACGCCCGGTAGGCCGGGTCGAGTGGGGTCAGGTCGAGCCAGTCGCCCAGCTCCTCCCCGACCGCCCCGAGCGCCTCGGCGATCAGCTCGGGCATGGTGAGCACGGTCGGGCCGGTGTCGAACTCGTAGCCGTCCGCGGCGAGCCGCCCGGCCCGCCCGCCCGGCACCGGCTCACGTTCCAGCACGGTCACCTGCCGGCCGCTGCCGGCCAGGTGCAGCGCACAGGCCAGCCCGCCCAACCCGGCGCCGACGACCACCACCCGGTCCGTCCGTCCTGTCACCGTCCGCACGTGGCCACCTCCTTGGAGAAGTCGTTCATCAGGCCCGCCGGTTGGTGGCGGCGGTGGCCAGCCCGGTCAGCGCGGTTCGCGCCGTCCGGTCCACGGGTGTGGCGTCGAGCGCGGCCAGCGCGTCACCCACCCGCTCGGCGATCATCCGCTCCACCCGCGCCACCGCCCCGGTGTCGGCGATCAGCTCGGCCAGCCGGTCGACCCGGCCCTCGCGGGCCCGGTCCAGCTCCTTGAGCTGGGTCGGGGTGGCCAACTGCCGGGCCAGCATGAGCAGCGTGGTCGGCTTGCCGGTGCGCAGGTCGTCACCGGCCGGCTTGCCGGTGGCGGCCGGGTCGCCGTAGGCGCCGAGCAGATCGTCGCGGAGCTGGAACGCCTCGCCGACGGCCAGGCCGTAGCGGGTGTACGCGGTGGCCAGCGGGTCATCGGCGGGCACCCCGGCCAGGCAGGCGCCGTAGAGCAGCGGTCGCTGGACGGTGTAGCTCGCCGTCTTGTAGCGGGCCACCCGCAGCGCCCGGTCGGTCGACCAGTTGACCACGTCGTTCTCGCCGAGCACGTCCAGATACTGCCCGGCGATGGTCTCCACCCGCATCTGGTCGTAGCACCGGCGGACCTCGAACAGCCGGGCCGGCGCCACGGTGGCGTGCGCCAGCAGCCGGTCGGCCCAGACCACGCAGAGATCGCCGATGAGCACCGCGACCGCTTCGCCGAACCGGCCGGGGTCGCCCCGGCGGCCGGCGGCGACATGTTGCGCGGCGAGGGCGACGTGGGTGGTGGGCCGGCCTCGGCGGGTGGCGGAGGAATCCATGACGTCGTCGTGCACGAGCGCGAAGGTGTGCAGCAGCTCGAGGGCGGCCAACGCGGGTAGCACCGGGGGGAGTGGCTCGCTGCCGCCGACCGCCCCGCGCCAGCCCCAGTAGGCGAAGGTGGGCCGGATCCGCTTGCCTCCGGCCAGCACGGCCCCTCGCGCGGAGGCCGCGAAGTCGCCCATCGCGGCGTCGATCTCGGCGAGCGAGTCGACCTCGCCGTTGAGGAAGGTGGTCAGGGTGTCGTCCACCGCCGTGATCAGGTCCTGGGTGTACGCGGCCAGCACGGCGCGGACTGGATTGGCCCCATCGCCCGGCCGTGCCGGCGTCACGCGGATCGCGCTACCGGCAACTGCGTCGTTGGCCATGCGGCCGAGCGTACCCTAGAGTTACGAGTTGCGTCGATTGGTGCGTCGATAAATGAGGAGGGCCGGTGGACGCCGATCTCACCGCTGCCTATGACCAGTGCCGTGAACTGCACAGACGCCACGGTCGCACCTACTATCTCGCCACCAGGCTGCTGCCCGCCTGGAAACGGCGGCACGTGCACGCCCTCTACGGATTCACCCGCTACGCCGACGAGATCGTGGACGGCACCGAGGACCTGCCGCCGGCCGAGCGGGCCGCCCGGCTGGACGACTGGGCCAGCCGCTTCGTGGCGGGCCTGCACGGCGCGTCGGTCGACGACCCGCTGCTGCCGGCCGTGCTGCACACGATCGCCGTCTTCAACCTCGACCGGGACGACTTCGCGTCGTTTCTGAAGAGCATGGCGATGGACCTGACGGTCACCGCGTACCCGACCTACGACCACCTGCTCGACTACATGGAAGGCTCGGCGGCGGTCATCGGCACCATGATGCTGCCTATCCTGGGCAGCTCCGACCCGGCCGAGGCCCGGGAGCCGGCTCGGCAGCTCGGCTTCGCCTTCCAGCTCACGAACTTCATCCGGGACGTCGCCGAGGACCTCGACCGGGGCCGCACCTACCTGCCGGACGAGGACCTGGCGAAGTTCGACGTCACCAACGACGAGCTGGCCCAGGCCCGCGCCCGGGGTCGCGGCACGCCCCGGATCCGCGAGCTGATCGAGTACGAGGTGACCCGGGCCCAGGCGCACTACGCTGCCGCCGCGCCCGGCATCACCATGCTCGCGCCGGCCTCGCAGGCCTGCATGCGCACCGCGTACGCCCTCTACGGCGGCATGCTGGACGAAGTGGCCGCGCAGGGATACGACGTCTTCGCCCGGCGGGCCCTGGTGCCGCAGCGGCGCCGGATGGCGGTGGCCGCCCGCGCCCTGCTCACCCCCGCCGGCACCCCGGTCACCATCCCCGGCCCGAAAGGAAGGGCACCTTATTAACGCCTGGTGTTGTACAAGGGGCCCTTCCTAACATCCGGTCACAGGCACGAGTGCAGTGCCTCGACGAGTTCGTCGACCCGGTCGTGCTCGGCCAACTGCGCGGTGGCGTACGCGAAGGTGTATCCGCGCTCCGGGTCGGCCCACGCGCTGCTGCCGCCGATGCCGCCCATGCCCCAGCTGCCGTCCGGCTCCCACTGCATGCCCAGCGTCCACTGGACCTGGCGGTCCAGCACCAGATCCGGCCCGTCGTACTGGACCCGGGTCGCCTCGGTCACCAGCTCCGGGCTGACCAGCCGGACGCCGTCCAGGACACCGCCCGCCAGCAGGCCGGCGTAGAGCCGGGCCAGGCTGGACGCGGTGGCGTGCAGGTTGACCGCGGGGACCTCGGCGCCCCGCCAGAGCGGACTGTTGAGCATGGCCAGGTCCCGTCCGCCGGGCGGGTTGTCCATCGAGCGGGCACGGAGAGAGCCGGGCTCGCCGAGCATCCGGACCGGCCATTCCGGGTCGCCGTAGCGCAGGTCCGCACAGCGCCGCTGGTCGGCCTCGGACAGCCCGAAGCCGAGGTCGAGCAGCCACCGGCCGGCGATCTCCTCGGCCAGGAACCGGCCCACCGAACGGCCGTCCACCCGGCGGACCAGTTCGCCCACCAGGTGCCCGTACGTCCAGGCGTGCTCCCCGGCCACCGAGCCGGGCGCCCATTCGGGGTCGGCGGCGGCGAGGTCGCCGGTGAGCAGCGCCCAGTCGACGATCGCGGTGGCCGGTCGGGGCACCGGGAAGGCCGGCAGCCCGGCGGTGTGCGACAACACCTGACGCACGGTGGCCGGGGTGCGAAACTCCGGCCAGTACCGGGCGACCGGCGCGTCGAGATCGACCCGACCCCGGTCGGCCAGCATCAACAGGCAGAGCGCGGCCACCGGCTTGCCGACCGAGTAGACGTTGACCAGCGTGTCCGGTCGCCACGGGTCGCCGTCGGCCGGACCGTCGGCCCCATCGCTGGATCCGGAGGTTGTGCGGGAGCCGCCGACCAGGTCGATCACCGGATGGCCGTCGTACCAGACGGTCAGGCTGGCACCGGTCTCCCGACCGGCGGCCAGCAGGTCGTGGAAGCAGTCCCGGACCGGGGCGAAGCGCGCGTGCATCCGGCCACCGTAGGCGCTCCGGCCCGGTGCGCGCGCCGGCTTTTCCCGGCCTCGGTGGTCGGGGCCGGGCCGCTGGGGGATGCTGTCGGGGTGGCGGAGCCGGAGTTGGTGGATGTGGTCGTGGTCGGGCTCGGGGTCGGCGGCGAGGAGGTGGCCGGGCGGCTCGCCGAGGCCGGCCTGAGCGTCGTCGGCGTCGAACGGGACCTGGTCGGCGGGGAGTGCCCGTACTGGGGCTGCATCCCGAGCAAGATGATGATCAGAGCGGCCAACGCGCTCGCCGAGGCGCGTCGGGTCGACGGGCTGGCCGGGACGGCGCAGGTCCAGCCGGACTGGGCGCCGGTGGCGAAGCGGATCCGCGAGGAGGCCACCGACACCTGGGACGACACGGTCGCGGTGCGGCGGTTCACGGACCGCGGTGGCCGGTTCGTCCGGGGCAGCGGCCGACTCGACGGCCCGGGCCGGGTCCGGGTCGGCGACCAGGTGTTCCAGGCCCGGCACGGGATCGTGCTGGGCACCGGCACCCGAGCGTCGGTGCCGCCGATTTCAGGTCTGGCCGACACTCCGTACTGGATCAACCGTCAGGCGATCGAGGTCGAGCAACTGCCGGAGTCACTGCTGGTGCTCGGCGGTGGCGCCATCGGGTTGGAGCTGTCCCAGGTCTTCGCACGGTTCGGGGTGCGGGTCACGGTGGTGGAGGCGCTGGACCGGGTGCTGGCCGTCGAGGAACCGGAGGCGTCCGAGGTGGCCGCCGCGGCGCTGCGCGCCGACGGCGTGGAGATCCACACGGGGGTACGAGCCGAGCGGGTCGAGCACGACGGGAGCCGGTTCACCCTGCACGGCGCCGGCGGGGCGGAGTTCACCGCGGACCGGCTGCTGGTGGTGACCGGCCGCCGGGCACACCTGGAGGAGTTGGGGCTGGACACGGTCGGGGTGGACGCCGCCCAGCGCTACCTGCCGGTGGACGATCGGCTGCGCGTCACCGATGGCATCTGGGCGGTCGGTGACGTGACCGGCGAGGGGGCGTTCACCCACATCGCCATGTACCAGGCGGCGATCGTGATCGCCGACGTGCTGGCCCAGGCTCGGCAGGCGAACGCGGGGCCGGACGCCAGCGGCACCGCCAGCGTGGTCGGCGGCGCGATGGGCGCGGCCAGCTCGCTGGGCTCCAGCGCGTCGAGCGGATCCGCGGGCAGTGTGCCGCGCGCCGACTACCGCGCGCTGCCCCGGGTGACCTTCACCGACCCCGAGGTCGGCGCGGTCGGGCTGACCGAGCAGCAGGCCCGGGAGCGCGGCATCAACGTGCAGATCGGGTACACCAAGCTGGGCAGCTCGACCCGGGGCTGGATCCACCGGGTCGGCGACGAGGGGTTCATCAAGCTGATCGCGGACGCCGACCGGGGCGTGCTGATCGGCGCGACCTCGGCCGGCCCGGCCGGCGGCGAGGTGCTCTCCGCGCTGGTGGTGGCGGTGCACGCGGCCGTGCCGCTGAGCCAGCTCCGGCACATGATCTACGCCTATCCGACCTTCCACCGGGCCATCGAGGACGCCCTGCGCAACCTGCGGTGACGTGTGCCCGACGTCGCCCAGGTGACAACCGGTTACGCGACGAGCAGGAGCACGCTGATCGCCAGCATCACCACGGCCGTGATCCCGTGGATGCCGTAGACGGCAACCTTGGGACCGTTGCTGCGCAGCACGATCAGCGCGTCGCCGACGGGTATGACGGTGGCGACCAGCATGAACCAACCCAACAGGTGGGGTGTCGCTCCAGCCAAGTCACCTGGAGCGCGTTGCACGGCATGGCTGTCCTGTCGGACAGTGGCCGCATCCCCCGGACGGCCAGGAGGGACGGCTCGACTTCCTCGTCACTCAGATCGCCGGCATCCCCGATGAAGCATCAAGTGGCAACTGAAGGCCAAGGCTCTGAGCAGGGCCACCCGCCGCAGCGGAGAAGCAACTGCCCGGCAGTTCCCTGTTCATTTCTTTCATTTCTGTGACGTACGATTGCGGCCGTGACCAAGCGGTTGACTGAAGTTGCCAAGAAGGCGGGCGTCAGCGAGGCCACCGTCAGCCGGGTGCTCAACGGCCGGGACGGGGTCTCCGAGGCGACCCGGACGGCCGTGCTGACCGCGTTGGACGTGCTCGGCTACGAGCGGCCGACCAAGTTGCGCGGCGAGCGTGCCCGGCTGGTCGGGCTGGTGTTGCCCGAGTTGCAGAACCCGATCTTTCCGGCGCTCGCCGAGGTGGTCACCGGGTCCCTCGCCCAGCGTGGCTACACCCCGGCGCTCTGCGCCCGCACCATCGGTGGCGTCTCCGAGATGGACTACGTGGAGATGCTCCTCGACCACCAGGTCTCCGGGGTGATCTTCGCCGGTGGCTCGTACGCGTTGGCCGACGCGCGGCACGACCACTACCGACGGCTTACCGACCGGGGCCTGCCGGTGGTGCTGGTGAACGCGGGGGTGGACGAGCTGGGCTTCCCCCGGGTCTCCACGGACGACGCGGTGGCGGTGGAGCAGGCGTACGGGCACCTGCGCTCGCTGGGGCACGACCGGATCGGGATGGTGCTCGGCCCGGAGGGGCACGTGCCGTCCCGGCGCAAGCTCGACGCGATGATCCGCGCCGCGGGCTGGACCGACGACACGGAGTGCGTCGAGCGCTCCAGCTTCTCGATGGAGGGGGCGCGGGTCGCCGCGACGAAGCTGGTCGAGCGTGGTGTCACCGGGATCATCTGCGCCAGCGACGTGCTGGCGCTGGGCACCATCCGGGCCGCGCGCCGGCTGGGTCGTGTGGTGCCGACCGACGTGTCGGTGGTGGGCTTCGACGACTCGGCCTTCATGACCTGCACCGACCCGCCGTTGACCACCGTGCGGCAGCCGATCGAGACGATGGGGCAGGCCGCGGTGGACCTGCTGGTCACCCAGATCGAGGGTGTCGGCGTGCTGCAGGACGAGTTGCTGTTCGAGCCCGAGCTGGTGGTGCGTGGTTCCACCGCCCCCGCCCCGGGCCGCTGATCGGCAGGCGGGCCGCCGACTGACCGTCCCGGCCCCGCCCCCGGATCGCTGAGACGACCTCCCGGCCGTCGACCGCTTCTCGCGGTCGGCGGCCGTTCTCGTTGCTGCTCGAATACCGCAGCGACGGCCTGGTCTGCTGACGGGCCATAAGGGACCAAAGGTCATCATCTCGGGCCCGTTTCGAAGTCCTGTCGACATTTGCCGTTAGAAAGTCGTGTCCTTTCACTACAGCATCGATACCTTGCCGAAATGAGTCGGCCTCGTTACAGTGACTCCACTCACACGTGGCTCCGGCGCAGTTACCGGCGGTCAGGTCGCATCACCGCAGCTCATCGAACGTCATGGAGACACCCGTTCCCGAAGGGATGGACAGATGTCCGTACCGCAATACCGAAAGGCTGCGGCGTTAGCGCTCGTGGCCGGCCTGGGGTTCAGCCTCACGGCATGCTCCACGAAGAGCGACGACAAGGACACGAACGCAGGCGGCAAGGTCACCATCACGGTCGACTGCCAACCCGTCGGCGCTCAGAAAGAGCTGTTGAAGAACTGGAACGATGATGTCGCCGAGTTCCAGCGGCAGAACCCGGACATCGTCATCAAGAGCGTGAGCGTCGGCGAGCAGTGCAACAACCCGCCGGACTTCACCGCCCGTCTCGCCGGCGGCACCGTGACCGACGTGTTCTACGGGTACATGACCGATCTCCAGCAGGTGCTCGACTCCGGCCAGGCGATGGACATCTCCCAGTACGCCAACAAGGACGCCATCCCGACCTGGGACAGCGTCGACCCGGCGCTCAAGGAGGTCTTCACCGACGGCGGCAAGCTCTACGCCGTCCCGGTGAAGAACTACTCGATGGGCCTGGTCTACAACAAGGTCCTGTTCCAGCAGGCGGGGCTCGACGTGAACAGCCCGCCCAAGACCTGGGGCGAGGTCCGGGCCGCCGCCAAGAAGATCTCCGCGCTCGGCAACGGCATCGCCGGCTACTCGGAGTACAGCGCCGGCAACACCGGCGGCTGGCACTTCACGTCCCTGCTCTACTCGCAGGGCGGCCAGGTGCTGACGCCGGACGGCAAGAAGGCCGACTTCAACAACGCGATGGGCAAGCAGGTCCTGCAGAACATCAAGGACATGCGGTACGGCGACAACAGCATGGGCGCCCGGCAGCTGCTGCAGTGGGGCGACCTGCTGACCAACGCCGGTGCGGGCAAGGTCGGCATGTTCATCGGCGCGCCGGACGCCACCCAGGCGATCGTCAGCCAGTTCCAGGGCAAGTTCCAGGACTGGGCGATGAGCCCGCTGCCGGGTCAGGACGGCGCGGCGAAGGGCACGCTCGGTGGCGGCGAGGGCTACTTCTTCAAGAAGGACCTCACCCCCGAGCAGGTCAAGGCCGGTCTGAAGTGGATCGCGTACCAGAAGCTGACGCCGGGCAAGGGCCAGTTCGACTACGTCCGGGCCAAGCCGCAGAACTACCCGGTGGGTCTGCCCCAGCCGCTGCTCTTCGCCAACGGCAGCGAGGCGCAGAAGCAGGAACTCGAACTGCGCAAGGCCAACGCGAACGTCGACACCGCGAACTTCGCGATCTTCGAGGCGACCCCGGTGCCGATCAAGGGTGAGCCGCGCAACGCGCAGGCGGTCTACGCGGTGCTCGACGCCGCGATGTCCGGGGTGCTGACGAACCCGAACTCGAACATCGACGCGCTGCTCAAGACGGCCGAGGAAAAGGTCAACCAGCTCCTGGCTGCCGAGAGCTGATCCGGTCAGGTGGGGGCCGGTACGCCGACCCGGCCCCCACCCCATCCGCGCCACACCGTCCGGTCACTGACTCACCCAGGAGTTGCCTTGGCGATCACCACCGTCCCGGGTACCACCAGAAAGCCGGGACGTCCCACGCCGCCCTACACGGGGCCGCAGCGTACGAGCCTCGGCCGCAAGGTGCGGGACAACCTCACCGGTCACGCGTTCCTGATCGGGGCGGTGCTCTGCTTCGTCGTCTTCTCCTGGTACCCGATGATCCGCGGCATCGTGATGAGCTTCCAGCGCACGCGGCGCGGCGAGACCACCTGGGTGGGCTGGGACAACTACTCCCGCATCATCGCCGACCCCAGCTTCTGGCCCGCCTGGCAGAACACGCTCTACTTCACGGTGCTCGCGCTCGTCCTCGGGTACGCGGTGCCGTTCTTCGTGGCGATCCTGCTCAACGAGTTCCGCCACGCCAAGGGATACCTGCGGATCCTGGTCTACCTGCCGGTGATGCTGCCACCAGCCTCGGCGCTGTACCTCTTCAAGTTCTACGCGTACGACCCCAGCGAGGCGGGTCTCTTCAACGCGATCCTCAAGGCGCTGCACCTGCCCACGTCGCAGTGGATGCAGTCCCCCGACATGACGATGCCGGCGATGGTGCTCGCGTCGACCTGGATGAACATGGGCGGCGCCGTGCTGATCTACCTGGCGTCGCTGCAGAACATCCCGGGCGAACTCTACGAGGCTGCCGAGCTCGACGGCGCCGGGATCTGGAAGCGGATCCGCCACGTGACGATCCCGCAGACCCGGCTGATCCTCGCGCTCCTGGCGATGATCCAGATCGTCGCCACGATGCAGCTCTTCATCGAGCCACTGATCCTCGCCAACGGCGCGGGCGCGGAGGATTCCGCGACCTCCGTGGCGTACCTCATCTACCAGCACGGCTTCTTCCAGAACGACCTCAACGGCGCCGCGGCGCTCGGCGTGCTCATGCTCGTGGTGCTGGCCGGCTTCTCCGCCGCCTACCTGCGGCTGAGCGCGAAACAGGACTAGGACGGGCGAGACATGGCACAGGACTCCGGCACCCGGACCCTCATCTCTCACGCGCAGCTCCGCCGTGGGCGCGGCAGGTTCATCTACTGGGCTCTGCTCACCGTCGTCGTCGTGGGCTTCACGCTGGTCTTCCTCGGGCCGCTCTACTGGATGGTCACCGGCGCGCTCAAGTCCGGCCAGGAGATCGCCCAGACGCCGCCGTCGCTGTTCCCGAAGGACCCGCAGCCGCAGAACTACATCGACGCCTGGAACAACCTGGACCTCGCCAAGCTGCTGTTCAACACGTTCTACTACGCCGCCGGCGCGGTGGTGTTCCAGCTCGTCCTCGACACCGCCGCCGCGTACTCCCTGTCCAAGCTTCGGCCGATGTTCGGCAACGTGATCCTCGCGCTGATGCTGGCGACGCTGATGATTCCGGCGATGGTGCTCATCGTCCCGCAGTACGTGACCGTGATCGACCTGCCGATCCTGCACATCAACCTGCTCGACTCGCCGTTCGCGATCTGGCTGCCCCTGGTCGCGAACGCGTTCAACATCTTCCTGCTGAAGCGGTTCTTCGACTCGATCCCCGAGGAGCTGATGGCGGCGGCCCTGGTGGACGGGGCGACGCCGCTGCGCACGCTGTGGTCGATCATCCTGCCGATGTCCCGTCCCATCCTCGGCGTAGTGTCGATCTTCGCCGTGACGGCCGTCTGGAAGGACTTCCTGTGGCCGAAGCTGGTCATGCCGTCGCCGGAGACCCGGACCGTCAGCGTCGGCATCTACGCCTTCGCGGGTGGTACGCCCATGAACGTGGTCATCGCCGCGTCGGTCATCGCCGCGGTCCCGACCGTCATCGTCTTCCTGATCTTCCAGCGGAACATCATGTCCGGTCTGACCACAGGCAGCCTCAAGGGATAGCGACCAGCGCAACCTCCCGTGGCGAACAACAGCCGTTCGCCCGACACACTCTCAGGTCCGGCGAACCCGCCGACGTACTGAAACAGAAAGCAGGTGCTCGTGTCCACAGCAGACAGCAGTCCGTGGTGGCGTGGAGCGGTGATCTACCAGGTGTATCCGCGTAGCTTCGCCGACGGCAACGGCGACGGCATCGGCGACATCGCCGGTATCCGGTCCCGGCTGAATCATCTGTCCGCGCTCGGCATCGACGCGATCTGGTTCAGTCCCTGGTACCCCTCCCCGATGGCCGACGCCGGCTACGACGTGTCCGACTACCGCGACATCGACCCGGTCTTCGGCACGCTCGCCGAGGCGGAGGCGCTGATCTCGGAGGCACACGCGCTGGGCATCCGGACCATCGTCGACGTGGTACCCAACCACTGCTCGGACGTGCACCCCTGGTTCCAGGCCGCGCTCGTCGGCGGGCCCGACGCGCCGGAGCGGGACCTGTTCTGGTTCCGTCCCGGCCGGGGCCCGAACGGCGACCAGCGGCCCACCGACTGGGTCGGTGAGTTCGGCGGCCCGACCTGGACCCGGACCACCAACCCGGACGGCAGCCCCGGCGACTGGTACCTGCACCTGTTCGCCCCCGAGCAGCCGGACTTCAACTGGGACCACCCCAGGGTGCGCGCCGAATTCGAGGACATCCTGCGGTTCTGGTTCGACCGGGGGGTGGACGGCATCCGGATCGACTCGGCCGGGCTGCTGGTCAAGGACGGGACGCTGCCCGAGGTCCACCCGGACCTGCCGCACCCGTTCCACGACCTTGACGGGGTGCACGACATCTACCGGGGCTGGCGGCGCGTCGCCGACGAGTACCCCGGCGAGCGGGCCCTGATCGGTGAGGTGTGGTTGCCGGATCGGCAGCGGTTCGCCAACTACCTGCGCCCGGACGAGCTGCACGCCGCGTTCAACTTCGACTTCCTCGGCTGCGCCTGGGACGCCTCGGCCCTACGCGAGAGCATCGACGGGACGCTGAGCGCGCACGCGCCGGTCAACGCGCCGGCCACCTGGGTGCTCTCCAACCACGACGTCACCCGGCACGTGACCCGCTACGGCCGGGCGGACACCACGTTCAGCTTCGCCGCCAAGCGCGAGGGGACCCCCACCGACCTGGAGTTGGGCACCCGCCGCGCTAGGGCCGCCGCGCTGCTGTCGCTGTCGCTGCCCGGCGCCGCCTACGTCTACCAGGGTGAGGAGCTGGGGCTCTGGGAGGTCGAGGACATCCCGTACGCGCTGCGCCAGGACCCGATGTGGGAACGCTCCGGCCGGGTCGACCCCGGTCGGGACGGCTGCCGCGTGCCGCTGCCGTGGGCCGGTGACGAGCCCCCGTTCGAGTTCAGCCCCGACGGCGCCGCAACGCCATGGCTGCCCCAGCCGGCCGACTGGAAGGACCGGACGGCCCGGGCGCAGACCGGCGACGCCGCCTCGATGCTGGAGCTGTACCGGGCGGCGATCCAGATCCGGCGGGCCGACCCGGCGCTCGGCGACGGCGAGATGAGCTGGCTGCCCGCACCGGACGGCGTGCTCGCCTTCAGCCGTGGCGGTGGCTTCCGCTGCCTGGTCAACCTCACCGACGCCCCGGTGCCGCTGCCCGGCGACGGGGACCTGCTGCTGGCCAGCGGGCCGCTCGACGAGGGTCTGGTGCCGTCGGACACCGCCGTCTGGCTGCGTACCGCCCAACCTGCGGACGAGCCGCGGGCGGCGGACGGGCCTGGCCTGACCTGATCGCCGTGGTGCCGGCGGCCCGTCCCGGCCGCCGGCACCACACCACCATCCCGGCCCCGCGCCGGACGACGAGGAGGAAGGAGGAACGGGGGACGCCACGCCGCACGGACACGGGGGGATCTGGCCTGCCTGACGAAAGGGAGAGCGCAGCTCATGGCCAACCACACCACCGGCACCCCGCACCATTTCCGACACCCGACCCGGGTAGCGTTGGCCGCCATCGTCGCCACCCTGCTCGCCGCGACATCGGTGACCGCCCTCGCGATCACCGGCACCGCGACCCCGGCCTCGGCAGCCGGGCTGTCCCCCTTCGACATCCCCGGCCGGGGCGCCACCGTCCCGTTCGTCGAGCACGAGGCCGAGAAGGCCGCCCACACCGGCACGAAGATCGGCCCGGACCGGCGCTACGGCACGCTGCCGTCCGAGGCGTCCGGCCGGGAGGCGGTCACCCTCGACTCCGTCGGCGAGTACGTCGAGTTCACCCTCACCGCCCCCGCCAACGCGGTCACCTTCCGGCACAGCCTGCCGGACAGCCCGGCCGGCACCGGCCGGGACGCCGCCATCGACCTGCGGGCCAACGGGAACCTGCTGAAGTCGGTTCCGGTGACCTCGAAGTACGGCTGGTACTACGGCGGCTACCCGTTCAACAACAACCCGGGCGACACCAACCCGCACCACTTCTACGACGAGACCCGGGCGATGTTCGGCAGCACCTACCCGGCCGGCGCCAAGATCCGGTTGCAGGTCTCCTCGACCGCCCAGTCGCCCAGCTTCACCATCGACCTGGCCGACTTCGAGCTGGTCGGCGGGCCCCTCGACAAGCCCACCGGTGTGCTCGACGTGGTCACCGACTTCGGCGCCGACCCGAGCGGCGCGACCGACTCGACCGCGAAGTTCCAGGCGGCGGTCGACGCCGGGAAGGCCCAGGGCCGGGCGGTCTGGATCCCGACCGGCACCTTCACCCTCTGGGACCACGTGGTGGTCGACGGGGTGACCCTGCGCGGCGCCGGCCCGTGGTATTCGGTGCTCGGTGGCCGGCACCCCACCGACCGCAAGCGGGCCGCCGGCATCTACGGCAAGTACGTCCCCGGCGGTGGGTACACCGGCGCGGTCCGCCCGCACGAGGCCGGCGGGCCGAGTCGCAACGTGACGCTGCGGGACTTCGCCATCATCGGCGACATCCGGGAACGGGTGGACGACGACCAGGTCAACGCGCTGGGCGGGGCGATGACCAACTCGGTGGTGGACAACCTCTGGCTGGAGAACACCAAGGTCGGGGCCTGGATGGACGGCCCGATGGACAACTTCACCATCCGTAACAGCCGGATCCTGGACCAGACCGCCGACGGGGTGAACTTCCACACCGGCGTGACCAACTCGACGGTGACCAACACCTTCGTCCGCAACACCGGCGACGACGCGCTCGCGATGTGGGCGCAGAGCGTGCCGAACGTCAACAACTCCTTCACGCACAACACCATCGGCGTGACCCTGCTGGCGAACCACCTGGTCAGCTACGGCGGTCGGGACATCAAGATCACCGACAACGTGACGGCCGACTCGCTGACCAACGGTGGCGGCATCCACGTCGCCAACCGCTACCCCGGCGTGCAGGGCGCCACCGGAGTCCAGGGCACCTGGACGATCGCCCGGAACACGTTGATCCGCAACGGCAACTCGGACTACAACTGGAACTTCGGCGTCGGGGCGGTCTGGTTCTCCGCGCTCAACGAGGCGTTCCAGCAGCCCACCATCAACATCACCGACACCGACATCCTGGACAGCTCGTACGCGGCGCTGCACTGGATCGAGGGCCAGACCAATGGCATCAACCTCAACAACGTACGGATCGACGGCGCCGGCACGTACGCCCTCCAGGTGCAGGCGCCCAGCCAGGTGTCGTTCACCAACGTGCGGGCCACCAACATCGCGCAGAGCAACCCGATCCACAACTGCGTGGGCGGCGGCTTCCAGATCACCCAGGGCGCCGGCAACTCCGGCTGGTACACCCCGACCCCGTACTGCGGCCCGTGGCCCGACCCGCAGTGGGGCGGTGGACCCAGCACCCCGCCGACCACCCCGCCACCCACCACTCCGCCACCCACCACCCCACCGCCCACCGGGGGGAACCTGGCGCTGAACCGGCCGGCGACCGCCACCAGCACCAACCAGAGCTACACCGCGGGCAACGCGGTGGACGGCAACGCGGCCACCTACTGGGAGAGCGCCAACAACGCCTTCCCACAGACCGTGACCGTCGACCTGGGCTCGGCACGGTCGGTCGACCGGGTGGTGCTCAAGCTGCCCGCCGGCTGGGAGCGCCGTACCCAGACCCTGTCGGTGCTCGGCTCCACCGACGGGTCGTCGTACGCCACGTTGGCCGCCTCCGCCGGCCGGGTCTTCGACCCCGGCACGGGCAACAGCGTGTCGATCGGCCTGCCCGCCGGTGATCGCCGCTACATCCGGGTGAGCATCACCGGCAACACGGGCTGGCCAGCCGCACAGCTCTCCGAGGTCGAGGTGTACGGCGGCACGCCCACCACGCCGCCGCCCACGACGCCGCCCCCGACGACTCCGCCCCCGACCACGCCGCCACCCACCGGCAACCTGGCGGCCGGGCGGCCGGTCACCGAGACCAGCCACGTCGACGTGTACGCCGCGCTGAACGTGGTGGATGGCAACCCGAGCACCTACTGGGAGAGCGCCAACAACGCGTTCCCACAGTCGGTGACCGTGGACCTGGGAACCGCCCGGTCGGTGTCCCGGGTCGTGCTGAAGCTGCCGCCGTCATCGGCCTGGCAGACCCGCACCCAGACGCTGTCGGTGCTCAACTCCGCCAACGGCTCGTCGTTCACCACCCTGAAGGCGTCCGCCGGCTACACCTTCAACCCGGCCAGCGGCAACACGGTCACCGTGACGTTCGCGCCGACCAGCCAGCGGTACCTGCGGCTGACCGTCACCGGCAACAGCGGCTGGCCGGCCGGTCAGCTCAGCGAGTTCGAGGTCCACTCCAGCTAGGTCGGCGGCCCCGCCCAGCCGGGGCGGGGGCACCGGCTCCGGGCACCACACCCCACCCACCCCCGAAAGAGGTGTAGCGACCCCATGTCCAGTAACGGCACCAGACGAGGCACGCCGCCAACCGGCGCGCCCAGTTCCGTCCCCCGAACCACCCGCACCGGCCACCGGCGGCTGCTCGCCGGCGTACTCGCCGGGACGCTCCTCGTCACCGCCCCGGTCGTCACCCCCACGGCCAGCGCGGCACCGGTGGCCGACCCGTCCGCGGCCGCCGCGCGCGTGGCCATGCTCGCCGGACTCTCCGCCACCATGACCGCCAGCACCCACAACCAGAACTACGTGGCGGGCAACGCCAACGACGGCAACGCGGACACCTACTGGGAGAGCGCCAACAACGCGTTCCCGCAGTGGATTCAGGCTGACCTCGGCGCCACGGTCAGCGTGGACCGGGTCGTGCTCAAACTGCCGCCCGCGTCGGCCTGGCAGACCCGCACCCAGACACTGTCGGTGCTCGGCTCCACCAACGGCTCGTCGTTCTCCACCCTGAAGGCGTCGGCCGGCTACACGTTCAACCCGGCCACCGGCAACACCGCGACCGTCAGCTTCACCGCCGCCAGCACCCGCTACGTGCGGGTGCAGGTCACCGGCAACACCGGCTGGCCGGCCGCCCAGTTCTCCGAGGTCGAGGTCTACGGCGCCGTCGGCAGCCCCGACACGCAGGCCCCCAGCGTCCCCGGCAACCTTTCGTACACCCAGCCCTCGAGCGGGCAGATCCGGCTCACCTGGTCCGCGTCCACGGACAACGTCGGGGTGACCGGCTACGACGTCTACGCCAACGGCGGACTGCGCGGCAGCGTCAACGCCTCGACCCTGACGTACACCGACAGCCAGCCGGACAGCGCCACGGTCTCCTACTACGTGCGGGCCAAGGACGCGGCCGGCAACCAGTCGGCGAACAGCAACACCGTGACCCGGACCGGCACCGGCAACCCGCCGGTCGGCACCAACCTGGCGGTCGGTAAGCCGATCACCGCCTCCGGGTACGTGCACACGTTCGTGGCCACCAACGCCAACGACAACAACGTGGCCACCTACTGGGAGGGCAACGGCAACCCGAGCACGCTGACCGTGCAGCTCGGCGCGAACGCCAGCCTCAGCCAGATCGTGCTGAAGCTGAACCCGGACGCGGCCTGGGGGGCGCGTACCCAGAACATCACCGTGCTCGGCCGCGACCAGGGCTCGTCGACCTTCACCACCCTGGTCGGCGCGGCGAACTACAGCTTCAACCCGGCCAGCGGCAACACGGTGACCATCCCGGTCTCCGGTGCGGCGGCCGACGTACGGCTCTCGATCGCCTCGAACACCGGCGCCCCGGCCGGACAGGTGGCCGAGTTCCAGGTCATCGGCACCCCGGCACCGAACCCGGACCTGACCGTGACCGGCATGTCGTTCACCCCGTCCGCGCCGGTCGAGACGAGCTCCATCACGCTCTCGGCCACCGTGCGCAACGCGGGCTCGGCGGCCTCCGGCGCCACCAACGTCAACTTCTACCTGGGCGCCACCCGGGTCGGCACCGCGTCGGTCGGCGGCCTGTCCGCCGGCGCCTCGACCACGGTCAGCGCCGCCATCGGCACGCGTGACTCGGGTAGCTACCCGCTCAGCGCGAAGGTCGACGAGTCGAACACCGTCGTCGAGCAGGACGACACCAACAACAGCTACACCAACCCCAGCCCGCTGGTGGTCAGCGCGGTCGCCAGCTCCGACCTGGTCGCCTCGGCCGTCGACTGGTCACCGGGCAACCCGCCCCCCGGCAGCACGGTGAACTTCTCCGTCTCGATCCGCAACGCCGGTAACCAGGCGTCCGCGTCCGGCGCGCACGGCGTCACCCTGACCGTGCTCAACGAGTCCGGCGCCGTGGTCCGTACCCTGACCGGCTCGTACTCCGGTGTGATCAACGCCGGGGCGACGGTCGGCCCGATCAGTCTCGGCACCTGGACCGCCGCGAACGGCAAGTACACCGTCCGGGTGGTGCTCGCCGCCGACGGCAACGAGCTGCCGGTCAAGCAGACCAACAACACCAGTGACCGCCCGCTCTTCGTGGGGCGCGGCGCCAACCTCGGCTACGACATGTACGAGGCCGAGGACGGCACGACCGGCGGTGGCGCCGGGCAGGTCGGGCCGAACCGGG
The DNA here is from genome assembly GCF_042872965.1 of Micromonospora sp. NPDC005087. NCBI lineage: Bacteria > Bacillati > Actinomycetota > Actinomycetes > Micromonosporales > Micromonosporaceae > Micromonospora > Micromonospora sp. NPDC005087. The sequence continues at coordinate 36,779 of NZ_JBIALB010000005.1, read as the reverse complement.
ACATCGGCAATCTCGGCGGTGAGGCGTCCGGACGTCGTGCGGTGACCCTGAACAGCACCGGCTCGTACGTCGAGTGGACCACCCGGGCGGCGACCAACACGCTGGTCACCCGCTTCTCCATCCCCGACTCGCCGGGCGGCGGGGGCATCGACTCGACGCTGAACATCTACGTCAACGGCACCCTGCACAAGCCGATCAACCTGACCTCCAAGCACATCTGGCTGTACGGCGCGGAGGCCAGCCCGAGTGACTCGCCGAGCGCCGGCCCGCCCCGGCACCTGTACGACGAGGCGAACGTGATGTTGAACTCGACCATCCCGGCCGGCAGCAGGATCCGTCTGCAGAAGGACCCGGCCAACACCACCACGTACGCGATCGACTTCGTCAACCTGGAGCTGGTCGCGCCGCGCGCCAACCCGGACCCGGCGCGGTACCGGGTGCCGACCGGTTTCAGCCACCAGGACGTGCAGAACGCGCTGGACGCGGTTCGGATGGACACCACTGGCAACCTGATCGGCGTCTACCTGCCGGCCGGCACGTACGAGACCGCGCAGAAGCTTCAGGTGTACGGCAAGCCGATCTCGGTGGTCGGCGCGGGCATGTGGTACACCCGCTTCCAGACGCCGACGAGCCAGTCGAACACCGATGCGGGCTTCCGGGTGGAGTCCTCCGCCAGCGGGTCGTCCTTCTCGCACATCGCCTTCTTCGGCAACTACACCGTCCGGCAGGACGGACCGGGCAAGGTCTGGGGCGAGTTGAAGGACGTCGACAACATGACCCTGGACAGCGTCTGGGTCGAGCACACCGTCTGCGCGTACTGGGGAGTGAGCGTCAGCGGGTTGACCATCCGCAACAGCCGCTTCCGGAACACCTTCGCCGACGGTGTGAACCTGACCAACGGCAGCACCAACAACCTGATCACCAACACCGAGGGGAGGTCCAACGGCGATGACGCGTTCGCCCTCTTCTCGGCCACCGACCAGGGTGCGTCGACCTCCAACAATGGCAACGTGTTCGAGAACCTCTCGGCCACGCTGACCTGGCGGGCGGCCGGGCTGGCGGTCTACGGCGGCTACAACAACATCTTCCGCAACCTGTACATCGCGGACATGTTGACGTACTCGGGGCTCACCATCAGCTCACTGGACTTCGGCTACCCGTTCATCGGGTTCGGCGCCAGCCCACCGACCCAGTTCCAGAACATCTCGCTGATCCGGGCGGGTGGGCATTTCTGGGGAGCGCAGACATTCCCCGCGATCTGGGTCTTCTCCGCCTCGAAGGAGTTCCGCGGCATCCGGGTGTCCGACGTGGACATCGTCGACCCGACGTACACCGGGATCATGTTCCAGACCAAGTACAACGGACCGCAGCCGGAGAACCCGATCACCGACACGGTCTTCACCAACGTCTCGATCAGCGGCGTCCGTAAGAGCGGTGACGCGTTCGACGCGAAGTCCGGTTACGCGATCTGGGCCAACGAGATGCCGGAACCCGGTCAGGGCCCGGCGGTCGGCTCGGTCACCTTCAACAACCTGCGGCTGACCAACAACTACCAGGACATCCGCAACACCACGTCGACCTTCACCATCAACCGCAACTGATCTAGCCCGCACCGGATGCCGCCGGGAGGTTCCCCCCTCCCGGCGGCATCGTGCCGTGCCGGCCCGCACCAGCGGCGAACCGGGCTGCGCCGGCCTCCGCGTCGGTGGCCAGCGAGACCATCCCGTACGCCAGCTCGGTCGCCATCGCCTCCGACTCGGGCTGGCCCGCTCCGGCCAGCACCGCCGCCCGGTCGTTGCGCAGGCAGGTCTGCGGGTGCCGGGCGATCCCCGCCGCCAGCTCCTCGGCCGCGGCCCGCGCCTGGCCGGGCGCCACAAGCCGATTGACCAACCCCATCGCGTACGCCTCATCGGCCGGCACCGGTCGGCCGGTGAGGATCAGATCCATCGCACGACTCTCACCGATCAGCCGGGGCAGTCGGACCGTGCCGCCATCGATCAGTGGCACTCCCCAGCGGCGGCAGAACACGCCGAGCGTCGCGTCGGACTCGGCGACCCGCAGGTCGCACCAGAGCGCCAACTCCAGGCCGCCCGCCACCGCGTACCCGGAGATCGCCGCGATCACCGGCTTGCTCAGCGCCATCCGGGTCGGGCCCATCGGGCCTTCCCCCTCCGGCTCGACCCGGTTGCCGCTCGGCGTGCCGATCGCCTTGAGGTCGGCGCCGGCGCAGAACGTGCCGCCGGCACCCCAGAGCACGGCCACCGCCGCGCCGGGGTCGGCGTCGAAGGCTCGAAAGGCGTCGGCCAGGGCTCGCGCGGTCGGCCCGTCGACGGCGTTCCGGGCTGCCGGTCGGTCCAGCACCACTGTCGTCACCGGCCCGGCGCGTTCCACCCGTACACCCATCGGCCCAGCATGCCCGCCGCGCCGCAGGTCTGTCACCGCCGACCGGTTTGCGACCGCGTTCGCCGGGAAGTCGGTACGGGTGCGAGCGCTATTGACGAGAGTTGAGCAGGATTCAAGGCTGGACCGGGTGGGTGACCGGCTCCAGCGGGCGGTCCTCGGCACGCTGCGTCCGCGGCGGCTGCGGGACCTGCTGCACGGAGTGACGCTGGGGCATCCGCTGCATCCGGCGATGGTGCAGGTGCCGGTGGGCGCCTGGATCAGCGCCGCGGTGCTGGACCTGATGCCCGGGCAGCGCCGTCCCGCCACCGTGCTGGTCGGTCTGGGCACCGTCAGCGCGCTGCCGGCGGCGGTCGCCGGGCTGAACGACTGGGCGGCACTCTCCCGGGACCAGCGCCGGGTCGGCCTGGTGCACGCCGTCGCGAACACCGTGGGAGTGACGCTCTACGCCGGTTCGCTCGCCGCACGGATGTCCGGGCGGCACGGCGTCGGCCGTACCCTCGGCTTTCTCGGGCTCTCCGCCGTGAGCCTCGGTGCGTACATCGGCGGTCACCTGGCGTACAAGCAGGGTGCGCAGGTCAACCAGAGCATCTCCGAGATGCACCTGATTAGCGACGGCTGGCACTCGCTGGTCGACATGGCCGCGCTGCCGCAACGCACACTGGTCACCCGCGAGGTGGACGACGTCTCGGTGATCCTCTACCGGCACGGTGACGATGTCACCGTGATGCTGGAACGCTGCCCGCACCAGAGCGGGCCGCTCGGCGAGGGTGAGGTGGAGGAGATCGGCGGCCACGCCTGCGTGGTGTGCCCGTGGCACGGCAGCGCCTTCCGGCTGAACGGCGGCGAGGTCGTGCAGGGGCCGTCCGGCAACGACCAGCAGATCCTGCCCACCCGGATCGAGAACGGCGTGCTGCAGACCCGCCTGCCCTGACATCCGGCGAACGGGTATCCGCCCGGGGCCTGGTGCCCGGCGCTCGGGCCAGGCTGCCGGGTTGCCGATCGCTGCTCACCCTGCGCCGCCTGGCCCTGTGTCCGCGCTGCGGGGACGGTGTTGCTTTCAGCGGATATACCTCAGAGTCATATTTATACCTGTGAGGCATAACGCTCTCGGGACCCAACGTGCCGCCAGCCCGGCGTGACCACCAACCTGGCGGACGTCGGGAGTCCGTCGCTTGACCGCCACACGGCGGCGACCATGGTGGGGACCGACCGGGACGGGCGGGCGCCGGTCAGCCGCGCCGGTGCCGACCAACCTGCGGTCCGTCCGGAACGGAGTCCAGGCCGGGCCCGCCGGCCAGCAGGCCACCGTGTTCGTCGTAGCCGCCCCAACCCTCGTCGCCGGCCCGCCCGGGCGCGCCGGTCGGTGCCATTCCGCCGCTCGGTCCGGCGGTGATGCGGGCGGCCCGGGTCGTGGTCCCAGCTGTGCTGCCGATGCTCCGGCCCGCGGCGCCCCGGGGCGTGCGGGTGGATGCGGCCAGCCGAGGGGCCGCACCGGCGGTGGCCGGACGGCGGCGCAGCCCGAGCACCGCGCCGATCTGGGCGCCGACGATGCTCGCCACGGCCAGCACAGCGGAGACCGCCAGCGGCCGGTTGACCGGGTCGGTAGCGCCGGGCCGGGCGGCGCCGACGGTCATCGCGGGAGGCTGACCGGCGGACTCCGTACCACCGGGCGGTGTGGGTGCCACCCGCTCCGGTGCGGCCCGCTCGGGTGCCGGGCGGGGCGCTGGCGGCTTGGGCGCTGGCCGGGCGACCAGCCGGCCGGTGGCGTGCGAGCGGGCACCCTGGTCGGTGGCCTCGGCGGGCAATCGGAGCAACTGGCCGGGACGGATCCGGTCCGGGTCGTCGAGCCGGTTCAGCTCGGCCAGCCGTCGGTAGTCGGCGAACTCGTCCAGGTAACGCTCGGCCACCTCGCCGAGGTAGTCGCCCCGGGCCACGCGGTACACCGGAGACGCCTCGTCACTCGCGGCCGACGCCGACGCCGACGCCGGACCGGCCAGGGTGGCGACGGCCGGCGAGTCCGGGTGGGCGTACGGCGTGCCGGCGTAGACGGCGGCGGCGCTGGCGGCGGCCGGGCTGGCCGCGAGGATCAGCGCCACCGAGCCGACCAGGGCGGCGGCGGCCTTCTGCTGCCGGCTCATCCCGGGCAGCTTCGGCGCCGGCCGACGCACGCTTTGTGCAACCAGCTCGACGAGGACCGAGAATGCGAACGTGGCCCAGCCGAACCAGCCGGCCAGCGCCAACGCCCGCAGAAAGAGCTGGCCGTCATCCCTGCTGGTCAGCGCGGTGCCCACCTCGGCGAGGCTCGGCAGGTGGTCGGGCAGAGGGTTGCCCGCGAAGGCGAGCAGCGCGACCGGCGCGCCGGCCAGCAGCGTACAGAGCACGATCAGCGCGCCAAAGCCGGTGAGGATCCGTCCGGTCCGCCGTACGACGGACCCACCCGATGCGGGCATGGCTGCCTTCCTTCCTACGGTTCCTGCGGTGATGGCTCGCGGGTGATGGCTCGCGCGGTCGCCTCGCCGGTGACCCTGACCGTGCGGGCGAAGCCGAACAGCCCGAGCATCGAACGGCGGTAGGTGATCGTGACGCGAACCCGGACGAGGGTCTCCCCGGCGACTTCCGGGAAGCTCACGGTGTGGCCGGTGGTGCCGGCGGCGGCCAGGTAGTTGGCGACCGCGACGCGGGCCTGCGGCCGGTTGAGCCGCGTCGGCCCGCCCTCGATCGCGGTGGCCCGGTCGATGGCCTGCCCACCGGCCCGGGCCGCCTCGGCGGCCAGTTTGTCGGAACGTTGCAGGGTGCGCAGCTGCCCGGCGCCGTCGAAGGAGAGGCCCACGATGGCCAGTACGCCGGTCATCGCCACCGCCAGGAAGATGCTGACCCGGCCGTGCTCACCGGTGTGCGGAGGCCGGGGAGCGAACGCGGTCACTGCCGGCTCCGGTAGCGGTCCAGCGGAGAGGTGAAGTCCGCGGTGATCCGGTTGTCGGTCGGCATACCGGGCACGACGCTCAGCGAGATGTCCTTGAACGACACCAGGCAACTGATCTCCACCGTCACCGTGGCGTCTGCACCGAGCGGGCTGCTGAAGGCGGCGTCGAAGCTGGTGGACCTGCCGGCGACCGAACCGGTGAACGTCGGGTCGAGGTCGTTGCTGCAGGCCAGCCCGTGCCAGTCCAGCTGTTTGCGGGCGGCCTCCCGCGCCGCGGTCCGCGCGGTGTCGGCATTCCGGGAGATCGAGGCGGCGCGGGCCGCGTCGTGCGCGGCGGCGTCGATCGCCTCCGCCGCCACCGCGCTACGCCCGGCCACGCCGGCCAGCACCATCAGCGCGATGAACGCGGGTGCGAGCACCGCCACCTCGATGGAGACCGAGCCCCGCTCGACGCCGCGGCTCATGGCGTGGTCACCCGTTCCACTGTCCCGTGCGCGGTCTGCCGCACCGCGAAGTCCACGCCGGGCACCACCGACAGGGACCGGCCGCGCACCGTGCAGGTCACCTCGGTGTCGGTGGTCACGCAGCTTGGGCCGGTCTTTGCCCAGCCCACCAGCCAGCCGCCGGTGGCGTTCAGGAAGCGGGTGGCGCTGGCGACCCCGGCGTCGTCCGGAGCGTCGTACAGCCGCTGGGCGTTGACCCCGCTCTGCGCGGCGTTCAACGCCGTGGAGCGGGCCAGGAAGACGGCCGCGACCTGGAGCGACGCGAAGAGCAGCACCAGGATCAGCGGCATCACCACCGCCAGCTCCACCGGGTTGGCTCCCCGCTCCCGGTCGCCGGCCGCGAGGTGGCGCGCCGGGCGTCGGCCATCACCCGGCGCCACCTCGGGAACGCGACTCGGCGCACGCCGGCTACTTCGGGTTCGTGTGGTTCGGGATGGCCTTCATCCAGTCGTTGGCCTTGCCCAGGGCCAGGCCGGTGACGATGGTCGCCACGAAGACCAGACCGAAGATGATCACCGCGGTCGGCACCGGGCTGTCGCCGCGCTCGCCGTCGCGGCGCAGCTCGGCCAGACGCGTCGTCATCACGACGTGCAGGTAGCTGATGATGGACATGGCGTACTCCTTCTCGGGGTGGGGTCAGACGCGGGCGATGAACGGGTAGACGACGAAGCCGAGCAGCACGAAGACGAGCAGTGCGCCCGGAATGTCGAGCTTGCTGGTCACCCCCTCGGCGCGGGCGAGGTTGTCGGTGCGGATCTGGTCGCGTAGCGAGTCGGCCCGGCTGCGCAGGGTCTCGTGCACCTGCGCTCCCTCACTCCCGGAGGAGCGCATGATCGCGCCGACGTCGCCCAGTTCCGGAATGCCGATCTTGTCGGCGAGGTCGCGCAGCTCGTCCCAGGGCGCGTGCATCTGCATCTGGGCGATCCGCAGCGACTCCTGGATCCGGTCGAAGACCCAGCCGTCGCACACGGCCGCGGCCCGCTCCAGCGACTGCACGGGCCCGTGCGCGGCGGAGAGCTGCAACGCCACCAGATCCAGGTACGTGCAGACGGCCTGGCGGAACTCGTCCCGGGCGGCGTCCGCCTTGGCGAGCACCGACCGGTGCGCCAGCAGCCCGGCGATCAGCGCCATGCCGAGGCTGCCGAGCACCGGTACGACCAGCGGTAGCGAGATACCCAGCACGAACAGCGCCACCCCGAGCAGGGTCGGCACGGCCAGCCCGATCAGCGCCGACAGCGCGTACTGCTCGGAGGTCTGGCCGATCAGGGCGAGCTGCCGGTGCGGCGGCCGCAGCCAGCGGGCCAGCCCGGTCAACCAGTCCAGTTGCCGGGACGCGGGAGCGGCGACCCGGCCGGTGCCGGCCGGCTGGTGCAACCGGCGCAGTGCCGGTCCGAGCGCCGGGGTCGCCGGCACCAGCTCGCGGACCACCAGGAACAGACCCAGCCCCACGGCAGCTCCACCGCACACCGCGATGGCCAGGTGCCAGTTCACGATCACGCGATCACCTCCTGCGGGTCCGGCGACGGCAGGAACCGGGCCGGCCGCTGCGGCTGGCTCATCGACCGCACCCAGGCCAGCAGGCCGATGAAGGCGGCACCGAGGGCGGCCATCACGAGTTGACCCACCGGTGTGCCGTACGGCTCGATGTACTCGGTGTTGATCAGCCCGTACGCCAGGGTGGCGAGGGTCATGCCGGTGAGGAAGCGGACCGCGAACCGGGGCTGGGTGCGCTTGGCCTCGATCTCCCGGCGGGTGGCGACCTCCGCCGCCGCCGCGCCGGCGATCGAGCCGAGTACGTCACCGAGCCGCTCGCCCCGGTCGCTGAGGTGCAGGATCAGCGCCGCCACCACCTGGTCGCAGACCGGGTCACCGATGTCGTCGGCGAACGCCAGCAGCGCGGAGCGGGCCATCCAGCCGGCCTGCAACCGGGCGGCGAGCAGCCGGACCTCGTCCTCGATGCCGGGTGGCACGCTGCCGATCGTGCCGATGATCGACTGCTGGAGGCCCTGCCCGGTGCCGGAGACGTCCTTGAGTCGGCGGGTCCACTCGCCGACCGCCTCGATCCGGGCGATTGCCCGTTGCTCGGCCTTGCCCACCGCGAACAGCCACGGGGTGCCGGGCACCGCCACCGCCACCAGCAGACCCACCACCGGCAGCCCGGTCAGCAGAAAGGCCAGCGCGCCGGCGACCAACGCGGTGATCAGCAGAGCCTGGTAGGCCCGTCGCTCGCCGGGGGTGGCGCCGGAGCCGCGCCAGAGCCGGCTCAGACCCGGTCCGGCGCCCGGGCCTGGGCCGGCGGGCCGCCGGGTGCCGATCAGCGCGACCACGGCCAGCAGCAGACCGGCGACACAGGCGGCGCCGGAGACCACCGCGATCAGTTCCAGGTTGTCCCGCACCGGATCACCGCCGGGCCAGTCGGGTCTGCCGGGGGCGGCGCCAGGCACCGGTGCCAGCCTCGATCCACCGGGTCAGCAGCCGGGCGTCGTAGCCCACCCGCAGCAGTTGCTCACGGACCCGTTCCGGCAGGTGCCGGGGGACCGCGCGGCCGTCGGGGCCGGGCCCGAAGACCGTGGTGGTGGTGATGCGCCCGGCTTCGCCAGCCCCGATCACCTCCTCCACGTGCGAGACGAACCGGTGCTTACGGCCGCCAATCGCGGTCTCGTCCTCGACGGTGACGTAGACGATCAGGTCCAGGGCGTTGCCGGCCATCCGGCGGGCCTGGTCGACGGTCATCTCGCGGCCGTGTGCCAGCGCCAGCTCGACGATCCGTTCACCGACGCCGGCGGACGTGCGGGCGTGGATGGTGCACATCGAGCCCCGGCTGGTGGTCATCGCCTGGAGCATCGGCACGATCTCCCGGGACCGCACCTCACCCACGATGATCCGCAGTACGCCCATCCGGAGCGAGAGCGGGATCAGGTCGGCGATCGTCACCTCGCCGGCCGGCCGGCCGTCGAAGCCACGTTCGCCGTGCCCCTCGCGGGCCTCGAAACTCATCACCGCCCGGTGCCGCTCCCGGCGGCGGGCCGGCAGCAGCTCCCGGCTCTCCTCCAGCAGCACGTACGGCTCGTCGGGCGGGATCTCGTTCATCAGCGCCCGGATGATCGTGGTCTTCCCGGCGCCGGCCAGCCCGGCGACCATGATGTTCAGCCCGGCGCGCATCGCCGCGCGGAGGAAGTCGCGCAGCAGTGGGTCGATCATCTCGTCCAGGTCACCCCGGGCGCCGGCCACGTCGTCCAGGCTCACGTCCAGGGTGTTGTGTTTGCGAATCACCGCGTACGGGCGGTGGCTGACCAGGAACACCGCGGCCAGCCGGCTGCCGTCGGGCAGTTGCAGGTCGAGGGTGGGCTTCACGGTGGACAGTGACCGCTCGGTCGCGCCCGCACGGCGTGCCGCCGCCTGGAGGATCTCCACCAGTTCCGCGTCGCTGTCGGCGATCGGCTCCGCCCAGTCGACCCCGCCGCCGTGCCGGGTGATGCGTACCTGGTCGCAGCCGAGGATGTGCACCTCCTCGATGGTGTCGTCGACCAGCAGGGTCTGCAGCCGACCCAACCCGACCAGCTCGGCGGTCACCTGGTCGAGCAGCAGGCGTTCCTCACCGGCGGCCATCGGCGTGCCGGCCCGGCGGACCGCGTCCGCGTACTCGGCGACCACCGTGACGGCCAGCCGGGCCCGCTCGGTGTCCTCCTCGTCGACGGTGAACTCACGGCCGCGCTGCCACAGGGTGAGCCGCTCGGTCAGTTCCCGGCGCAGCTCCCGGACCACCTGGAAGTCCATCCGGGGGCGGGGTGGCGGCTCCGGCGGCGGGCTGGCCGCGGGTGCCGGAGGCGGCGCCGGCAGTGGCACCGAATGGTGCCGGCCGTTCGGCGCGGCCAGCGGCGGCGTCGTGGAGGTGACGCCGGGCGGCTGTTGGCGCGGGTCGGCGGAGACCGGTTCCAACCGCATCCGGCACTCCCTGCTGCACCGGCCAGGCCAGCCGGGCGCGCCGCCGTTCCAGCAGCGCGCCGACCGGCACCTCCAGCGCGGCCGCCGCGCGCAGCAGCGGCCGTCCGGCGCGTACCGTCCCGCCCAGGCTGAGCACCCCGGCGGTACGCGAATCGTGCGGCAGCCGGGCGATCACCGGCAGTTTCAGCGCGCGGCTGATCTCGGCCCGACCTTGCCCACCACCGACCAGCAGCAGCCGCAGGGTGCCCGGCGGCACCCGGTGCTCGGCGAAGTCCCGTTCGATCGCGGTGACCACCGCCCGGGTGCCGGAGAGATCCGGCAGCTCGGCCCGGGTCACCAGCAGCACCACCGAGGCGGCCCGCAGCACCGGCCACGGCGGGCCGTTGACGTGCAGCCGGCCGCAGTCGACCAGCACGTCGTAGCCGGGGGTGCCGCGGTCCAGGGCGTTGAAGTAGTCGGCGAAGCGCTGCCAGAGCGGGGTGACGCTGCCGGCCTGCGTCGGGTCGACCAGCCCGGGCAGCAGCAGCCGTTCCCGCCGGGGCGCGTCGAGGTCGACCAGCTGGGACCAGAAGGCGGTCTCCAGGCTGCCGTCGCGCAGCTCCCCGACGGCCAGCTCGCCGATGCCGCGCGGCCCGTCCAGCTGACCACCCAGGTAGCCGGCGAGGATCGACCCGCCGGCCGGGTCGCACTCCGCGAGCACCAGTCGTCGGTGCCAGGCCAGCGCGCAGGCCAGCGCCGAGGTGGTCACGCCGGGCGAACCCTTCGCGGACACCAGCGCGATGATCGCCATGTTCAGGCCGCCTCGGTCAGCACGACGGCGATCCGCTCCTGCGCGGCCAGCGCCACCACCGCGGGCACGTCCCGGATGGTGAGCGTCAGGTACAGCACCTTGTCGTCGTTGGCCGGGCTCACCATGTCGATCACGGTGGCGGAGAAGCGGGTGCCCGCGGCAGCCGCTCCGGTGGCGTTGTCGTCCGGGGTGCTGACCAGCAGGACCTTGTCGCCGGGGTGCAGTTCACGCGCTGGCACCTGCGCGGTCTTGAGGCCGAGCGCGATCTGCTGCTGGCCGGGGCCTAGCAGCGCGTCGTCGGTGACCTGCCCCAGCGTGAGCAGGGTGCCCGGGACCAGCGCCACGGCGGCGCGCTTGCCGACCACCTCGTCCAGCCGCCCGGCGGGCACGGGACGCAGTCCCTGACCGCCGGCGACCTGCACGGCGATCAGGTCGGCGGCGCTGATCTCCCGCCCCACCTCCACCGGCCGGGCCACCGCGAGGTAGCTGCCGGTAGCCCGGACCGAGGTGACCGCGAACGCCGCGCCCAGCCCGCCCAGCGCGATCAGGAGTACAGCCAGACCCAGCAGCCCCGGGCGGATCCGGCGCTGCCGGACCACCTTGGGCGGGCTGACCGGCGCGTCCACCGGGGTTCCGTTGCGTGTCGCGAGGCTCACCGGACCAGCTCCGTCGAAAGCCACTCGTTCCGCCCGCTCATCGCGTCACCACCTGGAGTTCGTTGATCTGGATCGGCACGGTGCCGCTGGTCCGGTCTGCGGAATCGGTTCGCCCTGGACGCCGCCGTTGGTCCACCACCGCACCGTCCAGTACGTGGTGGCGCCGACCCGGTAGGTGCCGGCCTTCGGGTAGCCGCTGTCGTAGCCGCAGTCCGGGGACGGCTGGCCGGCGTGTTTGCCCTTCGCGTCGTACGGGGTGCCGGCGCCCGGGCAGGTGACCTTGTCGCCGTTGCCCATGTCCCAGACGATCCGGTCGACCTTCGCCTCGATGGAGACGGTCAGCCCACGGTCGGACGCGGAGGCGTGCAGCGGGCCGAAGTAATTGGCGCTCGGTGTCGCCCACATCCAGACCGGCAGGCCGACCAGTCCGGGGCCGACGCTCTTGCGGGGTGCCACCCTGAGCCGCGCCGGCAACAGTTTGATCGACGCCAGGGCGCGGCGGGCCAGCTCCTCCGGGTCGGGCGGTGCGCCGTAGCCGGGCGGTGGCCCATCCAGCAGCACCATGTCCTGGGCACCCAGGTCGCCGCCGTTGCAGGTCTGCAGATACCACTGCTGGCCCTCGGGCGGCTCGACGTCCCCCTCGGTCAGCTTGTAGTAGCACCCGTCGCCGTTGTTGAACCGGCCGAGCAGGTCGTCGTAGCAGGGGATGGTCCGCCCGCCCCACTGGCAGACGCCGCCACCACCTCCGCCGCCGGAGTCCCCGCCGCCGGAGTCCCCGCCGCCGGAGTCCCCGCCGCCGTTGTCGCCGCCGCCGCCGGGACCGCCCGGCGTGCCGGGCTCGTCGTCCCAGACGCTGCAGTCCGGCTGGTCGAGCGGGCACTCCGCCCCGGGGTCGGCGCGCCGGGCGGCGCCGGCCGGCACGGTTGCACCGACCACCAGCAGCAGCGCGAGGCCGATCCCGGTGAGTGCCCGGCGGGGCGTCCCGGCCCGGGCGGTACGGGCCGGGGCGCCCCTTCCTCCCCAGGTCAGCACGGCTGGTCCCGGTGCGCGGCACTGGAGTTGATCAGCCAGCGGCCGTCGGGATAGCGGGTCGCGGTGGCGGTGGCCAGGTGCCTGCCGCCGCCACTGCCCGGGACCACCCGCTTGTCCTTGGCGTAGACCAGCCGGTAACCGCTCGCGTCCAGGCAGTCCTGGATCTCCACCGTGGCCGGGGCCGAGTCCAGGCTGATCGAGGTCACGGTCGGGTCGGACTTCACCGCCCCGGTACGCATCGCGCCGTGCTCCTTTGCCTCGCGAATGGACACTCGCACCCGAGTGAGCAGTGGATCGGCGAGATACCGGGACAGTTCCGGCGCGCGCGGATCACTGCGTCGACTCGCCGTACGCGAGGCGGCGAGATAACCGGAGTACGCGTCGAGCGCCGCCTTTTCCGCAGCCCGCCTTTCGACCTCCCGGTCCGCTTGTTGTCCGTCGCTCCGGGCCGGCGCCGGCCGTTCGACGGCCTCCCGTCCGCTGCCGCAGGCGGTGACTGACACCGCCGCCACGACCGCTAGCAGGCAGATTGCTGCTCGCCTGAGCTGTCGTCCGCGCACCGTCGAGCCTCCTCGTGGTCGCCCGGTGCGGCGACGGATCACCGCCGCCGGGCATGCGGAAGCGCGCCCGGATCAGCACATCCGGAGCCGTTCATTGCGCTTCTGCATTCACCGTTACGGATCTTTTACAAATGGATGGTCCTGTGTCGGTCGGTTGTTGCAGTGAGGCTTGCGTCACACCCAAGGGGCGAGCATAGGCTGACGCTCGCCGATGCAACAGAGGCAATTCAAGTGAACACTCTGCGTGATGACAGGTGGTGGTGAGGGGTGTCTGTGCCGCGCTCCGAGCATCGGCCGACCGACGGGCGGGCCACGGCCTGCCCACTCCGGGCCGAACGGGTCGGCAGGGACCGCTCCGCCGGTCCCGAGAGTGGGACATCGCGGCGTCATCCCGGCATCCGGGCGGAGCCGGCGTCCGATCGAGGAGCCGCACCGGCCGGCGGGATGGCTGGCCCGGGCCCGGCCCGGGAGGCCGTCGGACGACCGGCTGCCCACGTCCCTTTCTGCGCCATCCGCTACACCCAAGCGATCGTTCAGTCACGATCCGTGTTCGCCTTCGCGCTCGACGCACGGGCCGTGCGGGCGTCGACATGCCGCTGACCGGCCCTCCGGCGGCCGTACCGGGTCAGGAGAATCCACCCGATCGGCACCCCGCACCCCCGCCGTCCGGTGCCACGAGCGCCTGGCTCCCCGCCGTGCTGGCGACCGTGGCGGTCAGCCCGCTCCTGCGGTTGGCCGTCCTGCGTCACGCCGTACCGTCGGGCACCGCCAGCCGGACCGGCTGCGACGCGTGCGGGGCGCCGGTCGGGCTGACCCGGCCCTGGCCCGCGCTCGGCCCGGCCGGCCGGTGCGGTCGCTGCCGCGCCCGGGTCGGCCCGCCGCCGGGAACCGTCGAGCTGGCCGCGATCGCCGGGCTCGCCGTGGTGCTGCTGCTGGCGCTGGCCGGTCCGCCAGGTGGGGCGTTGCCGGCGCTGGCCTGGTGGCTCGGCTGGACGGTCCCGGCGGTCTTCGTCGACCTGGCCGTGCACCGCCTGCCGGACCGGCTCACCCTGCCGGCGGCGGCCGGGACGTGGCTGCTGCTCGGCGCGGCCGCGCTCGGCGACCCCGAGCCGGGGCCCTGGCTGCGAGCCGTCGCCGCGGGCGCGGGGCTGGCGGTGCTCTTCGCCGGCAGCACGCTGCTGCTCGGCCGCCGCGGCTTCGGGCTGGGCGACGCCAAGCTGGCGCTCAGCGTGGGCGCGCTGCTCGGCTGGTACGGCTGGCCGTTCCTGCTGCTCGGGCTGCTTCTCGCGTTCGGGCTGTCCGCGCTGGTCAGCCTGGGCCTGTTGGCCGCCCGCCGGGCCCGCTGGTCCACCCACCTTCCGTTCGGCCCGTTCCTCCTGCTCGGCACCCTCGGCACCCTCCTGCTAGCCACCTGACTGCCGCCCGTGGGACGCCCGCCGCCCGCCGCCCGCCGCTCAAGATCGTGCTCGATTCACGATGTAGTTGCCTCTGCCGCGCCTGAGACCACTACAACCAGGATCGAGCACGATCTTCGGCGGCCAGATGCCGTCGGGTGGGACGTCGTCACGCTCGGGAGGGCGTGCGCGGGGCGTAGCGCCCGGGCGACGCGGGGCGGGCGGGATCAGGGGCGGGGCCGGCCCGCCAGGTCGGGGACCGGGCGACGGGCGTCGGCGCGGCGGCGTAGCGCTTCGGTGGTCGGGCGGGCCAGCACCGGGGTGGCCAGCGCGGCGACCAGGGCGCCGAGGAGCAGCCCAGCGATCACGTCGTGCGGATAGTGCACGCCCACGAAGACCCGCGAGATCGCCGCCAGCGCGGCCAGCGGCAGCGCGACCAGTCCGAGTCGGCGGGAGAGCAACAGCGTGGTGATCGCCAGCGCGCCGGCCAGGGTTGCGTGATTGCTGGGAAACGACCAGTCGCCCGGTGGTGGGCAGCTGCCGGCGATGATGGCCCGGCCCACCGTCCGGCACGGTCGCTCCTCGTCCACCACGGTCTTGAGCCATTCGCTGCCGGCGTACGCCAGGAGGGTCGGCACCGGCGCGACCAGGGCGAGTGCCCGGTCGTGCGGGCCGCCGGACAGGCGGCTCAGCGCGGCAACCAGCAGCAGCGCGCCGAGCAGCAGGATCATCCCCTCGGTGGCGTGCCCGACGAACCACTGCACCGGGGGCGGGCTGTCGGCGGCGACGCCGATCACGTCGCGGTACCACTCGGCGCTGATCTCCGGAACGTCCATGTTGCCGGTGTCGACCATGCATCACCTCACCAGATGTTCATACCCCGTTCATCTGGGAGAAAGGGTAGGAACGCAGCAGGCGGCCGCGCAGGAGTCGAAGGTCGGGACGGCTTACCGACCTTCGTCCAGCGACCGCACAGCCGCTCTGCTTGGTGGCCTCAGGTCGGCCCGAGGCCGCCGGCCATCCGTTCGCGGACGGCCTCCAGCGCCTCGAAGGCGTACGCCCAGTTGTGGCACTTGAAGCTGCGCAGGCCGTCGATGGTCGTGTGGCAGTCGGCGCAGCGCACTCCGGGGATGGCGTCCGGGATCTCGGTGTTGACGTACTTGCGTTCGCCGAGGATGACGGTGGCGATCATGTTCTTGTCGTGCAGGCCGGAGAGCGCCGACGAGACGATGTCGTACCAGGTGATCCGCCGGCCGCACTTCGGGCAGTCCGGCTCGTCGCCGCTGACCCAGAGCGGGGCGCCGATGGTGCGCGCCGGCATGCCGAGCAGCTTCTCCAGCCGCCGGACGTCCGATTCCGGGGTGGTCCACCGGTGTCGGCCGGGCAGCGACGCGGGTGAGTCGTACACGGCGCGGAACAGGTCGTGGTCGACCTGCACGGTCTCCCGCTGACTGGTCATCGGCGTCCCCCTCGACGGTCGGTGCTCCCACCGTCGTCCCTGGTGGGGCAGGCTACAACCGGATCAACGACACGGCGGGGCGACCAGCCCCTGCCGCAAGGTCAGGGTGCGGCCGGTGCTGGACCGGCCGCACCCCGACGGACGGCCTCGCCGGCCAGCCGCGAGCGGCGGCGGTCGTCGTTTGTGGTGAGGTCGAACTTGTCGTACAGCCGCGACAGGTGTTTCTTCACGGCGCTCTCGGTGACGTGCAGGGTGGCCGCGATCGCCCGCACCGGAGGTGGCTCGGGGAATGGCACCCCACCCTCGACGAACGGGCGGCAGAGCACGGTCAGCACCTCCTGCTCCCGGCGCGTCCGGGCGGCGGGGACGCCGGCTCGACGTGCATGGTCTGGGGGCGTCAGCAGACCTTGCTGGTCGAGCCGCCCGTCGAGTTCAGGTAACCGGTGACGTGCGTGCAGTGGGCGGCCGTGTTCGCGGGCGCGCCTCACAGCTCCGCGCGGGTCGTGTTGTTCAGCTCGCCCACGCCGTAGTCGGAGCCGCTGTCGCTGTGGTCGATCACGTGCACGTACAGGTCCCAGTTGGAGTGGGTGTTGCGGTACTGCTCCCAGACGTAGATGTAGGCGTAGTTGTAGCCGCAGCCGTAGTACTGCTTGACCGAGGCGGCCTCCATCCCGCCGACTGTCAGCACCCGCGTCGTGCCGATCTGGCGGACGCTGGAGCAGCTGGCTGGCGTGCTGGCCATCGCCGGCGACGCGGTGAACACCGAGGTGGCGGCGGCCGCGGCGAGCGTCGCGGTGACGGCGAGGGTACGGCGGAGAGTCGACATGGAAAACCCTGCTTTCTCTGGTGGACCTGAGCTGCACCACCAGCAGACCAGCCGCCCGGATCGGGCGACAGGTGGCGAACCGGCGACCTTTCCTCCCCACCCGACCGCGCCCGTTGCCGGCTTTCGCCGCGGCGGCCGGTCCCGGGTGGTACGACGGACGCAGGGCATGCCGCCGGGAGGAGCGCTGATGGTGAGCAGGCCCGAACGGCTGCTGCGAGGAAGGGACGTCCCGCTCAGCGCCTCCTTCCTGGAACTCTTCTTCGACCTGGCGTTCGTCCTCGCCCTCAGCCAACTGGCCCAGCACCTCCTCGCCGACCTCACCCTGGTGGGCGCGCTGCGCACCGCGCTGCTCCTGACCGGGGTCTGGTGGATCTGGGTGACCACCACCTGGCTGGCCGACTGGTACGACCCGGAGACTCAGGCGCTGCGTGGGCTGCTGATCGGCGCCACGCTGGGCAGCCTGCTGGCCGGGGTGGCGATCCCGCAGGCGCTGGACGGGCGAGGCCTGCTCTTCGCCGGCGCGTACGTCGCGGTTCACCTTGCCCGGGGCACGGTCACCGGCCTCATGTTGCGCGGTCACCCGCGGCAGAGCCGGGCGCTGCGGATCCTCTGCTGGTACGGCGTCTCCGCCGTACCGTGGCTGGCCGGCGCGTTCCTGCCGGAGTGGCGGGTGCCGCTCTGGGTGCTCGCTCTCGCGATCGACCTCATCGGCCCACGACTCGGCTGGCCCACGCCCCGGCTGGGTCGGGCCCGACAGGAGGAGCTGCACCTCGCCGGTGAGCACTTCGCCGAGCGGTACCAGCAGATCATGATCATCGCGCTAGGCGAACTCGTCCTGGTCGCCGGCCTCACGTACGCCCGCACCCGCCTCAACCTCCCGGAGACAGCCGCGTTCCTGCTGGTCTTCACCACCGCTGTGCTGATCGGTCTGCTCTACGTGACGCCGGCCGGCCAGCGTCTGGGCCCGGCCATCGAGAACGCCGACCCGTCCCGGCTAGGGGTCGCCACCAGCTACCTGCACCTGGTGATGATCGCCGGCATAGTGGTCACCGCCGTCGGGGCCGAACTGAGCATCGCCCACCCCACCGAGATCGGTGACACGACCGCCGTCGTGGTCATCCTGAGCGGGCCCACCCTCTTCCTCGTCGGGCGGATCCTGTTCTCCCTGGCGATCCACCGGCGACTCTCCTGGCCGCGGGTGATCGGCCTGTTCGTCCTGTCCGGCGCGGCGATCGTCCTGCGACTGCCGCTGGTCGCGGCCAGCGCGACCGCCACCGGGGTGCTGATCGTGGTGGCCGTCCTGGACCGTGCGGGCATCGTCACCGCCGCTCGCACCCGAGCCCGTTGACGATCGGTACCCCACTCGCTGTCCGGCCGGCGTCAACTCCACCGCGTGAATCAGGCTGGCGTCGCCAGCCGGCCGGCCGCCGCCAATCGCCGGACCACCGCCCCGTGTGGAATGGCACGACTGGTATGACCGGCCACACCGGTGGTGGTGAAGGCGGTGAAGAGCGAGTTGAGCAGCGCCTCCTCGACAGAATCCAGGACGGCCGCGAAGACCGGGTTGATCTCCCCGTCGGGGATGGGCTGCTGGTCCGGCTCCGCCGTGCTGAACGCGATCGCGTAGTCGCCGCTGCCGTTGCTGTAGGACGCCCCGACCCGGCCCATCGCGAAGACCGCCCGCCGGGCTAGTCGTCCGAGCTGCCGGGCGTCCAGGGGTACGTCGGTGGCGACGACGATCATGCAGGAGTTGCCGGGTGGTTCGGCCCGGTCGGCGTCCGGGATCAGCTCACCGACCGGCAGCGGCACGCCGAGGGCGGTGAGCACTCCGCCGAAGTTGGACTGGACGAGCGCACCGATCGTCCCCGGTCGGTTGGCGACCCGCACCGTCCTCGACGACGTGCCGATGCCGCCCTTGAAGCCCAGCGCCGTGGTGCCGGTGCCGGCCCCGACGCAGCCCTCCACCGGTGGCCCGCCGGACGCCCCCGCGACGGCGGCGAGCACGTGTCCCTCGTTGATCGGGCGGCGGCGGATGTCGGAGAGGTGGCCGTCGTTGGTCTCGCCAACCAGGGGGTTGAATGACAGACCCTCGGGGCGACGGTCCATCAGGTGGCTCAGCAGCGCGTCCGCGGCCCGGAAGACGGACAGCGTGGCGGTCAGGACGATCGGTGATTCCAGCACGCCGAGTTCGTCCACCTGTGTCGAGCCGACCAGCTTCCCGTGGCCGTTGCCGGAGAACACGGCGGCCGGCAGGGTCCATCGTCCGGGGCCGAGCTGACTCGGTACGACGGCGGTGACGCCGGTGTGCAGGTCGGCGCCGTCGTCGATGGTGGTGTGCCCGACCAGGACTCCGTCGACGTCGGTGATCGCGTTGTCCCGCCCCGTGGGCAGCGCCCCCACGACGATCCCGAGGTCGCGGGCGCGGCGGCTCAACTGGTCCATGAAGCTCCTGTCGTCGTTGTCACATTGCGGCGATGCGGGGATCCTCGCGGAATCTTTCCGGCCGGGTGTGGTGGCATCCACACGACGGTGGCCAACCGGGCGCGCTTCGGGTTATCCGGGTGGCGACGGCGGCTCAGGTGGACGCCCTCGCGCGCCGGCGGCGTCCGAGACGGCGACCCCGGCCAGGACCGCGGTGGCGGCTAGGGCGGCCACGAGCGGTGGTACGAGGAGCATCACCGGTGCCAGCGCGGCCAACGCGAGCAGCCCGATCGGTCGATCCCGGGACACCCGGCTGAAGACCGCGTACTCGAAGCGGGCACGCCCGGCCAGGAACAGCGCGGGTCCGCCGAGGATGACCGCGATCCAGGCCGTTTGGGCGTGCCGGGTTGGATGGGCGATGACGAGTTCGGCACCGACCGCGGTGACGACGACGCCGGCCACCATGACCAGGTGGGCGTAGAACGCCGACAGGCCGAGGCGGGCCGGATCGGCGGAGCCCGCGATGGCCGCGGCCGACAGCTCGCCCGCCCGGTAGATGTAGATACGCCAGAGCAGCACCGTGGTGGCGATCGATACCACGAACGCCGCGGTCCGGTCGGGCGCGAAGCCGCTGCCGCCGAGGGTCGAAGCGGAGACCAGGATCAACTCACCGAGCGCGATGATGAAGAACTGTCGGTGGCGTTCGGCCAGGTGCTCGGCCGCGCTCGGCAACTCCGCGGGCGGTGAGCGGCCCAGACCTGGGGTGAGGTAGCGGAGCTTCCCCGCCAGGTAGTCCATGGCCACCGCCAGCGTCCACAGTGCCTCGCGGGCCGTGCCGTGCACCAGCGCCCCCGCGATCCACGGCACGGCGGATGCGCAGAACCAGATGAGCACCCGTAGGGCACCGCGCTGCAACTCGTGACCCCGCAGGGCGATGAGTAGGCCGAGGCTGCGACCGACCTGGACGGCGACGTACGCGCCCGCGAAGACCAGGCCCTGCGCGCCGAACACCGCCGGCAGCGCGACAGCCATCACCAGGCTGCCGACCAGGGTCGCGATGACCAGCAGTTGGATCGTCGGCCGCTGCGGGTCGAACCTGTCCGGGACCGTCGCCGTGCTGCACCAGACCCACCACACCGCCAGCAGCAGCACCAGCGTGTGGAAGGCGCCGCGCCACGTGAGGTCCCGGCTGAGCACCTGCGAGAGCTGGGTGAGCACGTAGACGAACGCCAGGTCGAAGAACAGCTCCAGGAACGTCGCCCGTTGCGGATCCTCGGGCTTCCGCAGCAGCTTGCCCGCCCTGCTCGTCGTCATCGGCTCGCCCGTCCTGTGGCTCATGCCCCTATTGAGGCATTCGTACCACGTGGCGGAGCCCGCCCTGGCGCGGACGTTCGGGACAGCTCCCGGCAAATCAACCTATGTCCGAGGGCGCCGATCCGAATATCGTTAGACCACACTCCCCGTAGGGTGGCTCGCCAGGTGCGCCGTCGTGCCGGGTGCCCAGCCTGGGTCGCCGGTGGTTGCGAAGCGGACCCAGGTGGAGTGCATCGTGTCGGCCACGGCAGCCGACGGATGCGCGCCGATCCGCGGTCGCATCTGCGGTAGACCGGTGGTGGCGAAGACGAATGGCACCTCCGCTGTGTGACAGGAGCCGAGGCCGTCGTTGTCCTCGAGGTCGAGCCCGTCGAATCGGTAGCTCCATGTCGGCACCGCACCCCTGGCCCTGACCAGCTGGGTCGCTGGCCGTACGAAACGGGCGTGGGTGTAGGCGTTGACCAACGTCTCGCCGGGCGTCGTGCCGACGAACGGTGCGAGATCGGTGATCCCGTTGTTCGCGGCGAATCCCGCGAGCATGGCTTCGTCGATGACGTCGATGGCTCGACCTGGGACGAAGAAGAGCCGACCCTCGTCCCGGTTGGTGCCGATCAATGCCGGCACCTGGGTGGTTGCGACCTCCATCGGCGGGTGTGGGAGCAGGTCGCCATCGACCACGGGGGCGAAGGGCAGCAGCCGCGCGATGTCACCCCATCCGGCAGCCGTGCCGGGGGCCCGTACGTGCAGTCCCAGCTGCGTGACGGCGCCGATGAGCTGGTCGATCGGTACACCGGCGACGGCCTCTCTTGTCGCCGGGATGCGGAGTCCCGCCGTGAGCCGTTCTGCCACCAGGGCGGCTTGATCGACGGTCAGCACGTTCGAGGCTGCGCCGCTCTGCAGCACAGCGCGGGCGAACAGGCCGCGGGCGGCGGGCACCGCCATCAGCGGCGCGACGGCCATCGCGCCTGCCGACTCGCCAGCGAGCGTGACCTGACGGGGGTCGCCGCCGAACGCGGCGATGTTGTCGCGTACCCACTCGAGGGCGGCGATCATGTCGCGTAGCCCGCGGTTCGTGTCGGCGTCGGGCAGTTCGAGGAAGCCGTCCGCGCCGAGCCGGTAGTTGATGGTCACGCAGACCACACCGTCGCGGGCGAAGGCGGTCCCGTCGTACTCGGCGTTCGCCCCGGAGCCGCTGGTGAACGACCCACCGTGGATCCACACGAAGACGGGACGGTCGGACGGCGATGTGCCGGGTGTCCAGACGTTCAGGTTGAGGCAGTCCTCGCCCGGAATCGTAACTTCGGGAAGCAGTGGGACGACGGGCGCGGGGTAGTCGCTTTTCGGCACGGTCGGGCCGTACGCGGTCGCGTCGCGGACCCCGGTCCACGGCTGTACCGGTTGTGGCGCCCGGAGCCGGTTCGGTCCGAGCGGCGGCGCGGCGTAGGGGATACCCAGAAAGGCGCTGACACCGCCGGTGCTCCGGCCCCGTACCGCACCCTTCGTGGTCTCGACGACGCTCGTGCTGTCGTCCATCGTTCCTCCTCAGGCGCGTTGTGAGTGACCACTCACAACGTAATTGTGAGTACCCACTCACAGCAAGCTGAACCCGGCGACCTATGGTGAGTTACTACTCACAAGTGGGGGGTGCCATGTCGGGAAGGGCCACGGCTGAAGAGCGGCGTACGCAGATCCGGCAGGCGGCCGCCGCGGCGTTCGCCGGCGCCGGCCTGCACGGCACATCGGTCAAGCTGATCGCCAGCGAGATCGGAATCAGCGAGGCGTACGTGTTCCGGCTCTTCGGCACGAAACGCGCACTGTTCATCGACGTCGTGACCGCGGCCTTTGACGCCATGTCCGACGGCATGGTCGCCGCCGCGGGCGACGCCACCGGTGTCGATGCGCTCATGCTGATGGGTGCGGAGTACAAGCAGCTGCTTGTCGACCGCCAGCGGCTCATGCTGCAGATGCAGGGATTCGCCGCCTGCGGGGATCCCGACGTACGCGACGCGGTTCGCGACGCCTTCGGCCGGCTCTGGTCGCGCGTCGCCGCCATCAGCGGCCTCGACCCGTTGCGCGTCAAGACGTTCATTGCCTTCGGGATGCTGCTCAACGACATCGCGGCGCTTGACGCGCGAGGGCTACCCACCGATTGGGCCAAGCAGGCGACGACCCCTGTGCCCCGGGACCTGTACGACTTCCTGCTCTGAGCGTCCAGGTGGACTAGAAGCCAGGTCAGGCCAGCGAGAGCCACGGCGGACCCGAGGCGCGGCAAGACGGTGCTCGGTGCCACCTGTGTCAGAAGGCTTCAACTCGCGCGTTGACCGGAACGTGTGCGGCTTGACGAACGGGTCGCCTATCCCGGCGGCAGGCCGAGGAACTGCTCGATGTCGGCGATGGCGTCCTCCACCGTGCCGCCGATGGCCGGGTCGCGCAGCCGGGCGCGCAGGGCTGGCATGACCCGGTCGGTGTCGAGCCGATGGTGGATGCGGGCCAGATGACCGAGGCAGATCGCCGCAGTCGCCCGGACGTCCTCCTCCGGGTGGTCCAGTAGCCGCAGGTAGAAGTCCTGGCACCAGCGCCAGTCCGCGTCGTGCAGGGCCAGCCCGACCATCGAGTCGGTGAGAGCGTCGATGTCACCCGCGGCGAGCGCGGCCGTGGCGCCGTCGTGGGTCGCCGGTGCCGGCTCGTAGTAGCTGCGCTGTGTGCTCATTCCTCGTCCTTCGGCGGCGCGGTCGGCCGGCCCTTCTTGTCTACCAGCCCGCTCCGCTTGAGCGCGTTGCGCATGTCGTCGTTCAGGCCGTCCGAGCTGTGGTCATCCCAGCCGCGGACGTGGCCGTGGTAGATCTCGACGACGTCCTCGCCGGGATTGCTCGGCTCGATGCGGCGGTGCCGGTCCAGGATGACGATCTCGCCGGTCTCGTGGTCGACGCCGATTCGGCGACGCTCGTTGGTTTCCTTGATCTGCACCGAGCGGTCCAGCGCGGTCTGGCCGTTGGCCGGAGCGCGGCTCGCGCTGCCCATGGCCAGGTTCCGGTCAGTGTCCCGGTGCTTGGGTCGCTGCTCGTCGCCGACGTGGTACTCGCGGCGTACCCGAGGGGTCCTGGCAAGTTGGGCGACCGGCTTGACCAACGCCGACTCCACCTCGGGCGGCACCGCCGCATCGCGCAGGTGTCGGTTGCGGTTGCGCTTACCCACCGAGGATCGCCTGCAGGGCCATGTCGATGAGCTGGTCGACGATCAAGCTGGTGATCATCTTGAAGATCGGGATCTCGAGCAGGGACGCACCGAAGGTGGCCACCGCCGTGGCGACCGCCTGGGCGATCTGGACGGCGAGGATGATCAACTGAACGATGATCTGGACTTTCAGCGCCAGTACGACCGCGGCGACCACCACGTAGCCGGCGCCCAGCACGGTGGTGGCGGTGGTGTTTCCGGCCAGCACGCCGCCCGGCCCCTCGCCGCCGGACCAGTACGCGTTGAAGGCGGCCACGACCTCCCCCCGATTGGCGCCGGTCACCTCTGCGGCCAGCTCATCGGCCTTCCGGCCCATCTCGTCGACGGTGGTGGCGAAGTCCATCCAGACCTGCCCGAGATCGAAGAGCTTCGCCTCGTCGCCCTCCGGCCAGTCGTACCCGATCATGGCGAGCAGCGAGGCGAGTTCACCCGGGATCGTCATGCCCAACGGTCAGCCCAACTCCCCGGCCAGCGCGCGGAAGCGGCCGACCAGCTCCTCCTCGACGGCTGTCATGTCGTCCGCTAAGGCCATCAGATCCTCGCCGCTGCTCTGGTACTCGTCGGCCATCGCGGCGCAGCACTCCAGCAGATAGCCGGAGATGACCGGAAAGGAAGCGGCGACGAGGGTGCCGAGCATGTCTCCGCCCCACGGCTCGCCCAAGCCCTTCAGCCGCGCGTCGAGCCCCTCGATCGCCGTCGCCAGGCGCTCACCCACGTCGACGAGCCGGGTGCCGGCCGCCTGGACCTGATCCGGATCGATCTCCAAGGACATCGGTCAGCCTCCTGACCGCGCGATTCGGGTCTGAGCGGCGGTGAGCGTGCTCAGGAACGACTGCATCTGGCGCACCGACTGCTGCTGGACGCCTTCGAGGCGCTCGAGCAGCACGGACGGATCCGGCACGTCCGGTGCGTCGGTGACCGTGCGGGCCCGCAGGTCGTCGAGGGCGGCGTTGACGGAGATCGTCAACTGTTCGGCAAGGTAGTCGCCGCCCTCACGCAGCACCTGCGGCGACACGGTGATCGACTCGATCCGACCGCCCGGAGCAGCCACCACGGTGATCAGGCCGTTTGCCGCACTGGCCTCGCCGCGGGTCTCGACGCTCTCCTCCGCGGGGCGGCTGGCCCGCAACTCGCGCAGGGTACGCAGAGCGTCGTCCATCGACTGGCGGAACTCGTCTGCGCTGGCCGTCATGAAGGGCTCCTCTCCGACCGGCCGGCGGCTTCCCGGCAGCGACCCGCCGCAGTGGACAGTGCGCGTGGCCCTCGTACTGTCCACTGGTGAACGGCTCGGAACGGACCGTACCCGATCGTTCACCGCCGCGCGGGACGCCCGCAGCGCATGCGGCGTCTTCCGAGACCCAGGCGTGCCGGTGCGCTCGGCCCCGACCTCTCATGTCTGCGGGTGACGGCGGGGTCGCGGTGCGTGGTCGGGCTGTGGCATGGTGCGGTCGTGGGCGAGACGGGGCGGACGGATCCGGTGACGGCGGTGCCGGACAAGCTCGATCAGTGGCACGACTTCCGCAAGAGCGTCGCGCTGGTGTCGATGGTGCTGTTCTTCTTCTGCGTGGTCGGCCTCGGCTTCCTGGTCTACCAGCTGGCGATCGTGGGGGACGACGGTACCTTCAGCGTCTGGTCGTTCTTCCGCTTCATGTCGGTGGCGACACCCCTCGGGGTGGCTGCCGTGGCCGGCCTCGGCGTCCACCGAGCGAGCACCAATGCGGAGTCGAAACGGCGCGGTCGGATCATGGCTCTCGCGTTGCTCGTTGCCGCGGTCCTGCTCGTGGTGACGGGCATCATCGGGGATCGCCTGTCGTGAGCTTCTCGGTCGACCCCAGCGCCCTGGAGCGCGCCGTCTCCCGCCTCAACGACGCCGCCCTCGACGCCCAGACCGCCAAGGCGTACACGCTCAAGCACACCGACCTGCCGTGGCACGGTCAGGGCCTGCTCAACGAAGCGTGGCCCGCACACCAGAAGCTCGTCGACGAGATGAACAAGCGGCTCACCCACCTGATGGAGCTGCTCGGCAAGTCACGCGACGCACTTCAGGAAACCGCCGACTACTACCGGCGCACCGACACCGGCAGCGCGGCCCGGCTGGACGCGACCTACCCGACCGTCGACCGCAGCGGCTATGAGCTTCCCCGTGGTCACCCGACGGGTGGAACCTGCCGTGAGAGAGCCGACCGACTTCCTCGTCGAGCCCGGCGAACCCGATCCCACAATGACCAAGGGCTTCGCCAACCCGATCGGCGTCCTGGACGCGATCTCCATCTCGCACTGGGTCAACCAGATCATCAAGGACTGCGCCGGCTACGACGTCATCGGCACCATCAGCAACGCCCTGGTCGGAGACTGGGAGAGCTTCTACAAGGCGGGCGATGCCTACGGCAACCTCGGCCAGAGCCTGCAGGCCCTCGGTCAGAACGTCAGTCCGACCGCCTCGCACATGGATCAGCAGTGGGACGGCCAGGCCGGTGACGCGGCTTTCGTCTACTTCCGTTAGCTCACCAAGGCACTCGTTCTGCAGAACCTCGTCCTCATCGAGATCAAAGAGAAGTACCACGAAGCGGCGCGCGCCATCTGGCTTTTGGCCGACATGATCGACGGCCTCGTCAAGATGATGATCGACAAAGCCATCATCATCGGCGTCAGCGCCGCCGCAGGCACGGCGCTCATCGAACCCGGCGCCGGAGCCGTCGTCGGCTACGGGGTCGCCGCCTGGCAAGCCATCGAACTGGTCAAGAAGGTCAACGACGCCGCGCTGAAGATCCAAGCCGCCGGCACCGCGATCCTCGGCTTCTTCAGCTTCATCAAGACCCTCGCCGAGCAGGGCGGCGACCTGTCCAAGGTGCCCCTGCCCGACCAGCCCTACACGAGCCCGGTGGTCCGTGACCCAACCTGAACCACCACCAGAGCAGCAGTTCCTCGACCTCACCGAAGGCGACCCGGGCCTGGCCAGGCTCCTCCACGCCAGCCTCACCCGGCTACGCGAGGGAGCCGCCGGCGGCGACCTCCAGGAGATGGCCCGCGACGTCCTCGCCGGCCACGCCGACCTACGCCAGATCGCCGCGAATGACGCCTATGGCGGAGAACTCCTCGACCGCTACCACCGGTTCAGAGACTGGGAACAGGACCTGGACCCCGACGAGCGGCAACGCATCACCGACCAAGCGACCGAACTCGCCGCGGACCTGGGCACTCAGGAACAGCAGTAGGCGCCACTGGCCGGGCTGGACCCTGTCGGACCCCGAGTGCACAGCGGCGACCTCATTCGTCGCGCTGCAGCCGGCCCGTCTCCCCGCCCTGGGCGTCGAAGAGCACGAGCACGTCGCCGTCCAGCCCTGCCCGCCACGCCTTCATGAGCCAGAAACCCACCGGAACGTTCTCACAGCCAATCGCCGTGGTGGGTCCGCTGGTGGCGAGGAAGTCGCCCGCCGGTCCGGCGACCCATCGCCCTCGCTCACCGTTGCAGCCGTCGGAACCGCGCCATGAGCCGTCGTCGCGCAGCTCCACGTACGGCCCCCCGGACCTGAACCTGCCCGGCCGAGCATCAACCGGCACCCATCGACCGAGCAGGGTTTCACGGGACGCTGGCGTCAGAGCCGCCGGCAGCGCGGCGGCCGGCGCGAAGGCACGCCGGACCTCGTCGGTCACCACGGGCAGCTCCGCCGGAGACGGCAACAGGTTCGGCCCGGGGGTGGGCTTAGCGCCGGGCAGCAGCCGGGCGACGTGCCCGCCCTGGTCGTCGAGCAGAACGCGGCTGTCGCCCTCGACGCGGAAGGCGCCGGCCCGACCCAGCCAGGCAGGGGTGAGCTCAGGACCGGGACGGCAGTTCCGGGCGTCGTTGCCGGAAACCGAACGTCCGGAGGCGCCGGCGACGAAGAGGCCGTTGACATTGGCCCGCCACGTCCCCATCACCACGCCGCAACGGTCGAACAACAGCAGGCCGTCGTGCTTGTCGGGTGTGAGCTGCAGAATGTCACCCGCTCCTTCGTCGACCTCCGCCAGCTTCCAGGAACCGATCAGCGCGACAGGATCGGCCGCTGGCGACACGGCCGGTGCAGGGTCCGTAGCGGCGGCCTGGGAACCACCTGGAGCCGCTGTCTCCGAGCCGACCGGCTCGTTGCAGCCCCCGAGCAACAGCCCGACCGCCGCGACAGCTATCAAGTACCTGCTCCCGCTCATCTTCTCCCCCGCCCCGACGCCCGCCGGGCGGTTGAGCGGCCCGGACCTGAGGTGATTGGACGAGCAACCGCCATCACCAGTTCCATCGCCATGGTTCGGATCGTCGTCGCCGGACCTCGACCGGAGCAGTCGAACCGCTGGCGCATGGAGCCACGCAGGCTAACTAAGCTCTTAGCTAACCGAGGGGGTTGCGCCATGTCGGCTGAGGCCGTGCACTACAACATGCATGATGCCAAGACCCACCTGTCGCGCATCATCGAACGGGTGGAACACGGCGAGGAGATCATCATCGACCGGGCCGGCACCCCGGTGGCGAAGGTCGTTCCGGTGGTGCGTCGGGCCAACCGCACCGCGGTCGGCTCCCTTGCCGGGCAACTGGGCCTTTCCGGTGGCTGGGACTCTCCACAGACCAATGCCGAGATCGCCGCCGACTTCGGCATCGGCGCATGACCCTGCTGCTGGACACCCACGTCGTGCTCTGGGCCATCACCGGCGACGCGACTCTCGGCACTGAGTTTCTCGACCGGCTACGCCGTGAGCCGGACATCTTCCTCTCCCCGGTCAGCCTGACCTCGCCGAACGGGTAAGGGACATGGGCTTCCGTGAAATCCCGGTGAACCACGCCCACGCCATCGCCGCCGGCCGCCTGCCGCCGCATCACCGCGACCCCTTCGACCGCATGCTGGTGGCACAGGCGATCACCGAGAGTTTGACCCTGGCCTCCCGCGACGCGTCGATAGCGCTGTACGACGTGGACGTCCTCAAGGTGTGATCGGACGGGCTCGATCAACGCCTGACGCCAAAGTGCGGCCTGCTGGCGCGCCTCTCGGTCTGGTTCGGCTGGCAGAGGAGTCAGGGAAGACTGGTCTCCTGTCCAGCCTCCAATCGGCCGGCTCGACGGTGAAGTTCCGCAGCTATGTCATCCCAATCGGGACCGAAGGCATGTAGGTCGTTAGCCGCCACCCGCAACAGCTCGACATCCGCCGGCCGCTGGAGGCAGGCCAGCCGGAAGGCGAGGTTTCGCGCCCAGACCGGAAGACCCATCCAGTCCTCCTCCAGCATCACCTTCAGCATCGCCACGATCTCGTCAGCCGATGCGAAGGTCACCACCTCGACGTACGCACTGGCAACGCTCTCGCTATACCCCGACCAGCGAGCAACCGGGCCAACTCAAGCAGCGACATGCACTCCGGGGCGACGGGCTCGGCGCCAGAGGACTCCTCGGGACGATCGCTGGGACCCCTATCCAGTAACGCCCGCAACCAACCCGTCAGTTTCACAACTTAGAAGCTAACCGCTCCCCACGGGGCGGACCAGACGCGGCCCGCCGACGCCTGGCGACGTTCGACGGAGGTGAGTTGAAGCGGAACTAAGGGCCGCTGCCGCACTACCAGCGGCTGGCCTAATACGGCGAGTGAGCTGCGGAGACGATCCGACAGCGTCCCGGTGCGTCCACGGGTGTCCGTCGTGATCGTCACCCAGTTTGTCACCCACTTGGCCCGGATGCTGCTTACAACGGCCCAGCCCTGTCCGTCACTCGACCTCATCGGGTGCCATGAGGCCCAAGCCACGGGGCTGAAGGCGGATGAACTCGCGCCACCCGGTGTCCGTCTCCTCGGCGGCCACTCGCTCGAACATCGCTAGCAGGGACCTGCGATCGGCATCGGACAGGCTCTGGAGCGGGTAGGCGACATCCTCCAGCGCACGTATTGCGGAGTCGGGGTCCACCGTGTCGCTGTCGCTCTGCTCCAGGAAGGCCAGACATGCCAACAAGCTCTCGATCAACGCCTTGTGGAGGTTGTCCGGCATGAAAAGAGGCTACAGGTGTTCACTTGGCGTTGTATTGATCCCCCTGCCAGTCATAGGCATCCGAACTGGACGGGCCACGCTTTGAGCTCGTCTTCCTGCCCACGTACGCGTCCTGGCTGTTCAGCGGCCGAGGACGTCCGCCAGTTGCTGCCCCAGGCCGGTGCAGGCCTCCATGTCCAGGCGGTACGTCACGTAGCGGCCGCGGCGCGCCGAGATCAGCAGCCCGGCCGCCTTTAGCACCGCGAGGTGCCTGGATACCTCCGGCGCCGTCACCCGCCAAAAGTCGGCCAGTTCGCCGGTCGTGTGCGGACCTCGGGCGAGCGTGCGGCAGAAACGTAGCCGCAGCGGGTGCGCAAGCGCGGTCAGCCGAGCATCCAGCTCGTCCACCCGCAACACTGGGCGCGGGTCCCAGCCCGGTGCCGGGTACTGCAGCACGGGCAGCCAGCCGGGCGCGTACACGACGGTCATATGCGGTGCGCCGTACGCGCTCGGGATGAGCGTCATCCCGCCGCCGCGACCGTCTGCGGTCTGGTCCTGCAGCTTGTCGATCGTCAGAATGCCGCGCTCGGTGTCGACCCCGATTGCGTGCGAGATCCGGCCGAGGGCGCCGATACCCTCGCGGGCCAGGTCGAAGCGTCGACGGTCGGCTTCCTCGGCGAGCGCTGGGCGGACGCGTTTCCAGACCGTGCCGAAGAAGGCGGACTCGCAGGCGAGCAGAAAGCGTCGTACCCGCTCGCGCTCGGCGGCCGGATCGGCGAGCAACCGCTCGGCCCACGCCGCCTGCCGCGGCCCTCGGGCGCGGGCCGCGGCCAGCGCCCGCTGCCGCACGATCGGGTCACGCAGCGGCGACCACATTCGCGGCGCCGGTGAGACGGCCCGATGGGCGGCGAGCGCCGCAGCGACCCAGCGCTCGTCGTCCAGGCGGTCGACGTCGTCCAGTTCCTCGCGCAGGCTCGGCCGTGGATCGGGCGGGAACAGAAAGTCGGCCCGGCCGGAGTGCCAGAGCAGACCAAATTCCTCGAGGTCTGGAGCCAGCTCTGCGGGAAGGGCAGCCGCCATCATCGCAACCGCCGCGGCGGTGTCCGGATGATGCTGCGGCTCCGCGAGCACGTGCAGCACCGCGCCGAGCTCTGCGAGCGGCGACGGCGTTATCCGGATCCGATCGGCTGGTACGCCGGCGATGTCGACCGAGGTAACCACAGTACTGATCATGGCAGGGGTCCGCGCCCGGGCAGACCGATTGACGTCGTTTATCAATCGACGAGGCATGGATTGACGACGCTGGCCAACCCGGGTCCCTTCGCAGCCGTATGGCCGGACGATCGGAGCCGTGACGACCACCCGTACGACGCTTCGTGAGCTGGTACGCATCCCGGGCGGCGGCCGCTACGCGCTCAGCGCCACAGTCGAGGCAGCGACCTCCGGGATGCTGCGCCCGTTCATCGTGATCTACGCCGTGCTGATCGGGCTCAGCGCGTGGCAGGCCGGTATGACGCTGACCGTCGGCATGCTGGCCGGCCTCGGCGCCGTCCCGCTCGCCGGACGGTGGATCGACCGCGGAGCGCGGCGGGCCCCCGCCGTCGCCGCGCTACTGGTGCGAGCGGTGGGGTCGCTGCTGCTTGGCCTGGTGCCCGGCATCGCCGGATTCGCGATCGGTGCGGTGCTCATCGGCGTCGGCACGCAGATCGCTCCACCCGCCAATTCCGCGCTGGTCGCCGCGCTGGCCGGCCCGGCCCAGCGTGCGGCGGCGCTGGCCGCGGGCCGCTCGCTGCGCAACGCCGGCCTGGGCGCCGGCGCCCTGCTCGGCACGGTTCTGGTCGCGAGCGGGCCGGAGGTGCTCCGCTGGCTCGCGCTGGCGACGGCGCTCGGGTGCGCGTTCGGCGCGGCGGTGATCGCCCGGGTGCCGCTGCCCCACCAAGATGTTCCGGCCCCCGCCCCGGCTGCGGCAACGAAGGAAGCGCGCGGTGCCGGCCTACGCACCGTTACCATCCTGGCCCTGGCCGGCATTCCGTACGCGTTTTACGCCGACATCCTCGAGATCGCCCTGCCGCTGCTGCTGGTGCAGGGCCTGCACGCGTCCCTGGCGTGGCCCTCGGGCATCTTCGTCGCCAACACCGTCATGGTGATTGCGCTGCAGCTGGTCGTGGTAGTGCGCCTCGCGAAGTGGCCGCACCGCACCGTGCTCTTCTGGTCCGGCCTGTTGCTCGCCGCCTCCTACCTCGCCTTCTGGCTCGGCGGGGCGACCGGCGGCGGCCCCGGCACGGTGCTCGTCGCGCTGGTCATCGTGCCTTACACGCTGGGTGAAATCCTCTACACCGGCAGCAGCGTGCCGCTGGTGATCGAGTCAGCACCGCCACACCTGATGGGGCGCGCGCTCGCCCGCTGGCAGCTCAGCTACGGCCTGGCCCGGGCCGTCGATCCCATCATCATCACCGGTCTGCTCAGCCTGGGCGCGGCGGCGCTGTGGCTGCCGCTGGCCGCCGCGACCCTGCTGGGCGCAGCGACGGTGCGCCTGGGCACTCGACGGCATCGTCTGCACCGTTCGCGTGGGCAGTCCATGAGTCATGCCGTGGCAGATGGCGGGAGCCCGGCCGTCGATGGTCCCCTGATCAAGAGCGTTCACGGTGAGACTGTTACGTCCAGATCTGTGAAAGCCGGAGGTTAGACTTCTCCCGGCTACTCGACCTGAGAGCACCAACGCTTGGTCCCGGCTCACCCTGATCGTGAAGTCCTCCGCCACCGTGCCGAGGCCACCGTCCGCTCGGCATGCCGCCGGCGACGCCAGACGGAAGCTGAAGTGCAAAGGCAGTCACTTTGCGTCCGGCGAGCCGCCAGTTCGGCTGATTCGTTGACAGGCCGTCTGTACCGCTCGCCGCTCATAGTAGGCCTCGACCGAGTCCTAGTTGTCGCAAGCCACAGGCTCGAACTGCCATCCCGTCGCCGTCAACCCGCCCTGCGGGGAGCGGGCCGCCGCCCGGCACGCCACGTCAAGCGGACCTTGACACAGGTTCGGACGCTGGCGTGCCGGGCGGTGGTCTGCTCGGCTCGTTCCGTGGTCGACGACGGCGGGATGGCCTACCGCAACCACCCACGGACCGCGACCCGCCGACAGAGCCCCTGCCATCCTGGAGCCGGGGCGCCCCCGCCGGAGGCGCCCTGACCGCAACCCCGCGACCGACGCCAGCTCGCCGACGTGGCCGGAGTGCGCTTCCCTGCGCCGCGCGGGCTTGTGGCCGCGCGGCCCGGCCGGCTGCCGGCCGCACCCCTCATCGGTCAACGGTCTGTCGTTCTGCGGCGGCCCTCCGGGCTTCCCGCTTTCCGCGCCAGCCGCCGGGCGTCCGGCGCGCGCCCAGGCTGCGGCGCGTGCGGCCCGTTGCGGGCCGCCTTGATAGACGTACAGAAAGTCCTCCCACATCGGCTGGCAGCCGGCCGTCCCGCCCCGACCTTCGCTGCTGTACCGGCCAAGATCGCGGCACCAGCGGGCCCACAAAGGGCCGTTGAACTGCGGAGAAGTGGGCCGCCAGGGACTCGAAACCTGAACCTATGGATTGCCGGCGAGCCAGCCGGATCGGGTGCGGTACGAGGTCATCCGGGCTGCTGGCGTGCGTCTCGGCCGGGTTCGGCTGGCACGGTTGCTGTACTTCGCTGCTGTAGTGCTGGCATCAGACGAGACGCTGGATGCGTACCTTCGCACGCTCGTTCCTGAGGTGGCGTTGCTTGTGCTGGCGGACCTGCTCGTCCCAGACCTCCTGGTCGTAGTCCGGGTCTGGCGGGATCCACTTGTGCGAGCCGTCGCTGTAGTGGAACTTCTCGTCACTGGGTCGCAGGATGCTCATCGAGTCCAGCCGAGGAAGCGGTAGTGCAGGTGGCCTGCGGGGACGTGGGTCAGGTCGTGGGCGGCTTCGACGAGTTGGGCTGCCAGGTAGAGGGTGAGCGACACCGGGGCTCGGTCGTACTCCGCTCGCAGCTCTCGACGGCGGGTGTGGCAGGGCCAGTCGGCACCGCAGCCACCGCAGGTCCAGGCCGGCGTGATCGGGAGGTGGTTGGTCACTTCGGCTCCCTCTGCTCGGCCGGCGGTTCCGATGACGGAGCGGATAGCCGGCCGTCCTCTGAGGGCCAGTGACCCCGGTTGATCGGGATTCGATGCCTCGCATGGCAGGGCAACTCGCCCCCGCATCGGCAGACCTTCCGCCATCGCTGCCATGACCAGACCGGCCGGTGCCGCCTCGCCAGGGTTAGCGCGACAGCCACCAAGTACTCCTCGTACGACACGCGAGGCACCAGGTCTCCCCTCGGGCATTCTTCGATCTCACGGGCAGGTGGAGCCGGCCGTTGGCTGTTGCCCCAGCTCATGTCACCGTAACGACGTAGGACTGTAGATACAATAAGATGTAGAACTGTTGGACATGTAGCGTCACATTCGTGATCGACCCCAGCGCGGATCGCGCCGTGTTCCGGCAGCTCGCAGACCTTCTGCGAGACCGGATCGCGTCTGGCGACCTCGCGCCCGGGGCCTCGCTTCCCAGCGAGCTGCGGTTGGCTCAGGAGTACGGGCTGAGCCGCACGAGCGTCCGACAGGCTGTAGCGCTACTCCGGTCGGAAGGGCTCGTGATCGTGGAACCACCGCGCGGCACATTCGTCCGCGCCGACGAGCCGACCGAAACGGTGACCCTCCTCAAGGGCGACACCGCCACCGCTCGGATGCCCACCCCCGCCGAACGGCGCGAGCTGGAGATCGGTGAGGGCATCCCGGTCATCGTGATCTTCCGCGCCGACGGCTCGCGCCAGGTGTACTCTGCCGACCGCATCCGCGTCGGCCGCTGACCGATCCCCGCCGCCGTTAGCGAGCCCCGCCGGGGGGATGCGGACTCAATCTGTCGGCCACTGCCAGCCGGTGCCGGCCCGCGTCAATGAGCAGGTGCCGGACGTCGTCGATTCACGTTCAGGGTCGACCCGCGTCGACGCTGCCGCTGCCTTCTTGCTGCCTCGTTGGCTGACGCCTCGCTTACAAGCTCTGTGCGGGTCGTTTGGCGTCATCTCTCCGTGTTCGCGACCTCAGGCGACTGGCCGTACTCGGCTGCCGAGGAGCGTCCTCGTCCGAGGCGGTTGCTAATGAGAGTTACCGGGTCGGTTGCGGCAGACTCGGGTCCGGTAGCCGCTGGCGGGTGAGCACTCCCGGTTGCAGGGCGCTCTGGCAGCCCTAGTGACAGATCGTGCCCCTGCCGGTGGTCGGGAGACGAGACCGCTGATGGGATGTCGTGCCCGCCGCTCGCCGGGGTGAGCACTTGTTCATTAGCTTGCGGAGGTCTCCCGAAGGCTGCCTGAGGTCCGCTGTGGACTTGGGAGGCTGGTGTGCTGTTCGTGGGAGACGACTGGGCCGAGGACCACCACGATGTCGAGGTACAAGACGACGCGGGTCGGCGGCTGGGCAAGGCGAAACTCGAGGAGGGGATCAGCGGCATTGCCCGCCTGCACGCGCTGCTGGGTGAGCAGCTGGGTGACGACGATGAGCCGGTCCAAGTGGTGATCGGCATCGAAACCGACCGGGGCCCGTGGGTGCAGGCGCTGATCGCCGCCGGCTACCAGATTTATGCGATCAACCCGCTGCAGGTCGCCCGGTACCGGGAACGGCGCGTCGTCTCGGGTGCCAAGAGCGACGCCGGTGACGCGCACGCCCTGGCTGACATGGTGCGCACCGACCGGCATCAGCTACGACCGGTCGCCGGCGACAGCGCCGGCGCCGAGGCGGTCAAAGTGGTGGCCAGGGCGCACCAGACGCTGATCTGGGAACGCACCCGTCACACGCTACGGCTGCGGCAGACGCTGCGGGAGTTCTTCCCCGCCGCCTTGGCCGCGTTCGACGACCTGACCGCCACGGACGCCCTGCACCTGCTGGGCAAGGCCCCCGACCCTGCCACGGCGGCCCGGTTGACGACCTCGCAGATCACCGCCGCGCTGAAGCGGGCCCGCCGCCGTGATGTGCCGGCCAAGGCCGAGAAGCTACGGGCAGCGTTGCGCAGCCAGCAGCTCGGCCAGCCGCCCGCGGTGACCGCGGCTTACGCGGCCACCGTCCGCGCCCAGGTCGCGATCCTGGGCACACTGCAGACCCAGATCAAGGCAATGGAACAGCAGGTCGAGGCACATTTTGGGCAGCACCCGGACGCTGAGATCTACCTCAGCCAGCCCGGCCTGGGCCGCATCCTCGGCGCCCGGGTGCTTGCCGAATTCGGCGACGACTCCACCCGCTACACCGACGCCAAATCCCGCCGCAACTACGCCGGAACCAGCCCGATCACCCGCCAGTCCGGGAAGAAAAAGATCGTCCTGGCCCGCTACGTGCACAACGACCGGCTCATCGACGCCCTCGGCCGACAGGCCTTCGCCGCCCTGATCGCCTCCCCCGGCGCCCGCGCCTACTACGACCGCCAACGCAACCGCGGCCTCGGCCACCACGCCGCACTACGCCAACTCGGCAACCGCCTCGTCGGCATCCTCCACGGCTGCCTCAAAACCGGCACCGCCTACGACGAAACCACCGCCTGGCAACACCACGAACAGCACGACCAACCGGCCGCTGCTTGACACCCAAACCTCATGGGATGTCTGTCACCGTTGCTGTCGACAGTCACCCCTCGGTACTTGCTGGCAGGTAAATGTCCGGGATGGGCCGCTGGCTCCGACGTCTCTGGTGAGGGGCACTACTGAGGTGCCAGCAGAGGACAGGAGAGGCCATGTCAAGGCAAAACGCGCTCCCGGGAGCCCACCGAGCCGCCATGATCACAGCTTGGGTGCTGCAGATCGTGCTCGGCTTCGCCATTGCCGGGGGCGGGCTGCTCAAGCTCACCGGCGATCCGAGCATGGTCGAGATGTTCCATGACATCGGTGCCGGCCAGTGGCTGCGCTTCGTGGTCGGCACACTCGAAGTAGCGGGCGGGGTGGGCCTAGTCATCCCACGTGTGCGAGCACTGGCCGCACTCTGCCTGCTGGTGTTGCTCCTCGGCGCAACCGTCACCAACGTCGCGGTGCTAGGCACCAATCCGCTCAGCGCTCTTGCCTTCGCAGTCATGGCGCTGGCCATCTTGCTACTGCGCCGGCAGGAATTGCTGACGAGACCCAACTCCATCACGTCCTGGTCGAAGTCCTGACCTACGGATTGCCGGCGAGACGGTCGCCTGGTGCTGGTCCACCGCGTGGACCTCGCGCCTTGATTGATGTCCCGGTTCACCACCGTCCGCTCACTGCGCAGACTCTTCCTGTCGGCGGTCTCGTCGGGCACCGTGTCTGGTGCCGGCGATCTCGGGTCGTCGGCGCACCTGGTCCCCACC